>CAYOLF010000133.1:7046-8666 GCA_964404725.1 uncultured Polyangiaceae bacterium
GATGCGCAGAGCGACGGTCGTACAATTGAGCATGGCCTGCGGGATCGCGCTGATCCACGGCTGCGGCGGGAAGGCGACCGGCGATGGGCAGCCGGCGGGCACTGCGGGCGAGCCGTCGCTCCTCGGCGGCGATGCGGGCGAGACATCGCTCACCGGCGGTACGGACAGCGCCGGACAGGCGGGTGCTGGCGAGGGCATCGCTGGCACCGGTGCCTCGGGCACCGGCGACGGCGTGGGGGGTGCCGGTGGGGACGAATGCGTCGAGGGCACCGAGCGCTGCCCATGCCTGGCGGATGGAACCTGCAATGCGGGGTTGGTCTGTGCCTCCAGCCTTTGTGTCGATCTCGGCAGCGGAGGGCAGACCGCATCGGGTGGCTCCGGCGGAGCCGCCGGCGGGGGGGGGCGCACGGGTGGGGCCGCCGGCGCCGACATCGAAGGCGGGGCCGGCGGGCTCGCTGGCTCCGGTGGCGCTGCTGACGGTCTTGGCGGTGCGGGTGGCGGCCTTGGCGGTTCGGGCGGTGAAGTCAACGCTGGCCCTGCCCCCTTGCCGTGCGACGTCCTCGAGGGCGCGGGTCACCCGTGCGTGGCGGCGCACAGTACGGTCCGGTTGCTGCGGACCGCCTACGACGGGCCGCTCTACCAGGTCTGTAAGGGCTCGGCGACGCCGGGACCGAGCTCTTGCCAGGGGGAAGCCCTGGACATCGGAGCCGTCACGGGCGGCTACGCTGACGCCGCCGTGCACGACGCGTTCTGCGCCGGCGAACCCTGCGCCATCACGACCGTGTACGACCAGTCCGGCCAGGACAACCACCTGGAGCCATCCCCTCCCGGCGGGGCCAAAGCCACGCCCGGCGACCCGGCAAACGCCGGGGACCTTCCCGTGTGGATCAACGGCCATGCGGTCTACGGCATGCTGCTTCGACCGGGGATGGGATATCGCGCTGGCTGCGACGGCTGCACCGTCGCCGCGGGGAACGGGACCGCGGTGGGCGACGAGCCCGAAACCATGTACATGGTCACCAGTCAGCACGACCTGATCAACGGGTGCTGCTTCGACTACGGCAACGCCGAGACGTCCGCCAACGACGATGGCAACGGCGCCGCGGAGGCGGTCTACTTCGGGATGGGTGTCATCTGGGGCACCGGCAGCGGGGCGGGCCCATGGGTCATGGCGGACCTCGAGAACGGCCTGTTTCCCGGCGGGGAAGACGGTAGCGATCCGACGGTTTCGACCAATACGTCGCTCCCACACGACTTCGTGACGGGCGTGCTCGTCGGCGACACCGCGGACAAGAACGCGGGCAAGGGGCGCTTCGCGCTCTACGGTGGCGATGCGACCTCCGGCCCCCTGACCACCCTGTGGGACGGGATCCGCCCCGAGAAGCCCGGCTACGTCCCCATGCGGAAGCAGGGGTCCGTCGTGCTCTCGATCTCCGGGGACAACGGCGATGGGGACGGGGGTCGCTTTTACGAAGGCGTCATGGTGACCGGCGCTGCGACGGCGGGGACCGTCGACGCCCTCCAGGACGCCATCGTCGCGGCGCGATACGGTGCGAGGGACATCGTGGATCCCGTTCAGGGCGCGGGTGGTGCCGGCGGAGCGGGGAGCGACCCGGGCGG
>CAYOLF010000133.1:8766-10920 GCA_964404725.1 uncultured Polyangiaceae bacterium
CGGCCAAGAGCAGCTCCATCTGGCCGCCGAGTGCCTCTCGGTCTCAGGAACGGCCGTCACCTGCGACCGCCTGGGCGGCCCCCTGGAAACCCTCGGCTACTCGGCGGTTTCCTGCACGGACGAGGCGAGCGGCGGGTGCTCGTGTCTGGCGACCGTCGACCAGCCGGGTGGCATCGGACTGGCTCCCCTATATGCCTCGACCGAGGGCGACTTCACGACGTCGGGCTCCGAGCTCGTGATCACGACGGGCGAGCAGGAGTACTCGTACTGCGTCTCGGGAGCCACGCTGACCCTGACGCCGCAGAGCGCGTCCTGGACGGGGACGCTGACCGGCACGGTCCAGCTGCACCAGTAGTTCGTGAGCGGCGCCCCGACCCGGCGAGCCGTCTGCTGCGCTGAGGCTTTACGCGGCCACCGTGGCCAGAACTCCAGCATCACTGCGCGGGCCAGAGCGTCACGGGGAATCGGTAACCGTGGCCCCCGGCCAGGACGTCGGTCGCCCTATCGTCAACGAGTCATGAAGAAGGAGACCAGCTGGACGAAGGGTCCCTGGTACGCGCACATGGGCTCGGTGATTTCCCAGGACGCCGCTCGGCAGACACCGGCGTCGCCGTCCCAGTCACATCCGACCGAGAAGTCGCGATACGCGTAGGCCGGGGCCTCGGCGTTGGGGATGTCGTAGGTGCCGCCGTAGTAGTAGTTGGGGCCACCCGGGACGAGCCCGGGAGCGGGACCGAACGTCGACGTCTGATCGTCGTCCGGGTGGTACGGATAGAGCGGTTCCGTGACGGATTCCGGCTTGCCGTTGTAGTCCGCGTTGCCAAACTCGCCGAGTTCGGTGCTGTACGAGAACCACGAGTGGTAGATCTGAAACGACGAGTGCTCCCCGCCGTAGGCGTCCATATTGGTGAGGTACACCATGTTGAGCGGGTTGCGGCCGAGCATGTAGTGCAAGTGGCGCTGTGCCTGCTCCTCGACCTCCGCGGCCAAGCGACTCCCCGTCGCCCCGAAGTGCGCGGCCATCATCAGGTTCGCCCCATAGAGGGAATTAGCGCGATTGCTGCCCCACGACCAGTCCCAGCCGTTGCCGATCCCGCCGTACATGCCCCCGTACACTCCCTGCTCACCGAACGCCCGCTCGACGATGGCGTCAACCACGCCTTGTTCGACGCGGCTCTGCAAGGTGCTGCTCGCCGCCTCGTTGGCCAGACAGTGCCACGCTGCCTGGGAGATCGTTTCGTCGCTGGGTGTCACGCTGTAGGGGAGCCCGCCGTCCCAGGTGTCCCACGCGAACCCCTCGACCACGGCTTGGGCCGTGCTGATGCTCGCGTCGAGGCGGTAGATGGCGGCGGCGGCAGCGGCTCGAACGTGCTGTTCCCCCTCGTCGCTGGTGGTGGCATCCGCCAGCCAGTCCCACCCGGAAAGGGCGGCGTCGTGATAGCGTGTCGCCGCGTCATCGACGCCGGCGGTGTCGTAGACGATGGCGGCGTGCGCAAGCGCCAACACGGCCTGGCCAGTGGCGCGCTCGATGGTCACGCCACCCCCAGACCAGCCGTCGCCCGACGGTGACGTTCCGTCGAAGTAGACGCGCGTTTCGTCCGAGGCGCTGGGCGGAGACGTGACGTCGCCGCTCTGGCCTTTCGCCGAACTCATGAAGTGCCCGTCCGGGCGCTGCATGCGGACGTAGAAGTCGAGCTCCCAAGACAGCTCGTCGAGCAGGTCGGGTACCCCGTTGCCGCTCTCGGGGATGTTCAGCTGTCCGTCGGTCCACACCGAAGGGTTCAGCTCGTATCCCCACAGCATCTGGGCGACACCGCGGCCCCAGAGGGTCTTCTGGTAGTCGCCAGCGTCGAACCAGCCTCCGTGCACGTCCAGCTCGCCATGGTCGGCTGAACCCGGGCCGGCTGGTGCCGCGTAGTCCGTCGGGTGACTCTCGCCGTCGACCCACTCGCGGCCCGCTCCGGCCCAACCGGCCAGGGCGTCGCTCGCGTAGGGGAGCTCCTTGGCGTGGTTGGCGCGCTGGAAGTAGAACGACTTCATCGCCACCGCGCCGACGATGTCGTAGGCGTCGTCCGCAATGCGGAAAGCGTAGGAGCTGTCCCCCGTGGCGGGGAGGTGCAGGTAGTAGCTGCCCGGCGTCGTGACCTCGCTGAA
>CAYOLF010000133.1:11020-14094 GCA_964404725.1 uncultured Polyangiaceae bacterium
AGCCCGGGTGGGGACGACCCCGCGGATCGTGCTGGCGGGTCACTCGCCGGCGAGGAGCGCGAGGGAGGTTTCCGGGCGCAGCCACGCTCGCCGATAGGCGGCCAGGGCGGCCCGGGTGCGCGCGGCTCGCTCCGCGTCTCCGAGCGCCGCGAAGGCGGGCGCCGCGCGCGTCGCCAGGTCGAAGGAGAACGCGATGGCGCCCGCCTCTGCGCTCTGCCAGAGCGCGCGGCTCAGATCGGCGCGGGCGCTCTCCGAGTTTCGGGTGACGGAGCGGCCGACGAGCGCCAGGACCTCCGGCGGCCAGCGATCGTCGAGCGAGCGGGCGTCACCGGTCCAGAGGGCGGCCTCCAGTCCGTCGAGTCCGGCGTGCTGCGGCAGCTCCTCGGTGACGAGCGCCAGCACCGCCCCCGGCGCGAGGTAGGTGGACGGATCGCGCAACCGCTCGAGCTCATGCAGGCGGACGACCTCGCGACAGAACGGGTCCGCCAGCTCGACGGCGAGGCGCGGACAGGACTCGGCGGCGACGGTGGACAGCGCCCGCGCCCGGTCGGCCTGGCCCGCCGCGAGCGCCAGCCGCAGCTCGGCGAGGATCGTCGCGCGGAGGTGCGCGCCCGGGTCGACCCGGAGGGCTAGGCGCTCGAGCTTGTTGAAGGCCGGCAGGTCGAGCTGCCGTTCGGGGGTCCAGCGGTCGGCCAACTGCTGGTCGAGGACCGCCCAGTCCGCGCGGGCTCGCGCGAGCCGCCGCAGCGCGGCGTCGATCTCCCCGGTCGCGCCGTCGAGGGCGGCGCGGTCCTCCGACAGGATGGCGCGCACCAGCCGCCGCTCTGGATCCAGCTCGTCGCGCGCCTCGAGGGCCGCGAGGATGGGCGCGGACAGCCCGTAGGAGGTCACGGTCTTCGGTCCGAACCAGCGCGAATCCCCGAACACCTGCGGCGCCGTCCCGGTGAGGCGGTGACAGCGGGCCTGAGCGGGGCCCGTGGTGGGGGCGACACACGCGGCGGACCGGTAGCGGAGCAGCCAGGTCGCGCGGGGGTACTGGCGCTCGCAGTCCCTGCAGTGGTCGAGCACCTCGAGCGCCTCGCCGTCGGCGAGCAGGTCGGCCAGCAGCAGCGAGCCGATCGCCTCGCCGACGGGGCACCCCGGGCAAGGGGTGCCGAGGCGATCCGGCGCTCGTTCGGGCATCGCTGCGGCTCGCAGCTCCTCGAGGCTGTCGCGATCCCGGGCCACCCGGGAGCGGAGCGCCGGCCGCAGGTAGCGCTCGCCACGGTGCCAGGGCACGGGGTGCCGCGACTCGTCGAACTCCGCCAGTGCCGCCGCCAGACGTCCCGCCAGCAGGTGGACGAGGACGGCGTCCCTCGGATCGGAGTATACGCCTCCACCCCCCGACGGATGCGCCTCGAGGACGCGACTGGCCGCTTCGAACCGCCCCTCGCTCAGGCGAACGCCGGTCAGCGCAGGCGCATCGCCGAGATCCAGCGCGAGCTGCTCGATACGGGCGTGGTCCCCTTCGTCGTAGAGCTGCTCGAGGAAGTTGCGGTTGGGGTGTCTCGCGATCAGCGCTTCGGCCTCTCGCCGACGGCCCGACGCCAGCAGCGCCTCGATCACGGCGTGGATCTCGCCGAGGTGCCCGCCGAGCTCGGCGAGCTCAACCGCACGCTCCACCTGCGGGCGCTGCGGCAGCTCGGCCAGAAGCTGGTAGAGCAGGTAGGAGCGCGCCTGCTGATGACGGGTGGTCAAGAGCGCCCAGGAGTACCGCTCCTGCCGCATGGCCCCAGCGCCGAGGCCCGCGTCCGCGGCGACCCACGCGAGCAGACCCAGCGCTGCGCCGGACAGCAGCGCGAGCCAGCGCGACGCCCCCACGCGCGGCGCACCGGTTGCGACGAGGACGATCGCCGGCTCTTGCGCTGGTGACTCCGTCGGGCTCGGCACCAGGTGCAGCGGTCCGTCGGGCGCGTCCGGATCGGGAGCGGGCGAGCTGCCGCGACAGAGATCGCCGGCGACCCAGACGCGGTCCCCGTCGCCGACGGAGCGGAACGTCACCCGCGCCGAGAGCGGCGCGGATCCCCCCGCCCCCGTGATCCGATGGATCACCGCGACGCCGAGGCGTCGCAGTCGACGCCACGACGCCCGCTCTCGAGAGCCCACGCGGACGTCCACCGGCCCAGTCAGCTCGACGCTGGGATCGGCCTCGAGCCAGAGGGTCTCCGCCCGAGCGCGCACCACCTCGCGAGGTCCTCGGCGCGGGACGAGGGCGGCGACCGCGGCCGCCGCGGGTTGCCCGTCCTCGAACCTCGAGCAGGCCGCACCGCGGACGCGCAGCCGTCCCACTAGCGCGGCTCGAGTCCCCGTGGCGCTCGGAGCGTCGCGCGATCGCCCGCGGGCGCGGCGGGTGCGCGACGCCCGCCACCGCCACCGGGCCAGCGCGGCCAGCCACGGCAGTCCGGCCCCGACGAGCACGAAGCCCAACGGGATCGCCGCTCTCACCAGATCGCCGTGCGCGATCCACCACGGCAGTGACATCGGAAACCTCTCGTCGTCCCGGCGGAGGCTAAGGCGTTCAGTGCGACCAGGCAAGGCTGGTCCGAAAGGAGTGAGATGCGGTCCAGCTCGACCCAGACGTGGCCTGGCGGGCTTGGACGAGGGGCGAGCAGGGGCGGCTACAGCCGCGGGCCGCGGCCGCGACGGGCACCCCACAGCGAGTGGATCACGATCACGGTCCCGCCGCGCTCGACGGCGAAGTAGAGGTGATACTCGGTCTTCGGCAGCAAGAGTCGGCGCAACCCCGATCGTCGCGCCGTCGCGTACGAGACGCCCGCGTTCGGCATCACGAGCAACAGCTGCAGCGCCCGCTCGGACTCGGCGTCGAAGAGCCCGGGCGCATGCAGCCGGTTCTCACGCCACCAGTTACTTGCTCGCTCCGCTTGGCGGCGGGCCTGCTTGCCGATTTCGATCCTCATGGCTCGCCTTCAGCCGAGCGAGGAATTCGAAGGCGTCCTCGGTGTCGCCTCGCTCGAAGTCGTCAATGCCGGCGTCGATCGAGCGATGCAGCGCAGCCCGTTCCTCGTCGTCGAGGT
>CAYOLF010000134.1:0-14068 GCA_964404725.1 uncultured Polyangiaceae bacterium
CCTATTTCGCGGCGACGCCGTTCCGGTCGTTCTCGGCGGCGGATCGCCGTCGGCTCACCAACCTCCAGCGGCTCTTCGGGCTCGCCACCGAGCAGCCCTTGGTGCGGCGTCACCTGCGCCGGCTCCTCGAGCTGCCCCCCAACCGCTTCTACACGGCGCTCTTCACGGTGCGGCACGACCACATGATGCGCCGCTTCTTCTACGGCGGTTGGGAGCGTCTCCCGCCCTCCGAGCACGGCACCGAGGCGGCGCTGCGCGCGGCCTGCGGCGAGCTCGCGATCCCGGGGCCGGGGTGAGGGGACGCCCGGGCGCTCGCGCGCCGCGGTGGATCGACGGGCCCGGCCCGGGTTATCCTCCGTGGCCTCATGGTCCAGGGATCTCCGACGAGCGCGCGCCTCGCCGTCGTCGTGCGCCCTTGCGCGCCGCACGAGGTGGAGGCGCTGCGGGGACTGCGCGCTCGCGCCCTCGCCGACGCGCCGGGCGCCTATCGCCAGACCCTCGCCGAGCACGAGCGCGTCTCGGCGGCGGCCTGGCGCCGGCACTTCGAGGCGCGGGTCGCGGCTGGCGACGCGACGCTGATCGCCGAGGCGGACGGGGAGTGGATCGGCTTCGTCTTCGCCATCCGCCAGGATGAGGCGGCGGGGCGGTTGGGCGGGATCTGGATCACGCCGGAGGCGCGGGGACACGGGGCCGGTCGCGCGCTAGTCAGCGCCGCGCTGGCCTGGCTGCGCGCGGAGGACGTGCGGCACGTGACGGTGCTGGTCCCCGACGGCTGCACCGTGGCGGCCGCGCTGCTCCGCGGAGCGGGCTTCGCACCCACCGGCGAGCGCGACGAGCTCCGGCCGGGGCTCGCCGCCGAGGAGTTCGCGCTCACCCTGCCGCCCAAGTCACTCCGCCCGCCCGTTGTGGCCGTGTGAGCTCGGGCGACAGCGGCCACTGCTGGCCGGGCGCGCCGTCACCGCAGCGGCTTGCAGCCCCAGGACACGAGCGCCTCGACGACGGGCGTGAAGTCCTCCGTCTGCGGGGCGGGGAAGTCGCGCGGGCGCAGGCTGCCGACGGCCTGGAGGAAGCGCGGCCAGTCGCGGCCGCAGACGGCGAGCAGCTCGCCGAGCTCTGCCAAGCCGGTACCGTAGAGCTTGACGCCGAGGAGGGTGGCGTTGTTGGCGGGGCGATCGAGCTCGAGCTCCCGGGTGAGCGCTCCCAGGATGGCCGCCTTCTCGCGGAGCTTCTCCACCTCGGGCCGCTCGCTCGCGTAGAGCGCTTCGAGGGTCGCGTGCACGTCGAGCAGGCGGGTGAGGCGCGCCCGCCACGCCGCGTCCGCGGCGCGGTAAGCGTCGAGCTCGGCCGAGGCCGGCCCGAACCGCTCGGCGAGGAACTCGAGGGTGAGCTCGTCGGCGACGAAGCTGGCGAGGCTCTCATCGAACGCGGTCTGGCCGGGGACGAGGACGGTGGCGTGCAGCGTTTCGTGCAGGAGCACGTTGGCGAGCATCCCCACCGCGGCCGGGCCGGGGGCGAGCATGGTCGAGACGACCGGATCCCGGAACCAGCCCCCGGTCGAGTACGCGTCCGCGCCAAAGGCGTCCGCGTCCCAGCCGCGCCGCTCGAGCCGCGCCACGTGCCGCTCGGCGCGCGCCTCCGCGAACCAGCCTACGGCCGCGAAACTGCCCGCGATCGGGAACCAGTACACCTTGGGCTCGAAGGCCAGCGGGCGGCTGCCGGACACCACCCACACTGCGTGCTCGCGGTCGAGCGCGACGTAACGGCGGTAGCTCCGGCTCGGCCCGAGGCCCCGAGCGGCCCCGAACGCGCGGATCCCCGGCACCTCGCCGAGCAGCGCCGCCGTCTCCCGCGGCGTGTCCGGCGCCGCGATCACGCGCCCGAGCCGCCGGCCCCCGGTCATCAGCGCGAGCTGCCCGCCGACCGCCTGCGGCAGGTACCGCGCCCCCATGCAGCTGGTGCAGAGGAGCGCGGCGAGGGTGGCGAGGGCGGCGGCGCGCATGGGCGAGGCCCGAGCGTACCCGCGCGGGGCGCGGATGGCACGGGGGGCACGGCAGCGTGCGGGGTCCCGGCGACGGTGCGCGCGGCCCCGCCTTGCGCTGCCGCAGTCGGGGCGTTACCTCCTCGCCCAATGCCCTCGCTCGGCTCGCTCAAGTGGGAGCTCTTCACGCCCGTGATGATCGCCCTCGAGCCGTTTCGGCGGCCGGGCCTGCGCCGCGCGCTGGCGGTCCTGGACGAGCTGGTGCCGCTCGGCGGGCGCCGCGTGCTCGACGTGGGCGCGGGCATCGGCACCCTGCTCGCCGAGCTCGTGCGTCGCGACTGCGATCTGGTCGCCGTCGAGCCCTCGGTGGCGATGGCACGGATCGCGCGCGCGCGGTTCCCCCGCGTGCCCGTCCACGAGGCGCCCGCGGACGCGATGGGGTTCCTCCCCGACCAGTCGATCGACGTCGCTATCCTGGCGGCGACGCTGCACGGCTTGACCCCGGAGTACCGGGTGCGGGTCTATGCGGAGCTCCGCCGCGTGGTCCGCGAGGCGGTGGTGGTCATCGACTACCACGCCAACCGTAACCCCATCGTCGCCGCGGCGGAGTGGCTCGAGGGTGGGGATTACTTCGCCTTCGTCAAGCACGTGGACGATGAGCTCGCTGCCAACTTCGCGCGGGTCGAGCGGCGGCGCCTTGGCGCCACCGAGTCGCTCCGCGTCGCCTGGCGGTGAGCGGCCGGCCGCGGCTCCTGGACCAGATTGCCCGGGAGCGAAGGCACTCCGAGCGGGCGGTGCCCCGAGCGGGCGGTGCCCCGAGCGGGCGGTGCAGGTGCGGAGCGGTGCTCACGGGTGCGATAACTTGCGCTGGCGTGGCTCGGGCGAGCGTCGTCGACGGCTCACCGAACGGGTTCTCGTCGGTCCCAAGATGCCGTAGCATCCGCGCCAACTGCGTCGCGCTCGACTCGAGGCGCGCGCGCACGAGGAGGAAGGACGACCGATGCGACGACTGCAACCGAGCGCGATGCGAACCCTGGCCTGGATCCTGTGCGCCACCCCGCTGCTGACGGTGGCCTGCGGCTCCGACGACGACGGCGGCGGTGCCGGCAGCGGCGGCGCCGACGAGGGCGGGGGCGGCGCCGAGGGGTCGGAGGGTGGCAGCGCGGGATCCAGCAGCGCCACCGGGGGCAGCGCGCAGGGCGGGGAGGCGGCGCCGGGCGGCGCGGCGACCTCGGGCGGCCAGGTTCCGCAGGGCGGGGCCGAGGCCACGGGCGGTGAGCAGCCCCAGGGTGGCGAGCCGGGCCAGGGTGGCGAGCCGGGCCAGGGTGGCGCGTCGGGTGAGGGCGGCGCGCCTTCATCCGGTGGCCAGCAGGCGACCGGCGGCGATCAGGCCGAGGGCGGCGCTGCGGGGCAGCCGCAGGGCGGCGCGGGGACCGGCGGCGGCAGCGGTTGGACCCTGCCCGGCGACGGTTGTCCCGACACGGCGGATAACCGCGTGACCGGGGTGGTGCGGCTCGACGATCTGCACGCGACGCCCGAGCCCACGGGCCCGAGCGTGGTGGTCAACATGCCCTGCGGGCGAGAGGTCGACGATCCGACCAAGGACACCTGCGGTCAGGGCAGCGTGCTCGCGCTGCTCTGCACGACCCCGGACTGCTCGGACGCCGGCGATCCGGTGCGCAGCCACCTCAACGAGAGCGGCTCCTTGCAGCAGCGGAGCTTCGACGGAGAGCCCTTCGAGTTCTGCGGGGTCGAGGCCGGCACCTACTACTTGCTACCGGTCATCGATCACGACGACAGCCGCACCCTGTCGAACTACGACTGGACGATGGGCGTCAAGAACCTGGCCCCGAGCAGTGGCAGCTACCCTGCCCGCGTGCAGGGGTACGAGGTGGAGGTGGACGGCGACGTCGAGCTCTCGACCGCGCTCACCGGCGCTCAGGCCTCGCCGATCGCCGTCAACTACTTCAACTATCGCCACCCGACGCCGACCTGGAAGCCCGAGGAGGGCTGGCTCTTTGTCGTCGCCTCGCTCAGCGAGGACGTCTCGACCACCGGGCAGGGGATCCGGGTCCTCGACCTCGAGTCCCAGCAGGAGGTCGACCAGGACGCGGCGCGGGCCGGGGTGGATGCCGTCCCGCTCGCCGATCCGGACGGGGAGCTCTACGAAGGCACGCTGGCCAAGCTCGCGTTCCACGAGGGCGTCGCCTTCCTCGGCACGGACACGCCAGGAGTCATCCTGACCGCCACCCTCGGCGCCGACGGCTCCGTCGAGCAGGGCCACAGCATCGATCTGCGCGAGGCCGGCCTGGATCTCGCCGACGAGGTCATGAACCACGCGGCGGTGGTCACCAGCGGGGGCAAGGACTGGCTGGTCGTGACCCTGCGCCTGAGCGACGGCGCCCCGCTGCCGCACAACCCCAACGTGCCGCTCCTGGCGGTGGATCTCTCGGGGCTCGACGCCGGCGACGTCACCAGCGCGGTCGGGCTGTCCGTCGACGTCCTGCCGGAGCTCGATGACGTGCGCCTCGACGGCGTGATGGCGGCCGACGGCGTCGTGTACCTGGTGGAGACGGGCGCCAACAGCCGCGCGCGCCAGGACGACGGCCTGAACCGCCTCTGGGCGCTCACCCTCGACGACGACGGCGCCGTTGACGCGCTGACGATCTACGACGGCGAGGAGTACAACGCAGAGGGCGACGTGCCGGAGTGCGGCAGCAGCCCGGCCTACCTCGAGGCGGGGCTCTGGGTCGGCGAGTTCGACGGCGTGACGCACGCCTTCGTCGGCAACCTGCGCACCGTCTCCGCGTGGCGCTTCGAGGCGGCCGATCCCACCGTGGGCGAGCGGGTGCAGCATGGATCGGGGCTCACCGCCTTCGACCCGCGTCTCGACGACTTTGCCGTCGGCTACTCGGTGCTGCGACCGTCCCCGGACGGGTCACGGCTGCACGTCTTCGGCGACTGCAAGAGCCGCTACTACTCGGTGGTGCCCGAGGACTGGAGCGGCGCGGCGGGGACACGCACCCAGAGCCGCCGCCGGGTGGCGACCCTCGATCTGGAAACCCCCGACGCCGACGGGTTGCCCGCGATCTTCACGGGCTACGGGGACGCGACCTCGGCCCCCGATATCGTGCGGACGGGGCTCAACGGCTCCGACGAGGTGCTCAGCGAGGACGTCGTGGCCGGGATCGGCATGGATTGTCGCTCCATCCTCTGGGACCTGCACCAGACCTACGGCTACCTCAACGTGGCCGGGAACCTCTTCGGGTCCGACTGCGCCGCCAACCGGGTGCGCGACGCGGTCGTCACGGGCGATCACATCTACGTGATCGGTCGCGGGAGCGAGTCGTTCCAGACCACGGGGCTCGGGGTTTCGTCCGAGATCCTCCTCTTGGATCTGGCGGCGGGTCAGGAGGTGCTCGCGCCGGAGTGGCAGTGGTTCTACGAGGGATCGGCCTACGAGGAGCGCTACGGCTACTTCGGCCTGACGCTGGGCAGTCGCGCCACCATCGAGACGAGCCAGGGCGCGTTCTTCGTCGCCAAGTAGGCCGCGCGGGCCGAGCGGGCGGCGTCGCGGGGCCGCCCGCTCCCTCCGCCCCGCCGGGGTCAGTGCCAGATCCCGGCGGAGGCGCCCCAGGCGAGGTAGCGGTTGGCGCCGTCCACGTAGGCCCCCACGCGCCAGCGCGTGCTGTGGTGGACCAGGCCGAAGGCGTCGAAGCGGAACAGCCCGACGTCGAGTCCCGCGGTGCCGTGCAGGCGCGGGGAGCCCTGCTCGAACCGAGAGGGCTCTAGGTACCAGCCGCAGCGCGCCTGGAGGTAGTCCACGATCGGCTCGAACTCGAGCCCCAGCCGGGGCGTCAGGGTGGCCGCCTGCCCGGAGCGCTGCACGGTCTGGCTCAGGAAGCTCTCGAAGCCGACCCCGTCCCACACGGGCCCCGAGAGGAGCCAGCTCGCGCTGATCAGGAGCTTCTGGCGGGGGAGGGCCGCGTAGGACGCGTGGCGCTCGCTGCGGAACGCCCGCCGCGCCGCGCGCAGGCGCGCCGCGCCCGCGCGGTCGTCCGCGGCGTCCGCCAGCGCCGCGCGCTCCTCGTCGATCTGCCGGCGCAGGGGCGCCAGCGCCTGGCGGGGGTTCTGCCAGGTGGTGTTGAGCTGGCGCCGGCCGAGCTGCACGGCCCAGCCGAGCTCGAGCTCCCAGGGCAGCTCGAGGCGCTGGGGCAGGTAGAAGGGGCCGACCCGGGTGTCGCCCGCGGTGTCGGGGAGGACCGCGTTCTGCGGATCCGCCTCGCTCTCGCCGGGGGCGCGGCCAGAGAGCGCGAGGCGCAGGGGCAGTTCGGCGGGGGCCCAGAGGATCCCGGCCTGTAGCCGGGTGCTCGACATCGCGAACACCCCCTCCCGGGCGTCGTCTGCGGGGGCGACGGCCGAGATTTCCAGGCTCGCCACCTGCGCCCCGAGGCCGACGACGAGCTGTCCGTCGAAGAACGAGCGGGCGCCGAGGAAGTGGCCGCGCTGGAGGGTGACGTCGAGGCTGCGCGCCGGCTCGCCCGGCGAGCCGGCGCTCCGCAGCGCGTAGTGCTGCGTGTCGATCAGCAGGCCGATCCCCCCGGTGCCCAGCGTGAGGTTGACGCCGGCGGTGAGGAAGTAGAAGTCCTCGTAGGCGAAACCCACCTGGCCGTCGTTGTCGAAGTCGGTTCGTGAACGGAGCCCAGGCAGGGTGAAGCCGAACGCGAAGGCCGGGTGGAACCAGCGCCGCGACCAAGGGCGGCGCACGGCTGGGGCCGCGGCGTTCGTACGGTTGCCGTCCACGCCCTCGGCGAGCGCCGCATAGGCGCCGGCCAGCCCTGTGGTGCGGGCCGTGGCCAGCACCGGCCCCTGGAACAGGTCGATGGCGTAGCGCGAGGTGGCGATGGGTTCGCCGTCACGAGCGAGGGGTTCGCTCGCTTCCGCGGCCCGGAGCGGCACGAGCCACGCGCTGGCCGCCACGAGCCACGCGAGGGGTGCGCGGCTCAGATGGCGCGTCTCCGCACCGGCGGGGGAGTGACGCGCTTCTCCGACTTCGGTTTGGGAGCCGCGGCCGCCGTCGGGCGCGTCCCCGCCCCGCGGGGTCCCGTCGCCCTGGCGGGGCGCTCGCCGCCGGACGTCTCCTCCGCGGCCGCGGGCTTTGCCTCGGCCGGCGCGGGGTGCGCGACAGCGGCCTGGTTTCCGCAGCACTTCTTGTACTTCTTGCCCGATCCACACGGGCAGGGATCGTTCCGTCCAACCGTCATGGCATGACCTTACCGCAAGCGGCGTGGCGGCCACCCTCGACCGGGGCGCAGGGCGCGCCGAGGCCTCGGGCGACTCAGCCCCGGCATTGTCGCCGGAAGGCGGCCCGGCTGAAAAGGCTCGATCTCGTTCGGTCCGCCATCCGGCGGGGCGGCCCTTGGGGCGCGAGCTTCCCCGTGCGGAGCCCCAGGGGTCCACGGGGGCCCTCCCCCCGGGGGGGCCGGCGTTAGCCGCCCCAGGACTCGGCCACCGCGAGCTCGACCTCGCCGAGGCAGTCGCAATCCGGCGAATACCACTCCCCGGCGAGCGCCAGGCCACCCGGCCCCTCGTCCCAGACGAGATCGAAGTCCGCCCGGCACCAGCGGAGCCAGTCCGGCAGCTCGTCCTCGGAGAGCGTCTCGACCTCGGAGACGTGCAGCACGGAGCCGATCCGGTCTGCCTGGACGCGGCTAGAGGCGCGGAACGGCGAGCCCGGGATGGGCGAGGACTCGGAGTAGCTCTCGCCCCCGAAGCGCCCCGGCACCAGGGGATCCGCCTCGAGCGTGAGGTAGGTCTTGCCGCCCCAGCAGGTGTCCGTGTCCCCGGCGACGCCCGTGAAGGTGAGCGGCGCGGCCGCGACGTCGACGTCCGACTCGGCGCCCCCGCAGCCGAGGTAGACGAGTGCACCCAGGATCGCTCCGATCGTACGCCGCATGATGGCCTCCCTGTCCGAGCCCGCTGCCGTGTCGCTGATAGACGACACAACGCCGCGAAAGTTCCTTGGCTTCCCGCGGGTGTCGAAGGGGCGCATCGACCTCGTCGAAAAGGCGTCGGCGTCGCGCCCGTCCCCCCTTGCCGACGTGTCGTCCCGCTATCCGTCGAGCGGGCAGTTCGCGGCGTCGGTGCAGAGTCCGCCTTCGCAGCGCGCGGAGAGGCAGTCCTCGGCGACAGCGCACGCCTCGCCCAGGTGAGCGGCGAGGCTGCAGATGCCGTCCACGCAGCGCGAGCCCTGGCAGCCGATCCCCTCCGGGCAAGCGTCGCCCGGGAAGAGATCGGTGACGCAGAGTCCGTCGAGGCAGCTCAGGCCCTCCCCGCAGGCTTCGCCGGTACATGCCGCGCCGGGCGTGCCCAGCTGGCAGGTGCCGTCCGTGGCGCAGAAGTCGCTCGTGCAGTCCGCGTCCCACGTGCAGGGCGTGCCCGGCTCAGCAGGCAGGTGGCAGGTGCCGAGGGAGGTTTCTACCGAATCGGGGATGCAGCGCACGTCGTCGAGGCAGTCGTACTCGTCGACACAGGGCCCGCCCTCGGCGCTCAGCGGGGTGCAGACGCCGAGGGCGAAGGGGCTCTCGGCGTAGCAGAAGAGCCCCTCCGCGCAGGGCGGGGCGTCGACCCCGGCGTTGGTGCACGTCTCGGCTTCGGCCGCGAGCGGCGTGCACTGCTGCGCGGTGGTGTCGCACCACAGGTACGGCTGGCACGCCACGCTGCTGGTGCACGCCTCACCGAGCCCCCAGTCAGGGCGACACGTCCCGTCGTAGCAGGTGAGCCCGGTCGCGCACTGCGTGCATCGCTCTGGGTCGTTGGTGGGGTCGTCGTCGAGCTCCACACAGATGACGGCCGTGCAGGCGCCGCCGAGCGGGACGCTGCCGAGCTCGGGTGAGGTGGGGGACTCGACGCATGCCCCTGGGCAGCCAGCGGTGAGATCGCAGTGATTGCCGTCGACACACTCCACCGACGCCTCACACGTCTCGCCGGGCGCGACGAGGCCCGTGAGGGCGCCGCACGCCGCCAGGGCCTCCGGCAGGGTCGGTTCGGTGAGGAACAGCCCGTGTGCGCAGGGATCCTCCAGCAGCCGCTGGTGGCACGCGGCGGTCGCCGCCGGATCGTAGGTCACGCGCTCCGCGGTGAGCTCGCGGAATAGCAGGTCCTGGCCCGCGCAGTCCTTGGCGGCCTCGCAGTGGGCTTGGTCCCGGTACTTCCAGCTCGAGCCGTAGCAGCCGAGCTCCACGCGGCACACGTCGGCGACGTAGAACGCGCAGAGCTCCGCGAGCTCGACCCGACCATCGGAGAAGATGCCGCCGGCGTCGTCGCGGCAGAAGCCGTCGGTGCACGCGAAGTCGGCGCCGAGGCTCGCGCAGTCGGGGTCGGCGGTGCAGCGGACGTCGCAGAAGGCGGTCGCGTCCTCCTCCGTGCAGGCCGACGCCGCCGGGCGATCGGCCACGGCGACGCATTCGGCTGCGTCCACGAACGCCGTGCACGTTGCGCTCTCCGTGCAGCGAGCCGTGCACACCCCGCAGAGGCACTCGAAGCCCGCGCCGCAGGACTGCGGGCAGCGCGTCAGGAAGTGGGACTCGCTGCCCACCGTGGGTCCGCCCGTGTCGCCGCAGCCGCCCGCCACCAGCGCCAGGCAGAGCCCGCCGAAGATCCAGCCGAAAAGGCGCCTCATCGCTCGTTCTCCTGCCCTTCCGATCCCTCACCCTGGGGGATGAGGCACTGACCAAGGTAGTGGATCACCTGCACGAAGTCCGCTGGTACCCCGTGCTCGGCGTTGTACGCCTCCACCCGCTGGCGCAGCTCCCCTAGCCGCGCTCGCTGCTCGGCGAGCAGCGAGAGCACCTCGGGTTCCAGCCCGTGGCCCGCCCAGAGGTCGAAGGTGAAGGTGCTGCCGCCGAACAGATCCCGCTCGGCGACCCCCGCGGGGGCGGGGAGGGGCGGAGGTTCGTCGCGGAGGCGGCAACAGATGGTCTTCGCGGCCGCCTGGAAGTGGTCGAACACCGCGGCCTCGAAGCCGTTGGGGGCGTCCAGCGGGACCACGAAAGACCGCGCTCGGTACTGGCCCCCGGCGCCGAGCTCGACGCGTTGCGCGGCCACGAGCTCGGCGAGGGCGTGGTCCAGCTCCTCCTCGGCGATCCCCCCGCGCCTGACCAGCGCCTCGCGCGTCAGCGGGCCCTCCCGGTAGACGATGGCCCAGACCAGCTCCTCGAGCCCCGCCCCGCGCCGCAGCAGGCGCAGGGTGCCGAGCTCTTCTGGCGTGGCCGCCCGATAGATCGACCCGGGGCCGACCCCGGAGACGAAGAGCAGCCCGCTCTCGGTGAGGTCATGCAGGACGCCGCGCACCAGCACCTCGTCGTCGCGGTGGAAGTGAAGGAGCACCTCCTCGCGCGAGACGAGGGCGCGCCCCTGGGCGTAGCCGAGCACGGCCTCCCACAGCGAGCGTCCCCGCTCCGTCGAGCTCTCCCCGAGCCGCTGGACTCGGCGCAAGTACGAGCGCAGGCCCATCCCGAACATATCGGCGCTCACCTTGCGGCTCACGCCCTGCCGCTCGAGCTCGCTGACCAGGTCGAGGAACACCTGGTTTGCCACCTGCGCGAGCGGGGCGCGAGCGCCGCCGGTCGTCGCGAGCTGCGCGATGAGCACCATCGTCTGTCTCACGATCTCGCCGATCAGGAGCGCGATGTTCATGGGGCGACGGTAGCGACGGCGCCCGTCCGCCGGGAGTGACAAGATCGTCAACCCCCCGGGCGGCCCGGGCGGGAGGGGGCCCCCGGCGGGACCGGGGCCTGGCGCCCGGGGGGTGGGGGGGCCACCTCCGCTCGGCGGCAGCGGGCCGGGGATGACGATCTTGTCACTCTGCCGCCGGGCCCCGCGGACCCACCCTGGGGCTCGCGATGCCGACCGAATCCCCGCGTGCTCCTCGCTCCTCGCTGCCCGCGCTCGCCGTAGGCTTCCGTCGAGCGCTCGCGCCCCTGTTCGCCGTGAACCTCCTCGCCTGCGGGCAGGCCGTCGCGGATCCGGCGGACCCGTGGCAGCCACCCCCGGTCGACCTCGGTGACGCCGCCGTGGTGGCGGGCAGTCGCCTGCGGCCGCTGGTCTTCCGGGCGGAAGGGGAGCCGCCGGTGCGGACCTCGCGCTACCTCGACACCGCCCGCGACGAGGAGTGCGAGTTTTCCCTGGCGGACGACGGCTCGTACCGGTGCTTCCCGCGCGCCGTGGCCGGCGCTCCCCTCTCGGGGCCGCTCTACGCCGACGCCGCCTGCACCGTGCCGCTCTTCACGGCTTCGCTCCTCAGCGACCTCGAGCCGCGCTACATCGCGCTCGACGAAGGGCGCGGGTGCAGCGCGGGCCGGCGCCTGTACGAGCTCGGGAGGGAGTTCGAGGGCAAGCCGTACCTGGGGCCCGATGGCGCGTTTCGCCTGGTGAACGCGGGCCGCGCCTTCGAGCTCGGTCCCCCGATCGCCAACGACGAATTCGTGCGCGCGGCGGAGGTCGAGTCGGCGGCGGTCGCCGGCAGCCTCGGCGGGCGCCAGCTCTCCGCGGCCGATGGCACCGGGACTCTCCTCGGCTTCTACGACCAAGAGCGCGACGCACCCTGCGATGTCCGCCCGACCAGCGACGGGGTCCGTTGCGTCGAGTCCCCCAGCTACGGTCAGGGGTGGTGGAGCGGAGCGGACCCCATCGAAGGGGTGGAGTGCTGGGACCTGGTGCTGGAGGTGGACTCCTGCGCGCCGCCCCGGTACGGCCTCGTCGTCGACAGCTTCGATCCGTTCGCCTACGGCATCCACGAGGTCGTCCCCGCCGAGGCGGTGAGCGCGCCATCGGCCGCGGTCAGCGCGTGTTTGGAGGCGGGGCGCGCGTTCATGACGGGTCCCCGGTACGTGATGGGTGAGCTGGTGGCTCCCGCCGTGTTTCCGCGGCTCGAGTCGAGCCCGCGTCGCGGCCGGCGCCTCGATGCCGAGTGGCTCGCCAACGCGGAGGGCACCGTCGTGCTCTCGGACGACGAGACCCACTACGACCTCACCGACCGCGAGCTCGGCGTCGCCTGCCGGCTCGGACCCGCCCGTGACGGCACGACGCGCTGCCTGCCCGAGACGATCGGGGTGTCGTACTTCGCGGACGCGGCCTGCACGGTCCCGCTGGTGATGAGCGCCGCGGGCGCGGCGCCCCAGGCCTTCGTCTCGACGTCGCTCGAGGGCGCCGTGCGGATCTTCCAGGGCCCGGACCCCAGCGCCGAGCCCTTCGCGGGCGCGGCCTACCAGCTGGTGACGGTGACCGGCAGCGAGTACACCTGCCAGCCGGCGGCCGCGACCGACACCGTCCTGGTCGAGGCCGGCGCGGAGCTGCCGCCCAGTTCGTTCGTCGAGTACGGGCTGGAGGTGCTCTAGGGCGGCAATCAGTCTGATTGCCGCGAAAAATCCACGACCCATGGCGCCGAGGTGACGCTGATCGCCGTCAGCGTGGAGCCGAGCGCGGTCGAGGTGAGCTTCGTCGTGCCAAGCCTGGTCCCGGACGCCGAGGTCGAGGACTACGACGAGGATCGGCGCCTGCGCCCGAGCGGCGACGCCGCGCCCCGGTAGCTCGGCGTCGAGCTCCGGCAGCAGGCGATCCGATCTTGCTGCCCCCCGATGGGACGCGGTGGGTACGGGGCGCGTGCTCGCTAGCGCTGCGCGCGCGCGGCCCCTGGCCTAATGCGGGCTGCGCCCGCATGGGGGGCCGACGCGGGGGGCGAGTGGCGACCAGCGGGTGGCGGCTCGCCAGGGGGCGATCCCCGCCCGTGCGCTCGGCGCGCCGCTCGTGGCCGCTGCAGCGGCGCGCCCGAGCCCCGATGACCTCGCCGGCACGGTCCTCGCTGAGGGGAAGCGATGCCAGCGCCCCGCGCGGCCCGCACCGCCGGAGCCATCGCTCCCCCTCCCGTCACGAAGCGGCGCCCCGCGATCGCCCTCCGCGAAGCGGCCGGCGGCTACCGCCAGCACGACCCCCGCGAGACGCTCCTCTACGGCCTGGTCACCGAGCACCTCGAGCCCTTCCTCGCCGAGGTCCGGGAGCAGCACGAGCGGGGCCTGCCCCTCTATGTCGAGCAGGAGCTCCGGGCCTACCTCGAGTGCGGCATCCACGCCTTCGGGTTCGGGCGAGCTCGCTGCTGCGACTGCGGTCGCGAGCTCGTCGTCGCCTTCTCGTGCAAGAAGCGCTCCGTCTGCCCGAGCTGCAGCCCATCGCCTCACCCTCGCAGCCGAGGCTGCGAGGGTGAGGCGATGGGTCCCCCCGCCGGATGTGCGGCACCGCCGCGTTCCTGACCGACCGCGTCTTCCCGGAGGTGCCCGTGCGCCAGTGGGTGCTCTCGGTGCCGTTCGAGCTGCGCCTTACGCTCGCCCGCCGACCGGACGCCCTCTCTGCGGTGGGACGTACCCCACGCCGCCACCCACGCAGCGCTTGCTGCGTGGGACCCGGGCGACGCGGGTCCCTCGTCGCCGAGATCTTCCGCTACCAGAGCGAAGCCGCCGGCCTCCGTGGGCTCGAGCGGAAGCGTACCCGCAGCGGCGCCGTGCAGTTCCCGCAGCGCTTCGGGGGCAGCCTCAACCTCAACGTGCACTACCACTTGGCCGTGCCGGACGGGGTGTTCGTGCGGGACCGCGCGCGGGACGCGGCCGGAGACCGACCGATCACGTTCCACCCGCTGCCGTGCCCGACGCCGGCGGACCTCGATGACATCGTGCATGCCATCGAGATCCGTGTCGCGCGCTGGCTGAGACGGCGGGGCCTGCTGCGTGACCCCGATCCCGACGCGGACTTCTCGAACGAGTCACCGGAGCGGTCTGCGCTCGATGCCTGCCTCGAGGGCTCGCTCGGCCTCGGCGAGCTGACCGAGCTCACCGACGCCTGCCCACGGGGCGACGGCCCCACCGAGCGCGACGACCTCGAGCCCGCGCGCCCGACGAAAAGCGCCCGGCGTGGGGCGCAGGCGCGTGGCTTCGATCTGCACGCCGGGGTGGTCGTGGCGGCGAACGACCGCGAGGGACGCGAGAGGCTGCTGCGCTACTGCGCTCGCCCGCCGCTCAGCCTCGAGCGGCTGACCCGGCT
>CAYOLF010000135.1:0-13918 GCA_964404725.1 uncultured Polyangiaceae bacterium
CGGGACGACGTGCTCCCGATCGCGATCTTCTGTGACGGGCTCGAGTTCCACGCCTGCCCGGGACAGCCCCGCGGGCGCATCTGGGACGACGTCCGCAAGCGCACGGCCCTGCTCGAGTCCGGGCGGTACCACGTCTGGTCCGTCACCTGGAAGGACGTGACGGACGCGCTCGGGGACACGCGGCACGGCGCGCCCTCGCTCCTCGCCGAGGCGAGCGACACCATGCTGCGCACGGCGACGCAGGCGCTCGAGAAGGACCGCGAGGGCTATCGGGTGCCCGTCGATCTCGTCACCCTGAACGGCCTCGAGCAGCTCGTCCGCTTCCTGGGCTGCCCCGACCGGGGCGCGTGGGGCGACGCGGCCGGGGCGCTCGGCGTCGCCTGCCTCGCCGTGCGGCCGCCGCTCACCGACGCGGCCATCGCGACGGCCCGGAGCGAGCTCCGGAGCGCGGTCGAGCGGTCGGCGACCCCGCCGGCGCACCAGGCAGCGCTCGGCTCCACGGTGGCGGGCCTGAAGGCGCTCCCCGCCAGCACCCTGCTCGTCGAGCTGCCCGCGGCGCGGCTCGCCAAGGGCGAGCTCGGGGCGCTCCGCTTCACCCTGCGCGCCCACGACGACCGCGCGCACCGCGACGACGAGGCCTTCGAGGCGAGCTGGCGCGCGCTGCTCCAGACCTGGAACCTGCTGCAGTTCCACGCCGGCGAGGTGGTCGTCACGACGACCGAGCGGCTCGAGCACGAGGCCGCGGACGAGCCCGCGGGAAGCGCCCCCACGGCCCCGCACCCGGCCCCGCGCGCGGAGCTGCGGCCCCTCTCGGAGCACCCCGCCGCGACCGGCCCGGACGATCCGCGCGTGGCGCTCGACGAGGAGCTCCCGGAGGCCCGTCCGCTCGCGCTCGCGCTGCTCGCGCGGGGGCTACCGGCGCCCGAGGAGTTCACGAGCCCCTTCGGCCCCGGCGTGGTCCTCGACGCTGTGCTCGCCTGGCACCAGCTCCGGATCGCGCTCTGGTACCAGGCGACCGAGGCCGATCGGGAGGCGTGGGCCGCCCGCGGCTGGCAGATCTTCGGCCTGGAGACGGACGACCCCGAGCGGATCGCCGAGGCCGTGGCGACGGCGCTCGGCGCCGCCCGGAGCGGCGCGGGGCGGCGCCCGCAGGAGGACTGATCGATGCAGGCTCAGGTGGCGATCTCCGCGGACTTCCTCGAGGCGTACGCCGGCATCCCGCGCAAGAGCCAGAAGCGGGTGCGCGCCTTCATCGAGAAGTTCAAGGCGGATCCGACGCAGCCCGGGATCCACTACGAGCCGATCCACGACACCGTCGACGAGGCCGTGCGCACGGTGCGGATCGGCGACGACTACCGGGCGATCGTCATCCGGCCGGACCAGGGCAACGTCTTCCTCCTGGTGTGGGTCGCGCACCACGACGAGGCGATGGCCTGGGCCAGCCGCAAGCGCTTCGCGGTCCACCCGCACACCGGCACCCTGCAGGTGTGGGAGCCGGTCGCGGGGGCGCCCGCCAACGACACGGCGCCCGCGCCCGCGCCCATGTCCGTGGTCAAGACCGACCCGTCCGCGGCGGTCCCTTCGGGGCGCCTGCTGGCCGGGCGCACCGACGACGAGCTGCTGCTGCTCGGCGTCCCCGAGCCGCTGCTCCCAGCGGTGCGGGCGCTGCGCACGGACGAGGATCTGGACGAGCTCGCGCGGTTCCTCCCCGCCGAGGCGAGCGACGCGCTCTACCTGTTGGCCGCCGGGTTCACCCTCGATGAGGCCATCGAACAGCTCGCGGGCAAGGCACCCCCGGCGGCGCCAGAAGCCGCCCCGTCGGTCGACACCACGGACTTCTCGGCCGCGCTCGCCCGCCCGGGCACGCAGCGGAGCTTCAAGCTCGTCGAGGACGACGACGAGCTCGCCGAGATCCTGAACGCCCCGCTCGCCCAGTGGCGGATCTTCCTCCACCCGGCCCAACGGCGCCTGGTCACGGCGCGCTCCAACGGCCCCATGCGCGTCCTCGGCGGCGCGGGCACCGGCAAGACCGTGGTCGCGATGCACCGGGCGCGGCACCTGGCCAAGGAGGTCTTCCCGCGCCCCGACCAGCGCATCCTGTTCACGACCTTCACCAAGAACCTCGCCAGCGATCTGCGGCGCCAGCTCGGCGATCTGTGCGGCCCGGAGCTCGCCCGCATCGAGGTGGTGAACCTGGACGACTGGGCGAGCCACTTCTTGAAGGCGCGGGGCATCAGCGTGAAGCCCTGGCCGAAGAAATCCGACGACCGGCAGCAGCTCTGGCTCCGCTGCATCGGCGAGCAGGCGCCGACCTCGGACCTGCCCTGGTCGTTCTACGCGGACGAGTGGGAGCTGGTGGCGAGCGCCCAGGGCGTCACCGACGAGGCCGCCTACCTCAAGGCCCGCCGCGCCGGGCGCGGCACGCCGCTCACGCGGGGCCAGCGCAAGGGCGTGTGGCGGGTGCTCGGCGCGTACCGGGCCGAGCTCGAGCGCGCGGGGCTGCTGGACTACGGCGACGTCCTCGACGAGGCGCGCCGATCCCTCGAGCGGCTCCGCGAGCAGGCGGGACCGGGCGCCGCGAGCGTGCTCCCCTACGCCGCGGTGGTCGCCGACGAGGTGCAGGACTTCTCACCCCAGGCGCTGCGGCTGCTCCGCGCCCTGGTCCCCGAGGGCCCGAACGATCTGTTCGTGGTCGGCGACGCGCACCAGCGGATCTACCGGCACCAGTCGAGCCTCGGCACCTGCGGGATCAACATCCGCGGCCGGCGCTCGCGGCGCCTGACCGTCAACTACCGCACGACGGCCCGCATCCGCCGCTTCGCCGAGGCGCTGCTCGAGGGGATGCCCGTCGACGACCTCGACGACGGCCTCGACTCGCTGCGCGGCTACCGCTCACTCCGCCTCGGCGTCGCCCCGGAGATCGCCCACTGCCCCACCGCCGACGCCGAGGCCGCGCTCATCCTCGCGCGGGTGCGCGAGTGGCTCGCCGACCACGACCCCGAAACCCTGTGCATCGCCGCCCGCAAGCGCCGCTACCTCACCGACCGCTACCAGCCCCTGCTCGAGGGCGCCGGGATCGCGACGACCATCATCGAGAAGCAAGAGAACACGACCGCCCCCGGCGTCCGCCTGGCGACCTTGCACCGCGTGAAGGGCCTGGAATTCCCCCTGATGATCCTCGCCAGCATCCACGAGGGCGACATGCCCCTGGCCCTCCCCCCCGACGCCCTCTGCGACGACGCCGCCCGCAAAGCACACGAGGACGGCGAGCGGCGGCTCCTGTACGTCGCGGCCACGCGGGCGAGGGACGCGCTGGTGATTACGGGGTATGGGCGGAGGTGCGCGTGGCTCGGATCGAGGAAGGGGTGAGGAGGCGGGGGCGGGTGGTAGCCCCGCACCCGAGGTGCGTGACCGAGGGGATCGACGGAGGGTCCTCCCACGTCACTCATGGGCGCGAAAGGTCGGTGGCCGCCGACAGCGGCCCGTACATTCTCGGTGCGAATCGAGAAGTCTACGATGGCGTGGTGCCTCGATGTGGTCCTCTGGTCAACTCGACACCATCCGAGCAACGGTCGCTGCTTCATGGAGAGCGAGATGTCTTTGGTCGTGAACGTCGTCAGGCGCTGGTCGCTGCTGTTGGGCTTGTTGGGGCCGTGCGCTTGCGGTGGCAGACACCAGGCTGATGGGAGTGACGCGGCAGAGGCCGCGAGCGTTGGAGGCTCCGCCGCCGGTGAACCCGGTGTCGGCGGCCGGGGCACCGCCTCTGCCGCGGGCGGCGGCGCTGCCGGTGCTGCTGGTGCAACGGTGAACGGCGGTGCGGGTACGGCTGACACGCCACCCAGCGACCCGAGCCACTTCATCTCCGTCTGGAACACGGCCGCCGGTTACCCGAGATTCTCGGATGACGATCAGATCTCCCTGCCGCTGGTGGAGCACGGCACCTACGACTTCATCGTCTTCTGGGGAGACGGTACCACAGATGTGATCACCTCCTGGGATGCGCCAGCGACGACGCACACCTACCCCGCCGTCGGCACCTACACCGTTGTCATCGTCGGCGTGATATCGGGCTGGCGGTTCGCACACGCTAAGTTCGATATCGTGGAATGGTCCGTGGACCCACGCTGGCCATCGGGCGACGCAGGGAAGCTCGAAGCAGTGGTTCAATGGGGATCGCTTTCGTTGGGGGACACCTTCGCCCAGTTCCATGGCGCGGCGAACCTGGTGATCACGGCGACCGACGCGCCGGACCTGACGCAGACGACCAGCCTCAGTGACGCTTTCAGCGACTGCTCGCATCTCGAGTCGATTCCCAACCTTGACGCTTGGGACGTGTCTGGCGTCACGGACCTGAGCTACATGTTCCGGAAGAGCGCGTTCAACCAGGACCTGTCGGGTTGGAACCTCTCGAGCGCCACGGACATGAGCTACATGTTCCAGGGGAGCGCCTACGACCGGGACCTGTCGGGCTTGGACGTATCGAACGTCACGAACATGACCGGGATGTTCGCCGGTACCACCGCGTTCAACCAAGATCTGTCGGCGTGGGACGTCTCGAGCGTCACGGACATGAGCCGCATGTTCCGGGAGAGCGTTTACGACCAGGACCTGTCGGCTTGGGACGTCTCGAGCGTCATGACCATGACCGAGATGTTCTTGTGGAGCGCCTATGGACGGGATCTGTCGGACTGGGACGTCTCGAGCGTCGCGGACATGAGCTTCATGTTCATGGGGAGCGCCTACGACCAGGACCTGTCGGCTTGGGACGTCTCGAGCGTCACGACCATGAACGGCATGTTCCAGGACGTCACGCTCTCGACGGCCAACTATGACGCACTTCTGATCGCCTGGGCCCAGCGCGACGTGCAGGACGGGGTCAGCTTCGACGGAGGGAGCTCGACGTACAGCGCCGCTGCCGCGGATGCTCGGCAGTCCTTGATTGCCGACCATGGCTGGGACATCACCGACGGGGGGTGCAGCGGTCCGGGGTGCTCGAACGGAGGATAGGGTAGCTTCCAGGGCCTGCGTGGCCGTGGACCCCGACGATGACCGGAGTGTCCGCTCCCACGACTGGCGGCGAGCGCGACGGTTCTTCTTGGATGATTTCGATCCGGACTTGGGACACTCCTGGCGCATTGTCGCGCCTGTTGGGGTGTCCACCAAGCGGGGGGAGGATCATATCACCTGAGGCCCCCGCGCCAACGGGACCCAGCTTGGCGACAGGTTGACGTCGACGAGGAGCCTCACGGCCTCATGACGCCTTCAGCGGGAGCTCGGACTCCTCGGCCCGCAAGGTGGCGAAGGCAAGCGCCGCTCGGATGTCCTCGATCACCAGGTACGGGTACGCCTCCAGGATCTCGGCCTCGGACTTGCCCGCCGCCAGCAGCCCCAGGATCGCGCCCACGGTCACCCGCAGACCACGAATGCACGGCCGCCCTCCCATCACCGCCGGATCGTGTGTGATCCTGTCCAGAAGGTTCGTCACCAGTCCAGCCTAGCAGATCTCGGCTCCACATCGTGAACCGCCTCCTCTTCCATGGCCAAGCCACGGCGTGAAGTCCTCGGCCAGCCCCTCCTCGATCAGGTTCTGCTCGTCCCAGCTCCCCGGGTGATTCTCGCAGATCCCGTAGAATGGGCGGTTCAGCTCGGCCACGTCCATCGCCGCGCCCTGGCACTCCCGCATCACCACGCCGCAGCGGAGCTCCACCGGGTCCTGCAGCAACTCCTCCGGGAAGGGGTGCATGTACGCTGGCATCCGCGCGTCGGCCTGCGCCGCGCCCGTGATCGAGAGGACCGCGACCGCGGCCGCAAGGCTGCGGAGCAGGCCCGAGCGAGGGAGTCGGGGCGCGGCTCGCGGTTCTCGATTGCCGCGCCGCCGCGATGGAGATGCGCTCGCCGTCTCCCTCGCTACGGGGAGGCTTCCGTGCAGGTATCCGTGCAGTCCGCGCTCGGGCCCCCATCGTCGCAGGCCTCGCCGAAAGCGGTGTCCACGAACCCGTCGCCGCAGAAGTGCGCGCGTCGACATGCCGTCGAACAGTCCCCTTGGCTGCCGTAGACGCTGCCGTTCGCGGCTCCATGATCGCATTCCTCGGGCGCATCCAACTCACCGTCGCCGCAATACGGCCCGGGCGTGCAGTCGGTGCGGCAGCCACCGTACGTGTCGTCCGCATTCTCGGCGCCAAGGTCGCACTGCTCCGTGAGGGTGGCCACCCCGTCGCCGCACTGAGGCACGCACTCCGAGCGCTGCGTCGCGAAGCTGGTCAGCGTGAGCTGGTAGTTCGACTCGCGCGGGTGCTGGTCGGCGTGGAAGACCGCGATCTCGTAGATCCGCCCCTCCTCGAGCCCGAAGGTGGCGCCGTTGATGTTGACCGAACCCTCCAGGCGCTCGTGGGTGCCCCCGAGGTCGAGGGCGAGCTGCCCGTTGACGAACACCCACACGTCGTCGTCGCCGAAGAACGCGAGCGTCCCGCCCGACCCGCCGTAGCGGAACAGGTAGCGGACCTCGGTGGTGAAGTAGAAGTTCCGGAGCATCCCGGTGATCTCGCCCGTGTCGTACGGCAGCGCCCCGCCATCGCCCGGGTCGCAGGTGCCGTAGTTGACGTCGGGATCCCACTGCGACTGGACCGGGCAGCTCTTGCCTGCGCAGCACTCCTGCTTGAGCCCGCTCTCCCAGTACGGCCAGATGTTGCAGGTCTTGTCCCGCGCCTGGTCCTCGAGGGGGAAGAAGCCGCTCGACAGCGTGGCCGAACGCTCGTTGTCGCAGAAGGCGTGGATGTCGTCGTTGACCGTGTCCCCGTCGCTGCTGGAGAACTGGTACACCCCGCCGGCGATGGCCTCGAGCTCGAGCGTGCCCCGGACCGCGGTGCTGTAGCTCGAGTCCGAGTACCACTGGCCGAAGGTCGCGGCGCTGTGCATGACGGGGACGTTCAGCACGCTGTCGAAGCCGACGCGGTAGCGGGTTGAGCCGTCCTCCTCGTCGGTGCAGGCCTGCCCGTTGGCCGCGGTGATGATGTCCCGCGCGTCCCGGTCCGTGAACCGGCACTCGCACATGCCGTTCTTGGCCGGGTTGAACTGGGGCTTGCCCTGCGCGCTGAGCGTCGGCAGGACCAGGCCCGTGCAGCGCTCGGTCGAGTCGGAGCTCGAGCAGTTCGAGGTGACCGGATCGGGGTCGCCGGAGGCGTTCGGGACGCAAAGGGTTTCCTCACTGCCGACCGAGGCGCCGAGGTAGAAGAAGTCGGGGTGGCCGCCGTTGACGTTCTGGCCGTCGAAGTCGCGGTAGATCACCGGCAGCATGAGGCACTCGCCGCCGCCCGAGGAACAGGGCTCGGTGTCGGGCTCCTCGATCGTCTCGCAGGCGAAACCGGCCTCCTGCCGGCAGGTGGCGTCACAGCCATCACCGGGGAATGCGTTGCCGTCGTCGCACGCCTCGCCGACGTCGATGTTGCCGTCGCCGCAGAAGATCTGGCAGGCGCCGGTCACGCCCCCCGTGCGGCAGCTCGGCTCGAGGGTACAGGTCTTGGAGCAGCCGGGGTTGGCGGGGTCGCCGTAGAACAGGCCGTTCTCCGCGCCCTGGTCGCAGGACTCGCCGGGCTCCTGGACCCCGTTGCCGCAGGACCGGGTGCAGACGCTCGGCATCGCGGTCCCACAGTCCCAGCCCGGTTCCTCGCTGCAGGTGCTGGAGCAGCCGTCCCCGCTGATCGCGTTGCCATCGTCGCACCCCTCCCTGCCCGCCACGATGCTCCCGTCACCGCAGTAGGGAACGCAGTCTCGGCCCGGCACACGGCACTGCCAGCCCTCCTCGAGCCTGCACGCGCTCGAGCAGCCGTCCCCCGCGTCCGCGTTGCCATCGTCACATGCCTCGAACGTGTCGATGAATCCGTTGCCACAGCCGGGTACCGGTGGCTGGCCGCCATTTCCGCTCTCGCCTGCCGCACCACCGAGCTCAACGCCTCCTTCGCCCCCGGAGCCGGTACCGCCGGTGACAGCGCCGCCGAGACCACCCGCGGACGTGCCGCCCGTGGCGCCGACGGGCGTGCCTGGGCCACCCGTGCCACCCGTCGCACTACCACCGGAGCCGCCACTGCCCGCGAGCGCGCCACCCCCGCCGCCCGTTCCATGAGGCTCGCAGAGGTCCGACTGGCACGTCAGGCCATCGTCACAGGTTCCATTGCGGTAGCACGAGCACCCGAGGGTCCCGACCTCGCAGGCATTGCAGACGCCATCCTCGCAGCGAAGCTGCGCGTCACAGGTGTCGTTGCCGTAGCAGGAGCAACCGAGAGCGCCCGGGACACAGTCGGTCCCCGCGCCGCTCGCGCCGCCACCTTCGCCTTGGCGAAGTCCCCCGGTGCCGTACGGACCACCACCCGCGCCGCCATTCGTTCCGAGCGTGTCGCCGTCCCCGCACCCGGAAGCGAAGCCTCCGGCCAGCATCAACAGGCTCACGAGCGTTGAACTGCGCATGCGCATGTCCCTCCGCGGACGGTTGAACAGCCGACCGCCGACCCAATCCATGAGGGTATCGCCCATGAGCAGCGGAGGCAACGGGTCGCGAAGGATCGGGCGAGCTCGCGCCCGGGGAGGGCAAGCCTTGGGTTCACTTCGGAACGAGCTGGACCGTCACCCCGTCCTCTGCGTCGCCGCCGGGCGTCGTCTGAGATGACGCCACGTCAGCTCCGGGAGTCCGCTTGCGCGTCACGGCGGGCCCTCACCCTCCCGGCCCACGCGCCCGGACATAGATCCTCCGAGCAGTCCCGGCTGCCCCCCGCCACGCCGCCGAATTTGCGCCGCGCCGTCGGCCTGCGCGGCCAGGATTTCGCTCCCCGTTCGTTGGCGGATGGAGCTACGGTCGTCTGGTCCACTCTTGGCTTCTTCGGGGACGAGCGACGGTGACGGGAAGTGACACCCTACTGAGACGGCTGCCGGTCGAGGTGCGCCAGGTCGCGCGGCGGCTGCTCGACGAGCCGCTGCGGTCGCCCGCGGCGCTGCGTGAGGGGGTCGTCGAGCACCTGGAGCTGCTCGAGCGGGAGCACCGCCGCAACGAGTTCCTCGATCTCGTGCGGGCGCGGGAGGTCGCCGCGCGCTGCCTGCGGCTGCTCGACGGGCTGGCCGAGGCGGAGGCGGACGGCGCCCGCCCCGACGAGCAGCCCCCGGACCCCGAGATCCATCGCCTGGTCCAGGTCGCCGCGCGCTATTTCACCATCGAGGACGACGCCGACGACGATCTCTCGCTCGACGGCATCGACGACGACGCCGCGGTCGTCGCCGCCGTCGAGGCGCTGCTCGGCGTCGCCCGGTAGGCGCGCTCGCCGGCAACCAGCCTCCGCCCGCGCCCCATCCCCGCCCCCAACCCCCTCCTCCTGATCGAGCAGCCCCCGCCTTGGCCCCCGCCACGAGCTCCGCCCGCCGCGCCCGTCACACCCCCGAGCCGAGGGTCTTCGCCCCCGGGGCCCGGGTGGTGGTGCGGGACGAGGAGTGGCTGGTGCGCAACACCAACCCCACCTCCACGGGCGGCGCCGCGGTCGCGGTGACGGGACTCTCGGAGCTGGTGCGGGGGGTGGAGGCGATCTTCCTCACCGAGCTCGACGAGATCGTGGAGCTCGAGCCGGAGCGGACGGAGCTGGTCGCCGATCCCTCGGCCCAGTACCGCCGGGCCAAGCTCTACCTCGAGGCGCTGCTGCGCCGCACCCCGCCCACCGACGCGCGCCTGCACGTGGGCCACCGGGCGGCGATGAACTCGGCGCCGTATCAGCTGGTGCCGGCGGCCAAGGCGCTCGCGCAGCCGCGGGCGCGGATCCTCATCGCCGACGCGGTGGGCCTCGGCAAGACGATCGAGACGGGGATCCTGCTCAGCGAGCTCATCCGTCGCGGCCGGGGGCGGCGGATCCTGGTGGTCGCCCTCAAGAGCGTGCTCGAGCAGCTCCAGGAGGAGCTCTGGGCCCGCTTCACCATCCCGCTGGTGCGCCTCGACTCGGTGGGGATCCAGCGGGTGCGCCGCAAGATCCCCGCCAACCAGAACCCCTTCTACTACTTCCCCCGCACCATCATCAGCATCGACACCCTGAAGAAGGACAACAAGTACCAGCGCTACCTCGAGCACAGCTTCTGGGACGCCGTCGTCATCGACGAGTGCCAGCACGTGGCCGCGCGCGGCCAGGGTAAGCAGAAGGCCCAGCGGGCGAAGCTGGCGGAGCTCCTGGCCAGCCGCTGCGACGCGCTGATCCTCACCAGCGCCACCCCGCACGACGGCAAGCCCGAGTCCTTCGCCAGCCTGATGAACCTGCTCGATCCGACCGCCGTGGCCAACCCGTCGAGCTACGGCCCCGACGAGATCCAGGGCCTCTACGTCCGCCGCTTCAAGCGAGACATCGCCGCGGAGGCCCGCGACGCCTTCCACGAGCGCGATCCGCGCCCGCACCACCTCGCCGCCACCCCGGCCGAGGACGCCGTCTTCGCGCGCCTCGCCACCGCGGAGTTTCGCACCATCGATCCGCGGCACGCCACGCAGGGCGTGCTCTTCCGCACCCTGCTGCTCAAGGCGTTCCTCTCCTCCGCGGACGCGCTGCGCTCGACCCTCGCCGAGCGGCTCAAGCACCCCGCGCTCCAGCCCGGCGCCGGCGGCGCCCGCTCGGCCGACGCGCAGCACGACGTCGCGCTGCTCGAGGAGCTCGACGCCCTCGCCGCCAAGGTGACGCCGAAGCACTCGGCGAAGCTCACGGCGTTCATCGATTTGCTCCGCGGGATGGACGTCGGCAGCACCGCGGCCGATCACCGGGTCGTGGTCTTCAGCGAGCGGATCGCGACCCTCGCGCTGCTCGAGGTCGAGCTCAGAAAGCAGCTCAAGCTCAGCGCCGAGCAGGTGAGCCAGTTCCACGGCTCGCTCGACGACGTGACCCAGCAGCGCAAGGTCAAGGAGTTTGGCAGCGAGCATTGCCCGGTGCGCGTGCTGCTCTGCTCGGACGCGGCCGCCGAGGGGATCAACCTGCACCACTATTGCCACCGGCTGGTGCACTACGACATCCCCTGGTCGCTGATGACCCTCGAGCAGCGCAACGGCCGCATCGACCGCTACGGCCAGGTCTTTCGCCCCGAGATCCACTACCTGCTCGCCATCCCCGACCACGAGACCCTGCGCGGGGATCTCCGCGTGCTCGAGCTCCTCATCCAGCGGGAGGACAACGCGCACAAGAACCTCGGCGATCCCGCGTGGCTGATGGGCCTGCACGATCCGGAGCTCGAGGCCGAGCGTGTCGCCGCCGGGATCAGCCAGCACGAGCGCGCCGAGAGCATCGTCCCGGAGGCGCCCGCGGAGCAGGACTTCCTCTCCGCCCTGCTCGCCGCCGCCGAGGCCGAGGCCGCGGCCCCCGCGGCGCCCGAGACGGCCACCGCCCTGACCCTCTACGCCGACGATCTCGCCTACGCCCGCGAGGCGCTGCAGGAGCTCGGCGAGCAGGACCCGTCGCTCGTCGAGCCCCAGTGGCACGACCACCTCGACGGCTTCACCCTCATCGCCCCGCCCGATCTCCGACGCCGCTTCGAGCTACTCCCGCCCGAGCTCCGCCAGGAGAGCCACGACTTCGAGCTCAAGCTCACCGCCCAGCGCGACCGCGTGCAGGACGCCCTGGCCCGGAGCCGCCAGGATCCCGAGCGCTGGCCCGAGTGGCAGCTCCTCTGGGAGCAGCACCCGGTGATGGAGTGGCTCGACGACCGCGTGCTCGCCCACTTCCGCCGCCACGAGGCGCCCGTGGTGCGGGTGACCACCGGCCTCGCCCCCGGCGAGGCGGCGTTCGTGTTCCAGGGGATCCTCTCCAACCAGCGCAGCCAGCCGGTGGTGGTCGAGTGGTTCGCGGTGCGCTTCCACGGCGCGGCGCCGCCCGCCATCGCGCCCCTGGGCGCGCTCGCCCGCGAGGTATCGCTCACCGACCGCCTCACCAACGACGGCTCCCCCCTCGATCTCGCGCCCCTCGCCGCCCTGCGCGACCCCGCGGTCGCCGCCGCCCGCGCCCACCTGCAGCAACTCCGGGCCGAGCGCCGCGACGAGCTGTTGCCCCAGCTCAAGGCCGAGAGCGACCGGCTCAAGGCCTGGCGCCGCCGCCGCCTCGCCGAGCTCGAGGCCCGCCGCGCGGCCATCGAAGCCACCGGCCGCAAGCTCCGCTCCGACGAGTCCCGCCGCCTCGAGGACGCCGCCGCCGACGTCGAGCGCCAGATCAAGTCCCGCGACGAGTGGATCAAGGCCGGCATGGCGACGAGCGAGCTGCCGTACCTGCGCCTCGCGGTCGTGCTGCTCGGCGCCACGCCGGCGACCGTCGCCCCCAAGGACGCGAAAGCCAAGCCCCGGAGGGCGCGGTGATGCGCTGCCTCGCGACCTGGCCGCACGACGACTGCGTCCAGCCCCCCCAGCGCCGCGAATTATCAACGGATATCAATCAACCCGTTGATAATCAATCAACGCTGATGGGGCGCTCGCCGGGGCCGGAGGCGCCGAACGGGCAACGGGGAAACGCCCCGCTCGGCGCGGTGCTTCCGGTCGCCGCCGTCGTCCTCGGGGGCACTCCGGTTCCCTGCTCCGCGTTCTGGCCGGCCCGGGTGACGCCATCGACGCCCAGTGATGCGCCGACCGCGCAGCACCGCTACCATACGGAGCCGCCATGTCCGTACTGAAGCTCGAGTTCGAGAGCCTGAAGCGCCCCTGGCACCTGCTGCCGACGGTCTTCGACGACTTCAACCTGCTCGTCGGTCTCTCGGGCGTAGGGAAGACCCGCACCCTTCGCATGCTCAGCCGCCTGGGGCGAGCCGCCAGGGGCAAGGCCTACGGTCTGGCGGACTGCCGGTGGTCCGTCGACGTGAGGACGACGCAGGGCGTCTTCACCTGGAGCGCGCGAACGACGGCTGATCCCAGCGCGGCGGTACCAGACGACGAAGACGACGTTCGCCTGGAGCGGTTTCCGCCCTATCGGCCCCGAGGCCTCTTCCTGGAGGAGCAGATCCGCGACCAGTCCGGCGTGATCGTCGCGAGCCGAAGTGAGGACGACCTCGTGCTTCGCGACCAGCCCATCCCGCGGCTCCGCTCGCGAGACAGCCTCGTCTCCCTCATCGACGAGGAGCCGATCGCGTCGCTTCGCGAGGCGCTGGGGGGGATCCATTTCTGCCGAGCCCTGGCGGACACCCCGCCGCTCTACGACAAGGGGAAGCTCGACCGCCTGATCGAAGAGACGGCCTCGTTCGAGGCGCTGAAGGCCGACCGGAAGCTCGATCTGATCACGAAGGCGTTCATTCTGAAGCGGGAGTTTCCACGGGAATTCCTGCGTGTTCAGAGCCAGTTCGTGGAGATCTTCGGCACCGTAGAGGAGCTCGACATCGGGCAACTCAGTCGTTACTCCGCCGAATACGCGCCCGACGGACCCTTCGATCTCCTGGTGCCCGCGTTCCGCGAGCAGGGCATCGACGGCTGGGTGGACGGCTTCGAGATGTCGAACGGCATGCGCCGGACGCTCCTGCACCTGTTCGAGGTGCACCTCGAGCCTCCGGGCAGCGTGCTCCTCATCGACGAGTACGAGAACGGCATGGGGGTGAACTGCCTCCCGCAGGTGACGCAGACCCTGCTCGAGCGGAGCGGCGAGGTGCAGCTCATCTTCACCTCCCACCACCCCTACGTGATCAACAACGTCTCGAAGGACTTCTGGCGGGTGATGCGGCGAACCGGTCACGACGTCGAGGTCCTGCGACCGGGTGACATCGCGCGCCTGTCCACCAGCTCCAGCATCGACGGCTTCATTCAGCTCATCAACGCCCCGGAGTTCAACGAGGGCCTGGCGTGAACCTGTACCTGGTCGTCGAGGGGCAGCGCACCGAGCGCCGCCTCTATCGGAGCTGGCTGCCGCTCCTCGTCCCAGGCCTGCGCGAGGTGCAGCGCATCGAGGAC
>CAYOLF010000136.1:0-13594 GCA_964404725.1 uncultured Polyangiaceae bacterium
GGCGCCGGTAGTTACGGCACGGCGACGGAGACCGGCACGCTGAGCGGCGGCGAGCAGGTGACGGTGTCGGCAGCGGGGGGAGAAATCCCCGCCTTCACCACCTCACTGACCTACCCGCTGCTGCTGCTGCTCACGGCCCCCAGCCCAGCCGAGGGCGAGAGCGTCGTCACCGTGTCGCGGACTGCCGATCTGGTGCTGGAGTGGGACCGGGGCGAAGCGGACGTCGACCTCCCCGTGGAGACCGAGAGCGCGTCGGGGGGATCCTCGTTCGCCACCATGGCCCCATCGGAGGACGGAGCGTTGACCCTGTCGAGCTCGGAGCTGTCGACGCTGGCGAGCGGCACGGAGCTCACGCTCTTCACGGTCCGGACCACGACGATCGAGGCCGGGGACTACCCGGTCGAGATCTGGGCCGTGGGCGCCGTGATGACCCCCGATCGGACCCGGCGGGTTTCCCTCGTCGTGGAGTGAGCGCGTGGTGTCCGCCACCGGGGCGAGATGAAGAGGTGATCGCCGCCAGTCGTGGAACCGGCAGCGGCGGCGCCCGAGGCGAAACCCGGGATTCAAGTCAACGCCCGGAGCCCGACGGCCGGGCTCCGTCCCACATGGTGGTCAGGGTGCCCGACTGCGCATCGCCGTGCCCCTGGCGTCGACGCGTGTGGCTGGCTAGAGCCCCAGTCCCGCAACGGCCGCGGTCAGGTCGTCGGAGAAGGACCCATCGGAGCGCCTGACGTCGTAGTTGGCGTCGAAGAGGAGCGGGACCATCCCGTTGGCTCTGGACGTCTCGATGACGCTCCTGAGCCACCGGACGCGGGAGGCGGTCTCGCGAACGTACTCACCCTCGCCCGGGATCGCCGTGAACTCGCCGAGGATGATGGGAGCGTTCCGCTGGGCAGCGAAGGCAGCCATCTTCGCGAACAGCTCGTCCCGCTTGGCCAGCTCCTCGGCGCTGCCCCAGGTGGTCTGCGGGTACACCCACCCGCCCCAGTCGGCGGGCTCCGTCATCAGCGTGAAGGTGTACGGTTCGTAGTAGTGGATGGAAACGAAGATCCGACCGGCGCCCGCCGGGTCGGTCGGGATGGCGAAGGCGTCGACGCAGGTCCGGTCGATGCTGGTGGTGAATCCAGCGATGAGCAGGTTACGGGTTTCGTTGTAGCCGCCTTGACCGCGCACGGTATCTACGAAAAGCTGGTTGAGCTCGTTCAACGGGGCGTAGTCGGGGACGTCGGCGGCCTTGTCGCCGTTGACGTAGAACTCGCCCTCCTCGTTCAGGTCCTCGAAGACCAGGTGGTACCCGAAGCCGGCGAATTCCGTCGCGATCTGCTGCCAGTACGACGCGAACTTCTGCCGCACGTCATCGGTGAGCCGGTATTCGTCGGAAGTCCCCTCGTTGCGGATCCAGCCGCCATCCCAGTGGATGTTCACGATGCAGTACATGTCCGCATCCACGATCCACTGCACGACCTCGCGGATCCGCGCCAGCTTGTCGGCGGGGATGACCCCGTTCTCGGAGAAGGTGTCCCACGCTACCGGCACCCGGACGGTCTTGATGCCGCTCGCCGCCATCCCCTGGACGTACTCGGGGGTGACGACCGGCATCCCCCATCCCGTTTCCCAAATGGTCGTGTTCTCGAAGGTGTTGGCGAGGTTGGTGCCAAAGCCCATATCGACGGCCATCGCCGTCGCGGAGAGATGGGCCTCGGTGCCCCCGCTGCCGGGATCCGTGCCGCCCGTCGTCGGTTCCGTGCCGCCGGCGCCAGGCTCGACACCGCCGGCCCCCGCGCCGCTGCCCCCGCTGCCGGGCTCCGTGCCACCGGTGCCCGGTTGCGTGCCGCCGGTGCCCGGTTGCGTGCCGCCCGTGCCCGGGATGGCGCCGCCCGTGCCCGCGGTACCGCCCGAGGTCGAAGCCCCGCCGGTGGGTCCAACGCCGCCGGTCGAGCTGGTGCCGCCGGTGCTCGGCGCTCCCCCCGTCGGTGTCGTTCCGCCCGTCGGTGCCGTTCCGCCCGTGGACGTCGTCCCCCCGAGCGGCGTCGTTCCGCCCGAGGTTGGTGAGCCGCCTATCGGCGCAACTCCCCCGGTGGCGGTGGCGCCGCCGGTGCTCACCCCCCCGCCCGATCCGAGGGCTCCCCCCGATGCGGAGGCGGGTGTCGAGTCCTCAGCGCCGCACCCCAGCGCGAGCAGAGCCGCGATCAAGCCGACCGCTACCAGACGCTTCATGCCCCAACATTGGCCGCGATCCTCGAGCCGCGGCACGGGACAATTTTCTCCTCACCTACCCACACGCCAACACCCTGGCGGCAACGTCGCAGCGTCCGCGCCGAAATGGGTCGCCGAACTCGCAGCCGATGGGGTCACGAAGGGGCAGCCCCGGCGGGACCGGAAGAGAAATCGCCAGGACGCCTGAGGGGATGGCTCAGGTGGCACCCGGATCAGAGCGGTTTCTTCTCGATGAGGCTCTTGCGGATCTCGTCCCGGGCAATGTCGTACTCGGCGAGCAGCGAGTCAGGGACCTCCGCCAGCGTGTCGACGACCCCGACTTGAGCGTCGCCGCCGTCCAGCACGACGCCGTCGGACATCGCCGAAGCGGACCGATCCACCTGCAACCGCTGGCGTTCCAGGGTGGCCTCCAGGTTTCCGATGTACGTCGGCGGACCGGGCTCGATCTCAAAGGAGTAGCCTCGCAGGCTGACCGTCTCGGTCCCCGTGAACGTGCGACGACCAAGACGGTCGTAGGTGTACCTCCCGGGCTTCAGCACCTGGACGAAATACTGCGGTGTGGTGTCTCCGTGCGTCTCCAGAACGTAGAGGTCGGTGTCCCTGATCCTGGGGTGATCCCCGATCCAGGGTCCCCGAAAGCCGTAGGCCCAGTTGGACGTTTCGTCGACCTGGAACGAGCCGATGACCACCACTCCCTTGGAGTGATTCTTCTCGACCTTCTGGGCCGACATGTCGAGCCGGTAGGTCTTGCCGAAGCAACCGACCAGCGACGGCAGGCAGCAGGCGAAAAGGCAGGCGCGCAGCGATCGACTCCAAGTCATGGTTCTTTCCCGAGACGCTTGGTGCTCAGCCCGACCCGTGTCGGGGCAGCCCTCGCGAAGCGTGACCGTCTAACACGTGGGTCGCGACGCGCGCAACACCATCGTCCGATCGCGCCCGGCGCGCCGACGCTGGTGGCCCCTAGACGGGGGGCCACGGCGTTGAAGCGTCCGCGCCGAGACGGACGCTATGCCCAGGGGCCTTCCCCCGCGGCGTTCACGCCAGCCAGGCGCCCCGTGATCACCGCCTCCGAGGCGTTGCCCCCACCGTTGTACATCCAACCCCAGCCTGAGCCCAGCTCACCGGCGCTATAGAGGCGGGGAATGGACTCACCCGTTGGGCTCACCACGTGACACCCTTCGTTGCGCCGGGGGCCACCCTGGGTGTTGTACATCATCGGGTGAATCGGAATGGCGAAGAACGGCGCCGTGGTCAGCGCCTGCAGCGTCGAGGCCGTACGGGCGAAGTCCTCGTCCCGGCCCGAGGCGCAGAACTCGTTGTACCTCGCTACGGTCGCGTTTAACTCGGCCGGCTCGACGCCGATCGCGGCGGCCAAAGCGTCCCAGGTCTGGCCTTGCTTGATCCACCCGCTGGCAACTTCGGCGCTGTTGTCGGCGCTCCAGGTGTACGTGCCATGTCTCCCGAACCAACCCGAGAGGCCGCCGGCGAGCCCCATCGCTCGACGGGTGGTGTCGTCGAACAGGCCAAAGCACGGTATCCGACTGAACGACTGCTTCAACGCGTCGAAGAAGAGCAGATACTCCTTGTGGCCAAACCCATGACGGTCCTCGCGCCTCTCGTTCATGAACCGGGAGCCGAATTTGTCCACGAGAATGCACCCGTTGGGCAGAGAGAGTGAGATCGGGATCGAAGTCGGATCCGTCGGGTCGGCGACGAAACAGCCGACGTGGGCCAGCGTGTTGTTCATGTGCCACAGGGCGGCGCCCGCCTTCTGCGCCATCCGGATGCCGTCGCCCGTGTTTCCCGGCGTCCCCTGACAGAACACGGGCCACGCCGGCAAGTACTGGGCCTGCAAGGCGAGGTCGAACTCGAACCCGCCGCAGGCCAGGATGACCGCTCTTCGGCACCGGATGTTCACAGTTTGGCCGCCGCTCCTGGCGACCACCCCCTTGATCTCCCTGGTGGTTGGATCCTGAATCAGGTCCACCGCCGGCGTCTCATACAGGACCTCCACTCGGCGGCTGGAGACCGCGTCCCTGAGCGGCCGCCACAGGCCGCCCCCCGCGTTGTTCGCCCAGGTGCGGACGGAATCCGCCCCCGGCAGTTCGGGGTATTCCGGCTCGAAGATACCGAGAGGCGACGCGGTGATGCCCAGCGTGGCCAGCCAGTCGTTGAGTCCATACATCTCCTGCGCCAGCATCTGCATGTAGGAATCATCTGTCGCCCCCATGGACAACGCGGAGATATAGGTCAGGCCTCCCTCGACCGAGGTCGGGGTCCACCACATGTTGCCGGAGATGATGCTGTTGCCGCCTTCCTCTGCCTCCGGCATCTTTTCGAGGACCAGGACCTGCGCTCCCGCGTCCGCCGCGGCAATCGCGGCTGCCAGCCCCGCGAAGCCCGTGCCCAGCACGACGACGTCGGCCTCCCGCGCCCACTCCGTCGGCAACGTGGCCGGGGTCGCGCACTCGGTCGGAGGCGGGCAGTCGGTCGGAGGCGGGCAGTCGGTCGGAGGCGGGCAGTCGGGGCAGGTCTCCGCGCCGCCCGTCGCGGACCCGCCGGTCGCATCCGCACCCGTGCCGCCGGTCGCGGTGCCGCCGGTCGTCGTCCCACCCGTTCCGCCCGACTCGACCCCCCCGGTTGCGGGAATCGTCGTTCCACCCGTGCCGCCGGTGACGCCCCCGGTGTTGCCACCGCCGCTCGCCAGGGAACCGCCCGTACCCGACTGGGCGGGGGGACAGGCGTTGCCAGCGCCGCCGGTCGGTGGAGTCGTTCCGTCCCCACAGTTGCAGTCGTCGCCCTGGGAGCAGCCGGCCAGGGCAGCCGAAGCGGCGACCCCCGTTGCCGCCACTCCCACGTCGAACAAAAACTCTCGCCGGCTTCTAGGTGTCCTGCTTGCCATCGAATCACCTTTGCGCAGAAGAGCTCGCCGTCCTGCGTCGAGCCTCGCACCTGCCGCGGGCGTCCCCGTCCCAGCGAAGTGCGCTGGACAGGATACGCCAACCCCATGGCCGCGTAGCATGAGCGCTTTCACTTGGCGAGCGTCCGGCTCCGCCCAGCGGGGGAATGTTCTGGCGCTCCCCAGCCGCCGGCGGAGTCGGTGGCGCTCCGATGGAACCGAACGGCGCTGCGCCTGAGCGTAGTGGGGAAGGGGGGGGGCATTTCTGTCCCCCGGGCCCCCCAAATGCGCACTGTCGGGGGCCAGGGCACACCGTCCCCCGAGCGACGAAGACCGAGAACTCGGTGCCGCGGCTGCAGACCGTGTCGCCGCCCGGGCGGAGCTCGTTCCACCCGTCCTCTAGCTCGTCGAGCGTCGGCAAGGGGGCCGGCCGCCCCGGCCACACCGCGCCCAGCCGGCAGCGAGACTGGCGGCGGTCGCGATCGCTTCCCACCTGGGCCGAGCACGGTATCCTCTGCTTTTTCGTTGCTCCAGCTCGATCGAACCCGGTCGAGCGTGGCCAGCGTGGCCCGGCTGCGCAACAATAGCGGCTGGTCGGCTTGGCCCCCCGGGTGACCTCGGGCGGCCTCCGGCGGCCGTTCGCGCCAGCGGAGGAGCATCGAGACTTGTCCCATCTTCGCCTCGTTCGCGTTCCATGCCTCGCCCTCGCCGTGTCCCTCGGAGGCTGCGGCGGTGGCGGTGAGCCCGAGGGCGCCTCGACGTCGACCGGCAGCGGCGGCTCGAGCAGCGGCGGAGGCACGCCGGGGCCGGCGGCCGGCGGCGCGGGCGGAAGCGCTGGGAGCATAGTGTCCGAGGGCGGCACGCCGAGCGGCGGCACGCCGAGCGGCGGCACGCCGAGTGGCGGCGCGACCGCGACCGGCGGTGCAGCGAGCGGCGGCGCACCCCCGGGTGGCGGCACCGGGGCCGGTGGCACGACCTCCGGCGGCGCGGCGACGGGCGGCGCGGCGGGCGGCACGCCCCCAGCGACCGGCGGCGCCGGCGCGCCGGGGACGGGCGGTGCGCCCGACACCGGCGGCGCCACGACGGGTGGCGTGGCGAGCGGCGGCGCGCCGGGGACGGGCGGCGCGGCGTCGGACTGCGTCGATACGCCGCCGCCGAACGGTGAAACCTGCGAGCACGCCGTCGAGTGGGGCTGGTGCGACGACGACTGGATGGCGGGCGCCTGCGCGCTCTCCTGTGGCGCGTGCGAGGGTGGCACGGGCGGCGCGGGCATCGGCGGTGGCTCGGCAACGGGCGGCGCCGGCACCGGTGGTGACGGCACGGGCGGCGCGAGCACCGGGGGCAATCCCGGGACCGGCGGCGCTAGCGGCGGCAGCACCTTCCCCGAGTGCCGCTTCCATTTCGGAGTCATCGACTCCTACGCCCGCGACAACGCCGGGATCCGCGCCGAGGTGGACTACTTCACCCCGGGCTGGATGGGGCAAAAAGACACCTTCGACATGCAGTACGTTTGCGAACAGGCGAACCCCGGCGGTCAGCTCGAGGGCATCCTGCCGGTGATCGTGTCCTATGTCATCGCCTTCACGGCGCGTCGCGACGAGAACCTGCAGGACTGCAACGTCGGCAGCCCCAGTCTCTGCGACTACGGCGCGACCTACCTCCGGGCGCACCTCGAGGATCGCATCCTGCCCATCTACCGCGCCTACGCGGAGGGCTTCGCGGGCTGCTGGGGCACGACCAAGCCGATCGTGTTCTTGATGGAGCCCGACTTTTACCAGTACAACGCGGGCGGCGATCCGAACTCGCTATCGCCGGCCGAGGCCGGACAGATCATGGGGCGGCTCGTGGAGACGCTGCGCCAGGCGCTGCCGAACGCCGTCTTCTCGCTCGACATCTCTCCCTGGATCCCCAACCAGGGCGCCGAATGGTACGCGAACTTCGATCTGTCGGACTTCACGTTCATCAACACCTCCGGCGGCGGCACGGAGGCCGGCAACGATCGCATCCGGTCGAGCAACGACATGACCTGGGCCGGCGTGCACGGCGTCACTGGCAAGCCCATCCTCGCCGACACCGGGTATGGGGTCGCGGGCACGTCGGCGGGACATGACGCCGCCTGGGACGTCCCCGGCAACATCAACGCTCGGATCGCCAACGGCGTGATCGGGATCAACCAGTACAACCCGAAATCGGACTGGGGCTCGACGATCGCCGGCATTCGCGACCAGCTCGACTCCGTGCCGTGCCCGTGACCGGCAGCGGCGCCGGTGCCCGGCGCCGGAGTGCCGCGCTGTGCGTGGGGCTCACGCTCATCGCCTGCCAGCGCGGTGAGGAGCGCGGGGACACGCCGCCGACGCCCCTCGCTCCGAGCCTCGCCGTCGAGCCGCTCGACCACGACTTCGGCGCGCGACGCGAGGGCGAGCGGCTCGTGCACCGCTTCGCGCTGCGCAATGCCGGCCAGCGGCCGCTCACGATCGCGCGGGTCGAGGGCGGCTACTCCTGCCAGGCCCGCCCGCCCGCCGGCGCGCTCGCCCCCGGGGCGGGCGCGCCCCTGGAGATCGCCTGCGACACCGTGGCGCGCGGCGAGCGGCTCCGCGAGCGCCTGCGCCTACACTCGGACGATCCCGCGCGGCCCGTGGTGACCCTCGAGCTCCGGGCGGCGCTCGAGCCCGCGCTCGCCTTCGACGCGACGCTGGTCGAGCTCGAGACCGCAGCCGGCGCCGGGGCGGTGCGCGCGGCGCGGTTGCGCGGCTTCCGGGCCCGCGCGGCCACGCTCACGGTCGCCGGCGTCGAGGGGCCCGAGGTCACTGCGAGGGTGCTTCCGGCCGCCGCCGGTGGCCTCCCTGGCGTCGCGGTGGAGTGTCGCGGGGCGCGCGTCGGCACTCACGTCGGGCGGGTACGAGTGGCGACTTCGCTGGCAGCGCCAGCGGAGCTCTCACTAGCTTACACCTGCCGAGTCGCGGGCAACCTCACCGTCACGCCCACCAACCCCTTCTTCGATCTCCGTGGGCCGCCGCCGCGCGAGCAGGTGATCACGGTGACCAGTCGCCGCCCGGGCTTCGTGCTCCGCGGCGCCAGCGTGGTCGAGGGCCCCTTCGCAGCGGCGTTCGTGCCGGCGCCGGCGGGGAGCGCGTGGGAGGTGCGCGTGCGCGTCGACGATACCGCGCCGCCGCCCGGCTCGCGCGCGGTAAACGGGCGACTCCGACTCTCGAGCAACGACGAGCTCGAGCCGGAGAAAGAGGTCCCGCTGTTCGCGCTCGGCGCCCGCTAGAGCAGCAATCAGGTTGATTGCTGCGAGAAATCAACGACCTAGAGCACCGAACCGGGAGCAGATCTCGCCAAAGGCGCCGCTGACGACGCACCCTCGCCCTGAGGGGGTGCGTCTTCAGCGGCGCTGTTGCCATTGGCAACCTGATCGGTGCTCTAGAGCTGTATGCTCGTCCCCCATGTGGCGAAGACCGACCCTGTGCCTCTTTCTGCTCGGCCTGGCGAGTTGCCAGCACCGCGCCAAGACGGACCCGCCTCAGCCGGGCACACTTGGTTCGGTGACCGTGCTCGCGTCGTCGCCACCGGCGCCGGCCGCATCGGCATCGCAGCGGGGGTCGGCCTCGTCGTTGGCGCCAGTGACGCCTGCCTCGTCGGCGTCAGCGTCCACCGGCCCCGCGGCTCCGGCCGCGTCACCGCGGCCTCGGGACGACGGAAACCTGGAGCGTTCCACCGCACGGAGCCCCGCCTGCCGCAACGCGCAGCGGCTCCACCAGACCGCTCTCGATGCGCTGCAGGACGACACGCCCGAGGAAGAAACCTACGACGAGCGACGGTGGCGAGAGTGCGGACGGTGCTGGCCGATCGAGGGAGGCGCCTGGGCGGTGGTGGCGCGCCGGCCTGCGGAGGATCGACAGGAGCCTCGCTGGGTGTTCACCCACGTGTCGAACGATGGCCCGCGCGTCGACCTCGAGGACCCCTCGTTCGAGTGGTGCGACCGGGAGTACTGGTCCGATGAGGCGACCCCCTTCGACCACGACGGGGATGGGCAGCCAGAGATCGCTCTGAAACGTCGCAAGCGCTTCTGGTGGGATGTCAGCGTCTACACGCTCAAGGGTGGTCGGGTGACGGTCTATCCCCCCAGCAGCAAGCTGCCCATTCATGAGGTGACGGACGTGGACGGTGACGATCGTCCGGACCTGCTGCTCGCGCTGGAGTTGGGCGACGCCTTGTCCGCCTGCGCCGAGGAGGTGGAGTACGACACGACGGCCTACACGCCGACATTTCTTGCCCACTCCCTCCCCGATGGCACCTTCTCGACCCAGGACGACGCGGCCCGGAAGCACATTCAACGGACCTGTCCCGTTCTGCCCGACCAGCCCATGAGCGTGGAGGACTACTTCTGCTCACGAGTCTGGGGACGTCCAACCGAGAGCTTGCTCGCCCACCTGAAGAAGACGCAGATCCCCGAGCGGTGTCACGAGGACGCCTCGGGGGTGGGTACCTCAGGCACTGGCCGCACACAGAAGGGCCGCGTCGAGGGGCCCGTCGATCTGCTCCAGGCAGCGGCCCGGATAGAACCCTTGACCCGGTTGAGCCAAGACCGTCACGACCGGCCCGATGCCGGGGTCGCGGAGCCGAGGGACGGGCCGTGAGGGGGGCCCATCCCCCGCGCCGCCCATGCTGGTGAGCTCGCGGAGGAGCGCTACTCGACCAGGAGCGCCGCCAGCTCGTTGACGTACTCCTCTATGGCCGTGTAGCCCGACTCGAGCAGGCGGTTGTGGTCCGCGGGGTTGTCGGGATCGAGGCCCCGCGCGCGCTCCCAGTCGTCCGCCATGCCGTCCTGATCGTCGTCGCGGGGCGGCTCCACCGGGGTGAGCCCCGCGAGCAGATCGTCCGGCGGCGCCACCCCCCAGCCGCCCCCGAGGGTCTCGACGTCGTCGACCGTCCCGCGGGTGAGGGCGTCGCGTGGAAACGCGCCCGCCCGGGCGAGCACGGCGGCGCGCGCGGCGGCCGCGTCGTCGGTGGTGATGGCGACGTGCTCGGGCCACGGCGCTCGGTCGAAGGGCGCCTCCACCCGGTAGCTCGCGTCGCGCCCGAGATCGTAGGCGCACTGCACCCAGGGGTCGTCGAGGGCGCCCTCGCCGCACTCCGAACCGGCTCCCGCCACGACGTTCCCGGCGAGGTAATAGGCGAGCTCCGCATCGGGCGGCGTGGCCTCGTCGTCGAAGTAGACGGGCCGGAGGCTGCTGCTCGGGCCAGCGACGAAGCTGTTGCCCACGAGATCGAAGGGCCCGGAGGCCGCGCCGTGGTGGGCGAAGCCGTGCCGAGCGTCGTAGACGAGGTTGTTGACCACCTCCGCCGGGCCGCCGGAGAGCGAGGGGTTGTCGTCCTGGTGGTGCGCGAACAGGACGTGGTGGATCGACACCTGCCCCGCGCTCGGCCCGGCCACGAGGCCCTGGTAGGGGTCACCGGAGGGGAGGGAGACGTCGAGCGAAGCTTCGACGGTCGACCACTGCACGGTGATCCGGCGGGCCGCGAAGAGATCCACGGTGTCGTCGACCGCGAGCGCCGCGGAGACGTGATCGAGCATGAGCCCCTCGACGGCCGAGAGCTGGATCGCGTCGAACTGCAGCGGATCGGAGCCGTCGTAGGCGGGCCGCACTCGCAGGTGGCGGACGATCACGTCCTGAACGTCCGCCTGCGGATCGGCGAGCAGGCGTCCGCGCAAGGTCACCCCCGCGCCGGGTGCGGTCTGCCCGGCGATGGTGACCTCCCCGTGCGACAGGGTGAGCTCGGGCGCGTCGATCACCCCGCTCACCGCGAAGACGATGGTGCGCGCTCCCGGCGCGTCGAGCGCGGCCTGCAGGGTGCCCTCGCCGGACTCCGCGAGGCTGGTGACGCGGAGCACGCGGCCGCCGCGGCCGCCGCGGAGCCGGCCCGCGAAGCCCTCGGCGCCGGGGAAGGCGGCGACCTCGCGGGGCCGGCAGACGCCCTCGGCGCAGGCGTAGCCCGCAGGGCAGGGGCTCTGTTCGTCGCAGGCGGCGAGGCACGCCGCCGGCGCGCTCGCGTCTCCACAGAAGGCCGTGAGCTCGGCCGAGCCCGGCGCGAAGCAGGTCGCCCCCGCGCGGCAGGGCGCGCGGTCGCACGCGTCGGTGCACACGCCGCAGAGGCAGCGCGAGCCGGCGCAGTCGGCGTCGCTCCGGCACAGGCTGAGCCAGTGCGTCTCGCCGCCGCCGACGCGCGGACGGGAGCTGTCGCTCGAGCAGGCGGCCACCGTCGCGGCGAGAAGGGCCGTCGCGGCGAGGCGCCCGCGCCCCGCCCTCGGCCGTCTCGCTGGCGGCCGCAGCGCCCGCGTCCTCATCCGTGGAGCTCCTCCGCCTCGCCGCCCACCACCGTCTGCCCGACGTAGGTGGTGACCCGCAGCGCGGTCCGCTCGTCGGGCGGGTGCGCGTCGTTGTGGGCATCGACGCGCCGCCGAAGATCGCTCGCGCTGGCGCGCGCGGCTCGCAAGGACCCGACCACCTCGTCGAACAGCGGGTGCCCCGGCCAGACTTCGAAATGGAACGTGCTGCCGCCGATCCAGTCGTCGGGGGAGGCCGCCGTGCGGCCCGTGCGGAGCTTGGCGCAGATCGACGTCACCATCGCCTGGTAGTGGTCGAATACCGCGGCCTCCCAGCCGATGGCATCCCCCAGCGGGATGACGCACCGATCGCAGGAGAAACGGGGGTCCGCACCCGCCTCGGTCACGGTGACCCGACCGTCCGCGAGCAGGTGGCGGAGCGCCTCCTCGAGCGTCGCGTCGTCGGCCGGGATCACCGCGGCGAGCTCGGTCCGGGTGAGGGGCCCGTGGCGGAAGACCGCGACCCAGACCAGGTGGGCGACGCGCTCGGGACCGTGGTCGCCGCGCGCTGCGAAGTCGTCGGGGTGCGCGGCGCGGTAGGTGATCGCGTGGCCCTTGCCCGTGCGGTAGACGACCCCGCTCTCGACCAGATCCACGAGCACGCCCTTGACCGTCGCCACGTCGTCGCTCGAGAAACGGAGGAGCACCGCCGCCCGGGAGATCGGCCCCTCCGCCTCGATGTGCGCGAGCACCGCCTCCCAGAGGGAGCGCCCACGGTCGGTGGAGCTCTCCGACAGCCGGGCCACCTTGTTGTGGTACGTGCGCAGGCTGAGGCCGAACATGTCGGCGATCACCTTGTTGCCGAGCCCCTGCTCCTTCAGCTCGCGCACCAGATCCGTGAACACCTGGTTGGCGGTGTGGGCAAGCGTCGCGCGGGTGCCCGCCGCGGTCGCGAGCTGGGCGACGAGCACCGTGGTCTGCCGGACGAGCGCGTCGATGAGCAGGTTGATGTTCACGTTAGCCGAGCCTAAGGGGCATCCTTCACGCCAGGTAGTGTAAGGCCTTTCACCCTCCGTTCGGAGCCGCGCTGGCGCGCACCCCACGCAACACCGGCCGGGTGTGCAGGAATTTGCACTATTCCGGGCGCATCGCCGCGCCTAGCCTGCCTCTCGTTCGGGCGTGCTCGCACGGAGAGAAACCAGGAAGACCCCATGCGCCGATCATCAACGCTGCACTCGTTCGCCCTGCTCGTCCTGCTCGCCGGCTGTTCCCAGGAGCCCGGAGGCGACGAGGACTCGACCGGCGGCGCCGCGGGCCTCGGCACCGGCGGCACGGCGGCGAGCTCGAGCGGCGGGCGCAACGCCACCACGGGCGGCGTCACGACCGGCGGCGCCGCACCGAGCGGCGGCGCCACGCCGAGCGGCGGCGTGCGCACCGGCGGCGCGGGCGGCGACGAGGAGGCCGGCGGCGACGCTGGGAGCGCTGCTTCCCAGGGCGGCGCGGCGGGGGACGACGGCGAAGGGAGCGGTGGCATCACCGGCGGCACCGCGGGGACCGGGGGCCGCCCCGAGACGGGCGGCGCGGGCGGCGACGAGCAGGACGGCGGCGCTGCGGGGAGCGAGCCGAGCGGGGGCGCCGCGGGGGCCGGAGCCACGAGCGCCGGAGGCACCGGCACCGGCGGTGCTGGCGGCGCGGGCACGGGTGGCGTCACGGGCACGGGCGGCGGCGGCGCGGGTGGCGGCGGCGGGGAGCCCGGCGAGGTGCGGGCCTTCCCCGGCGCCGAGGGCTTCGGCGCGATGGTGACCGGCGGGCGCGGCGGCAGGGTGATCAAGGTCACGACCCTCGCCGCGAGCGGTCCGGGCAGCCTGCAGGCCGCGCTCGACGAGGCGGGGCCGCGCATCATCGTGTTCGAGGTGAGCGGGGTCATCGAGGCGGACATGATCGAGATCACCCAGGGTGACGTGACCATCGCCGGGCAGACCGCGCCCGGCGGCGGGATCACCATCGGCGGGCGCCTCTACGGCGCCTACGACGACTCGGTGGGCAACATCATCGTGCGGCACGTGCGGGTGCGCCCCACCTACGACGGGAGCGACGGGGAGCAGTTCGACGGCATCCAGCTCTCGCTGAACCACCATTTCATCCTCGAC
>CAYOLF010000137.1:0-13514 GCA_964404725.1 uncultured Polyangiaceae bacterium
TCGCCGCGAGATCGGCTACCCTCCTCGTTCCCCCGCGAGGATCCCCGCATGGCGCAGCAGACGGCTCTGAAGGAAACCCCCATCGGCGAGAGCCACCCCGAGGCAGGGCCGTTCGCGCCCGTCGCGCCCCAGCGCTGGGCCGCGGCCTCGTTCGCGCTCGGGTCTCGCTACCGCCCCGAGTCGACCACCTTCGCCGTGTACGCGGAGCACGCCGAGCGGGTGCTGCTCGAGATCTACGACACCTGCACCGGCCAGGCTGCGTGGCACGAGTACTGGATGGCGCGGGGCCCCGACGGGATCTGGCGCGCCGAGGTCGCCGGCGTGCCGGTGGGGACGCTCTACGCCTTTCGCTGCTGGGGCCCGAACTTCGCCTGGGATCCGGCCTGGCGTCGCGGGGGCTCCGAGGCGGGCTTCGTCGCCGACGTGGACGCGGCGGGCAACCGCTACAACCCGAACAAGGTCCTCTTCGACCCCTACGCCCGGGAGCTGTCGCACGATCCCGTCGTCCCCGCGCTCCTCGACGCCGGCCACGACTCGGCGATCTTCGCCTCGGGGCCCTGGCCTTACCCGGCGCCGGCGGGCGAGGCCCGACCCCGCCGGTGGTTCGACACGGGGCCGTGGGCGCCGAAGGGCGTCGTTGTGCACGACACCACCCCCTCCGGCAAGAAACCCCACCTGGTGCAGGCGGACTCGATCATCTACGAGGCCCACGTCCGCGGACTCACCCGCCACCCGTCGAGCGCCCGCCTCGCGGAGCTGCTCGCTGGCGTGCCCGGTTTCGAGGCGGTGGCCTCGATCCCGACCGAGCTCCGGGGCACCTACCGCGCCGCGGGGATGATGGCGCCGTACCTCCGCGCCCTCGGCTACACGACGATCGAGCTCTTGCCCGTGCACGAGTTCGCCAACGGGTCGAGCCCCGAGGAGCCCCCGGAGGCGGACACCGAGCCGCGCGGGAACTTCTGGGGCTACATGACCTACGGGTACTTCGCGCCCGACCGCCGCTACGCGCACGATCGCTCGTATGGCGGCCCCACCCGCGAGTTCAAGGCGATGGTCGCCGCGTTCCACGAGGCGGGGCTCGAGGTGTACCTCGACGTCGTCTACAACCACACCGGCGAGGGCGGGCTCTTCCAGCACCCGGAGCGCCCCGGCGAGCTCGATCTCGATACGGCGGAGCTGCTCGCCTTCCGCGGCCTCGACAACGCCGGCTACTACGCGCTGGTCCGCGACGATCCGCGGCAGTACTGGGTCAGCACCGGCTGCGGCAACAACCTCGACTGCTCGCGGCCGATGGTGCAGCGCCTCATCCTCGACTCGCTCGCCTACTGGTGCCGCGAGATGGGGGTGGATGGCTTCCGGTTCGACCTGGCCACGGTGCTCGGTCGCGAGGCGGTCGTCGACTACCGCTTCACGGGCGGCGCAGACCTGCTCGAGGCGATCGCGAAGCTGGCCGCGGCCGAGGACATCGAGGTGATCGCTGAGGCCTGGGACTGCGAGTACCCGGCGGGCTATCAGGTCGGCAACTTCCCGCCCGGTTGGGCCGAGTGGAACGGGAATTTTCGCGATGTGCTCCGGCGCTTCGTCAAGGGCGATCCGGGACTGGGCCAGGCCTTCGCCGGTGCGGTCAACGGCGACTACACGCGCTTCGCCGATCAGGGAGGGCCGCACAAGTCGGTCAACTTCCTCACCGCGCACGACGGCCTCACGCTGATGGATCTGGTCAGCTATGGGAACAAGAACAACGGCGCGGCCTGGCCCTTCGGCCCCTCGGACGGCGGCGCCGACGAGAACCTCGCCTGGGACTCGGGTGGGGATCAGGCGCTCAGGCGCGAGCGGCTGCGGAGCTTCTTCACGCTGCAGCTCTTCGCGCGCGGAGTGCCCATGTCGGTGTACGGCGACGAGCTCTGCCGCACCCAGAACGGCAACAACAACCCCTGGGCCCTGGACACCGTCGCCACCTGGAACAACTACCAGATGCTCGCCACCAACGCGCCGCACCGCGTCCCCACCGGGGCGGGCGGCGCCTACCACGACAACTACGGCGAGGACGGGGGGCCCCGGGGGGCGAACGGCTTCTTCCACTTCGTCCGTCACCTGCTCGGGATCCGCAACCACCACCAGTGCCTCCGCCAGACGGTCTTCGGCGATCTGAGCGCGAGCTCGGTCGGCGAGGTGACCTTCCTCTTCACCGGCGCGGACGGGAGGACCCCGCTCGAGCCGGGCGATCGCGCCCTCGAGTGGCTCATCCATGGCAGCGCCGTCGGCGAGGACGACTTCCTGCTGCTCGTGAACATGCACCACGAGCCCCGCGAGCTCCGGGTGCCGTCGGCGGGCAGCGGCCGGGAGTGGCGGCGGATCGTCGACACCGCGCGCTGGGCCGAGCCGGAGGGGAACGCCTGGGACGAAGCCGCGGCGGCGGTCGTCGCGGCCGACAGCGAGTACGGGGTGCACCCCTACTGCGTCGCCGTCCTGCAGGCGGTGCCCGCGCCCGCGCGCTGAAGCACGCCTCCCGTTGACGCCTCCCGGGCCGGGGAGGCACGCTCCGCGGGCCCCATGCCCCGGCGTCCGCTCCTCGTTCTCTGCGCGCGCGTCGCGGCGCTGCTGGTGGGGGTGGCGCCCTGGGCGTGTGCGCCGCGCTCCCGTCCGGTGGGGGCGGCCCCCGTCGCCGTCGACATCCCGCCGGCGCCCGTGGGTCCAGCGGATCCGGAGGCGGACGAGGACGAGTCCGTCGTGAGCGAGTCGTCGGCCAAGTCCCCGTTCGCCGGGCGCTGGCAGGGGACCGGGGTGCAGAACGACGGCGACACCTGGCCCATCGTGGTGGAGGTGATCGGGCACGACGAGTCGCCCTGCGCTCGGGTGACGTACCCCCCGCACCAGGGCTGGGGTCTCTCCTGCGTGTGCATCTGGCAGTGCGATGCCGAGTCCTCGACCCCCAGCCAGTTCGTCGGCGTCGAGCGGATCGTCGAGGGGGTCGGCAATTGCATCGACCAATGCACCTTCGAGGTGAACTTCAACACGGGCACGCTCGCCTTCGACTGCTCGTTCGCGGACGTGACGGCGACGGTGGAGCTCGAACGGGTGCCGTGAGCCTCCCTCGGGCACGGACGCGGGCGCCCCGAGCTGGCAGCGCGATCGCCGCCACCGTCACCTAGCCCATCGTACGGGCTTCCAGCCCCGGCGAGAAGCCGCCAAGGAGCGACGACCGGTCCGTGTCGGACGGGGGAAGGGAGCAATCACGCATGGCGAGCATCGACACGGGCAGCGGAAACGGCGGCGGGCGGGCGGTCAACTTCGAGCTACCGCTCATCCCGTTCATCGACTTTCTCCTGTGCCTCGTCTCGTTCCTCTTGATCACGGCCGTGTGGTCCCAGATGGCCCGCATCGACGCCGACGCGCGGGTCCCCGGGGCGCACGACGACCCGAACGTAACGGTGCCGAAGGCGAAGGAGCTCCACGTGGAGATGCGGGGTGAGCGCAAGTTTCAGCTGGTGTGGAAAGAGGGCAGCACGGTGGTGAGCACCCTCGACGTCGAGCGCAAGGCCGTGCCGATCGGCGACCAGGACGACCTCCTCTTCCCCGAGCTCGCGCGTCGGATCGCGACGGAATGGCAGCAGAACGGGAACCATCGGGCGGCGAGCGACCGGAGCTTCGATCGCGCCGTGCTCCACGTCGACAACGCGACGCCGTTTCGGGATCTGGTCGCCGTGATCGACGCCATCAACGAGCCGAAACGGGACTATGACGTCGGCGGTGTCCTCGAGAAGGTGCCCGCCTTCAAGGTGACGTTCGCCGCCAACTGACCTCGCCATTACCGCGGCGACGCTACTCCGCGCACACGGGCAGCGGGATCCGGTAGTGACGGCCGGGCGGCGCGTCGAGCCCCCCCGCGAACCGAGTGGCGACGAAGAGATCCTCTTCGGTGGTCCCGAGCATCATCACGGCTCCGGGCAGCGTCAGGAACCGCCGCCGTCGCTCCTGCCCGTGGCGCGCGCAGAAGAGCGACCCATCGTCGGACCAATAGACCCAACGGGGATCGGTCGCCACGGCGTTCATGATGTGCCCTTCGGCCAACACGCGCCCGTCGCCTCCGTCTCTGTTGGTAGAGAACAAGGCACTGCGATACTCCTGCCGAGCTCCCGCCATCGGCGGAGTGGCGCCAACCACCGCAACGTAGATGGTCGCGGGACCTAGCGCCAGGTCGATTGGCCTGCCCTCGGCTCCGAGCGGGCCTTGCCCAAGAGGCATCTCCTTGCCCTCCCTCACCTTCACGAGTCCCCCTCTATAAAAATAGACTTCCGCTCCGTCGGCCGCCAGCGTCGTGTCGAGCGCTGGTCCGGCCGAGCCTACATCCACAGGCGTCCCTCTCGGATCCTCGGCAGAACTCAACTGCCCCCCCTCGCTCCAACCGTAGAGCCTCCCGTCTCCGAAGCCGAGCGGCCGGAGCTTGATCTCGCCTCGGCGGACGCGAATTACCGGACCGAACGCTGGGTACTTCCGGATCTCCGCGCCCCAGTCCATCCAGAAGCCGTCACCAGCAAACGTCAACGGCTCCCCGCGGACGTCGGAGGCGTACGGGGTGGGCGTGGGCGCGCAACTCCCCCTGCGGCAGAACCCCGCGGCACAGCGGTCACCGCACCGCGCGCAGTCGTTCACCGAACCGGGTACGCAGGGCGGCGCTGCCGAGGCTGAGGCTGAGGCCGGGGGCGATGTGCCGGCGTCCGTCTCGGTGCCGCTGTCTCCGCGCGAGAGGGGGGACTTGCAGGCCACGACGAGGAGCGATGCCGCGATGGCCAGCCGCAGGAGCGCCGACCCCGTCGCACGACCGCCCCGGAACGTGCACCCCGGGAAGAGCCGCGGCACGACGTGGAAGTTGACCTCAGAGGACATCCGGAGGCGGTCCCAGGCTCGGAACGGGAAATGGTGGACTCACCGCTGCCTGACACCGCGTTGGCCACCAGGGTTCCCTCGAGATTGCCGTGGCTGAAGTCAGCGGCGGCGCGGGGTGCGAGGAGCGAGCCCTGGAAGCCGAGGCTGGACAAGGCCACCGACGTCGCTGACGCAACGTTCCAGAGTAGGTCCCCCCGCGCGGCTGCTGGACCAGGCCGAGGATGGTGGCTCGGAGGCATTATTCCGGCCATGCTCGCCATCAACTGCTCCTTCGCCGGAGTCATGGCGACGGTGGAGCTCGAGCGGGTACAATGCCGCCACGGGCGACGCCAGCGGCCGCTCGGACCCGGCGCGATCGCCGCGCTCACCGGGGCTTCGGATGGAAAGTGACAAGCGAGGCCAGCATGTCTTCGTCGGAATCGCGTTCGTGGTCGTGCTCGGCGCGGCCGTCGCGGGGAGCGTCGTGATGTGGAGTCGAGGCGGCGGCAAGGCGCGGGGGCCCGTCGCGGGCGCGCCGCCGGGCTCGTCGGTGGCGAGCGCCGATTCCGCTGAGCTCGCCGCGCTGGGGGACGGCGCCGCGATCCGGGAGCCGGTCGTCGCGGGGCGCTTCTACGCGGGGGACTCGGCCGCGCTCGCCGCCGACGTCGACGGGTACCTCGCCGCTGCGGCCGAGCGCCCGCTGCCGGGGCTGCGCGCGCTGGTGGTGCCGCACGCGGGCTACCGCTACTCGGGCCCCACCGCGGGGGTTGGGTTCCGCCAGGTCCGCGGCCGCGCGTACCGCACCGTATACGTCCTGGCGCCGAGCCATCACGCCGCCTTCCGCGGGGTCCATCTCGGCGAGTACGCGGCGTACCGGACGCCGCTCGGGTTGGTGCGCGTGGCGCCGACGGCGCGGTCGATGCTCGGGGTTGGGCCCTTCGTCTCGGTGCCGGAGGCCGACCGCGAGGAGCATGCGCTCGAGGTGGAGCTGCCCTTCCTCCAGCGTGTCCTCCCCGATTTCTCGCTGGTGCCGCTGGTCTTCGGCGGCGTGGATCCGGCGCGCGTCGCCGACGCGCTCGCGCCGCGGCTCGACGCCGACACGCTCGTCGTCGCGAGCTCCGATCTCAGCCACTACCGCCCCTACGACGAGGCCGTGGCGATGGACCGCGCCACGCTCGACGCGGTGGTGGCGCTCGACGGCGATCGGCTCGGGGAGGAGACGGCCTGCGGGCGCGGGCCGATCCGCACGGTGATCCACCTGGCGCGGCGCCTGGGCTGGCGGGCGGAGCTCCTCGATTACCGCAACAGCGGCGACACTGCCGGCGACCGCTCCCGCGTGGTGGGCTACGCCGCCGTGGCGTTCGTGGAGAAGAACTAGAGGTTGGGGGCGTGGATGGGGCAGGATCGCGCGGAGTCCGGGCGGGCCGCGGGCGAGCCGCCGGCGCCCGGTGGGAGCCGTAGCATGATCGTGATCGTAATCGTAGTGGTGGTGCTGATCGTCGCCGCCGTGCTCGCCGCTGCCGTGCTCGCCGTGCGCGCGAGCGGGGAGGCCGCCGAGCTCGAGCCCGCGCCGGATCTCGCGGCGGGCGTCGTCGGCGAGGCGCCGCTCCCACGCGTCGCCGTGCGCGGCGCGGCCTACGGCCCCGACCAGCGCCGGATCCTGCTCGAGCTGGCGCGGAGCTCGCTCACCGTCGCCGTGACCGAGGGGCGCACCCTCGAGCTGCCCGCGTCGGTCCCCGCGGCGCTGCGCGAGCCGCGCGGCGTGTTCGTGACGCTCGAGAAGGGGGGTGACCTGCGCGGCTGCATCGGGCACATCTTCCCCAAGGAGCCGCTCGCCCTCGCCGTGATCCACAACGCCCGGCACGCGGCGCTCGAGGACTCGCGCTTCTCGCCCGTGGTCCCCGCGGAGCTCGACCAGATCGCGGTCGAGGTGAGCGTGCTGTCGCTGCCCGAGCCCCTCGCGTACGACGGCCCCGAGGATCTGTTGACGAAGCTCCGGCCCGGGATCGACGGGGTGGTGCTGGAGATCGGCGGGCGCCGCTCCACCTTCCTGCCACAGGTGTGGCAAGAGCTCGCCGATCCCGTCGCGTTCCTCGAGCACCTCGCGCAGAAGGGGGGCTCCGCCCGGGACGCCTGGCGGGGCCGGAACGTGACGGTGCTCACCTACCGGGCCGAGGCGTTCGCGGAGCCCGGTTCGGGGCACGAGTGACGGCTCCGGGGGGAGCGCACGACCGCCGTGGGGGTGAGGCTCGACGCGCCGTCGTGACGGCGGTGGCGGGGCTCGGCGCGGCCTCGCTGGTCACCCAGCTCCTGCTGCTCCGCGAGCTCACCAGCCTGCTCGGCGGCGACGAGCGCACGCTCGGCGCGGGGCTCGGGGCCTGGCTCCTGCTCGGGGGCGCGGGCGCGGCGCTCGGTGACCGGCTCGCCCGCGGGCGCCGGGGGGAGCGCGCGCTCGGACCCCTGCTGGTGGCGCTCTCGGTCCTCCCGCTCGCAACGGTAGTGGCGGCGCGGCTGCTGGTCGACCGCTGGCTGCCGCCCGGGAGCGCCCCGGCGCCGCTCACCCTGTTCGCGGTCGTGGCGCTGTGGCTCGCGCCCTTCGCCGCCGGGCAGGGCGCGGCGCTCGGCCTGGCGAGCGTCTCCCTGGCGCGTCCCGGGCGGAGCGCCGCCGCGGAAACCTACCTCGCCGACACGCTCGGCGCGCTGGTCGCCGGCGGGCTCTACGCGGGGTGGCTGGTGACGAGCACGACGCACGCCGTCGCCGCCGCCGGCGCTGGTGCACTGCTCGCCCTCGGGGCCGCGGGGCTCGGGCTCGCGGCGCAGCGCCGTCTCGTTGCCGCTGCGGGGCTCGTCGCCGCCGCGGGGCTCGTCGCGGTCGCTGTCGTGCCCAATCTAGAGCGCGCCACGCTCGCCGCCCGCTACCCCGCCACCGAGCTCCGCGACATGGTCTACTCCGCGCACGGGCGCCTGCTGGTGCTCGAGCGCGCGGGGCGGCGTGAGCTCTTGCGCGACGGCGCCTGGCTGGCCGCCGCCGACGATCCGGCGCATGCCGAGCTCGCCGCGCACCTCCCGTTGGCGGCGCGCCCCGCGGCGCGGCGCGTCCTGGTCGTCGGCGGCAGCGCGGCGGGCACGGCGCGCGAGGCACTCCGCTTCGGCGCCGCGTCCGTCGACGTCCTGGAGCCGGATCCGGCGTTACCGTCGGTGGTCGCGCGCTGGTTCCCGGAGGCGATCAACGATCCGCGGATCACCGTCCACGTCGGGGACGCCCGCCGTGCCATCGAGGCGCTCGGGCGCGATCCGGACGGCGCGCGCTACGACGTCCTGATCCTCGATCTGCCGCCCCCGGCGACGCTGGCGCAGAACCGTTACTTCACCGCCGAGCTCGCCGCCCACGCCGCGCGCGTGCTCACCCCGGGCGGCCTGCTGGCGGTCGCCGTCGGCCGCTACGAGAACCACGTCGGGCCGCGGCTCGCGGCCCTGCTGTCTATCGAGCGGGCGACCCTGGCGACGGCCTTCGCGGAGGTGCGCCTCCTGCCGGTCGGCGACGTCTGGTTCCTCGCCTCGGCGGCGCCGCTCGAGGGGGATCTAGCCGCGCGCATCGCGAGCGCGGGGCTCGGCGCGACGGCGATCGCTCCCTCCGAGCTCGTCGCGGCGCTCGCGCCCGACCGGGTCGCGGTCGTGACCGCCGCCGCCCAGTCGCCCGCGCTCGTGAACCGCGATCTCGAGCCCCGGCTGGTCGGCGCGGTCGCCGCGCAGGGCGCCGCGCGCTTCCCGGCCATCGTCGCCGCGATCCCCCTCGGGCTCGCGCTGCTCCTCGGCGCGGCGCTCTGGCAGAGCGGTGCGCTCGGCGTGGCCGTCTCGGCGGCGGGCTTCCTCGGCGGGGCGCTGCAGGCGCTGCTGCTGCTCGGCTACGCCCTGCTGCGCGGCGATCTCTTCCGTGAGCTCGCCGTCCTGGTGACCGTGTCCTTCGCCGGCATGGCCCTCGGGCTCCGCGTCGCTGGGAGCGGGGTCGCCGCGCCGCGCCGCACGGCGCTCCCGGGGGTGCTGGTCGCGCTCGCGGTCCTCGCCGCGGCGTTGCCCTCGGGGCTCGCGTGGCTCGCGCTCGCCGCCAGCGCGGCGCCGGCCGCGGTCGTCACGAGCTTCCTCGCGGCGGCGCTGCTCGGCGGCGCGCTGGTGGGGGCGGCGCTCCCGCTCGCGGCGCGGATCCGCGTGGGCGGCGCGCTCCCGGCGGCGGGGGCGCTCTTCGCCGCAGATTTCCTGGGGGGCGCGGTCGGCGCCGCGCTCGTCGGGGCCTGGCTGGTGCCCGCGCTCGGCGTCGCGATCACGGCGCGCGCTGTCGCCCTGGTCGCGCTCGGCGGCGCCGCGGCGGCCGTGGTCGCGGGGCGCGGTCCTGTGCTCCCGGGGTGACCGCGGCCGAGGTGGCCCGAGGCCAGTGGGGCGCCACGGGCGGAGCTGTGTCCCGCACCACCGTCGGCCCCCCCGCCGCCATCCCGGTAGCACCTAGAGCCGTGCCGCCTCAGCGCGGGGTTCCGCGGCAGCAAAGCGACCTGATCCCTGCTAGACAAGGTTTCGGGCCGCATCGGGTGGCATCACAGGTGCCCTGACCTTCAAGACAACGTGGGGCTCTGAGGTGCTCTCCCGCAAGAGCCCGCTCGAGGTGTCAGATGAAGGGCCAGGACTCCAAGCGTTCGACCGAGCGCAAGCGCGCCAAGAAGACCGTGGACACGGCATCGCGCCCCGCGCGCGCTCGCGCGCGCCCCGGCGCCACGCCGCCCAAGACCACGCCGCCCAAGACCACGCCGCCCAAGACCACGCCGCCCAAGACCACGCGGCAGCGGCCCCCGCCGCGTTCGACGCCTTCGCCTGAAGCCAGGCGGGCGCCGCGAGCGCCAGTGAAGATTGCGTCGGAGACGGCGAAGAAGCCAGGTGGAGAGACCGCGCCCGCCCGGGCGGGGCAAGTGGACGAAACCAAGCATGCTTCCTTTCCCATCGTAGCCATTGGCGCCTCGGCCGGTGGGCTGGAAGCCATGGAGCTCTTTCTCAAGGGCGTGCCCGAACAAAGCGGCATGGCCTTCGTCGTCGTTCAGCACTTGGACCCCACGCACCAGGGCTTGATGGCCGAATTGCTCCAACGCATCTCCGCCATACCGGTCAATCAGGTCAAAGACAGAATGAAGGTCGAGCCGAACCACGTGTACGTGATCCCGCCCAACAAGGATATGTCAATCCTTCACGGGGTCCTGCACCTACTTCCCCGGCCCAGTGGGCTGAACCTTCCGATCGATTTCTTCTTCCGTTCCCTCGCCGAGGACCGACGGGAGCGCAGCGTCGGCGTGGTGCTATCGGGCATGGGGTCCGACGGCACGCTCGGCCTGCGGGCGATCAAGGAGAAGGCAGGGGCAACCTTCGTACAGGCGCCGACTTCAGCCAAGTTCGACAGCATGCCTCGCAGCGCCATCGACGCAGGACTCGCCGACGTGGTCGCGCCCGTAGAGGACCTGCCGGCCCGGATCATGGCCTACCGCCAGCATGCTCCGTTCATCGCGCGGCCCGACACGCCGTCCGAGGAAAGGGCGGAGGGCGGGTTGGAGAAGGTCTTCGTGCTGCTCAGGACGCAGACCGGCAGTGACTTCTCGCTCTACAAGCGGAGCACCATCCACCGCCGGATCGAGCGGCGGATGGGCCTCCACCAGATCGATAAGCTCCCGAACTACGTCCGCTTTCTGCGGGAGAACCCCGCGGAGACCGAGCTGCTCTTCAAAGAGCTCCTGATCGGCGTCACCAGCTTCTTCCGTGATCCGCCGGCGTGGGAGCAGCTCCAGAGCGAGGTGTCCGCGCTCGTGTCGGCGCACCCGAATGGTGGGGTACTGCGCGCGTGGGTGCCCGCCTGCTCGACCGGGGAGGAAGCCTACTCCCTGGCCATCCTCTTCAAGGAGGTGCGGGACCGGGTCAAGCCGGTCAAGGCCGTCACCCTCCAGATCTTCGCCACCGACATCGATGCAGAAGCCATCGAGAAGGCACGGTTGGGCGTCTTCCCTGCCAACATTGCCGCCGACGTGACGGCTGACCGACTGAGCCGATTCTTCGTGCAAGATGAGCGCGGATACCGGGTCGCCAAGGAGATCCGCCAGATGGTGGTGTTCGCTCCGCAGAACATCATCATGGCTCCCCCCTTCACGAAGCTTGACATCCTGTCGTGTCGCAATCTGCTCATCTATCTGTCTTCGGAGCTCCAGAAGAAGCTCATTCCGCTCTTTCACTACTGTCTGAATCCCTCTGGCATTCTGTGCCTGGGGAGCACCGAGACGATCGGCTCGTTTTCCAAGCTCTTCCGCCCGCTCGATGTCAAGGCGCGTCTCTATCGGCGAAGTGAGGCAAGCATCAGCGTGGCGCCCGTGGACTTCCCTTCCTCCTTCTCGCCCAGGGCGCCCAGTGTCGCGGGGGAGGTTCCCGCGGCGCTCAAGGCTCCTCCGGTGAACCTGCAAGTCCTGGCCGACAGAACCATCGCCAAGCGCATCTCGCCTCCGGTGGTGCTGACCAATGACCAAGGAGACATCGTCTACATCAGTGGACGCACGGGGAAGTATCTGGAGCCCGCGGCCGGCAAGATCAACGTGAACGTCTTTGCGATGGCCCGCGAGGGACTGCGCCACGAGCTGTCCGGAGCCTTCTCCGCAGCGTTGAAGGGTGAGGGGCCCGTTATCGTGCGAGGCTTGGAAGTGGGAACCAACGGCGGAACTCAATCCATCGACCTCACCGTCGAGAAGCTCACTGAGCCCAAGGAGCTCGCGGGCACGATGATGATCGTCTTCGCGGACGTGGCAAAGGCTTCCGTGCCCTCCCCGCGACAGAAGGGCGGTCGGACACTCACCAGCACCAGTCGACTCGCGGACATGGCGAAGGAGGTGCAGCAGGCTCACGATGCGCTGCAGTTCTCTCGAGAGAAGATGCAGACCTCACAAGAAGAGCTCAATTCGGCCAACGAGGAGCTGCAAAGTACCAACGAGGAGCTGCAAAGCACCAACGAGGAGCTGACCACCTCCAAGGAGGAGATGCAGTCGATGAACGAGGAGCTGCAGACGGTCAACCACGAGCTGCAAGCCAAGGTGGACGAGCTGTCGCAGACCACCGATGACATGAAGAACCTGCTGAATAGCACCGAGATCGCCACCCTCTTCTTGGACGGCGAGCTGCGAGTGAGGCGGTACACCCCGCAGGCCTCCAAGATCATCAAACTGATCCCCGGTGACGCCGGACGACCCTTCACCGATATCGCAACCGCCCTCGACTATCCTGAGTTTGCCGATGATGCGAGGGAGGTGCTGCAAACGCTGATCTTCAAGGAGAAGATGGTCGCCGCCAGTGGCGAGCGCTGGTTCTCGGTACGCATCATGCCCTACCGCACGCTGGCGAACGTGATCTCCGGCCTGGTGATCACCTTCGCGGATGCGAGCGTTTCCAGGGCGCTCGAGGCAGCGCTCCGCAAGGAGGAAGTCGCGCTCAGGAAGCTGGCGGATTCCCTGCCCCAGCTGGTCTGGAGCAGCCAGGCGAGTGGCGCCTTCGACTATCTCAGCCGCCAGTGGCTCGAGTACACCGGCATCCCCGAGCCGGAGCAACTCGGCGACAACTGGCTTCATCAAGTCTCCCCCGACGACCGCGAACGGGTTCAAGGCGAGTGGAGCGAGGCGATCAAGTCGGGCGCGACCTTCGACAGCGAGTTTCGTCTCCGGAGCGGCGACGGGACGTACCGTTGGTTCAAGGCGCGCGCCGCGCCGATTCGCGATGCGCAGGGGCTGGTCGCCAAATGGTACGGGACCAGCATCGACATCAACGACCTCAGGCCGGCCGAGGAGTCGCGCCTGCACTTGTCAGAGAAGCCCGCGAGCATTCTGGAGAGCATGACTGACGCCGTGTTTGCGTTGGACGGCAACCTCTCGATTGCCTATGCCAATGCCGCGGCGGAACAACTGCTGGAACGAGATCGTGGCGACCTGCTCGGGAGGCCTCTCGGCGCCGTGTGGCCGGAGGCGGGGGGAGCCGTTTGCGAAGAGAAGTATCGGCACGCACTGGCGGAGCAAGTTTCGCTTGCCTTTGACCTGCGCTTCGAAGGCGCACCCAGCGAAGGCTGGTACGCCGTGCGGGTCTTTCCGCAAGGGGAAGGGGTCTCGGTCTTCTTCCAACGACGGGACGCCGCGCAGGTCCATGACGAGGCGCAGACGAGGTCCAGAGGAATCGCCAAACTGCGCTGGCGGGCCGAAGCAGCTTCCCGGGGGCAAGGTCCGGCGCCAGAGAATCTCAAGTCCCCATCGCCCGAAGAAGCGCTGCGGCTAATCCACGAGCTTCGCGTGCATCAGGTCGAGCTGACGATGCAGAATGACGAGCTACTCCGGGTGCAGGCCGAGCGGGACGCGGCCCAGGCGCGCTATTTCGACCTGTATGAGCTGGCACCCGTGGGCTACTTCATCGTCTCTCACGACGGGCGCATCCTGGAGGCCAACCTCACCGGCGTCAATCTGCTCAGCATCGCTCGGGCCGCGCTGGTCAAGCAGCCGATCAGCCGGTTCATCTTCAAGGAAGACCAAGACGTCTACTACCTGCACCGTAGAGAGCTCTTGGTGACAGGTAAGGCGAGCACGTGCGAGCTGCGGATG
>CAYOLF010000138.1:0-13080 GCA_964404725.1 uncultured Polyangiaceae bacterium
GGCATTTCTCCAGTCGGTCGTAGTTGCCAACACTCCCGTCGACGAGGGCGACACTCAGACACAGGTCGAGGTCCTGCGTGCCGATGTGTTGTTCGAGCCCGGGCTCCGGCTGCGGGACGAGCAATGACGGCACCAAGCCCCCGACGATGACGACGTGCGCACCGGCGAAGCTGAAGCCCCGCGTGACCCGCACCGCCTCGGCCTGCGGTCTCGGCGTGAGCAAGGCGTCGTATTCGCTGGTACTCCCACCTTCAGTAGCCCAGGATCGCCTCAGCGCGCGCGCCGGTAGTGCATGGCGACCGCGCCGCTGCGGAGCGGCTGCGCAGAGACCAGCTCGAGCCGTCGCGTGCTGGGCAGCCCGCTCTGGTACAGGGTCGGGCCGTGGCCGGCGATCCTGGGGTGGACGAGGAACTCATACTCGTCGATCAGATCCAGCCGGTCCAGCTCGGCCGCGAGCTTGCCGCTACCGAGGAGCACGCCGGCGGGGGTCGCGTCCTTGAGCTTCTGCACGCCCGTGCGCAGGTCGCCGGCGAGGTGGTGGCTGTTGGTCCACGAGAAGTCTTCTCGCGTCGACGACACCACGTACTTCGGCTTGGCCTCCAGCTTGACCGCCCACTCGCGCATCGCCGGGGGCGCCTCCTCGTCGCCGCGGGCGACCGCCGGCCAGTAGCTCTCCATCATCTCGTAGGTGACGCGGCCCCACAGCATCGCCCCGCCCTGGTCCAGGAGGCGGGTGAAGAAGGCGCGGGTCTCGTCGTCGGCGATCCCCTCCTGGTGGTCGACGCATCCGTCCAGGGTGACGTTGAGGCTGAAGGTCAACAGTCCCATGCGGCGGGTTTAGTACCCGTGGCAACGGAACGGCAGTGCAGTGGGGAAGATCGGACGCCAGCGGTGCCGCTCACTCCCCCGGCGCCACGTTGAAGGCCAGCGTCTCGGGCAGGAACTGGATCTCGGCGTAGGCGAGCTCGGGCTCGCCCTCGGGATGCCAGACTGCCTTGCCGGCGGTGGGGAGCGTCCGGCCGCCCACCTCCTGCCAGCCCGCGATGGGCGTGGTCCAGCGGCAGCGGGTAGCCTTGGCCGGGTCCTTCGGGTCCGCGTAGAAGCGGTCGGTGGTCTCGAAGTCGACCGGGGCGCCTCGCTCGTCGATGATCACCTTCGCCCGCACGGCCCGACCGTGGTCCGCGAGCGACAGCTCGAAGGAGCGCTCGTCCACGCCGTGCCACTGCACCTCGGGCACGAGCAGCAGCGTCGGAGCGATCATGACGCCGTCGTTGAGGTAGGTGACCAGCTCGCCGACGTCGTAGGCCTCGCCCGTGCCGTCGCCGACGGTGATCAGGTCGAACAGGCGGATCAGCATCCTTCCCCGGCCCTCGGCGTAGGTGTCCCGTCCCAGGACCGGGATGACGCCGAAGAAGCGGAGCTGCAGGTGGAAGATGCGGGCGAGCGAGAGCCGCGTGTTGTACTGCCAGGCCTCGCATCTCATCCAGCGCTCGTCGCGGGAGCGGCGAAAGCGGCCGACGAACCCGAGCCTGAACGACCAGTCTCGCGGCCGGCCCACTACCCGCATGAACCGCAGGTAGCGCTGCGCGGCCTCGGGGAGTGGCTCGAGGTTGGCCTCGCTGATCGGGTCGCGAGCGACCTCAGGTCCAGGCCCGGTCGGCAGGCCAAGGGCCGCGAGCTCTCGCATGAATTTCCTGCGCATCGGAGGCTCCCTTCATGGTGACACTGTTGGTGCCGGCGGCATCCCTCGGGTCCATATACCGACTCATGAACAGGTCATCCAACGGGTCTGAAGCCCTCCAGGTGGCGGAGGACATCCTGCCCGTCGCCGAGCTGAAGGCACACCTGTCGGAGCGGAGCCGCGAGCTGCGGTCGTGCCGGCGCCCGCTGGTGGTCGCCCAGAACGGCCAGGCCGCAGCGGCGACCGCAATCGACGTCTGTGCTGCGCGCCTGCATGCGCGCGCCCGGCATTCCGGGCCGAGCGGGACGCGCGCGGCTCCGAGGAGTCCGAGGCGAGCTGGGAAGCACTGCTGAAGCAGCCCCTAGACAGAGTGGGCTCTGCCGAGACAGACGAGCCCTGGCGAGCCGGCGTGGCGCATTCGTAGCCAGCCGGTGGTGACCATTTCGCCGGGAGCGACGACGTGCTAGCGGGCGCGTGTGCGGCCGACGAAGCTCGAGCCCATCGCCGCCAAGCTGAGGCGTGAGCTCCCGGCGCCGGTGCTCTTTCCTGCCGGGACGGTCGAGGCCGAGCGCGCCGCATTGGTTGCCAACCACGAACCGGCGGAGGGTCCGCCGCTCACCGAGACCGTGGCGGAGTTCTTCGCTCATTACCTCGCGATCGCGAAGGCCGCTTCGGCGCTGGTCCACGCCCCTCAGTTCGCCGCCCTCGCGCGCTTCAGCCAGCGCATCGATGAGGAGTACATGTCGGGCGGACCGCCCATCAGCCCGGTCTACGACTCCTTCTCGACCATGCACGTTCTCTGCGAGGTGCCCACCGGCACCGCGGGCGAAACCCCGCTCTCCGTGGTGGCTCGCATCACGTCAGGCGATGCGAGTCGCGCCGCCCTCCACCAGCTCGCCGAGGAGCTGGCGGCTTCGCACCAGGATCTCTATCGCGCACGCTCCGTCGGGGACCGCACCGCCGAGCTCGCGCACGTCCGATCGGGGCGCGAGCTCTCGGTGCACCTCTCCGGACCGTTCCTCCGCGAGGGCGACCTCTTCCTCGGGCGGGTGCTCCGTTTCCACACCGGCGCGTGCTTCATCGTTGATTCGCCCTACTTGCTCGCGGCTGCCGAGGCCGACTGGCTCCTCTACTTCGGCCGGGTCATGCTGGGTAATCCGACGAAGGCTGGAGCTCTCCGCCCGCACCCCGCGAAGGGCAAGCTCAGGACCCCGCCCCCAACGAACGGTGGCGCGCAGGGCGGAACCAGCGGCGTGCCCGACGAGGCCCGCCTCCGGCGGCATCTCAAGTACGGCGCCACGCCAAAGTACTGGCTCGAGTACGTCATTGATGGCTACGTCGGTCACCGGAACGGGATCGTCATGCTCGCCGGGGTCCCCGATCGCCCCGAGACGCTGCCGCACAGCGAGGCGTTCGATCCGGCGACGCTACCGCCGAGGGGTGAGCCGCCCGAGGAGGCCCTCGCTCCGCTCGAACGTCTGCGCCGCAAGCTCTGGGCGATCGCCGAGACACACGGCATCCCGGACCGCTGGCGGCAGGTCCTGCTGCAGCTCCCCCCGAGCGCGAGCGCGCTCGAACCGGAGTACGAGCACCTGTTTCGCGCCTTCTGCATCTTCGCCGCCGAGTCTCCGGGTGGGGTGACGCCCCTGGCCGAGTACGCCGACTCGGGCGCCGTTACCGGCGAGGAACGCGAGATCATCGAGGCGCTGCGGCGGGGCTGGTTCTCCGTCTTTCGGATCCGGCACGTTCACCTGGACCAGGACCTGGAGGTGCTGGATGTGCTGCGGAACCAGCGGCTCACCCTCGTCGAGCGCAGTGCGACGCGGCAGGTGGGGGTCGGGGACGTGCTCGCGGGGTGGGTCATGGTGGACGGGGAGGGGACCTTCCGCCTGGAGGGCGGTGTCGTGCTCTTTCCCCGCCTCACCGCGCGGTCGCTCGTGGCCGGCGCCAAGGAGGCCCGCGACGCCGTGCGTTCGCGCTTCAAGCATCTGAGCGCGACGGAACGGCTCGGCCAGGTGGCTCCGATGGTCATCGGCGCGCTTCGGCAGGCCTCGGCGCTCTTCGCGACGCGCGCGAGCGAGCCGCCGCCGCGGGTGCCGGAGCAAGTCAGCAGGCAGGCGGCCGCGATGCTCATCGAGCACCTACGCGCCCAGCTCGACGAGCCGATCCCTATGTTCGGAGGCAAGTCGCTGCGTCAGCTCGCCCGGGGCACGGCGAACCGTCCGGACGCGGTCTCGTGGCTCCGGGAGCAGGAGCGTATCCTCCGCAACCTCCCGCAGCAGTTCCCCGTTGATTTGCGCGCACTCTGGACCGAGCTCGGGCTCGAGTATCAGGGGCTCGATACCGATCCCAGGTCGTAGAGCGGCAATCGGTTTGAACGCCGCGGGAGATCAACGACCTCTAGCACCGAGCGAGCTATGCGCGGATCTTCGTCCATGTGAGGGCGGCGAACGTGCCCCCCGACTCGCCAGTCGGGCGAATCTCAGCCGGCCCTCGGCTCCGGCCAGGGGTCCCGGTGAGATCGGTGGACGTGGGTCCCGGCCTGACCGGCGTCAACGGTGTTGCCGTGGGTTTTCGTCGAGAGGGGACGCGACAGGCCACGTTGCAGTGGGGATACCTCCTGGCTGCTCACGTTGCCGCGCGTGTCGGGTGCGCCGGGCCCTTGGGCCTCCTGCGCGCGGGCGACCCGCGGAAGCCCTTGTGATCGGGGAACATCAGGCGCAGCACCGCCGCGATCTGAGCGAGCACATGGTCGGCCAGCTCGCCGTACGGATCGGTGGCCCACTGCGTCGTCGCGCCCGCGATGACCGAGTGGAGGAGCAGCTCCGCCCCGGCGGGAGCGCCTGGCGGCAGGCGTTTTCGGATCCCCTCCACCACCGAGCGGCTCCGCTCAATCGACAGCTTGCGGAGCTCCGGAACCTGGAGCTCGTACCAGGAGATGAGGAAGTTCACCGAGAAGTCGTAGCGGGTGCTCATGCTGCGGACGAGCGCCTGCAGGAAGTCCCAGAGGCCCTCCGGCCCCGCGCCAGCCGGCATCGCGTCGAGGTGAACCCGCACCTGCCCGACGCTGCGCTCCATCATCCGGACGAGCAGCGTGTCGCGGTTGGTGAAGCGCTGGATCAGCGCCGCGCGCGAGAGCCCCACCTCGTTCGCTACTTCGCTGAGGGTGAAGCTGATGGGGCCGTATCGCTTGAGCACGGCGGTGGCGGCCTCGAGGACCTCGTCATCGGACTTGAGCTTGGGGCGCGGCATCAGCGTTCACCTCTGGCGGGGGCAGGACGATCTGCAGTCGGAAGCTCGAGCGTGGCAACGGGTTCGAAGCGGAGGCGAAGCGTGAGCAGGGCCACGCCCCCCGAAAACACGGCCGACACGACGAGGCCGGGGCCCGGACCAGCGAGGTCGACGAGCGCGCCCGCCGCGAGCATCACCGCTGGCGCGGCCGACAGCATCACCGCCGAGATCGTACCGAGCACCCGCCCGAGAAGCGCCGACGGAGTGCGGTTGTAGATGGCAGCGTTGAGGATCGGCGAGACCGGGCCGGTCAACAGGCCCAAGAGCGCGCCCAGCAGGACCAGCAGGGGCACGGCCGGCAGTAGCGAGAGCAGGAGGGAAGCGCCGGCAAAGGCCGAGAACGCCACCGCCAGCCAGATCTGCGGTGGCATCCGGGCGCCGGCGGCGGAGTGGATGGCAATGCCCGCGAGGCCCCCGGCACCCATCGCTGAGGAGAACAGGCCAAGATCTGTCGCTGAGCGCCCCGCGTCCAGGAACAGCGCCGGCATGATGACGCTGCCGTTGGTGCCGGCGATGCCCGCGAAGAGCATGACCAGACCGAGCAGCGGGCGCAGCAGGGGTTCGCGCCAGAGGAAGGCGGAGCCGGCGCGCATGGAGAGGTCCTCCACCGTCGCCGTGGTCCGCACGGCTTGGCCGGGAAGCACCCACGCCGCGAGCAGACCCGCAAGTATGGAGCAGAGGGCCGTGAACCAGAGCGTCGGTGCAGCGCCGAGCAAGCCGACCGCCGCACCCCCCAGCGCCGGTCCACCGAGGATCGCAACATGGCCCATCACTGCCTTCAGCGACGACACGCGCTCCACGGAGATCCCAGCCATGCGGCCGAGTTCGGGCAGGTGGCTGTCCTGCGCGGCCATCCCGGGCGCGTCGAACGCAGCGCCGAGCACGACGCACGCGAGCAGCCCAACGTGTGAGAGCGCGCCGAGGCCATGGAGCAGCGGAATGCCGGCCGTGGCCGCGCCGCCGACCACGCCTGAGATCAAGGCGAGGGGCGCTCGCCCGAACCGGTCGACGAAGCCACCGCCCACCCACGCGCCAAGGATGGTGGCGACGACGCTGCTCGCGGCCGTGATGCCCGCCCAGGCAGCGCTCCCGGTGTGCGACAGGACGAACCACGGTAGCGCGAGCCTCGCCACTGCGTTGCCAATCCGGAAGAGGAAGGCCGCTGCGAGCAGCGTGACGAGCGGCCGATGTCGCCGTTCGCTCATTCCTCCGCAGCGAGCTGCGCCTTCGCTGTGGAGAGGTGACTCCCGTTGCCCGACTCGAGGCCAAAGAGGGCGTAGGTGACCGGCCAGACCGCCATCCGCTCCGTGGTGTGGTGTGCCATCCGTGGCCACGTCCGCCCTCCCGCCGCCTCGTACGCGAGGAGGAGCTTTGCCAGCCCCGCCTCGCCGAAGACCATCAGGTGTGAGGCCATGTCGATAGAGGGGTCATCCACACGGGCTTCGCTCCAGTCGATCATCCCGGTCACGCGCTCGCTCTTGTCGACGAGCACGTGGCCCACGTAGAGATCACCGTGCACGGGTACGCAGAAGTCCGGCCACGACGAGTCGTCGTCGAGCCAGCGCTGCCACCGCTCGAGTCGCCTCTCGTTCACCTCCAGATCCCGGCGGACGCGGTCGATGTCGTCGGTCACCTTCTGACGGGCCTGCGCCGGCGTGCGCACGAGCATTCCGGCAGCCTCGGCGGCGCCGACTGGGACCGAGTGGAGGGCGGCGAGCGCCGTCGCGAAGCTCTCCGCGAAGACCTCGGAGTCCTGCGGAATCACCCACTCGGGGGTGGTGGAGCCAGGCTGAAGGACGATCGCGGTCGAGTCCTCGAGCAGGGGGTAGGCGACGAACTCGGAGGTCGCTATGCGCCAGTCGGGCACGGCGAATGGCAGGTGCTGCCTGAGCATCGCTAGCGCCCGCGCCTCCTTCTCCACCTTCGCGCTCACGTCGGCGCGGCGGGGGATGCGCAACACCCACCGGGTCCCACCCTCGACGGCAGAGATCACAATCCGGTAGTCGAGCCCGAGCTCGTTGATGGCCAGCGGGCCCTGCAGCCGAAGCCCGTGGCGAGCCGCGAGCTCGCGCAGTTCGGCGGTGTCGGCGGCAACGGCGGTAGCGGTGTCGGTGGTCAGGGTCATGGACGCTCCAGCCAGGGGGGCTGCCCGAATATATAACGGACACGTCGGTTATTGTCAAGGGGGGGCGGTCGGACCGCGACAGTGCTCCCCATCCTGACCACCCCGATCGCGAAACAGCGCGAATCCTAGCGGCTTCGTGGTCGTCGTGGATACATCGCCACGCCCTGGCGGCCGCTCGGGGGGGGACGCGCTCGGCGATCGCGGCGGCGTCGAGCAGATCCCCCATACGCAGGACCTTGATGACGTCGCGCTGCTCGTTGGTTCGTTCGTTTGCGCCGGCCTGTTCTGGTCCGAGCCGCGATCGGCGGGAGGAGAACCGCGCCGGGCTAGCACTGACGGTGGTGTTGTCTAGCCTCGCTACCCGTCGTTCTCGCTGACCCACAGCGGCGTGCTGACGCCGTCCAGCGAGGGAGCCGCGCGACGTCGTCGCCGGACCAGGCGCCGACACGCAGCCAGTGCTGTTCTCGGAGCGTGTACGCCTCACGGAGCTCGGCCCCGGGAAGGAACCGTTATCCTTGGAGAGGCAGACCTTGATCTGAGCCACCCGGCGGCGCAAGATGGTATCGGATTAGCCGATACTCCCGAGGACGACCATGCTGCCTCGACCGACCATGGAAGCCTTCGACCGCCACCTCCTCGGGCTCGGCCTGCGGTTCGAAGGTGCCGTCATCGGCGGTTCAGCGCTCGGGCTCACCACGCTGGGCAAACCCGACCTGCTCAAGAGCAAGCTGTTCGCGCTCTGCTATGGCATTTAGCCGCGCGACCTCCCCCGAAGCGATGCCCGCGGCCGACGAGCTCACCGCCCGAATGGCGGGCATCGGGATGAACTTCGCCGCGAGGGCCCAGCCCGACGCGGACATCGAGGGCACGCTCTTGCACGCCTCCGTCGTCGGCATGGATCAAGGTGATCTTCGCGTGCTCGCCGTGCTGACCGCGTGGCTCGGCGTGCATCACGCGCATGTGAACGCTGACCGGCTCGTGCGGCTCGTGGTTGCCCATCCGTCCAAGCGCGTTCGCGCGTACTGGGCGGCTGTCGCGAAGTGGCTCGAGAAGGATCGTCGCCTCGCCCGGATCGCCGGCGCATCCGGGGGCGTGCCGATCGACCTGCTGCCGACAGGGACCGCGTTTCAGCTGCAGCGACGCGGCGAGGATGAGCGCTTCACCGGGTCGGGGCTACGGGTGCCGAAAGGTACCCTCCGTGATCGCCCCGGGGACGTGCTCTCGCCGGAGGTTCTGGTTCGACGTCACGCGGGCTACCGAAACCGTGTGCTCATGGGCCCGTCGTTTCGCGCCGACGTGTGGACCGCCCTCGAGCACGCGCCCGGCCTTTCCGTCGCCGACGTCGCACGGAAGGCCGCGTGCTCGTTCGCTACCGCGTGGCAGGCGGCGCAGGACTACCGCCTCCTGCTGCGCGCGGTCGGGCCGAATGCAGCGCAGGAGTATCCTGAGGAGTAGGACGATGGCATCGAAGCGGGAAGCATGGTTGTCGCTCTTGCCGAGTGACCCTCGGCCCGCGCTCCTAGCGAGCGATGAGCCCTTCGCCCGCTTCGCAGCCCTGACCGCCGTGCTCGGGCGTTCGGAGGATGACGCCGAGGTGCGCGACGCTCGCAAGGCCGTCGTCGCCGATCCGCAGGTGCGCGACCTCGTCGATCGCCTGCCGGACTGGGAGTCCGGCTTCACGTTCGGTGGTCACAACTCGCCCGCATTCCCACCCAACATCCTGCGCCTCCTGCACGGCATGGGCGTTCGCGCGGGCGACGTCCCCGCCATCGAACGCAGGCTCGACCAGATGCTGCGGCACCAGGCGGATGACGGCCGCTACCTGACCCCGGGAGGCACCGCCGGCAAGAAGCCCTCGGCGTGGGTATCTTTGCCGTGCGACCACTTTGCTATCCTCGAGGTGCTGCTGCTATTCGGCCGCAAGGACGCACCGGGTGTCGACAAGGCGCTCGCTCGGGTGCGCGAGACCTTCGCAGAGACAACGCAGGGCCCGGCGTGGCTCTGCATTCCCGACCCGGTGGCGAAGTGGCGCGGCCCGGGCCGAAAGAATGACGCCTGCCTCCAGGTCACGGTCGAGGCCTTGCGGCTGTTCGCGCTGGTGGACGCCTCCGAGCGGCCGAAGCAACTTGCCGGGGCGGCGCGCACCCTGCTCGGAGCTTGGCGCAACCGCGCCAAGGAGAAGCCCTACATGTTCGGCCACGGCCAGCGTTTTGTCGCCGGCAAGTGGCCGCCCACCTGGTACGACGCCTCGGCGGTCCTGGAGGCGCTCGCTTCGAATCCATCCGTCTGGAAGGGCAAGACTGGCTCGGTCGAGGACAAGCAGAGCACCGGCGAGATCGTTCATGGCCTCGCGACCACTTTCGGTGCCGACGGGATGATCACGCCCCGGTCCTGCTACAAGGGCTTCGAGGACTACTCCTTCGGCCAGAAGAAGAAGCCGTCGCCTTGGGCCACGGCGCGGGTGTGCGGGCTATTGCGGGTTTTTGGGGCGAGGTAGGGCGAGTTTGCCGATGCTTAACGAAGTCGTCTTCGACAGCGGTAGATGTAACGGTTGCGGGCTTTGCGCCCGGACCTGCCCGCAGATGGTTCTTTCGCAATGCAGCGACGGCGATCCGGTGCCCTTCCTCTCCTTCTGGGCCTCCGGCAACGAGCACACGGAGATCGCTTGCGGCCCGCTGCAGAAGAAGAGTCTGCGCGTCCTCGAACGTCCCTTGCAGGAGCACCTGCGCGATTTGGGTCAGCGTGACGAGCGCATCATCTCCCGCACTGGTGGCCCGAGCGATCTCGCGCGGCGACGCTTTCTCGACGGGTGTCGGGTCTTCGCCCGCCGGTTGCCCGGGACCGGCGTGGGCGACGGGATCATCGCCGTCGGCGACAGCATCGCGACCTGCGGCATGTGCACGACGCTGGCCGCGCTGCGCACCGGCGATCTCGCCGCGGAGGTGGCCGCCAGCGCGCTCGCGCAGGACGACACCCGCGGGGCGCGGCTCGCGGACTTCGACCGCCAGGTCTTTCGGCTCTCGATGATGCAGGGCATGAAGTGGATGCACAACCTGCTCATCGAGGCGCCGCTCGCGCTCAGAGCCGACGATCTGCGCGCGCTGTTCATGATGCTCCGGCACCTCGATCTGACCGCGCTCATGAGCGGCAGCACCGCATGGCCGCTGACGAAGTTCTTCGGACGCAACATCCTGGCCATGGGGCGACGGCCGGATTTGCGCAAGTATCTCGTTCCGTGATCACACGCGTTCTCACCGCGGCCAACCTCGATCAGCGCTGTTCCATCTGGTCCGCGGGACAGGAAGGCTGTCACCAATGAGCACCTTCAGCGCTCGCGAGAATGACCCGGGTGGCGGGAGAGGCAAGGCCGCGCTTGCCGCCTGCGGGCGGTCCTGGCCGCGTGGGGCCGGTGCTAAGGCACCTCCAGGATCATGGCCACGCGGGGAGCGAGTTCGGTGCCGTTGCGCCGTTCGTCCTGCCGAATGCGAGCGAGGCGCGGGGACAGGTGGGGCTCGTCCACGACCTGGAAACCGACCCGGGCGTAGAACGGGGCATTGAAGGGCACATCCCGGAAGGTCGTGAGGGCGAGCCGCGACCACCCGGCCTCCCGGACTTGGGCGAGCACTGCCTGGATGAGCCGCCTTCCCAGCCCACGGCCGGCATGCTCGGGCACGACGTCGATCTCCTCCAGGTGGGCCTCGTCGTCGTGGAGCGCGAAGATCGCGAAGCCGACGGGGCGATCGTCATCGTCGGTGGCGACCAGCAGCTGGCCGCGCTCGCGGTGTGCCTGCAGTGCTTCCAGCGGCTGGAGCGGCAACTGTGCGGCCGCGGGCAACCCCACCGCGGCGAGCCGCGTGGCGGCGCGACGCTCGATCTCCTGCACGGCCTGCAGCTCGTCGGGGCGCGCCTTGCGGATGGAGTAGGTCGTCATCTCGGCGGTCAGCCTAGAGCACCGAACGGGTTGCCGACAGCGACGGAGGCCCGGAAAATGCCTCCGCGCAGGGCGAGGAGACATTTACCAGGCCTCCTTCGCCGAAGTCCGCTCCCGATTCGGTACCCCACGCCCTCACCCACCCAGCGGTGGCTGGGTGGGACCCGGAGGACGCGGGTCCCTAGGTCGTTGGTTTGTCGTAGCAATCAACCTGATTGCTGCTCTAGCGACTCACCGCCCGACCTTCACGCCCCAGGGGAGTTCGCGCCACGCCCGTTGCACGATCTGGGGGTCGGGCCAAGCCGCCGCGAACGCGCGCAGGTACTGGAGGTTGGACGCGCGGGCTGGCGCAGCACACGCGGACGAGGCGCCTGGGCCTCGCTTCACGGGAGATCTCGACGCGGACGAGAAGTGACCCCGGGCGAGTGACGCGCGCCCACAGCACGAGGGAAAACCTTCGCGGAGAGCGGACAGGTACAGCTCCGCCGCCGCTTTGCACCAGGCCCATGCGAGGAAGTGCGCGGTGCCTCGGGTGACCAGGCCGTGCACTCCGGAATGCTTCGCCGACGCACCCAGCGATTTCGGATGCGCTCTTCCTCAGGGAAGTCCAACCTTGACTCGACGGCTGGCTCCCCAGCACGAGGCCAGGGTTCCCAGCTGCACACGAAGGAGGACCCCATGCGCCACGGTTCCCCCCAGCCCCGGCACCAAGCTCGCTCACCGCTTGCGGGAGCGTTCGTCCTCGCCCTCGCCTTGGGTTGTTCGCCGACGTCCGAACCGGAATCCCTCAGCCACTCGGACGCCACCGGCTGCGCGCCGGGAGCCACGGACTGCAGCGGCGTCTGCGTCGACACCAGGGCGGACCCGAACCACTGCGGCCAGTGCGGCGTCGTCTGCACCGGGCAAGTCTGCTCGGTCGGCCTGTGCGCGGATTCGTGCGGCGATAACCTTACGGACTGCAACGGTGCCTGCGTCGACTTGGCGCTCGATTCGCTCAACTGCGGCACCTGCGGCAACGCATGCTCCGGCGGCGCCACCTGCGCGGCCGGGGTCTGCACGGGCGGCGGCAGCGGCGGCACGGGCGGCACGAGTGGCGCTGGTGGCACCGCGAGCGGCGGCGGCTCGACCGGGGGCACCGTCCCCATCCTGGATAACCCGGCGCCGGCCGCGGACTTCACGGAAGACCAGGTGCCCGGCGTGTCGTTGGACATGGTGTACGTGCCGGGCGGGACCTTCACGCTGGGGTGCGAGAGCGGCAGCTGTCCGGCGGACACGGCGCCCGTGTCGGGCGTGTCGGTCAGCAGCTACCACATCGCGAAGGCCCAGGTGACGGCGGACCTGTGGAGCGCCGTGATGGGCGGCGAGTCGACGGGGTTCGGCGGCCCCACCATGAACTGGTATGACGCCATGGCCTTCGCCTGCAAGCTGAGCGAGCTGACCCACCGGGCCTATCGCATGATGACCGAGGCCGAGTTTGAGTACGCGGCGAAGAACCATTTGAGCCAGTTGGAGGATATCGGCAGCGGCGAGGAGTGGGCGTACAACTCCTGGAGCGGCACCCACCAGGGCGGGACCGATCCCGTGGGGCCGAGCAGCGGAGAGCACACGCAGAAGACGCGGCGCGATGCGCAGGGGACCGCGGACAACATCACCGGGCGCCTCATCCGTTCTATCGACGGCATCGGCCCCGCGTTGCGCTTGACCCTCTCGAGTGGGGTGGACTACCCGCCGGGGTATGTCCCGCCGTGCGAGCTATTGCCCCCGGTGATCGGCGACGAACCGGAGAATTCCTACCGCGACCCGCGGTGGATCACCGGCAGCGACGCGCACTGGACGAGCTCGAGCGAGTGGGGCAATTTCGATCTCAGGGTTTGGGACGACGGCACCGCGAGCATGGGGAGGAACGATGGGCAGTGGTTCACTTCGAACAACATCGCCTTCGTGTTCGTCTCGACCTCGGGGGCCCGCACGGCGTATCCGTATATCTTCCTCGATGACAAGCAGGGCTCGGTCCTCTCGGACGCCGGCTTCATGAGCGGCGGTTACATCGGG
>CAYOLF010000139.1:0-3773 GCA_964404725.1 uncultured Polyangiaceae bacterium
TTGTCGTGCGGCTCCGTCACCCTCGCGTCGCCGCCGTCGTTCTCCTCGATGCGGCACGCCGTGCTCGGCGCCTCACTCGGGGGATGCTTCGTGCTCGCCATCGCGCACCCACGCCACGGCGGCTGGAACGTCGCCGAACCCACCACCGTCGGCCGACCGGGGCCTCGGTTGCGGACCTCCGCGTCGAATTCTGCTCAACCCCGACCGCAGACGCCCCTCGGGGCCGCGCCGCTGGGCCCCGAGGGACGGATGACCAGGCCCACCGTGCGGCCGCTCGGCGTCGCCCCGCGCGCTCACCTCGCGCGAACGGCGAGGAGCGCGGACAGCATGGGGAGCACGACGCGGCTTAGGCTCACGGTCGACGGGACCGCGAATCGCTCCAGGACCCAGCGATGCTCGGTAGACTTCACGCGTGCTCGGCGGACCCGACCCCGCTCTGGGGCGAGCGTTGCCGGCGCGGGTGGCGTTCCTCGCCCGACGTCCCTGAGCCCTCGTCGAATCCCCCGCCCTCGGCGGAGGCGGTCACCGGGCGCAGCCCAACGGCGCGCGAACCCGGCCGGACAGTGATGCTGGAATTTCGGCCTTGGTTGGCGGCTCCGAAGCGCGGGTGGCGTCTCCGACGAGCCCGCGATCGAGAGCTCGGCTCACGCCTCGGCTCCCCGAGAACCCCTTGCCGCCCTCGGTGCTCAAGCCACCGTCGCTGCCGGCGGAGCATGGTGTACGGCAGCGACGGGCCGCTTCGACCGAGCGCTCTCGTCCCGGCTGGTGACGCGCCCAGCCACACAGGCTACGATGATCCTCTAGGATGCCGGACGCTCCCACGCCCCCGTCGAGCCGGCGGACCAAGAAACGTCTGGCTCTGGTCTGCGACTCACTCGAGGACAACTTCCAGGCGGAGCTGGTCGAGGCGGGCCTCGCCGCCGCCGCCGCCCATGACGTGGATCTCATCATCGTTCCCGGCGGCAAGCTCGGCGAGTCGGCGGGAAAGAACTTCATCCACGATCTGGTGCCGATGTGGGCGGACGGAATCATCGTCGCGGCCCACACCATCGGACACACCGCCACCGAGCGGGAGATCGCGCGCTTCCTCGACGACCTCCGCCCCATCCCGACGGTGGCGCTCGGCGACGTCCCGGGGGCGGACTGTTGCCTCTCGATCGACAACGAACGGGCGGCCTACAATCTGACGCAGCACCTGGTGGTGCAGCACCGCTACGAGCGCTTCGTGTACCTGTCGGGCCCCGCCGGCAATCCCGAGGCCAAGGCGCGCGAGAGCGGCTTCGCGCGCGCCTTGCGTGAAACCGGGCTGGAGGTGCTGCCGGAGCACCGGGTCGTCGGAGATTTTACGCGGGACGGCGGACGCCTCGCGATGCTCGAGCTCATCGAAAGTCGAGGGGTCGAGCTACGAGACGCGCATGCGCTGGTCTGCGCCAACGACGCGATGGCGGTCGGCGCCATCGGTGAGCTCGAGCGCCGGGGCTACCGTATTCCCACCGATCTGGCGGCCACGGGCTTCGACGACACGGAACTCGCGAGACACCTGCCCGCGCCGCTCACCACCGTCCATCAGCCGCTCGGGGTCCTACTGTTCGACGCCGTGCGCATGCTGGTCGAGGGCCTCGCCGTGGGCCGGGCCCCACACGGCTTTCACCGCTACGACGCCGAGCCCATCCTGCGCCGTTCCTGCGGCTGTCCGCGCTTGCCAAAGCTGCCACGACCGAGCGCCCCGAGCCGACCCGACGCCGCCGCGCCTCCCTCACTAAGGACGATGGAGCCGGCGCTGCGCGAGGAGCTGGACGAGACGTTCGTCGCCACCGTCGATCGGATCGATCCCGGCTGGCTCGGAGACCTGCTCGAGGCGCTGGGGACACAGCTCGCGGAGCAGGGCACGCGTTTTTTCGACACGCTGGAGGCGCTGTGCTTCGGGATGCTCCGCGAGCGCAAGGCGACGAGCGGTTGGCAGAACGCGCTGCTCGTCCTGCGGCGCCACGTGGCGCGCCGCGGCGTGCGCACGGAAACGCTCGTCGATCTCGACCGCCTCGTCGACGGCGCTGTCCGCCTGACCAGCGAGCTTACGACCAGCTTCATCGCCCGGCAGCGCGAGGAGCTGCTCGAGCACATGCGCATCCTGGGCGACGCCACCGCCGGCCTGCTCGCCGCCCCCGATCTCAACACCATCGCCGACGTCACCCGGTCGTCGTTCCCGAAGCTCGGCGTCGAGCGCGGGATGATCTTCCTCTTCACGTCCGACTACGCCTCGGAGGTGTCGATGGTGCCGCTCTCCGTGTTCGGCCTCGGGGAGGGGGCGACCTCATTCGATCCGTCCTCGACGGGGCTCGACCTGAACGATCTCGCGCACGGTCGGAGCTGGGTGATCGAGCCGCTCGGGACGGGCCTGCGCCCGCTGGGCGTCGCCGTCCTGCAGGCGGGCCTGAACCACGTCTCCTGGTACGAGCGGCTTCGCGATGCGCTCACGGCGGCCATCAACGGAGCTCAGCTCATCCAGCGCGTCCAGCGACTCGTGATCACGGATCCGTTGACCGGTCTGAGCAATCGGCGCTACCTCACCCAGAAGATCCGACAAGAGCTCGATCCCGGGAGCAGCCCGAACCAGCCGTTGTCGCTGCTCGTCCTGGATCTGGACGGCTTCAAGTCCATCAACGACGAACGCGGCCACGACGAGGGCGACCGCGCGCTGATCCAGGCGGCGGCATCCATCAAGCGGTGCCTGCGCGACACCGACACGCTGGCCCGCTTCGGCGGCGACGAGTTCGTGGCCGTGCTGCCGGGAGCGACCGCGGAGCAGGCCAAGGCGATCGCACGTCGAGTGCTCGAGTGCCTCCCGCCCGACCTGCGGGCGGCGCTCTCCACGACGCTGACGTGCAGCATCGGCATCGCCACCATCGACCGCGACGGGACGACCGGCGACGCCGAACTCTTTCGCCTGGCGGACCAGGCGCTCCTCGCCGCCAAGCGGGGCGGGAAGAACCGCGCCGTGCACGCGGGAGAGCTCCAAGCGTAGGGTTTGCCCTCCCCGTCGGCGGGGCTCCAGCACGGCGACCCGCGGTGCGACGCCACGGCACCAGGGCGGCAGCCTGGGCGCTGGAGGAGCCGCGACGAGGCCGGGCCGGGGCCGCGGCCATCGCGCGACGGGGGGAGAAGAAACTCCCCTGCTTGGGGGGGAGCCCGTGGACCAAGCTGGGGTCAGGGTCGCCAGGAGGAAGCCATCATGCGCGGCAACCGCGACCTCACTTCTAGGGCCACCTTCGCGAAGGCCCGGACGTCGATCACGCTCCCCGTGGTCCTGTTGACCGTCCTGAGCGCGTGCAGCGGCGAGTCGGAGGAGCAGTCCGGCGGCGCTGCGGGAGGGACCGGTCCCGTCGCCACGGGTGGCAACCCGCAGACCGGCGGCACTGCGACGGGCGGAATCGCCACCGGCGGCGCGCTCACGGGTGGCGTCGCCACCGGCGGCGCCACGACGGGCGGGATCGCAACCGGCGGCACGCCGACGGGCGGGGTGGCGACGGGCGGCATTGCCACCGGCGGGGTTGCGACGGGCGGTATTGCCACCGGCGGCGCACCGACGGGGGGCACACCGACGGGCGGCGCTCCGACGGGCGGGGTCGCCACCGGCGGCGCTGAGACGGGTGGCGCCGAGACGGGTGGCGGAGCACCCGGCGGCGCCGCGACGGGCGGCGCCGAAACCGGGGGCAACGGCACGGGTGGCGCTGAGACGGGTGGCGCTGAGACGGGTGGCGCTGAGACGGGTGGCG
>CAYOLF010000139.1:3873-12952 GCA_964404725.1 uncultured Polyangiaceae bacterium
ACGGGTGGCGCTGAGACGGGTGGCGCTGAGACGGGTGGCGCTGAGACGGGTGGCGGAGAACCCGGCGGCGCCGCGACGGGCGGCGCCGAAACCGGAGGCAACGGCACGGGCGGCGGCGACGTCGTTCGCAGCCCCGGCTGCGGCACCACGACGTCGTTCAGTGGCGAATCCAGGAACTCGATCGACGTGGGCGGGACGAACCGCGAGTATATCGTCCGTCTTCCGGACGGCTACGACTCGAGCAACCCCTATCGGTTGATGGTTTCGATCCACTGCCTGAACGGGACCGCCGCCGGCGTGGCGAGCGGCTCCGCCGGGGCGAACTACGAGTACTATGGGCTGTGGTCCCGGGACGACGACGACACCATCTTCGTCGCTCCGCAGGGGATCAACAACTCTTGGCCGCAGGGCAACGAGGACTTCATCGGGCAGCTCGTGCAGATGCTCAAGGAGGAGCTCTGCATCGACGAGACGCGCGTCTTCGCCGAGGGCTTCAGTATGGGCGGCTCCATGTCGTACGCCCTGGCCTGCAAGTTCCCCGACGTGTTCCGCGCCATCGCCGTCCACTCGGGCGGAGCGATGAGCGGGTGCGACCAGTCCAACCGAGGCCCCGTGGCCTACTTCATGACGCACGGCATCAACGACAGCGTGTGCACATACCCAAACTACGGCGTTCCGCAGCTGAACGATTTCGCCGAGCGGAACGGCTGCGACCCCCTGACCCTCCCGACGCCCACGGATCCCAGCGGGAACACCCCCGTCTGCGTGGACTTCCAGAACTGCGACCCGGGCTACCCCACGCGGGCGTGCGTCTTCGTGGGCGATCACACCCCGTCTCCGCCCAACGAGGCCAACACTTGGGTCCCGGACGAAACCTGGGACTTCATCTCGCAGTTCTGACGTACCGGCTCGCCCTCGCCGGCCCGGACCCGCCCGCCAGGCTCCAGCAGTAGGTCCCCTGGTGGCCGACCACCCACGTCCCCGCGCGGGGCAGCGCCGCGGCCGATGGGGCTCGTCCGCCGAGGGAGCGCCCAGCTCACCCGCGAGCTTGGGCACGAGGACAAGCGCGTGGTACCGGCGGGAGATCGCGCGGGCCTACGAGCGCGCGGTCACAGGTTTTCGTCGAGGTCCGGCGGATCCTTGTAGTCGTCCGCGCACACGCAGGCCGGACAGCTCATCTCGATCGTCTGCAACTCTCCCGCGTCCTGGTTACACTTGGCGGCGGTCGGGCCCTCGAGCAACGTCGGGCGGTACTTCCCCTTCCAGATGCAGCGGGTCACCCATTTGCCGGCCTTGCAGGGCTTCGGCTCCGACGCCGCCTTCTTGGCCCGCGCCTTCTCGGCCTCCTCCTGGAGGGCCAGGAGCTTCGCCGCCGCCGCCTTGCCCGACTTGCTGTTGGGATCCGCCTTCACCGCCGCCTCGCAGGCCGCCTGGGCGCCGATCGGATCCCATTTCGCCTCGAGCTTCAGGCACTCTTCGTAGCTCGCCTTCGCCTTGTCGGTGCAGCCCGCCAGGAGCGCAGCACCGAGCAGGACGGCGGCGACCCGCACCAGCCGCGGCCGCGAGGACCAGCGTGCATCGAGAACATGGGGCATCTTGGGCAATCTCCAGCGATCCGGGCACCAGGCCCGGCCCGGAGGCTAGGCCAGGAGGGCCCGCCTCGGCAACGGTCGCCGCGCCCCGGCGCTCGCTGCGCGCGAGCCTGGGGGCGTCGCTTCCGGGCCTCGCGGTCCGGCGCGTCACGCGGTAAAAGGGCGCTGGCGCGCCAAATGGGGCGCGTCGTGGGGCGGCGCCGCACCGAGCCGCAGCCGCCGTGAGGGATCCATCGTGACCGTGCGCCCACCTCCCCCTCCCCCACCGCCGCCGACGGATGGCGGTGCGTCGCCCCTGCCCTCCTTCGACGAGGCGCTGCCGTCCTTCGACAGCGGCACGCCGCTGCCCGCACCCGGGGCCACAGCCGCGTCGCTGACTGGCAGCGGCCTGGCGACCTCTCGCCCACCGCCGCTGCCACCGCCGCCGGGCCTGCGCTCGACCCCCCCGCCGCCACCACTCCCGCGCGCGCCGTCGGTGCCGCCGAGCATGCCTCCGCCTCCACCGTTACCGGCCGGCCCCACGCCGCTGCCGCTGGCCGGCCCCACGCCGCTGCCACTACCCGGACCGACGCCGCTGCCACCGGCACCGCCCGCACCGCGGGGGCCGAGCACGCCACCGCCCGGACCGCCGTCACTCTCGTCCGGGCCCACGCAGCCGCGCCTGCCCGCGTCGTCAGCGCCGCCGGCTGCGCGCGCAACGAGCGTGGCGCCGGCGACGAGGACGACGTCGAGCCCCGCGCCCGCGAGCGGCGCTCCGCAGCCACGGCGCGGACTGCCACTGTGGCTCGCGATCGTGGCGTTCGGGCTCGGGGCCCTCGTGGGGATCGTCATCGCCTCCCGCGGGAGCGGCGGGCGCGCCGCGCAATCGGCGGCAGCGCGCTCCGCCGTGGCGGCGACGTCCGCACCACGGCCCGCGGCGTCCGTCGCGGCCTCCCCCGCGAAGCGCACGGTCGAGGAGCTCGCGACGACGGGCGACGAGGACGCCCGCGCCACCCTGAACGGGATCACGCCCGCAGATCTCACGGTCGAGCAGTCGTTCGCGCTGTCCCGCGGCGAGATCGCGGCCCGGCTCACGGAGCTGGCCGCGCTCGGCGACAAGCTGAAGGCGAGCCCCGATCTGGCCGACGACCCGGCGACGCTGAGAGCGCTGCTGAAGCTCGCCCGGGATCCGCACACCGCCATCCCGACCCTGGAGCTGATCGTGGCGCAGGAGCGGGAGCGCACGACGGACCTGCTCTTCGAGATCTGGACCGGCGTGCCAAGCCGCGACACCGCCACCATCCTGGCCGAGCGCCTGGTGCTGAGCGCCGAGGTCCGCAAGCACGCCTCGCCGGCCCTCGCCATCGCGCTGGCGCTGCGTGACGTGCAGGACTGCGAGGAGGCGGCCGCGCTCGTCGCCAAGGCTTCGGAGGTCGGCGACCGCCGGAGCGTCCGCGCGCTGGTCCGCCTCAATGGCAAGCGCGGGTGCGGAGACGGCGCCCGCGAGGACTGCTTCCCCTGCCTGCGCACGGTGGAAGCCCGCAGGGCGCTCGCGACCGCCGCCGCGAACGCCCAGCGCCGGGATCCTCCGCAGTTCTGAGGCGGCGGCAGGGGCGCCCCTCGGCGGGCCGAAGCCTCGGGCGACGAGCGCACTCCGCCCCGCCGGGCGCGGCGCCGGCGGGCGTCGCGCGGGGAACGGCGCCGAGCCGGATCCAGCCGGGCCCGCCCGCGGCTAGCCATGCGGCGGGGCTTCGGCTAGCTTCCGCGCCGCTGCGGCGGACCCCCCAGCCCCGCAGCCCAGCCCCGTTCCTGCGCACACGCGCCGGGGCGCGAGGCAGTAACCGGCAGGACACCCCGGGGGACAGGAGCAACCATGGTTGCGTTCAGCAATGCCCAGCAAGCTCTGACGATAGCGGTCGGTCCCCTCTCGGCCGTCTCCGCGCGCGGCCCCTTCACGCCCGGCGCCGATCCCTTCGTGGTGGGCACCGACGGTCGAGTCGATGCCGTCGCCACCACCTTCGCGCGCCCGATCTTCGAGCACACCGTCTCCTGGGCGGAGATCGCGAAGGACCCGAACCGCTACGGGGCGCAGTTCTTCATCGGCAACGGCAATTTCTGTGACACCGGGATCACCTTCAGCGCCCCCCCGATGAAGGACAAGAAGCGCGAGGGCTACGCGAACGCCTACGATCAGATCGAGTACGCGGCGACCTTCAAGGCCGGCGTCTCCGTCTTCCGCACCACCGACGTCGAGGGCGGGCGCACCGTCGCCAACAGCTGCTGCCCGCACCTGCCCTTCCTCAGCTATCACCGCGTGAGGGAGCCGGGCCAGCCCGTGTTCCACAACGCGCTCGACGCGCGGGCCCGCTTCGAGCTGGTCAACGCGGACGACGCCACCGCGGTGCGCAACGCCGTGGAGGAGGGCACCCTCGCCTACACGCTGGTCCTCAAGGATCAGCAGTCCGGCCACACCCTCACCCAGCGGGCGGAGAAGCTCGCCAGCTTCGTCGATCCGACGCTGGCTTTGTCCCGCCTCGAGCTCACCACGGACTTCGAGGGGGATCTGGTGATCACCTCCGGCTTCGACGGGACCCTGATCAACAACCTGGCCGAGGGATACAACAAGTTCCAGCAGGTCCACACCGAGGCGGGCCCGGACGGCGCCAAGGCGTTCAGCCCAACCCTGGTGGGGCTCTCGCTCCAGACCGTCAAGGAGAGCGAGGAGAACCTGAAGAAGCTGGAGCGGAGCGAGTGGGCGGACAACCCGAAGTCCACCACCCCCACCGAGGCGCGCAACCAGCCGCAGTATCAGTTCGGGTTCGCCAAGCGGGTGCGCTACTTCCTCGCGGACGGCGCCGGCGAGGAGAAGGAGATCCACCCCGAGCTCCTCGCCGCGGAGAAGACCGGCACCGTCGTCGGCGACTCCCAGCGGGAGATCTACGTCAACGCCCTGGTCCACCTCAAGCCAGGCCAGCGCCTGATCGTCGAGGATCGCACCGCGCTGGTGTCGTCCATCGACCAGGGCCTCGCCCAGAAGCCGCTCGAGGCAGCGCGCGCCAAGGCCGCCGGGGACGACCGCTTCGCCGCGGCCAAGGCGGCCCACGTCGCCGCCTGGCGCACCCAGTTCTCGAACGGCCGGCTCGCCCTGTTCGGCGGACCGCGCGCCATGGAGTTCCAAGCGCCGATCGACCTCTGCCGCGCGGCGCTCCTCAAGACCGTGTCCGATCACAACCGCGACATCGCGGCGGACATGGGCGCCAAGGGCCTGCACGACGGGCGCTACCGGACCCACAACTTCTGGGAGATGGCGATCCTTTTCTGGAAGGTGAAGGCCATCCAGAGCCCGGAGGCGGCCAAGGGCCTCGCCGAGCTCTACGTCAAGAACATCGACTCGGCCCGGGCCTACGCGCGCTCCATGGGCCGCGGCAAGGGCGCCCAGTTCGGCTGGCAGACGACCGCCGACGGCAAGCCCGACACGCAGGTGGTCAAGTGGAACGGCGTCGCCCAGCAGTGGGACCCCGACTTCAGCAAGTACCAGCCCCACAACAACTGGGCGTTCTTCTACGGGATCGACCAGATCTTCCGCGTCAGCGGCGACAAGGCGTTCCTCGCCCACGCGATGCCGCTCCTGATCGAGCTGGTGCGCTTCGGGGCCGACTCCTGCGTCAAGCAGGCCGACGGGAAGTACCACACCACGGGCATGATGGACCCGAACGAGTACAACGAGAAGCTCCCCGGCTCCACGCTGCCGAACCTCCCCGACAGCTTTTACAACAACTTCATGATCGCCAAGATGGCCTCGCGCGTGTTCGAGCTCCTCGACGAGCTCGACGCGGCAAAGAAGGACGCCATCCTGCGCGACCTCCAGGTGGACGCCGCCGAGATGGCCCAGATCAAGGATCTGGCCACCAACATGTTCTTCCCCATCACGAGCGCGGCGAAGCGGGCAGTCCAGGTGGACCTATCGGGGAACGTCCAGGGCGAGATCGAGGCGCCGGCCGGTACGATCGAGAACTACGCGGGCTTCACCGACATGCCGTTGGTGCACTGGCCCTCGATGCGCGCGTGGATCGCCCAGGAGAACGCGGAGCGCGCAGCCCAGGGCAAGAAGGAGATCAAGCCGCACTTCACCGACGCCGGCGTCATCCCACGCGCCGACCAGGTGCTGAAGGCGGTCGAGCTCCGGGCCAAGCTCGCGGGCGTGATCGCGGACATCCAGGTGCGCTCCGGGCGCTGGCAGAAGACGGCGGATCCGACCGACGCCCAGATCACCCTGGTCAAGGACGTCAAGACCGGCGAGGTGGTGTGGAAGCTCGACGCCCAGAGCGACCGCGTCTTCGCCGGCGCCACGCCGAGCGCGGACATCCGCGCCTTCGCCCAGGGGACCCTTCCCGAGGCCCGGAAGGGCACCGTGAAGCCGGTCCTGAACACCCCCGACAATTTCCAGATCGGCAAGCAGGCGGGCGCGCTGCAGACGGTGGCGAACTTCGCCGCCGGTGAGGTCGTGCAGCTACTCAAGGACAACGGCTACGCGGTCGACCTCGCGACCATCTCGCGCAACGTCGAGTACTACGACAAGCGAGTGAACACCAACGGGTCGTCGCTCGCCAACGTGGGCACCGGCGTCGGCAAGATCGGCCTCGGGGAGCTCAAGGCGAGCGTCGAGAACTACGACGCCGTCGTGCACCTCGACGCCAAGGATCTCGAGACCGGGACCGCGCGGCAGGGCTTCCGCGCCGGCAACATGGCGGCGAGCGAGCTGATGCCGCTCATCTACCTTGGCATCGACCTGAACGCGTCCAAGGGCCACCTCGCCTTCGATCCGAAGCTGCCCGCGGATATCGGCGGCATCGAGCTCGTCTCCGCCGCCTACGGGAAGTGCCGGCTGTTCGCCCGCGCGGACGGCCTCACGGGCCAGCTCCGGCTGCGCGCGGGCGGCCTCGCCGCTGGCGAGGAGCTCGCCGTCACGGTCTGCGGGCGCCCCGGCAAGCTCGTCGCGGGCCAGACCGCCACCTTCGACATCCCCCGCGCAAGGGACTGAGCCCGCCCCGCCCGTTCTTTACAGCGTCGGACGGGTGGCGTACTCGGGCCTCCAGCCGATGACCAAGGACTCCCCGCTCGATCCGATCCGGCGGATCGCCGAGGCGCTGGGGCTGACACCACGCAGCGTGGCAGCGGCGACCGAGCTCCTCGGCGGGGGCGCCACGGTGCCTTTCATTGCCCGATATCGCAAGGAGGCCACCGGCGGCCTCGACGAGGTCGCCCTCCGCGCCATCGCCGAGCAGCGCCAGTATCTCCAGGAGCTCGACGAGCGACGGCGAACGGTCCTCGCCGAGCTCCGGAAGCAGGGCCAGCTCTCCCCCGAGCTCGAGGCCCGCGTCGCGCGCGCGAGCAGCAAGACCGAGCTCGAGGATCTCTATCTCCCCTTCAAACCCAAGCGCCGCACGCGCGCCACCATCGCGCGGGAACGGGGCCTCGAACCCCTGGCGGACCGGATCTGGAGCCAAGCGACCAGCGGAAACCCCAGGGTCGACGCGGCCCGCTTCGTCAACGGGGAGCGCGGGGTGCCGGACGTGGCGAGCGCGCTCGCCGGCGCCCGCGACATCGTGGCGGAGCGAGTGGCCGAGGACGCGGAGCTGCGCCGGCGCTTCCGGGAGGCGTACCTCCAGAGCGGCACCATTCGCGTCGGGAAACGCAAGGAACACGCCCAGGCGAAGACCAAGTACGACGACTACGTCGCCCACGAGGAGCCGCTCTCCCGGATCCCCTCGCATCGGTACCTGGCCATCCGGCGCGGCGAGGCCGAAGGAGTGCTCGCCGCCTCCCTCGAGCTCGACTGGGCCCCGCTCGAGCGGACCGTGCTCGGGCGCACACCGCACGACGCGCGGTCGCCCTGGGCCGCTGAGCTCCGCGAGGCGGCGTCCGATGGCGTGCGGCGGCTCCTGCTCCCTTCGGTGCAGACCGACGTGCGGGTCGAGCTGAAGGGCCGCGCGGACCGCCAGGCGATCGAGGTGTTCGCCGCCAACCTGCGGGAGCTCCTGCTGGCGGCGCCGTTCGGGACCAAGACGGTGCTCGGGATCGATCCGGGACAGCGCACCGGCTGTAAATGTGCGGTGGTCGACGAGACGGGTCGCCTCCTCGAGCACACCACCATCCATCTCGTGCAGGGCGACGCCGCCCTCGAGCGGGCGCGCGCCACGCTGCACGGACTGGTCGAGCGGCACGCGGTGCGCGCCGTCGCGGTCGGCAACGGGACGCACGGTCGCGAGACCGAGGCCTTCGTCCGCGAGGTGCTGCGGTCGACGTCGCCGGGCGAGCCCGCGTTCTCCATGCTCGTCAGCGAGTCCGGTGCCAGCATCTACTCGGCCAGCGATCTTGCCCGCGAGGAGTTCCCGGATCTCGATCTCACGGTGCGCGGCGCGATCAGCATCGCGCGCCGCCTCCAGGATCCCCTGGCGGAGCTGGTGAAGCTCGATCCCAAGACCATCGGCGTGGGGCAGTACCAGCACGACGTGGCCGAGGCGCTCCTCGAACGGAAGCTCGACGAGGTCGTCGAAAGCGCGGTGCATCGGGTCGGCGTCGAGCTGAACACCGCCAGCGCGCCGCTCCTCGCGCGGGTCGCCGGCATCGGACCGACCCTGGCCAAGAAGATCGTCGCTCATCGCGATCGGCAGGGGCGATTTCGCCGGCGCCATCAGCTCCTCGAGGTGAGCGGGCTCGGACCCCGCACCTTCGAGCAGGCCGCGGGGTTTCTCCGCATTCGCGGCGCCGAGCACCCGCTGGATGCCAGCGCGGTCCATCCCGAGCGCTACGCGCTGGTCGAGCGGATGGCCGCCGAGCTCGATGCCCCGCTGGCGGCGCTGGTGGGCAATCGCGAGCTCGTCGCCCGCATCGACCGCGCCCGCTACGAGGGCGGCGACGTCGGCAGCTTCACCCTGGCGGACATCCTGACCGAGCTCGAGAAGCCGGGGCGCGATCCGCGCGCGACCTTCGAGCCGCCCCGCTTCCGTGACGACGTGCGCACGCTCCAGGATCTGTCGCCCGGGATGGTCCTCGAGGGAGTGGTCACCAATGTGACCGCCTTCGGCGCGTTCGTCGACGTCGGAGTCCACCAGGACGGGCTGGTGCACGTCTCGCAGCTCAGCGACCGCTTCGTGAGGACGCCGGCGGACGTGGTGAAGGTCGGCGAGAGACTCACGGTCCGCGTGCTCGCCGTCGATCTCGACCGCAAGCGCATCAGCCTGAGCGCACGCTCAGCGGGCCGATCGTGATCCTGCCTCGTTTGAAGGATCGACACTCGGTCAAGCGCGCCGCGAGAGCCGTCCTCGCCCCAAGGACGAGCAGGAGGCCGGGATCCGTGGAGCGAGGGCGGGCTTAGGGGTGAAGGCATGCGGCGAGGCGCCGGCCGCTGACGTTCGCGGGCAGCCATCGCCGGCAAAGGGGGGCCTACTTGCCGCCAAGCCTGCCGAACGTCTCCTGCGGGCTCAGCCCGCTCTTGGCGCCCACCT
>CAYOLF010000140.1:0-12332 GCA_964404725.1 uncultured Polyangiaceae bacterium
CCATGGTCGAAGGCGGGGCCACCAACCTCGTCTGGGCCTGGTGTCCCAACGTCACGGACGAGCCGCGCGAGGCGTGGAACGCAGCCCTGAACTATTTCCCGGGCGACGACTACGTCGATTGGACCTGCGTCGACGGCTACAACTGGGGGACGACGAACGGCGGCGGGTGGCAGTCGTTCGTGGACGTGTTCCAGGACATCTACCCGCTGCTCGCGGGGAAGGGCAAGCCGATCGTGATCGGCGAGATGGCGTCGACCGAGCTCGGCGGCGACAAGGGCGCCTGGATCGAGGGCATCGTCCCCGCCCTGCAGGGCGAATTCCCCCGCATCAAGGCCCTGCTCTGGTTCGACGTGGACAAGGAGACGGACTGGCGCATCAGCTCCTCCGCCGCCTCCGAGGACGCGTTCGTGACGATGGCGAACGAGCCGTACTTCAACCCGTAAGGCGGGGGGGAGGGAGCGGGCATCGCGCCGGGCGCGGCTCGCCCCGCCAGCGCGGGCCCCGACCGGCGCCGGCGCGGCGGTCCTCGAGGTGGAGCCGCGGACGAGACGCCACTCGCTCGCGCGCCTGGTACTCTGTACATCGATGTCCGCCTCGACGCACCGCCGGACCCCGCTGACCACGGCGAGCCTCGCGCTGCTCGCCTGCGCGCCCGCCGCGCCCCCGCCCCCCGCGGCCCCGCCGCCGGCGCCCGTCACGCTCGTCGACTCGCCGCCGCTCGTCGAGCCCGAGCCCGAGGCGCCGCTGGCGGAGGCGTCCGCCCTGGTGGGCTCGGGCGAGTTCGACGTGAGCGGCCTGGTGGAGCCGCCTCGAGGGGGCGGGCAGCGGACGGCTCCGGTCGAGCTCCTCTCGCTCGCCGTGAAGCTGGTGCCGCGGTGGAGGGCGAAGGTCGGCAAGACGACGTTCCGGACCACGATGGCGCTCGCCGGCGACACGCTCGTCATCGGCACCCACGGCCTCACGCTCGACGGCCAGAACGAGCCGAGCGACGGCGTGGTCCGGCTCGTGGCGGCGACGGGCCAGCGGCGCGCCCTGATCCGGACGCCCGGTAGCGGCGATCTCGACGTCGGCGGCGTCGCGGTCGACGGCGATCGGATCTACTTCTCGGCGGACAACGCCCAGGTGGTCGCCGCCGATCTCGAGGGCAAGATCCACTGGCGGTCGGCGGCCAAGGGCAAGGTGCGGCCGGCGCCGGCGCTGGCGGATCTGGACGGCGACGGCCAGGTGGACGTCGTCGTCGGTGACGAGTCGGGCGTGCTGCGCGCGCTCGACGGGCGCACCGGCGCGCCGCTCTGGACCGCGACCACTGGCCCCAACGAGTATGGGGCGCGGGGGTTCATCGCGGCGGCGGCCATCGCCGATCTCGACGGTGACGGCCACGACGACGTGGTGGCGGGCGCCCGCGACGGCGTGCTCGCGGCCCGCCGCGGCCGGGACGGCTTCGTCCTGTGGCAGGTCGTGCACGACTCCGGGATGCACGCCTCGCCAGTGATCGCGGACTTCGACCACGACGGCCGGCCCGAGGTGCTCGCCGCCTGGTCCTACGGCGACGTCGCCGTTCACGACGGCGCGAGCGGGAACCTCCGCTGGGGCACGGTCCTGCAGCAGGACGACGGCGGCATCGAGGGCCTGTTCGGGACTCCCACGCCGCTGTCGGGCAAGCCCGGCGTGCTCGTCGCCCCCACGGCCTGGTGGGGCGAGGGGCAGGACGGCCTCCTCGGCGTCGGGCCGAGCCGCCTCCAGTTCCGGGCCGTCGAGGGCCGGGTGTCGTCCTCGGCGGTGGTGACCGACCTCGACGACGACGGGGTGCTGGAGGCCATCGTCGGCACCGAGCAGGGCGCGCTCGTCGCGCTGCACGCCGACGGCGGTTACGCCCGCCTCGCCCAGCTCGGGGGGGGGATCGAGGCCCCCTGCCTGCTCGCCGACGTCGACGGCGACGGCACCGTGGAGCTCCTCGTCGCCTCGAACGACGGCCTGCTCACCTGCTTCGCGACCGGCTCCCGCGCGCGCCCCGCCATCCCGCGCTTCCGCGGCGAGAGCGCCCACAACCGCGGTGATCTCGGGCGGGTCTCCCTGGGCTGGAGCGCGGCCGCCGCGCGCGGTCGGGGCCCCGGGCGGGCCCCGGGCGGCGTCCGCCTCGACTACCTGAACTGCTGCAGCGCCCTGCAGGCCGCGGCCGCGAGCGCGCCCTCGCCCGAGAACCGGAGCTTGCTCGAGGCCGCGTCGCGGTGCCTGGCGCTCGCCGCCGAGGCCAAGCCGCGCGAGGCGGCGCTCGGCGAGATCACGGGCGCGCTACCCGGTGCGATCCTGCCGGACGCGTGCCGCTGACCGCATGACCCCCGGCTGTCCCCTAGAGCACCGATCAGGTTGCCGATAGCCACGGAGGCATGGAGAACGTCTCCGTGCGGGGCGAGGAGACGTTCTCCATGCCTCCTCTGGCGAGATCTGCTCCCGGTTCGCTGCTCTAGGTCATTGATCTGTCGCAGCAATCAATCTGATTGCCGCTCTAGGGTGCCAGGGCCCGGCGCCGCCGGCGCGCGAGCAGCGCCAGCCCGAGCGCGCCCAGCGCGGCGAACGAGCCACGGTGGGCGGGTTCGAGGGGGACTCCACAGCTGCAGCCCTTCTCTTCCCCGGTCGGATCGCCCCCGTCGGCAGCGAGACTCGTGTTCGCGGCGGTTCCGGTTCCGGTTCCGGTTCCGGTTCCGGTTCCGGTTCCGGTTCCGGTTCCGGTGCCCGTTCCGGTTCCGGTTCCGGTTCCGGTGCCCGTTCCGGTTCCGGTTCCCATGCCCGTGCCCGTGCCCGTGTCCGTCCCCGTGAGGGTCGCGGTGTCGGCGCCGGTTCCGGTTCCGGTTCCGGTTCCGGTTCCGGTGAAGGTCGCGGTGTCAGCGCCGGTTCCGGTTCCGGTTCCGGTGAAGCTCGCGGTGTCGGTTCCCGTGCCCGTGCCCGTGCCGGTGCCCGTGCCCGTATCCGGGCCGGTGTCGACGCCCGTTGAAGTCGCGGTCGAGCCCCCCGTGCCGCCGGTCGGTGTCCCGCCCACCGCCTCCGCGCCACCGGTCGACGCCCCGCCGTCGCCTCCCGTACCCCCCGCTCCGCCCATGCCCCCGGTGCCACCCGTCGGTACCTCCACCACGGGCGGGACGCAGCTCCCGGGGGTCACGGTCGTTACGGCACCGGCGCGGTAGGCCCCGATGTCGGGGGCGCCCGAACGCGTCGCCGCGTTGAAGCACGCAGCGACGCCGCCGATGCTCTGGATGTACTCGATGTCCACGTCGTACTGCCACCAGCTCTCGCGGGCGACGGCGCCGACCATGATGGGCGTGCGCTTGACGATGCACTTCGGATCGAAGCCGATGTCGCTGGCGGGAGCGCCGCTGCCATTCCCCGCTCCGACCAGCTCGCCCCCGGTCGGAACGAAGCTCGGATTGGTGCCCGTGGGATCGGTGAAGAACGAAACCGAGCCGGTGGTCACCACGTTGTTCGTCCACCCCGACGTCGGTTGATTGACGACGGGCTGCTGACCCGCGGGGGCCTGCCCCGTCCCGGCGATGACGTTGTTCATGAACGTGACGCCCTCCACCGTCACGCCACTGTTGGTGAAGTAGAGCTCGGAGGGGTTGCTTGGACCAGTGGCGACAGAGCCGAACTGCGAGTTGTGATAGCAGGTGTTGTTGATGAACCTCGTGCCGGAGCTCTTCGTGAGGCGAAGACAGGACCCGCCGTTGCCGAAGGCGATGTTGTTGATGAAGCTGGCTCCGTTCGACTCCTCGTCGACGATGAAGCCGCTGCCGTCCGTGTGCCGCTCGGCGTCCGTGTTCTCGAACGAGATGGTGCCTTCGACGGTGTTCGTGCCCGTCGCCTCGAACAGCGTGACCCCGCTCGACCACGAGTGCAGGGTGCTGCTGCCGTTGTGCGCGGAGATCGAGTTCTTCAGATGAAAGTCTGGGGCGCTGAAGAACGTGAAGCCAGTGCGGCCGTTCGAATAGGCAGCGCAGTACTCGATCTCCCAGTGTCCATTGGACACCTCGTCCGAGTCGGTTCCGTCCGCCCAGCCGTTGCCGAAGCCGATGTTCCAGCCGCGGGAGACGAGGCCGCGGAAGCGGACGTACTCGGCCTCGGTGGAGCCGACGCCCGAGGTCTGGGTGTCGTCGTTCGGCCCCGAGCCCTCGCCCTCGATGATCGGGGTCGCGCACTCGTCCGCCTCGAAGGTGATCCAGGCGTCGGGCGTCCCCGAGTTCACCACGTACAGCGACTCCAGGTAGATGCCGTCCATCAGCACGACCGTATCGCCCGCCACCGCGGCGCCCGCTGCCGTCCCCAGGGAGCAGGCCGTCGCTCGGGAGGTGCAGTCGTCGCTCGCGGTTCCGGTCGGCGAGACGTAGAGCGTGTCTGCCAGGGCCGGAGAGACGGCCAGGACGGTCGCGATCGAAGCCAGGAAGTGGGGATGTCTCATGGCGGAAGAACCCATTCGTTTGACGGCGGCAATCGGCGCGGCCCGCTAGCAGGGTGGCGGCATGCACGCCCCTTGACGTACCCTGCCAAGAATGGTGCCACGAGAAAGGGGTAGGCGTCCTCCCCTCACTCGTGGAATCCGCTCTGGCAAGACCGGATCCCGTGGCGAAACCCAGGATTCAGTTCCGACCGACGGACGGGAGCGCCGATGGCGACCCGGCCTGGCCCCGACCTCGACCCTCGGGTAGCCTGCGGCCGGTGTCGTCCTCGGGGAGCGCGCGGCCACGAGGGCCAGGCCGAGTGGCGCGGGCGGCGAGGTGCAGGTCGCTCTTCGCGGCGGCGCTCGCGCTCGGCTGCGGGGGGCGGGTCATCGAAGAGCCCCAGGCCCTGCACGACGGCAAGAGCCAGTACGAGCTTCGGATCGAGACGCTGAGCGACGACTGCTCCCCGCCGCTGGTCAGCGGCACGGTGGGCCCCGTGCTGGTCTGGGTCGCGACCGAGCGGGGAGCGGACGGGTCCGAGCGGGGGGCCAACATCCCGATCTACGACTCGAGCCTCGCGCCGAGCTCCGCCGCGGCCCGCGCCGACGTGTCGCTCGACGAGCCGATCGAGTACGAGGTGGCCGGGTGGAGCGGCTGCCCGAGTGTGCGGCTGCGGACGCGAATGACCCCGCTGATCGTCGACGGCCGGACCATCGAGCTCGAGCTCGAGCGGAGCCTCTCGGGGACCGACGACTGCGCAGCCTCGCCGGGGCGCCTCGGCGGGTGCACGTCGCGCCGGGTCTTCCATTTCCGATGGATCCGCGCTTGCGGCGCCGAGAGCAGCGCGTCCGGCTGCTGAGGGGGTGCAGCGCGCGAGCCCGCCCCTACTCCACCGGCACCGACGCGACCACGCGGAGATAGAAATCCGGGCAGCCGTCGTTGTAGACGTCGACGTAGCCGTCGTTGACGCTCTTGAAGAGCGCGGAGTTGCCGGCCGAGGTGGTGAAGTCCGCCGGGTCGTTCGCCTCGAAGGAGAGGTACGCGGTGACCTCGGTCGGCACGCGGCCAAGCGCGTGCACGAGCCGGTAGGTGCGTCCGCCAGGGAAGTCGAGCCAGGGGCCCGCCATCGGCGAGGACTCGTACTGGTTGCCGACGGTGTTCCCGTCGAGCCAGACGACGGGGTCGCCGTGCTCCTTGCCGCAGCCGCACCCCGCGCAGGCTAGCGCGGCCGCGGCCCCGAGCGCCGCGGTCAGGCGGCGCTCGGCGGGCGTCAGAGCGGCGGTGGGGCGGCGGGACGGCACGCCGGACTCGTATCACGCTCGCCCCGCGCTGCCCAGGCGACGGCGCGGCGGCCGGCGCCGGAGCGCGTCTGCGGCCAGCGCGTGCGGGGCCGCGTTGTCCGCTTACCGCACGCGCCGAGCCGCGCTATCTGCTCTCCCATCATGCGCGGCAAGGTGTGGCTCGTCGGGGCCGGCCCGGGGGATCCCGGCCTCATCACGGTGCGGGGCCGGGAGGTGCTGGAGGCCGCCGAGGTGGTGCTGCACGACGCGCTCTCGCACCCCGCCCTGCTCGAGCTCTGCCCCGGGGCGGACGTCCGCGACGTCGGCAAGCGCTACGACCGGCCGAGCGCGTCGCAGGAGTGGATCAACGAGCAGCTCGTGACCCTCGCGCGGGAGGGCCGGCGCGTGGTCCGCCTCAAGGGCGGCGATCCGCTCCTTTTCGCGCGGGGGGCCGAGGAGGCGCTCGCCCTCGCGGCCGCCGGGGTGCCCTTCGAGATCGTGCCCGGGATCGCGTCGCCGGTCGCCGCCAGCGCCTACGCGGGGATCTCGCTCACCCACCGCGGTCTGTCGTCGAGCGTGACGTTCATCACCGGCAGCGATCGCGAGGCGCGGGAGTGGTCCCCCGAGGCGTGGGAACGCCTCGCCACCGCCACTGACACCCTCTGCGTCCTGATGGGCGTGCGCCGGCTCGAGCCGATCACGGCGGCGCTCGTCCGCGGCGGCCGCGGCCCCGACACCCCGGCGGCGATGGTGCAGTGGGGGGCGCGGGCCGAGCAGCGGGTGGTGACCGCGACCCTGGGGACCATCGCGGCGGCCGTGCGCGCCGCGGGGCTCGGCAGCCCGGCGATTCTGTTCGTGGGCGACGTCGTCGGGCTGCGCAGCGGCCTGGCCTGGTACGACCGGCAGCCGCTCTTCGGGCGGCGCATCCTGGTGCCGAGACCGCGCAGCCAGGCGGCGGAGACCGTCGCCGCGATCCGGGCGCGCGGGGCGGAGCCGGTCGTTTTCCCCGTCATCGAACTCTTCCCGCCGCCCGCGCCGGAGGTGTTCGCCGCCGCCGTTGCGTCCCTGCACCAGCACGACTGGGTCGCGTTCACGAGCGCCAACGGCGTCGTCGCGACCTTCGCCGAGCTCGACCGGCAGCGGCGTGACGCGCGCGCGTTCGGGGCCGCGCGCGTCGCGGCGATCGGCCCGCGCACGGCCGCGGCCCTCGCGCGGCGGGGGGTGGTGGCGGACCGGATCGCCGAGGAGTACGTCGCGGAGGCACTCGCGGACACGCTGCTCGAGGGGGGGGCGCCGGATCGGGTCCTGCTGCTCCGCGCGGCGGAGGCGCGCGAGGTGCTCCCCGAGCGGCTCCGGGCCGCTGGCAGCCAGGTCGAGGTGGTGGCGGCCTACGAAACCCGGCCGATAGGAGAGGCCGCGCAGGCCGAGCTCCGGGCGCTCGTCGCCGCGGGCCGCGTCGACACGGCGCTGCTCACCTCGGGCTCCATCGCGCGGGCCTTTGCCGCGGCGCTCGGCTCGGCGCGGCTCGCCCGCCCGCTCCTCCTCGCCTCCATCGGGCCGATCACCTCCGCCGCCGCGCGCGACGCGGGGCTCGACGTCGGCGTCGAGGCCGCGTCGTACTCGGTCGAGGGGCTGCTCGACGCGCTCGAGGCCTCCCTCCACGCGCCCTGAGCGCCCTACCCGGGGCCGGGGGCGATGCGGTTCTGGGTCTCGGTCGCCGCCAGCACCAGCAGGATCAGCCCCAGCACGCACGCCGGCACCAGCTCGAGCCCGACGCGGGCGGCGCCGAGCCCGATCAGGGCGGGGAGCACCGGGCCCCCGACGTAGGCCGCGCCCACCTGCAGGCCGATCACGGAGCGCGCCACCGGGGGCTCGAAGCGGCGCGCGGTTTCGTGCATCAGGCCGGGGTAGACGGGAGCGAATCCCAGTCCCAGAAGCACGAGTCCAGCCAGAGCGGCCCCCGACCAGGGCCGCGCGAGCAGCAGTAGGCCGCCCAGGCCGGCCAGGGCGCAGCCGGCTCGCACCAGCGCGCGATTGCCGACCCGCTCGGAGACGAGGCCGGTCACGAACCGCCCCGCCGTGATGGCCGCGTAATAGAGGCCCACCCACGCTCCGGCCCGCTCGGGCGGGAGCCCCCGCGACTCGACCAGGAGCGAGGCAGACCAGAGCCCGACGGCGCCTTCGACCCCCGTGTAGGTTGCGAAGGCGAGGACGCCGAGCCAGGGCCCCGCGGAGGCCCACCAGGGGCGGCCCGGCCCCTCGTCGGCGGAGCGAGCGGGGGTCGGCGCCTCCCGGGGCCATCGGCGCAGGGTCACGAGCAGGAGCGCCGTCACCCCGAGCTGGGCCAGCGCCAGGACCGCGTAGCCGCGGCGCCAGCCGCCGGCGTCCGCGAGGCGCGCCGCTAGGATCATCGGCCCGAGCGTGGCCCCGAGCCCCCAGGCGCAGTGCAGCCAGTTCATGTGACGGGATGAGTGGTGTCGCGCGACGTGGTGGTTGAGCCCCGCGTCGACGGCGCCCGCGCCGAGGCCGAGCGGCAGCGCCACCAACAGGAGCGCCCCCGGGGTCGGGGCCAGCGCGAACCCGGCGAGGGCCAGGGAGGTCAGGGCGAAGGAGACGAACACCACGCGCGGCGTGCCGAGGCGCACGAGGACGCGGCCGCTCGCGACGCTGGACGCCGTCGAGCAGGCCCCGGCGAGCAGCGTCACCGCCCCCGCCGCCTCGAGCGGCGCGGCGAGATCGGCGCGCATCGCCGGCCATGCCACCCCGAAGGCCCCGTCCGCGAGGCCCAGGCCGATGAACGCGAGGTAGACGACCGCGAGGAGCGGGAGGACCGCCATCGGCGCGCTAGAGCTCCACCCGCACGAGGGCGAACCGGGCGTTCTGCTCGCGGGGGATCAAGCGCTCGACGCGCTTGACGCCGCCGAGGGCGCGCTCGAGGCCGCTGACCCGGCGTTGCTCCGTCGTGACGAAGATCACCCGCCGCCCTTGCTCGCGCAGCGCCGCCAAGTGGGCCTTGAAGGCGGCGTCGTCCGCCACGAAGACCCCGAGCCGGTTGCCCGTGTAGAAGTTCTCTCCCTTCCAGTTGAGCTGGTAGGCGAGGAGCGGCTCCTCGGGCCCCAGGCGCCGGCGGTAGTAGGTCGCGATCGTCTCCCGCTGCCCCCAGTGGGGCGCGGTGGCGACGAGGTAGACGTCGACCGCCCACGTCGTCCACACGATCCCGAGCGCCAGCAGTAGGGCCGCCGCGTGTGACCGCACCGCGGGCACGGCGAGCAGGGCGGTGAGGCCCGTGGCCACCACCGTGAACGCGAGCAGCACCGGCGCGAAGTCCAGCGTGGGCGGCCAGGGGCGTTCGTAGTTGTAGATGAACAGGTGCATGAGCCGCGCCGGTCCGGGCGCGCCGTCCCCGATCGTCGCGGTCAGGTCGCGCCCCACCAGCGCCACGATGGGGCAGGCGAGCAGCGCGACCGCGGTGAGGGCGGCGTCCTCGGCGGGGTGCCGCTCGGCGGGGGCGGTCCGGGGCGCGAGGCGGGGCAGGAGCAGGACGCACCCGGCGCCGATCGCGAGCGCCGCGGCGGCGGCGGGCCAGCAGGGGGCGCCGGGCCGCCCGTCGAGCACCAGCCCGTGCAGGTGATAGGCGCGGGTGAAGAAGACGCCGAGCACCAGCGCCGTGGCCGCGCCGATCGCGGCGGCGCCATAGGCCACGCCGCGAGCCACCGTGCGCGGCCACCCGTCGCCGAGCGCGCGGTCGACGAGCAGGCCCCCGAGGGCCGCGAGCGCCGGCGCCGCTGGCAGCGCGTAGTGGTGGAACTTGGTGCGCGAGAGGGAGAAGAGCGAGAACGTGGTGACGAACCAGAGCAGGAGGAGGGCCGTTGGCGGCGGCCGCGGCGCGGCGGGCGCGCGCGCGCGGACCCAGGCGACGAGCCCCACGCCAGCCAGGCCCGACCAGGGGAAGGTGCCGTAGCCGAGCTGCGCGACGTAGTAGCGGAGCGAGGTGTCCGCGCCGGCGTTGGTGTCGTGCACGTGCACGAACGCCCGCTTGTACATGTCGTGGAAGATCAGCCGGTCGAGGAACGGCCACCCGTGTCGGAGGTAACTCTGGACGAACCAGGGCAGGACGATCACGCTCAGGATGAGCACCAGCGCGAGGGGCTCGAGGCGCCCGAGATCCCAGGGGCGCCCGGCGGCGAGGACGAAGCAGGCGATCGCGAACAGCGGGATGACGAGCCCCGGCGCCCCCTTGCCGAGCACGCTCAGGGCGATCGCGATCCACGCGCCGAGGAACGCCAGCCGCTGCCGGCGCCGCTCGCCGCGCGTGATGACCAGCAGCAGCGCGGTGACCACCGCGAAGAGCAGGGCGGTCACCGCCGGCTGCGCCAGGAGCCCTTGGCTCAGCGGCAGCAGCCGGGAGCAGGGCGGGTTGCCCGGGATCCCGCAGTTCTGTCCCCCGGAGCCGAAGAGGAAGGCGTCGGGGTGGAGGCGGAAGAAGAACCGCGGCTCGGTCGCGAAGAGCCAGGTGAGGTTGCGGCTCGCGAGGTAGACGAGCTGCGGCAAGACGAGCAGCAGGAGCGCCCCGGCGAAGAGGTGGTACGCGCTCAGCGCGAGCACGCGCGTCCCCAGGCGGAGGGGATAGCTGCGCGCGCTCGCCTCGGGATCGGCGCCGAAGCCGAGCAGGGCGAGGCCCAGCGCGGCCGCGAGCGGCGCCGCGTAGGGCATGTCCGTCATCGACTGCCGCGCGAGGAAGAACCAGTACGGCATCGTCGCCAGCAAGAGCCCCGCGACGAGCCCGGCGCGCCGCCCCCAGATGCTCGCGACCCCCCGGTAGAGGACGTAGGTGCCGATCAGCGCGGCGAGGAACACGGGCAGGCGCGCCGCCCACTCTGGGCCCGGCTCGAGCCCGCGCGCGACCCCCTCGAGCACCCGGTCGGGGGCGGTCTGCACCCCGAGCAGCGCGAAGGCGATCCCCTGCATCCAGAAGTCGAGCGGGGGCTTGGAAAAAAAGAGCCCGTCCTGCGCCCACCAGAGGGTGATCCAGTCGCCGCGGACCAGCATCTCCCGCGCGACCTCCCCGTAGTGCGACTCCCAGGGATCGATGAGCGAGAAGCCGCCGAGGCGCGGCAGGTAGAGGACCGTGACGATCGCCACCAGCCAGAAGCCGTGGCGTCGGAGCAGGGGGCGAGCGCGTGCTAGATCCGGGGCCACCGCCTCCGCGACGCGGAAGAGCGCGACGGTGACCCACAGGAAGGTGCCGGTCACCAGCAGCCCGGCCGACGTCGCCGGCCAGGGCAGCGCGCCCGCCACCGCCAGCCGCAGCGCCGCGACGCACCCGACGCCCGCCGACCCGAGCTCGATCAGGCGCAGCCAGGGGAAGGGAACCGGCTCGGCGCCTTCGGCGGCCACCGGCGCGGGCTCGAAGACCGCTGCGGTGAGGAGGGAGGAGGGGTTGGGGGCGGGGATCGCGCCGCCATCGCGCGCGGTCGGGTCGCCGTCGAAGCTGCCGAGGCCGTCGAGGATGGCGACCGTCGCGATGATGGTGCCGAGGATCGCGACCGGGAGGCTCCAGCCGAGGTTGCTGTCCGGCGTCATCGCGAGAAAAGCGAGCACGAGGCCGGCCGCGGCCACGACGAAGGCGAGCGGGCGGAGCCGTGGCCTCGTCGCGCCGGCACCCGGAGCGCGAGGCAGCCCGCCGAGGTCTGGCGGCAGGCTCCCCTCGCCGATCGTCGGGGGCTCGAAGGGGGCTGGGCCCTGATCGGTAGGGGTCATCCGCTGGACCATCGCGTCCGAGTTGCCGGCCGCGGGGCCCGAGTCGTACCAACTCTCGCCCCGGTTGCCCACCCGGGCGCGGCGGCGGCAGGGCGGAACGAGCCACCACGTGCGGGGCGAAGGGGGGGATCCCGTCGCCAAAAACCATTTGCATGCAAATCGGTTCCCCTGGTCGCGATCGGCCCCCGCCGCGCCGCCGGGCAACTCCCCGTCCTGCGCTAGGCTTGGTTGGTGGCGCGGCGCCGGGCGGAACGTCCCCGCGCCGCCGGTGTCTGCCCCCGAAGATGGCCCGAGATCTCGCGCTCGCCCTGCTCGGCTCGCTCGCGCTGCACGCGGGCGTGGCCGTGCTGGTCGTGGCGCGGCCGGCGGCGGCGGTGGGTCGCGGCGCGGCGTCGGAGCGCCCCCCCACGACCGCCTTCCACGGCGACACCTTCGAGATCGACGCCCTGATCGAGGCCCCGGCGCTGCCGCGGCCCGCGTCCGTCGCCGCGGCCGCGTCGCCCGCCCCCGTCAGGGCGGCGCCCCCCGCGAAGCCACCCGCGCCCGCGGCGGCCGAGCTCGCCACGGAGGCGCCTCTCGCGTCGTCCCCGCCCGCGTCGGCGAGCGCCGCCGCCGCCCCCGGTCCCGCACCGTCCGTCGCTAGTCCGACGGGGGTGACGGGGAGCGGGCCGCGCGCGGCCGCCTCCGCTTACGGCGCGGAGGGCGTCGGAGACGACCCGCGCGACCTCGAACCGGCGCTGCTCCGCGCGCTCCCCGCGGCCGCCGCCTCGCGGGTCGCGGGCTGGGAGGCGCTGGCGGACCGGACCGAGCTCGTCGCCCGCGTCACGCTCGAGCTCGGCGACGACGGGCGGCTGGCGGCGCT
>CAYOLF010000141.1:0-12147 GCA_964404725.1 uncultured Polyangiaceae bacterium
TCCCAGCTCCCCGGCAGCGTCGCCCGCAGCACCGGCGCCTGCACCGCTCCGCTCGCTCCCGACTCCGCCGGCGCGCAACTCGGCGGCGGTGGCGTGATGGGATCACCGACGACGACGCCGCCGCCGGCCGCGGCGCCACCGTCACCGTCCTCACCCCCGCACCCGACGAGGAGCGCCAGCGCGGCGCTGCCCACCACGGCCGTCACCGCGCGCGTGCGGTGGCCACGCCCCCGAGGTCCCCTGGCTTCCGTCCTGCCCAGCATGCCGAGGATCGTGGACGGAGCGGGGACCGCTGGCAACCGTCGGCTAGCGAGGGGCGGGGAACCTTCGCGCGTGCGACGCCTCGCCGCCGGGCGGCAGCACGCCGCTCAGTGCCGCCACTCACCGGGGATTGGCGGGTCGCCCGGCGGCAAGTGCACCGGCGACGGCGCCCCGACCCTCGGCCGCGGGCCCCGCGCGGCCCGCGCCTCGGCGCCCCGCGTGCGCACGGTCAGCGCGAGCAGGGGCATCCCGAGGAGGAAGAAGTCGCCGCCCCCTTCCACCAGCGGCCGCGCGAAGGTCAGATCGAAGGCCACGCGCTCACCGTGGAAACGCAGGCCGTACGAGAGGAGCGACCCACGGTCGTTCCTGCCCTCGCTGAACCAGACGAGGTAGGCCGGCTCGAACAGGAAGGCGAAGCCGCGCGTCACGTGTCCCACGGCGCCGAGGGAGGCGACCAGGAAGGGGTCGCGGTCGCTCACCACCGGGAGGATCCCGTGCAGACCCGGAGTGACACTGATCTGACAGGTCGGCTCCGCGCAGAGGGTGCCCATGGCGCCGACGCGCAGGTGCTGGTAGCCCCGCGGCCGCGCGAAGTAGTTCGACGCCGCGGCGTACCCGACGGTCGCACCGACACGAACCCACCGATCCCGGTAGAGCCGCGCCTTGAGCGAGAGATCGCCGAAGGCCACCGTCTCCCGGTGGGACCTGCTGTGGGGGGGTAGGGCGGCGACGGAAGCCTGGAGCCAGTCGGTGAAGGCGTAGCCGAAGCGATAGAGGTAGAAGTCGTAGCCGGTCACCAGGAACGTGCCCCGCGGCTGCGTCTCCGCGGTGGGAAAGAGCACGCCGCGATCGACGTGCGGATCGTGATAACGGCTCTCGGGCAGCGGCCGCGGGCCCGGCGCCGGCACCGAGGGCCCGGCCGCGGCGCGCTCGGCCGGGACGGTGGCCGGCGCAGACGCAGCCGCCACGGCAGGCGGGGGTAGGACGGGCGCTGGCGGGATCGGCGCAGACGCACTCGCAGCCGGCGGCGCCGCGGACGGTGCCGCCGCCGGAGCGATCGGGGCGGGCGCCGGCACGGACGGGGACGGACGCTCCTCGGATGGTGCCGCCGAAGGAGGAGCGGTGGGCGCCGGTGGCTCGTCGAAGCTCGCCGTGGGTGGGGCCGGCTCGGCGCGGGCCACGGCGCCCACGGAGGCCACCAGGAGCGCCGCGACCCAACCGGAAGCCCGCGCGCCCCGCCCGCCGCGGCGACCAGGACCGACCCCGGATCCCGTCGCCGCGCCGCTCATGGCTGGCGGGCGGCGGTGAAGGGTAGCGGCCCGCTGTCGCCGAGGTCGACGGTGCCAGTCGCGCTCCCATCCCCGGCGAGGCTCATCGCAACCGTGACGACCCCGGCGACCGCGTCGCCGCCAGCGGGCAGGCTCACCGCGAGGTGCGCGGCCGCGGGGTCGCCCACGAGCCGGCCCGGCCCCGTTCGCGCCACGGTGCCCTCGCCGATCGTCACCGTCACCGTCACGTCGATCGCGAGGTCGTGCGAGCAGGAGTCCTCCGTGACGGCGCCGCCGTCGTAGGCGATGGCGAGGGTCGCCGGCTCGGCTTGCGCCACGACGGCGGCATCAGCGCTGGTTAGATCGACGATGACCTCGTAGGTGCCGCCGTGAGCCTGGAAGACGTCCTCCGCTGAGTGGCCAGCGACCGTGCGGTCCAGGTACCCGCGTCGGATCGTGACGCAGTCGATCGACCCCCCGGATTCGCTGTCGCTGGCCCCGCACTCGCCGGTCTGGCCCCCACAGAAGAGGCACCCCGGCGCGACGCCGCCCGAGAGGAGCAGGACGAACGCGATCCCCGGTCCCCTGAGCCGCCGCATCGATCGAGAGGGTGCAAGGGCGGCGGCCCCGCGTCAATGCGGCGCTTGAACAAACTGTGCACTCGGGCAGCCCATGAATGTGCGAAACTAGTGCACATGGACCACGCCACCGTCGCCGCGGCGCCACAGGGGTGGCAACGAGCGTTGACGATGCCCCGATCTGGACGTCAGCGTGCATGGCGCGGGCCACCCGCGGGCGACGCGGAAATCGCTGCCGCCTCGCCTGGAGCGGCGCGCTGGCGCGTGACTTGCAGTGCGTGCCCCCAACCACGCTGGGCGTCGGGATGGACGCCCAGCTCAACTTGCTGAGAGGATAGAGTGATGAACGCCATCGAGCTGACTGGTTTGGCCCTCGTGCTCGCGATGACGACTGCCACCCGACTGGCCCTCGCCCAGGAGCCCGAGCCCGTGGCGCCCGACGCACCGACTGAGTCCGCCGTGCCGACCGCCGTCGCCGCGCCTGCGCCCGCGCCCGCCGCGCCGGCCGTCGCCGAGCCGGCCCCGGCGGCCGCGGCCGAGCTGACGGACGCGCCGGCGACGGGCCTGATGCTGCAGGCGCGCATGCAGTCACAGGGCAACCTGCTGTCCCTCGGTGGGGGCCCCGGCTTCCTGCTGGGCTACCGCGGAGGCAAGGTCGCGCTCGGGCTGGGCGTCGGGCTCTCCCGCCTGAGCGGCTCCTCCGAGGGTGACTCGATCTCCGGGACCTTGTTCCAGCTCGTCCCGACCGCGCTCATCGACGTCTGGCGCTCACGCGACGGGCGGGCACGCGCGAACGTCCTCGGCGGCGTCGGATTCGGCCGTGGCGCCCTGAAGGCCGAGTATGCGTACGAGGACTGCGTCTACGATCCCGTCACCGGTAGCGACAACTGCACCACCACCATGGAGGAGTCGAAGGCGAATGCGACCTTCATCCCCGTGATGCTCGGTCTGGGAGGCGACTACTTCCTCGGCCGCAACTTCGCGCTCGGCGCCGAGGGCGGGTTCCAGGCCTCGTTCCTGGCCAGCACGAAGACCGAGGAGAGCGGGCAGCAGAGCGACGTCGACGTGAGCGGCGGCATGCAGTTCGCGTACAGCGTCATCCGGGCGACGATGGTGTTCGGCAACTGACCCGGCCGGAAGCCGCCTTTGAACAAGGGATGCACACGGGCAGCCCGTGAATGTGCGAATCTGGTGCACATGGACCACGCCACCGTCGCCGCGGAGCTCGTGCGGGCGCTGCGGGGCCGCCGCTCTCAGACGGCGCTCAGCCGCCGCCTCGGCTACAAGAGCAACGTCGTCTACCGGTGGGAGGCCGGTCGCGCCTGGCCCACGGCGGCGGCCTTCTTCACGGCGGCGCGGCGGGTGGGCGTCGACCTGCCGGGGCTGCTCGCGCACTTCTACCGGACCCCGTCGGAGCGGATCGCCCGGCTCGACCTCACGCGCCCGGCCGGGGTGGCGGCGCTGCTCTCCGATCTGCGCGGCTCGACCCCCATCGGGGAGCTCGCGCAGCGCGCGGGGCGGAGCCGCTTCGCCGTGGCGCGCTGGCTCAAGGGCGAGGCCGAGCCGCGCCTCCCCGAGCTGCTCCTGATGATCGACGTCGCGACGCTGCGGCTGCTCGACTTCCTCGCCGGGATGGTCGACCCGGCGACGATGCCGAGCGTGCGCGACGACTGGCAGGCGCTGTTGCTCGCGCGGGAGGCCGCCTACACCAACCCCTGGTCGCACGCGGTGCTGCGCGGCCTCGAGCTCGCGGACTACGTCGCCCTCCCGCACCACCAGCCCGGGTGGCTCTCCCGCCGCCTCGGGATGCCGGAGGCAGAGGAGAAGCGGTCGATCGAGCTCTTGGCGCGCACGAAGCAGATCCGCCGGCGCCGCCGCAAATGGGTGGTCGACGAGTCGCGCACGGTGGACACCCGGGCCGATCCGGCGCGGTCACTCCGGATGAAGGCCTGGTGGACGCGCCTCGCCCTGGAGCGCGTGGAGTCGGGAGGCGAGCACACGCTGTCGTACAACCTGTTCAGCGTCTCGGCCGCGGACTACCAGCGGATCCTGGAGCTATACCGCGCCTTCTTTCAGCAGATGCGCGCGGTCGTCGCCGACTCGCGGCCGAACGAGCGGGTGGTGCTCTTCAGCACGCTGATGGTCCCCCTGGAGCCGGCCGCGTCCGACGCGACGGGCTGACCCGCCAGGCGCCGGGCGCCGGCCGCGCTACGCTCCGCGCCGACGCAGGCGGCCCCGCACCACCACGCCCAGAAGGCCCAGGAGCACCCAGAGCGGGGCCCGCTCGCCGAGGCAGGTCGAGGGGACCGTGCTGGTGGAGCAGTCGCAAGGATCCGGGAACTGGTGCCCGTCCGGGAATTCCTCCGGCTCCGCCCAGACCGTCTCCCAAACCACGTCGACCGGAGCGGGCGCGGGGATGACGCAGGGGTCGGGGCCCTCGACGTCGCCCACCGGGACCCGGCCGGAGAAGGCGGGCTCGTCGCGATCGGCCACGTCCACGGCGGTGACGAGCTTCTCGTCGATCACGTAGAGCCGGTCCCCCACGGGGAGCGTGCGGCGCACCCGCCCGGTGAGCGAGAGGTCAGCCCGGAGCGCGAGATCCCGCTCGAGGACGTCCACCAGCTGCACATGGTGCTCGGGCCTGCACGCGAACCCGTCCACCAGGTTGTCCGAGTAAGGCACCACCAGCAGCGGCGGCGCGCCGAACGCGTCCTCGACCACGGTGACGCCGCGGAAATCCGTGTTCGCCTCCGAGCTCGCCGCCGGGACCCCGAACTCGAGGCGCCGGAGCTCCGCGGGCGCGGTGGGATCGGAGACGTCGAAGAGCGAGGCCGCGATCCCCTCGCCGCCGTCGCCGCGCCCGACCGCGAGCAGGAGGTCGCCGCGCGGGAAGATGTAGTCGCTCCAACCCGGGATCTCGAGCTCTCCGAGCACCACCGGGCGCGCCGGGTCGGCGAGCGAGACGACCCAGAGCGGGTCCGTCCCCGGCCAGACCTGCCTCGTGTTGACGATGAGCTCCGGGCGGTAGGTCACGACGTAGGCGCGATCGCCGACGAAGCGGGTGGCGAAGAGCTCCTCGCCGGGGGCCAGATCGCGCAGGACGGAGAGGTGCCGGGGCGCATCGAGGTCCGACACGTCGAGTACGGTCAGGATGGCGCCGCCATCGCCCCCGTCGCGGGTGACGACGCGGAAGGTGTCCCCGGACTCGTCCATGTGAAAGCGCCCCATCGGCTGCCCCTCGACGACCGCTGCGCCGCGCGCAACGAGGCTCCCGTCGCCCGCCGAGATGTCGTAGGTGCGGACGACGGTGGTGTTCCAGGCGCCGGCGTCCGCCTCGGTGAGGTAGATGGTGCGGTCGGTGACGTGGACCTCGACGCCGGTGCCCGAGACGGCGAGCGTGTCGATGGCGCTGAAGACCACGTCCGGCCGGAACCAGAAGGAGCGGAGGGTGGTGAGGCCCGCGTACGGCGTCGAATCGACCTCGACGAGGTAGAGCACGTCGCCGACCACGCGGCTGGCGACGATCTCGCCCGCCAGGCAGAGCGGCTCGCCCGCGCGGGGCTCCGTGCTGGCCTGGGTGATCTCGACGAGCGCACTCCCGGCGCCGCCCGGACAGGCGGTCCTCGGGGCGCTGACGATCAGGGCGACGTGGTCGTCCCGGACGTACAGCTCCCCGGAAACCCCGGCCGTGTCGGGGACGGCCGCCACCGCCCGCGGCGCCGCGGGCTCGCTCACGTCGAGCACCTGGAGCCCCCGCGCCGCGTTGTGCACGAAGAGGGTGTCGCCCTCGAGCTTCACCAGATCGCTCTCCTCGATGGTGAGCGGGGAGTCGGGCATCTCGGCCGGGGTCATGTCGGCGACGGGGACGCCGTCAGCGCTCGTGGCGACGCCTCCTTCTGCGTCCGCCGTCATCACCATGCAGCAGCCCGTCACCGCGACGCAGGCCACCGCCGTCGCCCCCAGTGCGAGCGCGCGCCCCCTCCACCACCGCCCGTGCCGAGTCGATCTGGACATTGCCACCTCCCGCCGGCGCGCCGGCCCTCACCCGAGGCAGTATCCCCCCGCCACCGCGCCGCACAACGGCGCGGCCGCACATACCGTGCACCCAGGGAGCATCAGACAGTGCGAAATGGGTCCATCTGGGCCGCGGGCGCGGCCTTCCCGGCGGCGGATCTCGCCGTCATCCGTGCCCCGCGCGCCCTACCCACAGACGTCGCCGGGGAGGCACCACTGCCCCTCCGCGCACACGCTCCCGCCGCAGGTGCAGCGGCCGGTCGTCGTGTTGCAGGTGCCGTCGCCACCCCCCATTCGGCAGGTGTTCGAGCGGCACATGCAGGCGCCGGCGCTGCACCACGCGTTGCCCGGGCAGGCGCGGCCGCAGGCCCCGCAGTGCTTGGGATCGACGCCGAGGTCGCGGCACCCCCCCTCGAGGCAGCAAGTGAACGACACGGTGCACGCCACGCCGCCGCCGCAGGAGCAGGTCGCCTGGGTGCCCCCGATGGGCGACAGGCAGATCTCGCCGACCGCACAGGGGGTTTCTTGGCAAGCGCAGACGCCGGTGCTCACGTCGCACTCGCCACCCTCGCCGCACTGCGCGGCCACCGTACAGCCGCACTGCCCCGGCACCACGGCGCCGCAGGTGAGGTGTACCGGGTCCTGGTCGCAGGGGCTGCCGCAGCTGCCACAGTGCGCGTCCGCTGAGTCGAGATCGACGCAGTCGTCACCGCAGCGAACCAACCCGTCGGCGCAGGACTCGCCGCCGTCCCCACCGGTGAGGGCGCCCTGTCCCGCGGTCGGCGGCGCGCCCCCCGCGGCCGCGCCGCCCCTCTCCGTGCTGCCGCCCGTCGCTGTCGCGCCGCCCGTGAGGTCGCCGCCACCCGCGCCGCCCCTCACCGTGTCGCCTCCGGTCGCCGTCGCGCCGCCGAGGTCCATCCCGCCCGCCGCGGCCTCGCCGCCGGCCTCGAAGCCACCGCCGCCGCCGCGGGCGCCGAGCGCGGCGAGCCCTCCGGTCACGGCGGCGGGGTGACCGGCGCTACCACCGCCCCCGCCCCCGTCCGGCACGCAATCGCCCGCGACGCACCGGTACCCGTCGGCGCAGCGCCCCTCGGGATCGCACCGGCCAGCGCCGAGGTACCGGGAGAAGTCGGCGCGACAGCCGATGAGCCCGCCGATCGCGAGCAGAGCCGCCACCGCGGGCCAGCGCGGCGCCATCAGAGCTCCCCCTGCGCCAAGAGCGCGCAGCCCGTCGGCCCGCAGCGAAGACCCACGCTCCGCGCGCGGCGGCTCGTCAGATCGACGGTGACCAGCGTCGCGCCCACCACCGCGAGCCCGACCCCTGCCCCGGCGACGATCCGCACGGCGCGGGTCTGGGCGTCGTAGCGATCCAGCGCCTCGTAGCGGTCGAGCTGGACGGGAGCGGTCCGGACGTCCTCCGCCGTGGACTGGCGGCGCGCCTCGACGACGGCCGCGCCGCCGAGCGCGAGGGCCGCGCCACCGAGCGCGACCCAGGTGAGCGGGCGCAGCCCGGGCCGCGAGGCCTCGTCGCGGTCACCCGACTCCAACGGGGCCGTGGGCGGCGGCTCGACCGGCGGTGGGACCGCCGCGGGCTCCGCGACGGGAGCGGGCGGCGCGACCGCCGGCTCGAGCTCTACCGTCACCTCGAGCGAGCGCTCGGGGGCAAGCTCGATGCTCCGCTCGTGCGGTGCCTCCCCCTCTTTCTCGAGGCGCAGGCGATGCTCGCCGGGGATGAGCTCCCCCGTCCAGGGGGTCGTGCCGACGGCACGGCCGTCGACCGTCACCGTCGCCCCGGGAGGCTCGCTCAGCACCGTCACCTGTTGCACGCCCTGAGCGTCGAGCTGGGCCTCGAGCGCCACGATCCGCTCCACGACGACGCGCCGATCGGTGGCGTTGGGGGCGGCGCGGAGGTACGCGCGGTAATGGCCGAGCGCTGGTCCCACGTGACCGAGCCGGTCGTGGGCGCGCGCCACGTTGAAGAGGAAGGTCGGCGTCGGACAGATCCGATTGGCCTCGAGGAAGGCATCCAGCGCCGCGCCGAAGCGCCCCGCTCGGTACGCCGTGAGCCCGCGCTCGAGCTCGGCGCGGGCGCGGGCTCGCGACTCCTCGGCGCAGGGTGCGGGGTCCGTCGCTGGCGCCGCCTCGGCCGCGGGCTCCGCGCGCGCGGGGAGGGCCTGGAGCCCCAGGAGGCAGATGCCGAGGGCGTTCGCCCGCCGGAAGCGCTCGATCGAGGACCTCGCTGGTCGCATTGGTCTCAGAAATCCGTCTTGATGTCGTCGAGCGATTCCGCCGGCGCGGCCTCCGCGGCCGACCCGCTGGACGCGACCGCGCTCGGGGTCGGGCGGGCGAGCGCCCCTGTTTCGCCCGGTCGGCGGCGCTCAGGCGCGGGCGGCGCGGCCATGATAGCCGAGGCGGCCAACACGGGCACGGGATCCTCGAGCGTCACCGTCGGCGTGGCGGCAGCGGGCCGGGCCGGCTCCGAGGGGTCGACGGTGGGCGAAGGGGTCGCGACGGGACTCGACAGCGCCGTCGGGGGCGCGGGCACGGCGCGGAGCACGAGCCCCACGACGAGCCCCGCGAGCAGCAGCGCGGCCAGCGCGGCCGCCGCGACGACCGCGCTCGGGCGCCGCGAGACGCTCGGGGGCTTCACGCTCTCGAGATCGGTCGAAGTGATGATCTGCGGGGGCGTCCCCGAGTACATCAGCGTCCGACCGGTGATGTCGGCCCAGATCCCCTGGACCCCCAGCCACTCCGAGAGCGCGCTGGCGAGGGCCGGCATCGACTCCCAGCGATCCTCGACCCGCTTGGCCAGGCCGCGCTGGAGGATCGCATCGAGCCCAGGCGCCGCGATGCCCGAGGCTGCCAGCGTGGGCGCCTCGGCCTGCGCGATCCGCTGCGCGAGCTCCGCGTAGGTCGGCGCCTCGAACGGCGGCGCGCCCACGATGGCCTCGTACAGCATGATGCAGAAACCCCAGACGTCCGCCCGCGCGTCGACCTCCAGCCCCAGCGCCTGCTCCGGCGCCATGTAGGCCGGGCTCCCGAGCGGAGCCCCCGCGCCCGTCAGGCCGGGATCGTAGGCGCGGCTCAGCTTGGCGATCCCGAAGTCGAGGAGCTTGGGCTGCGTGCCCGCGGAGGTGGACGCGAGGAAGACGTTCTCGGGCTTCAGATCCCGGTGGATGATCCCCTGCTCGTGCGCCGCCGCAAGCGCCTGGGCGATGGGGAGCAGCATGGGGACGGCGACCCTCGGTGCGAGCCGCCCGTGCCGCACGATGTGAGCGTGGAGCGACTCCCCCTCCAGCAGCTCCATGACCAGGTACGGGACGCCCTCGTCGGTCGCCCCGAACTCGAGCAACTGCACGATGGCCGGGTGACGGATCTTCGCCTCGGCGCGGGCCTCGTTGAGGAGGCGGTGGGCCATGGCGGCGGTGGTGAGCCCGGTGCGGATGACCTTGATGGCCACCCCCGTGTCGAGCGGCACGCTGTGCGCGGCCCAGACCGTGCCCATCCCCCCCTCGCCCAGGCAGCGGAGGAGGCGGTACTTGCCCGCGAAGAGGTCGCCGGGCATTGGCGGAGGCGTGGGACCGGTCGCGAGCCGCGTGGTCGCCAGCGGGAGCGGGAGCGGACAGGTGTCGAGCGGCGGCTGCTCCTCCTGCCAGCAGGTGCCAGAGCGCGCTTGCCCGTCGCTCGCTCCCGTCGACGGGGACGCGCCCTCCACATCCAGCAGGGCTTCTTGCGCCTGACGGTCCTCGCGGTTCAACGGTTGCCTCGAGCCGACCCCGAGCCCCGATGATACCACTCGATCGCGAATCTGGCCGGGGCTTACGCCCCCTCTTCCCACGCGCCGGGACGGTATCACTCCGGGACTCGCGGCGAGCCTCCCGGGACGAGAACGGGTCGTGCGATCCCGCGGCAGGACCGGGACTCCACGCCGAGTGAGGGCGGCGCGGGTCATCGGAGGCGCGCCCCCCTTCGCGAGCCAAGGCGGGAGGGCCGGGGCGAGTCGGACCATAATACCGCCAACGGAGCCAGCATGACGACAGCGTTCGCCGATCCGTCGCCTCGACCGGACGCATCCCGGAGCCCACCGGACGGGCCACCGCCCGAGGTCGCCGCGCTCCTCGGCGACGCTGCCGCTCCCACCCCACGCCGCGATTCGGCGACCACGAGCCTCGCGCTCGCGGTCTTCGGCGTGTTCCTGATCACCTTGCCCTATCTGCCGCTCGGGCTGGCGCTGCTCGAGCACCTCACGCTCGGCACCAACCAGGTCGAGGGGCTCTGCCGGGAGCTCGAGGTCCACGACGACCTCGGCCGCCTCTACGAGGCGACGTTCTTCTGGTTGAGGTGAGCGAGCGACGCCACCGATGCGCGGTCGTCGGGAGCTCCCGTGCGCCGCGCGCGGATCGAGTACTATGCGCCGTTGCCCGCCGACCCGAGCTTCCACGTCTTCCGTCGCTTCAACCAGCCGGGCCTGCAGCGCGCGGCAGGGCTTCGCCAGCGCTACCTCGGCGCGAGCCGGGACGTCTTCCCGGACGACACGCTGCCCGATCGCCTCGGCCGCGCCCTGGTCGAGCGGCGCGCCATCCCGCTCAAGGAGATCCTGGAGTCGTTCGAGTTCTTCGACCGGGTGCGCCGGCGGGTGCGACGCCCCGTCATGGTCGACCTCTGCGCGGGCCACGGGCTCACGGGGCTGCTCCACGCCTTCTTCGAGCGCTCGGTGGAGCGGGTGACGCTGATCGACGAGCGCCGCCCGGAGTCGTTCGCCGCCGTGTGGGAGGCCGTGACCGAGATCGGACCCTGGGTGCAGGCGAAGGCGGAGTACGTCGAGTGCCCGCTCGACCGCGTCGAGGCCGAGCGCCTGGTGCCCGAGCAGGCGGGGCTGGTGATGGTGCATGGCTGCGGGCACCTGACGGACACGGGGCTCGGCCTCGGCATCTCCGCCCGGGGTCCGATCGCGGTGATGCCCTGCTGCTACCGGACGGCGCCCCCGCTCAAGCAGCGCGGCCTGCGGCACGCGCTCGGCAAGGCGCTGGCCACCGACGTCGACCGAACCTACCGGCTCTCGGCGGCCGGCTATCACGTCGACTGGGCCACCATCCCCAGCGCGATCACCCCGATGAACCGGGTGCTGGTCGCCTGGCACCCGCCGTGACAGCTCGGGGGTCGCCCCAGCGGTCCGACTGATCGGGGCCTAGTGCCGCGCGGCGCAAGTTCAAATTGAGTACTGGTGGTCGAGCACGAGCAGGTGCGGGAGCAGGTGGAGGTTTCTGGAGCAGGTGCAGGGCCTGCTCCTGCTCCTGCTCCTGCTCCTGAACCCGAACCTGAACGTGAACCTCGGCCAAGGCCTCACCTGAGGAGGCCAGTGAGGAGGGCGTAGAGGCGCTGCGCGATGGGCAGGCAGGCGTGCACGTGGGCCGCCTCGGCGTCACCGACGAGGGCGGCGGTTTCGATGGCTGCGAAGGCCTCGAGTCCTTCCCCTCGCGCGATCGTGAAGGCGCGGTTCTTGTCAGCGCGGCTGACACGACCGGCGCCTTCCGCGATGTTGAGGACCGCGCTCTTCGCGGCACGGAGGGCTTCGTCCCGCAGCTTCGCGTCGCGGATGCTGGCGGCCTTGACGGCGAGCAGGAGCTCGACGGCGACGTGATAGGCGACGAGCCGGTGGTGCGGGAGCTGCGGAGGCGGGTGCTGGTTGGTCATACCCCCCCTGGCGCAGGAAGCGTGACACCGCGCAGCGGTGGCGGGCTTCCTGCGCCGCACGGGATGACCAACCAGCACCGCGCGCGGCCTCGACCCACGCCCGCTCCTCCGGGCGCAGGGCCAGGGCAACCGTCGGACAACCGCTGTGCGCTCGTCCCACCGGCAAACCGTGGGCGATCATGGGCTACCCCTGCACCGAGGCGGCGCCCGTGGAGGAGAAACCCGCGCGACTTCCGCCGCGCGGCACTAGTCGGCCATCGGCCGGCGCGGCGCGGGTGGGGTGCCGTTGGGGGTCCCCTCGGTCGGATGGGGCAGGACCGCCAGCTTGCCCG
>CAYOLF010000142.1:0-11956 GCA_964404725.1 uncultured Polyangiaceae bacterium
CCGCGCTCACCGCGAGTTGGGAGAACACCGCGTCCGCAGGGGGCGATGCCTCCGCGGCGTCGCCCCCCCAGCAGCTCGCCTGACCGTCGGCGGCGATCCCGCAGGTGCGATTGAACCCGGCTGCCAGCGACGTGAAGGGCCCCGAGGGCGGGGTCGCCTGCCCCACGCTGTCGTCCCCCCAGCAGTCCGCGGTCCCGTCGTCGCGCAGACCGCAGCAGTGAAGGGCTCCGCAGCTGAGGCCGCTGAAGACGCCCTCCGGGGGGGTTAGCGCATCGAGCCAGCCGGTGACATCCCAGCAGGTGATGGTGCCGTCCACGGCGAGCGCGCAGACGTGTCCCGCAGCGGCATCCATCGCCACGAACCTCCCGGACGTCACGGAGGTCTCCCCGCCCCCCCAGCACCGGACCTCTCCCTCGGGGCGCAGCGCGCAGATCTGGCTATTGGTGGCCGTGATCGCGCCGTACACGCCGAACGGGGGGAGGGCCTGGGCTCCCCAGCAGGCCAGGGTGCCCTCGGCGCGGACGCCGCAGCGCTGGCCGAGGTGGGCGTTCAGAGCGACGAACTCGCCGGGCGGGGGACCGTCGGCGGTGCTTCCCGCACAGGCAACGCTGCCGTCCTGCCGCAGGGCGCAGACGGAAGACGAGTCCGCCGTCACCGCGGTGTACGTCCCCGCGGCCAGCGCGGAGGCGTCGACTCCGTTGTCGTACCACGCGAGCGAACCATCGTGACGGACTCCGCAGGGGTAGTCGCCGCTGCCGAGCGCCTGGAACGTCCCCGTCGGCGCCCAAGGCTCGTTTTCCCCCCGATCCAGGGGATCCCAGCAGATGATGATCCCGTCCTCGCGAAGGCCACAGGGGCCACCGTAGCTCGCGATCTCGGTGAAGACGCCGCTCGGAGCCGACAACTCACCCCCGAAGCAGAGGTCGCAGGACACCGTCCCGTCCTCCCGCAGCACGCAGCCCATGTCCCCCTCGTTGCCCCAAACGAAGGCGACGTCGGTGACGCGTTCCGTCGTCTCCTGGAGCACGTCGCACGCGTTACACTGCAGCGTCTGGTCCGAGCTCACTCCGCAGGCCATCCCGACCAGGAACTCGATGGAGGTGAGATCCCCCGCGAGCGGCTCCGCATCCACGGTGTATCCGTGGTAGCCCGAGCTGGCCGCGCCCCAGCAGCGCGCGGTGCCGTCATCGAGCAGGAGGCACGTGGCCGTGCCCGACGCGGTGATCGCCACGCTCGAGATCTGGCATTCGGCGCCGAAGGTCCCGGCGGGACAATCGCACACGCGCTCGCCGAGCACCTCGACACAGGGGGCGCCATGCTCGCAGGTGAGCGCCCCGCAAGGGATGCGGTCGCTGCCGGAGCCGCCCTCGCCCCCACTTCCGTCAGCACCAACGGTGCCCGCGGAGCCGCCGGAATCCGCGTCAGTGCCCGACGGCCGGCCACCAGTTGCCTCGGCGCCGGCTCCCCTGCCGCCACCGAACTCCGGGCTGCTGCCGCCACCAAACTCCGGGCTGCTGCCGCCGCTGAACTCCGGGCTGCCGCCGCCATGCTCCTGGTCGCCCCCCGGCGCGCCAGTGGCGGGCTGGTGCTGCCCACCGAGGCCGCCCGGAAGCGTTCCGTCTCCGTCGTCGGCCTCCCTGCCGCCGAGACGCTGGGCTTCGCCTCGGCAGGCAAGACCGAGAAGTCCCAGACCACACAGCGTCAAGAGGGGGGCGGGACGGACGTTCATGCTGGGATGGATGTCGCGAGGTGAACGGATCGATCCCAGGGCTGCGGTCATCGGAGCAGGGCGCGAACCCGGGTCGCGTGCAGGCCGTCTGGGTTCGAGGCCAGGATCGGGGCGGCTTCGCGCTCGGCGGCGGCGCGTTGGCCCGTCCGGAGCAGCGCCTCCACGCGGACGACGGCGGCCTCGGCAGCGAGGGGGCCGCGCCGCCGTCCGTCGAGCAGCGCCAGCGCGCGCCCGGGGTTTCCTTCGCGGAGGGACCGCCGCGCCTCGTCGAGCGCGCGCACTTCCTCGGTGAGGGTGGATTCTTCGGGGAGGGACGCGACCGCGCTCGGCGCCGAGAACGTAGCGTCGGCCGAGATCGCCGCCGTTCGGGCGGCGCTCGACCCGGTCGGTCCCGAGAGCCCGCGGCTGGGCGCCGGGCGGGTCGGGGCGCCGGGTCCTTCCCGCACCGCGGACGGCAGGGCGGAAAGCGCTGGCTCCGCGGGACGAGAGGACCCCTCAACCGGAGCGGCGGCACCGCGGGCAGGACCCGACGGTAACGCGGGGCCGGCAGCGGCCGCTGCGGTCGCCGAAGCGACGGGGGCCGAAGGCGTCGAGGACTGAAACACCTCGCCGGCACCGACGGAGAACAGCAGGCCAACGGCGAACCCGACCCCCAGGGATTTGGCGACACCCGCGCCGCCCGCCCCGGCACCGGCAGCCGCGGAAGCAGCGGTGAGGATGCCGCTCCCGACGCCCGCCGCCGCCGTGACGCGGGCGGCAAGCTGCGGTGGGGGGTCGTCGTGCTCCGCAGCCTGCAGGAGTCGGCGCTCGAACTCGTTGGCTTCGAACGGCTCGAAATCCCTCATGGCTCGCCTCCGGACGACTGCAAGGACCTGATGCGCTCGGCCTGTTCGTGGAACGACTCTCGCGCGCGGCGCAGGCGCGAGGCGACGGTGCCCAGCGGAACCTTCAGGAGCGCAGCGATCTCGGGCGCCGACCAGCCCTCGAGCTCGACGAGCACGAACACCGTGCGTTGGTCCTCGGGGAGAGCATCGAGCACCGCGTCCAGCATCGCCCGCATCCGCTTATGGTCGAGCAGCGCGTCGGCCGGCGGGGCACCGTCGACGCCGGCGGTCGACCCGGTTCCGTCGAAGAACCGCCGCCGGGTCGCGTTCGCGCGCCGGGCGTTGGCGGCCACGCGCAGGGCAATCGCGAAGAGGAAGGGCGCCTCCCGACCCGGTTCCACCGCGTCGAGCTTGCGCGTGGCGGCGACGAACACCTCCTGGGTGGCGTCGTCGGCGGCCTCCGCGGGGACGCCCAGCCTGCGAAGCGTGCGCCAGACGCTGCGCAGGTGGCGGCGCACGAGCTGCGCAGCGCGTGCCTCTCGCTCTCGGGTCGCGGCCGCCGCGGCGGGCGGGGCGGCGAGCTCGAGGGGAAGGCTGAGGGAGAAGCGCACGACCACCAGGAGGATAGATGTCGCGACCCCGGGGGTCCGATCAGTTGAGGCGAACGATCAGCCCGAGCCGTCCGTGGGCGCCCACGACCGGGACCCGGAACGCGGTGTTCTCGGCGCTGTCGGGGGCAAAGTAGAACCGCTCCCGACGCCACGGCAGGACGGCGCCTCCGTGGCCGACGAGGCTCAGCCGCTCGACCAGGCTGGCCGTCAGCACGACGCCCGCCCCGGTCGACCACCAGGGGACGCGCACGGTCTGACGGTCAACGGTGCGTTCTCCCGTCGCGCCGAGCTGCCCGGCCTCGAAGAGCGCGCAGGGACGGAGCGCCAGGCGGCCCGAGGCAGGCCAACGGAGCGGACAGCCTTGGAGCCTGGCGGCCGTCCAACTGATCGAGCCGCTCCCGGCCGGGGTCCAGAGGGTGACCCCCTGCGCGTGCAGTACCGCGGCGCCCACCCAGAGCCACGAACGAACGGACGCGACCGCGTCGGCCGACAAGGCGGCCGCCGGTACCGGAGTGGGGGCCGACTCCACGCCAGCTCCGAATCCCACCCCCATCCACCACCGCTCGCTCGCCGGGGCGGCTGCAGCGGCGCCGTCCCGGCGCGAGGCCGCCGGGCGCCTCTCGAGGGGCCTCACCGGGGCGGGCTCGGCTGGGATCGGTCGCGGCGGCGGCTGGGCGGCTGGCGGCGGAGGGTCCTCGGCGCTCCCGTCGCCCAGCTCGCTCGACGCACCTGGATCGATGAGGACCGCGGCGATGAGCGCCAGCGCGTTCACGATCTCGGAGCAGCTCGCCCCGGGGACCTCGCGAACGGTCGTCGCCCGGGACGGCTCGCGAAGCGTCAGGCGACCGACCAGCCCCGGTCCGCTCGCCGAGATCTCGATCTGGAGGTCGAGCGCAGGTTCGTCCGGAAACGCCGGTCGGACCAGGGGGGTGCGCGCGCGGAGCTGCCGCGCGAACTGGTCCGCCGCCGGGCACGTCGCCTCGGTGCGCGACTCCACTCGGAAGGCCAGCGACGCCTGAGCGCTCGCGCTCGCGGTGGCGAGAGAGAGGCCGATGGCCAGCAGCGCCGAGAGGATGGGAACCACCGTGGGCACACCATCATGGGTCAGGCGCGTGGAGCGGGTCAAATGCGCCGACCCCGGCGAGGGCTGCGCTAACATCGGGCGCCATGAGCCAGGAACCGCCCCCCGCCCCGCCGCTCGACGCCGTCATCGAGTCCGTGCTCTCGAGCCTGTGGGCCGCCGCCAACGACCTCGGCCGCCTGCGCCCTGCGCCCGAGGGCGAGTACCGCGTGAGTATCTTCGGCTCGGCGCGCATCACGCCGGCCGACCCCGTGTACGCCGAGGTCCGGGAGCTCGCCCGCCGGCTCGCCGCCCTCGGGTGCACCATCGTCACCGGCGGCGGCCCCGGGCTGATGCAGGCCGCCAACGAGGGTGAGCGCCAGGGCGATCCCGAGAACCTCCGCCAGACCATCGGCATCCGGGTCGAGCTGCCCTTCGAGCAGGGAGCGAACCCCTTCGTCGAGCAGGACCACACGCACCGGACCTTCTTCACCCGACTACACCACTTCGCGCGCCTCTCGGACGCCTTCGTCGTCGTCGATGGCGGCATCGGCACCACCCTCGAGTCGCTGATGATCTGGCAGCTCTTGCAGGTGAAGCACCTGCCAGAGGTGCCGCTGATCTTCGTCGGCCCCATGTGGCACGCGCTGGTGGACTGGGCCCGCGCCACCATGCTCCGCCCCGAGCGCCCACTGGCGAGCCCGCGCGACCTCGACCTGCCCGTCTGCGTCGCCACCGCCGACGAGGCCGTGGCAGTGATCGAGCGCGAGCTGTCGCGCCGCCGCCCGGCGTAGCCGGCGCGCGCAGCCACAAGGCGGCGGCTCGGGGCCTCGCGGGGAAAAGGCCAGCGCCGCCCGGGGCCGGTCCTTGCCCCCGAGCGGCAGGGATGGTCCAATTGCAGGATTGGCGAGCTCGCGATGGCTCGTGGGCGGCGTGGCGCAAGGAGCGCCCGGCGGGAAAGCACCGGAGAGGGCATCATGGGCAAAGCGAGGGGATACCTGGATCGCGTCCGATCGAGCTGCCGAGGCCGCGCGCTCGCCGCTGCCACCTGCGGGGCACTGCTCCCATCGCTCGGCGCCTGCCGTTCCACCACGAACATGCCCGATGACGCGATCGCCGAGGAGGATGGGGGCGCAGCCGGCGAAGGAGGCGCCAGCGGTGAGGCTGGCTCCGCCGGACTGGGCGGCGCGGTAACGGGCGGCGACGGCGGCGCCGAGACGGGGACCGCGGGCGAGGCGGGCGACCCGGGCGACCCGGGCGGCGCAATGGCGTCCGGCGGCGCAGCGCCAGAGACGGGTGGCGACGGCGGGGCGAGCCCCGAGACGGGCGGCACCGGTGGCACGACCCCCGGCTCCGGCGGCGACGGCGGCGCGAGCCCGGCGTCGGGCGGCACCGGCGGTGTCGAGCACACCGGCGGTCAGGGCACGGGCGGCGCGGGCGAGGGCGGCGAGGGCGGCGAGGGTGGCGAGGGTGGCGAGGGTGGCAGCGAGCCGGAGTGCGAGAGCGACGCCGACTGCGCCCCATTCGACGACGGCGACCTCTGCAACGGGGTCTCTCGCTGCGACGACGCGACCTGCGTCTTCGACGACGCGGAGGTGATCTGCGACTCGTCGGAGGACGACGAATGCGGCACCACGCTCTGCATCCCCGACTCCGGCGCCTGCGAGCGGGTGCCGCTCGGCAACGAAGGAGACGCCTGCGACGATCTGGACCCATGCACGGAGGGCGACGCCTGCGACGCCGGGCGCTGCTTGGGTCGACCCCTGGCGCCCCCGACGCCACGCCCGCTCTGGCCGCTCCCCGGCGCGTACACGGGGAGCTTCCGCGCGCCGGCGGCGCGCGGAACCCTGCAGCCCGAGCTGCGCTGGCTGCCGGTCCGCGCGGAGGACTGCCCCGTCCCGACCTACGAGGTGCAGATGGACGACTCGTGCAGCTCGACGGACATGCAGTCGTGCCAGATGCTCACGCCGGAGGCATCGGCGAGCGGGGTCGCTACGCCGACCTGGCGGCCCGCCGATCCTCTCGCCGTGGCGACGACGTCGCCCGCGGGTCGCCGCTACTACTGGCGGGTGCGCGCCTGTCGGGGCCCCGCATGCTCGTCCTGGTCGGCGGTGCGCTACCTCGAGGTGGGGCGCGTTCCCGCCGACTTCGACGGCGACGGGTACTCCGACCTCGCGATTGGCAACACCGGTAGGTTCTCCGCCAGCAGCCCCGCGGTGTTCGTGCTCTACGGGAGCGGGACGGGCCTGCCGAGCAGCGCCGGGACGCCAATCACGAACACCGACTTCAACAACTTCGGCATCGCCGTGGCCGCCGCGGACGTCAACGGCGATGGATACGCCGATCTCCTCGCGGGCGACACCCGCACCGTCCGCGTCTTCCGCGGCGGCGCCAGCGGGATCCCGGCCGGCACCTACCAGACCCTCCCCACCGTCTCGGGAGACGGCCGGTACGGCTCCACCGTCGCCGGGGTGGGGGACGTGAACGCCGACGGATTCGCCGACTGGCTCGTTGGCTCGCCATGGTTCGATGGGTCCGGGCGCGGCGCCGCCTACGTCATCCTCGGTCGCTCGGGCTACAACGCAGCGTCCCTGCCGGACGTGACCCTCGACCGGCCACCGCAATGCGCGGCGGCCAACGACTACTGTGAGCTCGGGATGGGATTGGGTTCCGCCGGCGATGTGAACGGCGACGGGTACGGCGACATCGTGGTCGGGGCGCCTCGCGCGAAGGACCCCGACTTCGGGCTCAGCCAACGGGGGCTCGCCCAAGTGCACCTCGGTGGCCCGTCGGGCACCCAGGCGTCGCCGAGCGTGCTGCTGCTCCCCGACCCCTCGACGATCGGTGCGGCTTTCTTCGGAGAGGCGCTGCGCACCGTGGGCGACGTGAACGGCGACGGTTACTCTGACCTCGCCGTGGGCGCCCGCGGCATCAACCTGGTCGACCGGTTCGACGGCGGACCCGACGGGATCGGCGCCACTCCCAGCGCCCGCTTCCCGGATCCGGAGGGACTGATCTCCAATTTCGGGAAATCGCTCACAGGGCTGCCCACGTCGCTCGAGCAGTGGACGCTCGTGGTGGGCGCCCCAGCTCGCAACACCGGGAGCGCTGGCGAAGGGAGCGTCTTCTTCTACGACGCCGAATCGCCAGCACTGATCGACAGCCCAGACGGCGTCGCGAGCCGCAATTTCGGCGAGCTCGTCGCCTCGGGCGGCGACGTGAACGGCGACGGCTTCCCCGACCTGGTGGTGACCGAGCCGAACGGGGACCTCGTCGACGTCTTCCACGGCGCGAGCACGGGCCTGCCCGCCACCCCGAGCACACGCATCACCGCCGACCCGACGTACACCAACCTCGGCATCAGCGTCACCGACGCGCTCTGGTGAGCGTCCGCGGCAAGGGGCGACGCAACGCCGCGCGGCGCCCCGCCGATCCGGGGCGCCGCGTCGTCAGCGACCTGGGAGTGTGGCCGCGCTCACCGGCGGCGGCGCAGCGCGCCGAGGCCGACCAGCCCGAGCAGGAGGCCCAGCGCCGAACCGCCCGCGCGCGACCCCATGGCCACCTGGCAGCCGCTGTCGTCCTCCGCGTCGGCGGCGTTCCCCGCGGCGACGTCGTCCGCGCCATCGTCCTCGTCGTCGTCGGCGGGCTCCTCGTCGTCGTTGGCAGCCCCACCCTCGCCCTCGTCGAGGTCGTCGACCTTGTCGCCGTCCTCCGCGGGTCGCGGGTCGGTCGTGACCTCGCCGCCGGCGCCGGGGCTGTCGCTGTCGTCGCTGCCACCGAGCGTCACCCAGCCGCCCCACTCCGGGGGCTCGCAGTGGTCCGGCTCCGGCTCGGGCTGGACGCAATCCTCCTCCGGCCCGCCGGGATCGCAGTCCACGACGGCGGTGGGCCCGCTGACGCAAGACCAGCCCTCGGGGCAGGCGGCGTCCGTCTCGCAGGGGAGCTCCTGCAGCTCGCAGTAGTTGGTGCCGGTGGGCTCGCAGCCACAGGTTGGTTCCGCCGGGACGTCGCCACCCGAGTCGGTGGCGCCCGTGGACGGCTCCACGGTGTCATCCTCCGCAGGCGCGCCGCCCACCCCCGAGCTGGTGTCGGGGCGGTCCTCGCTCGACGCGCCACCCGTGCCCGAGCGCGGGATCGGCATGTCCTCACCGCCGCCCGATCCCGTGCACCAGCAGGACTCCGCCGGGACGCAGTCGAACCCCTCGCCGCAATCGTCCGCGGTTTCGCAAGGGCCGACGTATTTCGGGGCGCAGAAGCGCTCGGTGTAGGTCGTGCAGTCCTCGGTGATCTCCACCGCCTCCGGCTCGGGGCAATCCGAGCCCGGGGGACAGGCGTCAGCAGTCGGTTCGGCGGACCCCGTGCACTCCCTCCAGGTGTCCTCGAAACACTTCAGGGCCTCGTCTCCGCAGTCGGCGTCGACGGTGCAGGGCGACGGCTCGCACCAGGCGAGCGAGCCGTCGTCCGGGACGACGCAGGTGAGGCCGGCGCCGCAGTCCGCGTCCACCGCGCAGGGCGGCTCGACGCACTCGCGGATCTCACCCTCCTCGCAGACCGGCTCGACATCGCAGTCCCCGCCCTCCGGGCAGGCAGGCGCCGAGCAGGCACCCCAGCTGCCGACCACCGCGCAGATCAGCCCCTCGGAACAATCGCTGTTGGATTCGCACTCGCTCGTCTGGGCCAGAACCGGAGCGGAGAAGGCGAACGCCGCGGCCGCAGCGGCAGCGGCCAGGAACGGGTGACGGGAAGCATTGCGCATGGTCGATCCTCCTTGGTGCTCGGGCGGTGAAGCATGGGCCGTGCCAGGTCCCGGCAAGAAGCCCCAACGGCCTCCAGGCCGCCCTGGCGCGGGGTTCTCCAGCCTTGCCCCTGATCGGGACGCCCCGTGCCTGTGCCATTGTGCCAGACGGAGTCGCCCCCGGCCAACGCACCGGGACGCCGCCCGCAACGCCCCTCAGGGCGCGCTGGTGCCCGTTCCGCCGTACCGCAGCCGGGAGGGGGAGCTCTTCGGGCGCGAGTGCTCGCGGTCGGCCCCGCGCAGGCGGCAGTCCTTGCAGACGGGGTCTCCATCGAGGTTGCGCCGACAGACGGGCCGCGCGCGCCCGCAGCTCGCGCAGATCTGGATGTTGCAGGTGCGCTGGTAGCAGCGAGCACAGAGCGGCCGGCCCGCGGCGTCGCGGAAGTGCACGGGCCGCCGCTGCTGGCAAGTCGAGCAGGGCTCCGCGTTGAGCTCCCAGCCGTAGCAGCGGCGGCAGAGCGGCACGCGCTCGGGCCCGACCCGGCGGTGCACGGGGCGGAGCTGCCCGCAGATCGAGCAGATCTCCGGGCGGGTCCGGTAGCCCCGCCCGTCGGGGCCGATGAAGCGACGGAGACGAGCGCGGAGCACCTCGAGCGACGCCTCGTTGGGGAGCACCAGCTGGGCGCCGTCGTGCAGCGCGCCCTGCTCGCTCTCGATGGCGGATTCCAGGCGGAGCGCGTACTCGCCGCGGGGCCGACCGGTGAGCGCCACGAAGCGTCGCCAGCAGACGTGAACGCGCGCCGACAGGCACAAGAGGCACACCCGGCGGGGGTAGTTGGCCTCGAGCCAGCGGATCGTGACCAGGCTCCGGACCCCCACCAGCACGATGGGGGAGGTCACCGCCCGGAGCCGCTCCCGGAGCTCGGCCTGGAAGCGCTCGGGCGCCTCGAACTCGACCCGCGCCGCGTCGGAGTACTGGAAGCGGCCGCGCCCTCGCGCAAGCGAGGATGGCGGCGGCTCGCCCGGCTCGAGCACGCGAGCCCCGAGCGCGTCGGCCTCCTCGACGGGCCAGCCCCGCTCCTCCCCGAGCATGGCGGCCGCCGTCGTCTTGCCCGCGAGCGGACGCCCCGCGATGCAGACGATACAACCCCGAGCCGGGGCCCCTTGCTCCGTCATGAGTCGCCTCCGGCGGACCAGAGCGCCCCTGGCCACGCCCAAGCGTTTTGAGCATATGCGCAAAATGCGTAAGGTCAAGCCGCGGCGGAGCCGGCTCCATCGCACCGACAGCAGCAATCCGGGATTGGCGGCCCGTCTAGCGGCGGAGGGAGCGGGAACCGCAGCGATCCCGAGGCGCGCGCGGCCGCGGCCTGCAACAACGGGCACGCAAGCGGCCTCGTGCGGGACTGCACCGCGGTCTTCGTCGACGGCCACGTCGCCGCCGGCGAAACCGAGCTGCAGTTGGCGGCGCAGCAATGCCCCGACGAGGTCTCGGCGCTGCTCGACCCTCCCTCCGGGCGCCGCTTCGACGACCGGACCAGCCACGCCGATCCAGGCGTCACGGATCGCGGGGGGCGGCGACCGGAGCGGAGCGCGCGACCCCGCCTATTCGACCCCCTCGGTCGGGCGCACGGAGAGCCGCGGGGTGGTGCCGTGGTCCGGCGCCGTCCCCCCCGGATCCGCGCCGCGCCGGATGGAGGCGGGGCGCGCGGCGAGGGCGGAGCCGAGCTCGTCGGTCGCGCCGAGCTCGGGGGGGCACATCGCCGACCAGGAGAGGATCGAGGCGACCACGGCGAGGGCGAAGCCAGCGCCGAGCACCACGCCGAGGTCGGGCCGCAGGCGCCGCTTCGCCCGGGGCGCCAGGCTGGTGCGTTCGACGCGGTAGGCGAGCGGGCCCCGCGCTACCCAAGAGGAGCCGTTCCGCGGCACCGCCAGCCGCGCGCTCGGCCCCTCGCCGGTGTAGGAGAGCAGGAGGGCCTCCCCCTCGCCCGCGGCGGGCTTCACCTGGCCGTGAAAGGGGCCGACCTCGAACTGCTCGCCGACCTCGGCGACCACGGTGTCGAGCGGGTATTCGTCCCAGAACCGAGTGAGGATGACGCAGTCGCTCATGCAGCGGTGGACACCGGGCCCCCGGGTGAGTTCCCGGCTCGCCCGCTACTGCGCCGTCCAGCCGCCGTCCACCGGGAGCACGGCACCGTTGACCATGCGCGCGGCGTCGGAGGCGAGGTAGATCACCGCCCCCGCGACGTCGTCGATGGTGGCGACGTCGCCAACCGGGATCCGCTCGACCACGCGGCGGCGATAGTCGGGCTGGTCGAGCCGCTCGGCCGTGCCCGGCGTGTAGACGAAGGTGGGCGCCACGGCGTTGACGGTGACGCCGAGGGGGCCCCACTCGAGGGCGAGCACACGGACGAGCTGGTTCACGCCGCCCTTGGACGCGCAGTACACGGCGTGATCGCGGATCCCGACCAGGCTCGCCTGCGAGCTCATGGCGACGATGCGACCGCGGCCGCGCGGGATCAGGTGCCGCGCGGCCGCCTGGCAAGAGAAGAACAGGCCGCGGAGGTTCACGGCCATCAACTCGTCGAAGTCGGCCTCGGTGACGTCCAGCGCCGGGTGGTTGGCGCCGAGCCCGGCGTTGGCGACCAGGACGTCGAGCCCGCCGAGTGCCGACGCGGCGCGATCGGTGCCGGCGCGGATGCTGGCGACGGAGCGGAGGTCCATCGGTACCGCGAGGCCGCCGATCTCGGCGGCGAGGGCGTCGAGGCGGGCCTCGTCGCGCGCAGCCACGGCGACGCGCGCGCCCGCGGCGGCGAGCGCACGGGCCACGCCGGCGCCGATGCCTCGGCTCGCGCCGGTCACCAGGGCGACGCGACCGTCGAGGCGAAAAAGGGGGCTGAGGAGCGGGCTGGGCTGGCTCATGGCGGAGATCCTCGCGGCGCGCGGAGCCTAGAGCACCGAACAGGTTGCCGACAGCGACGGAGGCCCGGAAAATGCCTC
>CAYOLF010000143.1:0-11884 GCA_964404725.1 uncultured Polyangiaceae bacterium
CCGGCGATCCGGCGCCCGGCAGCGGCACCGGCCCCTGGTCGGAGGCCAGCGGCTGCACCGGGGACTCCACCGCGGGCCTGAACGAGGGGGCGCGAGGCGGCAACGTCCTGGTGGGGATCCAGCAGGACAATTACTGGGCCACGCCGACGGCGCGGACGACCTCGAACCTCGCCGACGTGCTGCGCTGGGTGGACAACCAGTGCGGCGACTGCGTCGAACTTTGGGCCAGCGGCGGCACCCCGCTGCACGGGCTGCTCCGCGACGCCGAGCGCTACCTCACCTCCGGCTGGGCGGACCCGACGGACGGGAGCCGCGCCTTCGCCACCCCGCTGACGGCCACCGAGCGCGCCTGCCGCTCGGTCAACGTCATCCTGCTCACCGACGGCGACGAGTGGTGCGAGCCGAACTCCGGCACCAGCAACCCGCGGGCCGCCTGCGCCTCCAACGCGGCCGCGGATTTGTTGGCGGGGGTCACCGTGGGCAGCAACGTCTTCTCCGTGCGCACCCACGTCATCGCCCTGGGCCAGGTGGCGGGCGTCGACAACATCGCCTACGGCGGCGGCACGGAGCGCGCGTACATCGCCAGCAACGAGGTCCAGCTCTCGACGGCCCTCTCCAGCATCATCGCGAGCGCGATCCCGCCGGAGTCTTGCAACAACCTCGACGACAACTGCAACGGCTGCACCGACGAGGGCGCCAAGACCTGGTGCAACCGCAACAAGACAGCGATGACACTGGCGGCGCTTCAGGACCCGGCTTACGTGGGCGACCTCGAGCAATGCTGCGGCGCCGGTTCGTCGCGCGAGGACTGCCTCACCGCCTTCCGCGCCAGCATCGACGCGGCGACCAATCCCCGGGGCGACCGCTGGTTCCTGCCCTGCTGGGACGCCGCGACGGACACCACCAACCCCGAATCGAAGTGGCTCTGCCAGAACCCCGGCGAGGCCTGCGACGACCTGGACAACAACTGCGACGCCCAGGTGATCGCCTCGGCGGCGGGGTTCGACGCGAACCTGGTGGACGAGGGGTTCAACAAATGCCCCGCCTGCCCGGTGCCGGAGACCTGCAACGGGGTCGACGACGACTGCGACGTGCTGATCGACAACGTGGCGCCCCCGCTCGACTGCGGGACCTGCGTGCCCTCGCCCGAGATCTGCGACGGCATCGACAACGACTGCGACGCGCGGATCGACGAGGGCTTCGCGGACATCCCCTGCGGGCTGCTCACCAGCCCCAACCCGGCCTGCTCCGGCGTCATCTCCTGCGCGGAGGAGGTGAACGCGACCGGGCTGCCCGGCGCCAGCGTCGGCGCCTCCAAGACCTGGTCGGCGTGCAGCGACGACCCCGCCGCGGACGACACCACCTGCGACGGCGTGGACGACGACTGCAACGGCGTCGCCGACGACGGCTCCCCGGGCGAGCCCTGCGTGATGCCGGGCACCCCGACGGGGGTCGTGTACCGGGACGCGGAGCACCCGGACTCGCGCTGCGTGATGGGCCACCGGCCCTGCGTCGACGGCGAGTTCACCGGCGCGTGCCAGGACGGCGTGGGGCCGCTCGACCAGGAATTCTGCAACGGCATCGACGACGACTGCGACGGCCTGGTCGACGAGCGCGAGGGGGGCGAGCTGTTACCCGGCGAGGGGATCGCGGATTGCGGGACCGACGTGGGCAAGTGCCAGAAGGGCACCACCGAGTGCGTCGACGGCCGCATCGTCTGCGGCGGCGACGGCATCAACCCCGATCCGTTCGAGCTCTGCGACGGGATCGACGGCGACTGCGACGGCCTGTCCGACTCGGAGGACAACCTCGACGACGCCCCCGCGGATCCCGGCTGCTGGCCGCTCGCGGGGACGAGCTGCGTGCATGGCGATCCGGCGACCACGGGGCTCGCCTGGGATCCGCCCGACGGCGGCGATTGCCGGGGGCCGGGCGCGCTCACCTCGCCCTGCGACACCGGCACGCTAGAGTGCGTCGTCGATCGCTGGGTCTGCGACGGTGGCCGCGTCCCCACGGACGAGGTGTGCGACGGGGTGGACAACGACTGCAACGATGAGCTCGACGACGGCGTCTCCGGCTCACCGCTCGGTGACGCCTGCGGGATCGAGACGGGAGAGTGCACCACCGGCGTCAACGCCTGCGTCGCCGGGACCATCGCCTGCACCGGCCAGGGCCCGACCCCGGAGCTCTGCGACGGCCTCGACAACGACTGCGACGGCGACACGGACAACGGGCTGGCGCTCGGGGCGGCCTGCGCCGTGGCCTACGACGCGGCCACCTATCCCGGCGATCGCACCCAGGGCGAGTGCCACCCGGGCCAGAGCCAGTGCGACACCGAGGCCGGCGACGGCGGCTTCTTGTGCATCGGCGGCGTCGGGCCCGCCCCCGAGATCTGCGACGGCAAGGACAACGACTGCGACGGGCTGACCGACGAGGCCGGGCCGGCGCCGGACGGCATCGACGGCACCGTCGACCCGCTGGATCCGGCCAGCCCCGCGCGCCGGATCGGCGACCCCTGCGGCACCGACGAGGGGCTCTGCGCCGAGGGGCAACTCGGCTGCGTCAGCGGCCTGGTGGTCTGCGTCGGCGGCGTCGGCGCCCAGGCGGAAGCGTGCGACTGCGCCGACAACGACTGCGACGGGGATGTCGACGAGCCGACCGTGTGCTCGCCGGGAAAGTCCTGCGTCGACACAGGCGACTTCTGCTTCTGCCTCGAGCCCTGCACCGGCGGCGAGTTCCCCTGCCCCACCGGCTCCGAGCAGCTGCAGCTCCCCGAGAGCCACACGGGCGAGGTCCGCTGCTTCTGCCTCACCGATCCCTGCGGGGACTGCTCGGGCAAGACGGTGCGCGTCAACAACGTGATCCAGTGCGCGCCCGCGGGCAGCGTCCCCGGCGCGACGCACCTGCCCGAGTGCGTGTGCAAGGGCACGGCAGGCTGCCAGAGCCCCTGCTTCCAGGTGGAGTGCCCGGACGGGCAGGCCTGCGTCCCCACCGGCCCGGCGACGGGGCAGTGCCAGCCGCAGAACAGCTGCTACTTCTTCGGCTGCACGGCCGGGGATCTCTGCAGCGGCGGCGCCTGCGTTGACGACCCCTGCGACCCGAACCCCTGCGGCGCGACCGAGGTCTGCAAGCCCGACGCCACCCGCACGGAGGCGCGCTGCGTCGCCTCCTGCGCCGGCGTCGCTTGCGAGCCGATCGAGCGCTGCGTGGAGGGCGACTGCGTGGCGACGGGCTGCGCGGAGCCCTGCGCGGAGGATCAGCTCTGTCAGGACGATGGCGAGGGCGTTCTCACCTGCGGCCCCTCGCGCTGCGACGCCGCGGTGGTCCTGCCCTGCGCCGACGGGGCCTACTGCGATCCGGCCACGGGCGCCTGCGGCGATCCTCCCTGCACGGGGGTCGTCTGCCCGGAGGGCCAGGTCTGCGAGCTCGGCGATTGCGTCGCTCCCAGCTCGAGCGGCCAGGGCGGCCAGGGCGGCCAGGGCGGCCAGGGTGGCGGCGACGCGGAGGGCAGCGGCGGCTGGGTCGTCGGCGTCGCCGGCACCGCCGGTGACGCGAGCGAGGACGGGGGCGACGAGGTCGAGCCGCTCCCTGAGCCGCCCCGCGCCTGGGGTCTGGCGACGGGCGGCGGCGGCTGCTCCTGCCGCACGGCGCCGGGCTCGCGGTCGGCGGCCGGCGCGGCGCTCGCGCTGCTCGCCGGGCTGCTGCTCGAGCGGAGGCGGCGACGGCGACCGGACCGCGACCGCCACGACGAGCGCCCCGCGCGCGCGACGGGAGGTGCCCGATGACCGGCCGTGACCTCCGGGCCCTCGGGCTCTCGCTCCTCGGCGCGCTGGGCCTCGGCGCGCTGTCCCTCGGCGCGACGGGCTGCCAGACCGAGGCGTTCTGCTGGGACGATTGCGGTCCCGAGGCGGACGGCAGCGGCGGCGGCGGGCCATTCCCCGGCGCCGCCGGCAGCATCTCCCTCATCGACGCCGGCCCGGACTCCGACCCCATCCTCAACGTCGACTCCGGCCCCGACGGCCAGGGCGGCCAGGGCGCCTTCGACGACGAGGCCTGCGACGGCGTCGACAACGACGGCGACGGCGAGATCGACGAGGACGTCAACTTCGCGAGCGCGCTGACCTGCGGCACCTGCGACAACTCCTGCCTCGAGCAGGTGCACGTGGTGGGGCCGGAGTGCGACCCGCCCGACGAGCTCGACGGCTCCGAGCCCGGTCGCTGCGGCTACGACCGGTGCGAGACGGACTACTACGATCTCGATCCGCTGGTCGGTGGCTGCGAGTACTACTGCCCCTGGAACCCCGACGGGGAGAACCAGACCGATCTCGGCGGCGCGGTCGGCTGCGGCGCCGACGACGACTGCGACGGCGAGATCGACGAGGACGTCCCCACCTGCGAGGACGTGGAGAACTGCGGCGTCTGCGGCAAGAAGTGCGTGACCCCCAACGCCGTGCCTGCCTGCGTCACCACGGCGACCGGCGACGAGACCTGCACGGCCGCCAACACCGCCTGCGTCATCGAGCGCTGCGAGGACGGCTGGTTCGACGCCGACCAATCCCCGGACAACGGCTGCGAGTACCAGTGCACGCCCACCGGCGCCGACGGCGAGCCCTGCGCCGACCCGGACGACTGCCCGGAAATGTGCGACGGCCGCGACAACGACTGCGACAAGCTGATCGACAACACGGATCCCAGCCTCGAGACCGACGACCCGCGGCTCGGGCAGGCCTGCGCGGGCGGCACGCAGGGCGCCTGCGCGGCGGAGGAGCACCAGGGCCTCGCCAAGTGCATCGGCGGTCTGGTCAGCTGCTGCGACCCGGACTCGAACGACCTGCTCGCCGAGAGCCCCAACGTGCCCGAGACGGGCCTGCGCAACGCGAGGTGCGACGCCGACACCGGCCCCCAGGTGATCCGCGCCGGCGAGCTCGACGAGACCTGCAACGGTGAGGACGACGACTGCGACGGCACCGTCGACAACAACCTCATCGACGCGGGCTCGGCCTGCGGCGAGTCGGGGACCGGCGTCTGCCGCCTCGGGGTGTCGAGCTGCGCCGACGGCGCGCTGTCGTGCCTCGGCAACATCGATCCTGCCGCCGGCGACGTCTGCAACGGCAAGGACGATGACTGCGACGGCGTCATCGACGGCACCTTGCCCCGCGACACCGATCCGGTGGACTGCACCGACGACAGCGACTGCGACGCGGGCCTGCTCTGCCTGGCGACCGGGGTCGGGTCGGTCTGCGCGTTGCCGCCGAGCGACTGGGCGGGCCTCTGCGACGAGCCGCCGGCGCTCCCAGCGGGGTCCACCGGCGTGAGCGGCTGCACCCCCGGACAGCGCCGCTGCGTCGGTGGCACGAGGCAGTGCCTGGGTGCCACCCGGCCCCCGACCGGCACCGCCGACACCTGCGGGGTCGACAACGACTGCGACGGTGACATCGACGCCGAGACGAACCTCGACAGCGACGTATTGAACTGCGGCGAGTGCGGCCACGACTGCACCGGCGGCAGTGTCTTCTCGAGCTGGAGCTGCGTGGACGGCGCCTGCGTCTTCGGCGGTTGCCTCGCCGGGCGCATCGACTGCGACGCCGCGGACGGCCCCGGCCAGTGCGAGCGCGCCTGCACCAAGACGAGCGACACCGAGCAGTGCAACGGCTTCGACGACGACTGCGACTGCTTCGCCGACGCCCTCGATCCGGACAACCCGCCCGCCGTCCCCTCCTCGACCCAGGTCTGCGGCGTCTCCTCCACCGCGACCGAGCCGGCCTGCACCACCGGCGTCACCGTCGCCTGCACGGAAGGCGCCTGGCGCTGCAGCTTCCCTGCCGGGTACTGTACCGGGGAGCACCCGAGCTACTGCGCCGGGATGTTCGACCCGTGCGATGGCCTCGACAACAACTGCAGCGGGATCGCCGACGAGCAATTCGTTCGGCCCCTGGCCACCAGCGGCGTCAAGGGCGAGGCCTGCCCGGTGGGCCTCGGCGCCTGCCAGGTCACCGGCAGCTTCCAGTGCGACACCACCGGCGACGACGCCGGGACCCGCACCGAATGCACGGGCACGCCGGCCGCTCCCCTCGAGGAGACGTGCAACGGCCTCGACGACGACTGCGACGGCAGCGTGGATGAGGGGTACCTGAGCCCCGGCACCAGCCCGAGCTTCGTACGGCCGGCCGTCGTGCGCGTCGACACGAGCCTCTGGATGTTCGCCTACGAGGCGAGCCGCCCCAGCGCGACCGACACCTCCAGCGGCTCGGGGAACGGCTATTTCTTCGCGGCGCCCCCGGGCGAGACGCTCGACTCGACGGCCGCCTGCTCGATGCCGAGCCGGATCCCCTGGGTGAACGTGACGCCCTGGGAGGTCGAGCAGGTCTGCGACGCGCTGGGCGGCCGGGTCTGCGACCTCGGGGACTGGCAGGACACCTGTCGGGTGAACCAGGGCACCACGGTCGTCAACGACTGCCTCTTCGGCTACGGGCCGCTCAGCCGCTGCAACAACGACGCCGTGTACCCACCGACCATCGGCGGGCCGTACTGTAACCTCGCGCCCTACGACACCAGCGGCACGACCGCGGGCGACCAGGACGGCCTCTTGCCGACGGCGTTCCTGGCGACGAGGGGGGGCTGCCGAGCCGACTGGACCAGCGTGACCGAGCTCGGCAATAGCCTGGACGCCTACGACATCACCGGGAACGCCCGCGAGATCGTCCGCTGCCAGCGCGATCGCGCCGTCTGCGCCCAGGGCGTCACCGACGACGCCACCGCCGCGGCCACCTGCGCGATCGACTGCTGCGCCGGGAGCTCCACGCTCGACCCCACCGCGCCGAGCGGCTACCAGCGCGTCTGCGGGTCCCTCGGCACGAGCGCGCCCCAGCAGCGCCGCCTCAGCGGCCAGCGCTGCAGCACCGGTGATCATTGCTGCGATCACGACGACCGCTGCAGCACGAACGTCGGCGAGAGCGGGAGCTGCGCTGGCGGCTACTGCCTCAACGCGGGCCAGGCCACCGGCTGCCGCGCCCGCGGCGTCGCCTGCGACGACGCGGCGCAATGCTGCGGCGGCGACCCCTGCGTGGAGGGGCTCTGCGGCGGCCCCACCTCGCTCCCGCACGCGGTCTACCCGCTGCTCGGCGGCGGCTACGCCACGGTTTCGGCGGACAGCGCGACCTGCGATTTCGACTTCTTCAAGGTGGAGCCGAGCTTCAAGCTGTTCGACACGGGCTTCCGCTGCTGCTTCGACGCGGATCCCAGCCAGTGAGCCGCCCCCTTTGGTCCGTTCTTGCGGTGGTGAGCAATAACGGACAAGTCGACGGCGCGCCCTGGCGGGGCACCACGCGGCCCCGGCGCGACCCGCCGACGCCCTGGGGCCGCAGTCGGCTTGATTGCCACGGAAATTCAACGACCTAGGGCAACGCGCCGGCAGCAGATCCGGCCCCGGGCACCCGGAACGACGCGCCCTCGCCACGCAGGGGGGCATTATTCGGGGCCACGACGCGGCTTGCGAACCGAATGGGGCTCGAGGGTCGGCCTGGCGCAACCGGTTGCGATCGGCGGCCGACGAGGCGACATTGTCGCCACCCGGCCGGGACCCGTGCGGGAGAACGCCGCCGGCCGTGCCGGCTCCGTCGATGCACAACGAACCGCTGCTGCCGTTCCAGGTCGACGAGATCTGCGCCGACCGATACCGGATCGAGCACGTGCTCGGCCGGGGCGGCATGGGGGTCGTGTACGCGGCCGTGCACTGCTTCACGGGGGGCCGGGTGGCGCTCAAGGCGCTGTACGAGCCCGAGGAGGACCTGCCGGCGCGCATGGAGCAAGAGGCCCGCGCGCTGGCGGCGATCCACCACCGGCACGTGGTGCGCGTGTTCGACGGCGGGGCGACGGCGCGGGGCGTGGTCTGGTTCGCGATGGAGCTCCTGGAGGGGCGCACCCTGCGCGATCGCCTCTTCGCGACTGGACCGCTGCCGTTCCCGCTCGCGCTCCGCTACGCGCTCGAGATCGCGGGTGGGCTCGGGGCGGCCCATGCGGCCGGCGTCGTCCACCGGGATCTCAAGCCCGAGAACGTCTTCGTCGTCGAGCCCGAGGACGAGATCCGCGTCCTCGATTTCGGCACCGCGAAGTTCCGGCGGGGCAGCCTCAAGACCACCCAGCGGATGCGCCTCCTCGGCACCTACGCGTACATGGCGCCGGAGCGGTTCCAGGGCAACCCCGGCGACCCGCGCAGCGACGTCTACTCGCTCGGTCACGTCCTGTACGAGCTCGTCGCCGGACGGCACGCCTTCTCGGAGGGGCCGGGGCCGCTGGACCTGCCGCCGGCCCACGAGCTCGGCATGCGGCACATGGCGGCCGAGCCACCGCCCCTGCGCCTGCACCGGCCGGAAGCGCCGGAGCCAGTCGCGGACCTGGTGCACTGGATGCTGGAGAAGACCCCCGAGAAGCGGCCGCAGACGCTGGGGGAGGTGGTGGAGGTGCTGGAGGCGGCGCGCGCGGGCGACCGGGGCCGCGGCGGGAGCCCCGCGCTAGCGGCGCGCACGGGGGCGCGGGGCGTGCGCACGGCGCCGCTCGGCTCCCCGCCGCTGCGCTCGCCGCGGTCCCAAGCCGCGAGCGCCGCCGACGGCGCCGCCGCCCCGCTCGCTGCCGGGCGGGAGGGCGCTGCCGCGGACGCCGCCGCGGCCCTCGCGCCCGAGGCTGCGCCCCACCCGGACTGGCTCCAGCACCTGCGCCCCGGCGAGTACCCCGCCTGTCGATCGTTCGAGGCGCAGGCCATGCTCGGAGCCGTCCGTTTCGCGAGCCGCGACGAGAGCGGCCGCAGCATGGAACGCGATCTGGCCGCCGTGCTCTCGGCGGACGCGGTGCACGTGCGGCGGGTCGAGGAGGCCGCGCTCGCGATGACCGCCCTCGGACGCAACGAGCGCGCGGCGCTGCGCGTGCGGCTGCGCGAATGGGCCGGCGCGCTCGACGCGGGCGCGGCGACGCGGGCGCGCGACGCGGTGGCGGCGCTCGTCGAGCAGGCGCGCACCAACGCGCCGCGCACCTTCGGCGACGACGCGCTCCGCGCCACCCGGATCCTGGTCGGCGCCAGCACCTTCCCGGCGCTCGCCCACCGCGATCCCACCGCCTCCGAGGCGCTCGTCCACCTCGCGAGCGGCAGCCTCGAGGACATCCAGCTCGCGCACTTCGGGCTGCTGCTCTTGACCCGCTACGGCGACGAGGAGCAGCGCCGGATCCGCGAGGCCCTGTGGGTGCTCGCCGCCGGCAGGGAGGCCCAGCGCGACGGCGCCCGGGTGCGCCTCGGGCAGCTGCTGGCGGAGTGCGTGCTCCCGGCGCCGTCGACGCGGTCGCACCCGCACCGCGACCCGCGCGCGCGCAGCACCGGGCAGGGTCGGACGGGTGCTCCCCGGCGCGGCTCCGTCTGGGCCGCGTCGATCGACCGCCGCTGGGTGCCGTTGATCCTCACCGGCGCCCTGCTGCTCGGGGCGCTGCTCGCCGTGCTGGGGACGGCGCCGCGCCTGGACGCCGCCGCGGACGGGCACGCGGAGCGGAGCCCGGGGGAGCCTAGGCCATGACGGACCCGGGACGCGCTCGACCCGCCGCGCCGCCGCGCCCGGCTGCCGGCCGGCCCCCGGAGGCGGGCCCGAGCCCGGCTCCGCCGCCCCCACCCTCGCCAACGGGTGCGCCGCGCGTGCACGCCGAGATCCACACCATCCCGCCCGAGTGGATCGCCTGGAGCCCGCCGCCCCCCGCCGCGGAGGAGACGCCGTCGCTCCCCGCGCCCTCGCCACCGCTCCCCGCCCTCTCGCCACCGCTCCCCGCCCTCACACCGCCGCTCCCCACGCTCACGCCGTCGGCACCCCTGCCCCGCTCCGACGCGCCCCCCATCGTCGTCGGGCGCGACCACCGCGTCCTCGCGCGCTTCCAGCGCGACGACGCGGATCCGGAGGTCGCTGCGCTGCGCTCCAGAGAGACGCTCCCGGGCGACCCCCTCGCGGTGGCGGTGACGCCGACGGGGCCCCCCGTCCTGAGCGAGCCGCCCGCGCCGGGAGACGGCGCGGCCGACGCGACGCCGGGTGCGCGCGCAACCGACGGCGTCGTGCCGCCGCCCACCCGGGCGCGGTCGCACCTCGGGCTGGGGATCGCCATCGCGACGGGGACGGTCGTGGGCGCCGTCATCGCGGGCCTGTTGTGGCTCGACGCACCGGCAGCGTCCGCCCCCACCCCGCGCGAGCAGGCGCATGTGCTCGGGACCCGACCGGCCTACGTGGTCCGCGACGCGAACCCCGCCGCTGCGCGACCGTCGCCGCCGGTCGACCCCGCCCCCGACGCACGCGCGGTCGAGGGCACGGTGACGGTGGGCGCCGCGGCCCCCGTCGAGGTCGAGGCCGCCGATGTGCCCCGGGCGACGGCTCCCGCGCCGCGACCGGCCGCGACCGCGTCGCCAACGGCCGCGCCCACGCGGGCGAGCGCGGCGCCCACGCCGGCGGACCCGGCGAGCGAACCGCCACCGGCGGCGACGGGCTCGAGCGGGCCGCGGCTGCGGCTGGTGCGGCCACGGGGGACGCTAGCTACGGAAGGAGATGCGCCGTGAGGGAGCTGGGTCGACGATTCCCCCTGGCCGCGGCTGCGGCCGCCCTCCTCGCGACGGCGGTCGCGCGCGCCGAGCCCGCGCCGCCCGCGAACGACGACGAGGCTCGCGCCCGGTTCGTGCAAGCGACCGAGGCGGCGGATCGCGGCGATCTGGAGACGGCGCGGGCCCTGTACGCCAGCGTGTGGCTAGTGCGGCAGACCTACGACGTCGCCATGAATCTCGCCGAGATCGAGGCGCACCTCGGGCGCGACGCCGACGCCGCGACCCACGCCGCCTGCGCGCTCGCCCTCTTCCCACCGTCCGAGGATCCGGACACGCGCCGGCACCTCGCGGCGCTGCTCGAGCGGTCGCGCACGGGCCTGGCGGAGGTCACGGTCACCGCGCCCGCGGGCGCCCGCGTGAGCGTCGACGGCGGGTTCGTCGGCACCGCGCCGCTCGCGGCGCCCGTCTTCTTACTCCCGGGCCGCCGCGCGCTCGAGGCGGCGAGCGGCGGCCGGACCACGCGCACGGACATCGAGGCGAAGACCGACGAGCGCCACGCCGCCACCCTCACCTTCGCCGAGGACTCCGGCGAGGCGAGCGGCGCCGGGGCGGCAGCCCCCGCCGAAGCGCCGAGCGGCGCTGGAGCCGTGGGCCCCGCGCCCCCCGCCGCGCGCGACGCGGCGACGCACCGCCCGAGCGCGCTCGTGCCGCTCATCGTGAGCGCCGGCGCGACCGCGCTCGGGGCGAGCCTCGGCGTCGGCTTCGCGATCCTGGCGCACGACGCGCGCGAGGAGGCCGAACGGCTCGACACCCCGGACGACACTCGCTGCACCCGGTCCCCGACCGCCGTCGGCTGTGCGGAGCTGGGGGAGGAGTGGGACCGGGTGGATCGCGACCGGACGGCCCGCGATCTCAGCTTCGTCGGCGCGGGGGTGGGGCTCGCGGCGACCGGGCTGTTCGCGGTGCTGCTGGCGCGCGAGGACGGGCGGAGCGCGCGCCTTGCGCCCGTGATCGCGGTCGACGTCGACGCGGTGCGGGTGGGCGTGCGAGGCTCCTTGCCCGCGGGGCCGCCCGGCCACCGCGGGTGGAGGGCGGCGCGAGCCCGCTAGGGAGCGCCCCGCGCAGGGAGCCGAGGAGCCGAGGAGCCGAGGAGCCGAGGATGATGCGCCGTTACTGCTGGAGCCTGTTCGTTCTAACCGTCACCGCCTGCCACGAAAGCAGCGAGGACTGCTCGCTCACCGACACCTGCCCGGCGGATGCCGAGGTAATCCCGGCGGGCGGAGCCGGGGCGGAGGGGGGCGAGGGGGGACAGGGTGCGACCGGCGA
>CAYOLF010000144.1:0-11644 GCA_964404725.1 uncultured Polyangiaceae bacterium
CCGGAGAGCATCGACAGCCACTGTAACCTCGACCCGAACCTCGACGCCATCGGCTGGTACTGCGGCAACTCCCTGGGGCCCGCCGCCACCGACAAGATGGCGGGCGGCAAGCCCCACCCCGTGGCGCAGAAGCGGCCGAACGGGTTTGGGCTGTACGACATGTCCGGGAACGCCGCCGAGTGGAACAACGATCGGTACCACCCGCTCGGCTACGGCACCGGTCGGCAGACGGATCCGCTGGGGGGCGGCACCGACCCGCTCGATCTCACCTCGCCCCACGCCCACTACGGAGACGCCCCGGACGCGGAGGGCTTCCCGATGTTCCGCGTGATCCGCGGCGGCTCGTTCGACTACTGGCCGACGCTGGCAGTGTCGGGGAAGCGCTTCTACACGGAAGGAGCAGGACAGTACACCGGGTTCCGCGTGGTGCAGACGCTCGGTCTGACGGCGGGAGGCTCGCGATGAGGATGATGAGGATGACGGCACTTGGGCTGAGCGCGCTGGTCGGCGTCGTCGTGATGGCGGCCGTCCAGGGCTGCGGCGGGAAGCGCGAGGGCTCGAGGCCGGCGCAGCCGGCCGAGGGTGGCAGCACGGGCGCGGGCAGTGGAGGCGGTGGTGGTGCCGCCCTGGCCGGCGCGGCCGGGAGTGCCGGCGCGGCCGGCGCCGGGGCGAGCTGCACCGAGGAGGTGGGGAGCTGCCCGGCGACCTCGTTCGCGGTGTGGCAGGTGCTGCTCGACGCCGCGGACTTCGGGCCGACGGCTCGGTTCGTCGCGCTCGGGGGACGCGCTGTACTGGTGGACCGGGGCGACGCGAGCTACGAGGTCGTGAGCCTGCTCAACGAGCTTGAGCAGGAGGTGACGGGCCAGACCCAGGCGGTCTGGACGGTGCCGAGCGGAGTCGGCACGCCGGTCGCGGTGGCGCTCGACAGCGACGGAGTCAGCCGCTGGACGGTGAGCGTGTTGGTGTGCGACGACGCGGGCGCGAGCTGTAGCTTGCTCCGCGGCGACGAGCAGGCGACCGAGCTCACCGCTTTGCCGGGATCCGAGCTGCCCGATGAGCTCGACGCGCGCGCCCTGGTCTTCGACGTCACGTCGGCCGAAACCGCGTTGTGCGCCTACGGCCACGGGCTATTCTGCTTCCGCGACGGGTGGCAGGCCGAGATCCCCGTCGCCGAGGGGTTGCGGCTGAACCACGTGTCCATCTCCTCGGGCTGGGCGCTCGCGGTGGGCGAGGATGGGCAGTGGTTCCAGCGGGCCGTTGACGATGCGTACGTCCTCTTGCCCTGGGAAGCGCAACCGCCGCTTGGGACCGACCCCCTCACCTGGGCCAGTACTGCCGATCTGGGCGGGGTGATCGTCGGCGGGGGGCGGATCCAGGCCGCGCTCGGGGTCCAGGGCGACCTGTACGGCTGCGAGGTTCCGCGTGACCTGGTGGCGTTGGCCTTGGACTCCGTGCTCTTCGGAGGTGCCACGGCGATCACGAAAACGGGCGAGGTCCTCCGGCACAACAACCTGATGACGGGCGAGCCGCGCTACTGTTCGCTGGACCAGATGCCTGCTGGAGAGATCACCGCCATCGACACCGTCCAGTGTGACGACTCGACGAACCTCCGGGTCTTGCTGGGCGACACGCTGCTCGTGGGGACCAACCATTGCGTGCGCTACCTCTAGCGCCCAGGCATCCCGTCCTCCCTGACCCGTTGGGCGACCGGCCCCAGCCGACGCGGGTAGGTCCAGTAGGACCGACCCGGCTGCTGCTCGCGGTCGCACCGTTCACGGCGGCCTGCGCCGTCGAGAGCGTCCCGACGCAGGTGGCGACCGTCACGGCGCCGATCGTGTACGGCGAGGACGATCGGGTGGAGCTGTATCAGGCGGAGGAACCGTTCGTGGCTCTTGGCCGCGAGCTCGCGATCGCCCTGATGGCGCCGGAGCGCCTGCGGCCGGTCGAAGAGGGGGCGTACGCTGTCGAGGCTCCCTCGCTCGGCACCCTTCAGTCCCTGTGTGCGGGCGAGCGCTTCGCGGATCAGACCGCCGCGGCCAGTTGCAGCGGGGTCCTGGTCGCGCCCGGCGTCGTGGCCACCGCCGGGCATTGCCTGGGGGTCGATGCCGGGGGCCAGCCCGACTGCAAGAACAACGTGCATGTCCGAGGCTACGCCGTTCTGGCCCCGGCCGCTCCCGTCATCGTGGCCGAGGAGGAGGTATACGGTTGCGCCCAGGTTTTGGCGCTCGCACGGTCAGCCGAGGACTCGGCCTGCCACGTGGATCTGGCGCTGATAGGGCTCGAGCGAACGCCGACCGTCGAGGCGCCGCCGGTGCTTCGAGACGCCCCGGTCGAAGCGGACGAGCCCGTGACCGTCATCGGATACCCGGCGGGCCTGCCGGTGAAGGTGGACGATGGGGCTCGGGTCGTCGATCCACGGCCGAGCCGCGGCGACTCGTTTACCCTGAGCAGCGACACCTTTGCGGTGAGCAGCGGGGCGGGCGTGTTCGATCGCACGGGAGCTCTGGTCGGCGTGTTCGCGCGCGGGCGGCGCGACTACGACGCCGACGGAGACTGCCAGCGCGTCCACCGAGAGCCCGAGTACGAGGCCACCGGCTACGAGGAAGCCGCCCAGATCGCGGTGGTGCGGCAGCTGCTGACCGCCGTCGAGCAACGCGAGCGGCGAGAAACGTTCGAGTTATTCCCCGGTAGCTCGATCTGCTCGGTGACGGCGACCGTACACCCCGAGGCGGCCTCAGGCAACGTTTCGAGCGCGACCGCTGCGAAGAACGGTTGTACCTTCGGAGCACCATCAACGGGGAGGCTTGGCGGTCCGCTCCCGCTGCCCGTGTTGGTCGCCCTGTCCTGCGTGGGGCTGCGTCAGCGCCGGGGCGGGGGACGGCGGCGCGCGGTCGCGCTGGCGAGGAGGTCGTCGCGGGTCGCCACGTAGGTGAACAGGCTCGGGCGCGTCAGGTAGAGGCTCCCCTTGGTGGCGAGGAGCCCGAGGTCGAACTGATTGCCGCGAGGAATCAAGATCCAGAGCCAAGGGCGAACAGCAGAGCTCGCGCTCGCTCCGCTCGGGCCCTGGTCCTCCGGGCGATCCTCGCTGAGCTCGGGGCGGAGGTCGTGGCCGCGTCCTCGGCGGCGGTGAGCCTGCGTGCGGGTGTGGTGCCGATCGATCTCGTGGTCCACCCGTACCCGCTCCTCGAGCCGGTCGCCGTGGACCCCCCGTGTTTCCCCGCGGCATGACGTCGGCGCTCTGGGACGAGATCAAGGCGTTCTTCTGCGCCACCGTGCCGCCGCTCGCGCGGCGCCTCTGGAGCGAGCCCCCCGCGCCCTAGCGGGCCGATCCGGTCGTCGGCCGCGACGGTGCCGCCGGTCTTCGGACCCTCGCTAGAGCAGCAATCAGGTTGATTGCTGCGAAGGATCAATGACCTGGAGCACCGAGCTGGGAGCAGATCTCGGCAGAGGAGGCCTGGAAAGCGTCTCCTCGCCTTGCACGGAGACGTTTTCCAGGCCTCCGTCGCTGTCGGCAACCTGATCGGTGCTCTAGGCCCATTGCTGGCTCTCCCTGCGAGCTGCGCCATCTCGCCGGGGTCGTCACCGCTCCAGCACCGCCCGCGAGATCGAGCGGGTTCGGCCCTCTTCGACGATCCGGAGGCCCTTCGCCTCGGCCCACCTCAGCTCGGCGGCGTACAGGTCCTCGGGGCAGTGCCCGCGAGGCTCGATCAGCAAGAGGCGCCCACCGGGTCGGAGGGCTCGCGCCATCGACGATATCAGCCGCGCCGGCGAGGTCGCCTCGTGCACGACGTTCAGCGCCAGCACGAGGTCCACGGCGCCGTTCAGGTCGTCACCGAGGTCGGCGTCGTGGACGCGGCGGAGCTCGATGCGTGACTCGAGGCCGCGACGCCGTGCCCGGCGCCGCACCTCGTCGAGCATCTGGGGATGCACGTCCGCGCAGACGACGCGCCCGTGCTGCACCAGCTCGGCGACGGGCAGCGTGTAAAACCCATACCCTGGCCCGACCTCCAGCACGGTTTGCCCGGGCATTACCAGCGAGCCGAGCGTGGCTCGGGGATCCTCGAGCAGGCGGCGGAGGGGACTCGCCAGGAGCCAGGCGATCCAAGGCGGGCAGGTGTGGGGGCGGTGGCTCGAGGGGATGGGCAACGTTGGGGTGACGGCGGGCGATGGGACGGCGGACATGGCGGAGCCTCCGGGAAAAGCGAGCCTTGGCTCGCGTGCTGAGCTACCATGCGTCGTCGCAGTGCCTGAGGAAACTCGCGTCACGAGAAGGCCACGCGGGGGCAGGAAGGACCGTCTTCGCGCGTCGCAGGGCCAAGAAAAGCGTGCAGTCGCTCAGATTTCCCCGCCTCGTCGGAGCCCTGCGCAGCGGCGGTCCCGCGACACCGTGGAGGCGATCGTCGCGGCGGCCGGTCGCCTGCTGGTGACCCGCGGCTACGCGCGGGCCTCGACCAACGAGATCGCTCGGGTCGCGGGGGTGTCGGTGGGATCGCTCTACCAGTACTTCGCGGACAAGGACGCCATCTTCCGGGAGATCCTGCGCCGCCACCACGACCAGGTGCACGCGCTGGTCGAGGACCACCTGCACAACTTCGCGGACGTGCGCCGGGATCCGCTCGCCACCATGGACGCGCTGCTGCGAGGCATGATCGCCCTGCACCGAGAGGATCCGCCGCTGATGCGCGCGCTCGTCCATGAACTCGGCGGCCTCGGCGGCAAGGTCCCGGGTCCGCACGCGGGCGATCTGGACGGGATCGCCGCCGTCGAGCGGCTGCTGCGACTCCGCGGCGATCTCGCCGTGGAGGATCCGAACGCCACGGCGTGGCTCTTGGTCGTCATCGTGTCGCAGGTGTCGGCGTGGCTCGCGCACGAGGCACCCTCGGACCTCGATCCGGAGCCGATCCTGCGCCAGACGCATCGCGCGATCGCCTGCCTGCTCGGCCTCCCCGCGGAGCACCTGGACCGATTGCGGACCGAACCGCGGGACCACCGCCAGGACAGGTCGCCGCCGTAACGGAAGACGCTCGGCCCACCAGAGGGGCAGGATCGTCGCCTGCGTCGGCTCGCGGTGTGGCGTGAGGCGCGCTCGCCCCGGCGCGGTTCACGGCACGAGGACTGTCGACCCGTGGGTTTCACGGGCCTCGAGGGCGCGGTGGGCGTCGGCGGTAGCGGCGAGGGGGAAGCGCTGACCGATGGTGGCGCGCACGGTGCCGGCGAGGACGACGTCGAAGAGCGCGGCCGCGCTGGCGAGGAGCTCGTCGCGGGTCGCGACGTAGGTGAACAGGCTCGGGCGCGTCAGGTACAGGCTCCCCTTGGTGGCGAGGAGCCCGAGGTCGAAAGGCTCGACCTTGCCCGACGCGTTCCCGAAGCTCACGAGCGTGCCCCGCGGGCGGAGGCAGTCGAGCGACGCGAGGAAGGTGTCTCTCCCCACGGAGTCGAACACGACCGGCACCCCGCGGCCCCCGGTGAGCTCGCGCACCCGCGGCGCGAGCGGCCCGTCGCCGAGGACGAGGGCGTGATGGCAGCCGTGGGTGCGCGCGATCGCGGCCTTGGCCTCCGAGCCCACGGTCCCGATGACGGTGGCCCCGAGGCTAGCGAGCCACTGGCAGGCGAGCTGGCCCACGCCGCCGGCCGCCGCGTGGAACAGCACGGTGTCTCCCGCCCGTACGGGGAAGGTCCGCTGGATGAGGTACTCGGCCGTCATGCCCTTGAGCAGGATGGCCGCGGCGGTCACGTCGTCGATCCCGTCGGGGAGGGGGATCAGCCGCTCGGCGGGGACCAGCCGCGCCTCGGCGTAGGCGCCGTGTGGGACGGTCGCGTAGCCGACGCGCTGCCCCACCGCGACCTCGGTGACGTCCGCGCCGACGGCCTCCACGACCCCGGCCGCCTCGCCGCCGAGGCCGCTCGGGAGCGCGGGGACCGGGTAGAGGCCGGTGCGGTGGTACACGTCGATGAAGTTGAGCCCGATCGCGGCGTGGCGGAGCCGGACCTCGCCGGGGCCCGGGTCGCCGACGGCGACCTCGGCGAGCGCGAGCACCTCGGGCCCGCCGTGGCGCTGGAATCGAACGGCGCGCGTCATGGTGATCGAAATCGTACCCCGGAACCGCCCGGCTTGAGGGCGGATCGGCAATGAACGAGGACCGCCCGGTGCCGACAATGATGCCGGAAAAGCAGAAGAACGGGGTGACCAGGATCGGGGTGCAGATGCCGCCCACGCAGCGGCCGCGCGGTGGTGCCAAGCTCCTGGTCGCCGGAGGTGCGACGTCGTCATTTCCCCCTGGGATTCGAACTCCCCATGCCAAGTTCTACTGAGAACGAGGAGTTCGCGACAGCTGCAGTCCCGGTGCGGCAACCGACCGCGCTCGAGCCGAGATCACCGAGGTGCTCGTAGGTCGAGCTCTCCGAAACGTGGATGACGGTCTTCGTGCCGCTCGAATCACGAATCGATTATTCGCTTGCGTGCTGATTGTTCCCCGGTGTAGGCAGGTGAAAGGATGCCTGCCACGTGTAGGCATGGGGGTCGGGGGAGGCGACGATGCGCGTGCTGACGGGGGTCCAGGTCGGGCTGGTGGCAGGGGGTGCGGGGGCGGCGAGGAGGGCGCGCCGGCGGCGGCGAGGGGGCGGATGGGGCTCGGCGCTCGTCGCGGCCTGTCTGGGTGCGGCCTGCGGCGGCAGTGGTGACGAGGGCTCCAGCGAGCCCTCGGGGTTCGCGCACGCGGGCCTCCCCCTGGAGGCGTCCGACGTCCCCCTCCTCGGGACCGAGTTGCTCGGTCGCCCGACGGACCACTCCGTCACCATCAAGGCGCTCGCGGCGCTCGGCGTCGAGGCCTACTTCGAGCTCGGCACCGCCCCCGGTTGCTATTCCGACGGTACCAGCCCGGTCGGTTACGCCGACGGGGCGATCGAGGCGGTGCTCGACGGGCTGACCGCGGACACCCGCTACTACTACCGGATGCGTTACCGGCCCCTGGGCTCCACGGAGGAGCCCCTCGCCGGCGCTGAGCGCACGTTCCACACCCAGCGCGCCCCCGGCGCGTCCTTCGTCTTCGCCGTCCAGAGCGACTCGCACCAGGGCTTCGACGCCTTCTATAGCGACACTCTCTACGGCCAGACCCTGCAGAACATCGCGTCCGCGACGCCCGACCTCCTCGTCGATCTCGGCGACACGTTCAGCCTCGACGGCGCCACCGAGACGGAGGCGACCGTCCGGCAGAAGTACCTCGACCAGCGGGCATTCTTCGCCCTCGTCGGGCACAGCACGCCCGTGTTCCTGGTCCCCGGCAACCACGAGAACGAGGAGGGGTGGAACCTCGACGACATGGGGTCCAATCGCGCGCTCTCGCTGCCGGTGCTCAGCGTGAACGCGCGCAAGCGATACTTCGTCAACCCGGTGCCCGGCGCGTTCTACACCGGCAATGACGATCCGCTGCCGGAGGCTGACGGCGACCACCTGCGGGAGGATTACTTTGCCTTCGAGTGGGGGGACGCGCTGTTCGTCGGCATCGACCCGTTCACCTACACCATGAAGAAGCCCTACTACGGCACCATGGGCGGCGAGAAGAACGACGAGGTCGTCGGAAACCGTTGGGACTGGACCCTCGGGGAGCGGCAGTACCACTGGCTGAAGCAGACCCTGGAGGGGAGCACCAAGCGCTTCAAGTTCGTGTTCGCCCACCACTTGGCCGGGGGCCTCGTCGACTACTCGCGCGGTGGCGCCAAGGGCGCCAAGTACGTGGAGTGGGGCGGCTACGCCATCGACGGCGTCACCTGGCGGTTCGATGAGCGACGCCCGGGCTGGGAGAAGCCCATCCACCAGCTGATGGCGGACACCGGCGTCACCGTCTTCTTCCACGGCCACGATCACGTCTTCGCGACCGAACAGCTCGACGGCGTCGTCTACCAGGAGACCCCGCACGCGGCGAACGACGACTACGGCATCGGCTTCGCCAGCAACCCGACCGACTACCCCGGGGCGGTGCTGGTCGCCAACTCGGGGCACCTGCGCGTCACCGTCGCGCCGGAGGGCGCCACCGTCGAGTACGTCCGCTCGTTCTTGGAGGGAGACGGCGAGAACGGATCGGTCGCCCACAGCTACACGGTGCCGGGCCACGTTACCTGCGCGGACGAGGACACCGACGAGGACGGGACCAACGACTGCGACGACGGTTGCCCAACGGATCCGGCCAAGGTCGAGCCGGGCGCCTGCGGGTGCGGTGCGGTCGACGGCGACGGGGACGCGGATGGGGCCGCGGACTGCGTCGACGGATGCCCGACGGATCCGGTGAAGACCGCGCCGGGCGCCTGCGGTTGCGGCGTGGACGACGGGGACGATGACGGGGACGGGACGGCGGACTGCGCCGACGGCTGCCCGGCAGATCCCAGGAAGGTCACCCCTGGAGTCTGTGGGTGTGGCGTGGCCGACGGGGACGGGGACGGGGACGGGACGGCGGACTGCGCCGACTCCTGCCCGATGGATCCGGGGAAGGTCGTCGCGGGCGTCTGCGGCTGCGGAGTTCCGGATCTCGATGGCGACGCGGACGGAGTCTTCGACTGTCACGACGGCTGTCCCACTGACCCCGGGAAGGTGGGGCCCGGGCTGTGCGGCTGCGGTGTCGCCGACGCCGACGGAGACGCCGACGAGGTCCCCGACTGCAGTGACGGCTGTCCTGCCGACCCCGGGAAGACGGAGCCCGGCCTCTGCGGCTGCGGCGTGGTCGACGACGACGAGGACGGGGATGGCAGCCCCGCCTGCACCGACGGCTGCCCCGGCGATCCGCTGAAGATCGCCCCTGGCGCCTGCGGTTGCGGCGAGTCGGACGTCGATGGGGACGGGGACGGGCTCCCGAGCTGCGCATACGGCTGCCCGAGCGATCCGCTCAAGGCGAGCCCCGGGGCCTGCGGCTGCGGCGTCGCCGAAGATGACGGGGACGGAGACGGGCTCCCCGACTGCAGCGACGGCTGCCCGGGCGATCCGCTCAAGGTGAGCCCGGGGGCTTGCGGCTGCGGCGTCTCCGACGCGGACGGGGATGGGGATGGGCTCCCCGAGTGCAACGACGTCTGTCCCGCCGATCCCGCGAAGACGGACCCTGGCCTCTGCGGCTGCGGCGTGCCCGATCTCGACGGCGACGGCGACGGGAGCCCCGACTGCCTCGATGGGTGCGCGAGCGATCCCGGCAAGATGGAGCCCGGCCTCTGCGGGTGCGGGGTCGCCGATCTCGACGGGGACGGCGACGGGAGCCCCGACTGCGCCGACGGTTGTCCTGCCGATCCGGACAAGATCGCCCCGGGCACCTGCGGCTGCGGCGTCGCGGATCTCGACGGCGACGCGGACGGGGTGCCGGGCTGCAACGACGCCTGCCCGGCGGATCCGGCCAAGGCCACCCCGGGCGCCTGCGGCTGCGGCGTCGCCGATGTCGACAGCGACGTCGACGGGATCCCGGACTGCAACGACGCCTGCCCGACCGACCCGTTCAAGCTCGCTCCCGGCGGCTGCGGTTGCGGGGCGCCGGACCAGGACGGTGACGGCGACGGGGCGCTCGACTGCGCCGACGGCTGCCCGTCCGATCCACTGAAGGCAGCGCCGGGCGCCTGCGGGTGCGGTGTCGGCGACGACGACGCTGACGGTGACGGCACCGTGGACTGTCTCGAGGCGGAGTGCGACGGAGACTGCGTCTGCCGCGGCGCCACGCTGGTCTCGAACGACGCTAGCAACGTAGCCCCGGCGGGCACCGTCGTCGTCTTCACGGCGAATTCTACCTGCGACGGCGGCACGGCGAGCTGCCAGTTTCGGCTGCGCGCTCCTAACCGGACCTGGACCACGGTGCGGGCCTACGGCCCCGCGAACACCTACACCTGGAACACGACCGGGCGCGTGTCGGGGATCTACACCGTGCAGGTCCAGGTCCGAGAGGAGACGTCGACGGTGCCGTACCAGAGCACGGCCACCCGATACTTCACCCTCCTTCGCAAGCGCAAGTGACGGCCGGCGTCGCACCGCGGCTCCGCCGCCGCGCCGCGCATGTCGGTGTCGCCCGGTCCTCGCCTGGAGTATCCTCCCGGTGGAGGCGGCGGCGATGGGCGCGCTCGGACGGATCCTCAAGCTCGGCTGGTTCGTGGGGCTCGCGGGCGCGAGCGTTTTCGCGCAGGCCTGCGGCGGCGCGACGTCGGGGCGCCGGCTGCCGCCGGGCGCCGGCGGCGCGGACGACCTGACCGGCGGCGCTAGTGGCGGTGGCGCGGGGGCGGGCGGCACGGCGTCGGTGACGGGTGGCGTCGGGACCGGGGGGACCGTGGATGGGAGCGGCGGCGCGGTGGGCGGGACCCCACCGGTCGACGCGGGCCCCCCGAGTGGCGGCGTCGTGAACGAGCCCCCCGATGCCGGCGTGCGGGACGCGGATCTCTGGGACGTGATCTACGAGTAGCGCGTGCGCGTCGTCTTCGCCTCGCTCCGCGCCGCCGAGCCGCTGGCCTACGGCTTGATGACGCTGGCCGGGGCGCTGCGCCGGCATGGGCACCACGTGTCGATGGTGTACGGCCGGAGCGGCGAGGCGGTGGCGGCCGATCCCGAGGTGCGCGCCGCGGACGTGGTCGGGCTCTCGGCGACGACGGGGCTACACCGCGTGTACCTCGAGTGGGCGCGGGCCCTGCGCGCCGCCGGGCCGGAGCAGGGGATCTTCCTCGGCGGTCCGCACGCGACCTTCTTCCCGCGCGTCCTCGAGCAGGCGCCGCTCGACGGCATCTGTCTCGAGGAGGGCGAGGAGTCGTTCCCGGAGGCGCTCGAGCTCTGGCAGCGCGGGTTCCCGGAGGTGCCGCGCGGCTTCTGGATCCGGCGCGACCACGGGCGTGGCCCGGTCGAGCGCGGCCCTCGGCGGCCCCCCGTGCGCGATCTCGACGCCCTCGCCCCCGCGGCCTACGACCTGTTCTACGACGATCCACAGTATCGCCAGCTCCCCTCGCGGGTGTTCCTCGCGACGCGCGGCTGCCCGTACCGCTGCACCTACTGCTTTAACCATCGGCTCAACGACTGGCACCGCGGTGAGGGCCCGCTGGTGCGGGTGCGCGATCCGGAGGCGGTCGCGGACGAGATCCTCGCCGTCCACCGGCGCTGGCCGATGCGCATCGTGTGGCTGCTCGACGCGAACCTGGTCACGAACCAACGTTGGCTCGAGGCCTTCGGCGCCGTCTACCGGCGCCGGGTGGGGTTGCCGTTCTTCTGCAAGCTGCGGGCGGAGCGGGCCACCGAACGCGTGGTGCGGACGCTCGTGGACGCGGGCTGCGTCAGCGTGGGCGTCGGGATCGAGTGCGGCACCGAGCGGTTGCGGCGCGAGGTCCTCGGGCGCGTGGCCTCCGACGCCGACATCCTCGCCGGCTGCCGTCGCCTCAAGGCCAAGGGGATCCGGGTGATGAGCTTCAACATGCTCGGCGTCCCGGGCGAGAGCCTGGACGACACCCTGCGCACGCTCGCCCTCAACGTCGCCGGCGGCGTCGACCATGCAGGCGCGACCATCCTCCAGCCGTACCCGGGGACGGCACTGGCCGAGTGGGCCATCCGGCAGGGGCATTTCGACGGCTCCTTCGATCGCCTCGGGTTCTCCTATTTCGCGGCGACGCCGTTCCGGTCGTTCTCGGCGGCGGATCGCCGTCGGCT
>CAYOLF010000145.1:0-11574 GCA_964404725.1 uncultured Polyangiaceae bacterium
CTGAGGCCCAGCCTGAACCGGCGGCGCAGAAGCGCCGCCCGCTACCTGCTGTCGCCAGACGCCTTCTCGGTGGAGGGTACCACGAATCGGGTACTCCCGCGCGATCTCCAAGCACTGCTGGACGATGCCCGGAAGGTAGCTTTGGTCCACCTCGAACTCGAACCGATGTGACTGCGCCAGATGGTCTGGAGTGATCTCCACTTGCGCGCGGATGTGGCCAGCGCTGTCTGACACCTCGAGCGACACCTTGAGCTCGGGCTCGCAGGGAGCCAGGTTCGCCGACTTCGTTCCCCCGCCGAGCATCGCGGCGCAACCGTCGCCAAATCCAACGATGTCCATGACCATGAGGATCGCGCCTTGGGCCCAGACGCTGGCACCCGACGCGCCGCAGTGCGCCGTCACGTGGAGCCAGTTGCCATCGCAGTAGTCCTCGGCCTCAGGGAAACGGCGCCCATGCACCCAGAGCTGCAGGCCCGCAACCCTCAGCGCCGGCTCACCGAGATCCGCGGGACTGAACTGATGGCTCATGGCTCTGTGGATCCAAGGAGGCAGGGGTTCAGCCGTACGGCCCGCGTCGTCGGTCGCCACGCAGCATGGCAGCGGCCTGGTAGCTGCGTGCTGCTTGCCGGCAGCCGACGGGCTCACGTTCCGTCCACCTGACCCGGCTGCAGCGCGGGCCCGGTCGGCTATGACCCCTGGTTAGCCCGCCCACAGCGCACACCCGACGCCATCGGCCCAGATCCAGTGAGTGGTCGACCATCGCTCGATACCATCGTCGTCATAGCGAGCCCCGCTCCAACCGAAGCGGAGCCGCAGCTCAGGGAGCCGGGAGGAGAAGAACGGACCGAGTGCGGTCGCGTCCGCCTCTACGCTGGTTGGCACCATGGGAAACGGCGTGCCGTTCGGGTTTGGCGTGTGTAGGTACGTGGCATCTTGACTCGCGTCTTCCCCGCTGATCAGGATCCAAGCCTGGAACGGTGTGGCCAGTCGATTCCCTTGCAGCGCGATCCTTCGATACACGTCGCACAGAGCCTCGACATGGGGACGGCGATACGACCAGCCCAGGTTCCCCCAGCCGCACCCGTCCGCGTGGTAGTGCCAGAGGTCCCACCACGCGCCCTCACGAACGTCGAGCTCGAACCGCGACGCGCGGTCCTTCAAGCTGCGGAAATAGGCTCGCTTGCCGCGCAGCTTCTTGCGCGGGGCCTGCTGCGGATACCAGCGAAGCGGGTGGATGCTCATGATCGGGGTTCGCTGCGTCGCATAACGCGGGGGGTCTAGTGCTGGACGTCCGGGTGCCGCTGCGGGCTCGTCACCTTCCTGGCCTTACTCGGCGGTGCTCTCGCCCTTCCCCCCGACGCCCAGAAGGGTCGTCCGGCCGCACGCCAACTCCGCGCGGCACGACCCCTTTCGCTCGGTCGGATGCCGTCGGGTCGTTCGATAGGCATGTCCCGAACAATCGGAGACGGTTCGAGCACCAGCCACGGATGCAGTCCATGGTGTCGAGGACCGCGTCGTAGCGAGGGTCACCGTCCTCGAGTTGCTCACGTACTCGATCGTACAGGCGATACATCTCGAGTGCGCCCATTCCTTCAGCCTTCAGGACTTCGGCATGTTCGCGTGCGGTCTGTACTGGAGTCGCGCCCGCGAGCGCTTCCAGTAGCCGCTTCACCTGCTGCGCATCGACGTTCATCTGCGCCACGCCTCAACGGATCCCGCTCGCTCAACAACCGCACGCGCTCGCGGATCGTTCGGTGTCGCTCTGCGTCCGCGAACGGCCCGCCGACAAGCTGCGGGCCGGCCGTCAAGTTACACCCTCCATGCTACACCAAGACCCTTGCGGCCGAATCGGCAGCCTCATCGACTTGTTCTTCAGCCTCTCCGCCGCTCCAAGGTCACCTCGAGTGGGTGCGGCCCCAGCGCCAGAGCGACCTCGCGGCCGGGGGTGGCTGGGTGGTGCTCCTTGACGACCTCGGGCGCGAGACCCCGAACGCGGGTCGCGAGTGGCCCTGGTGACGAGTCGGTCCCGCTGCTCGGCGCTACCTCCACCCGGAGACGGGGCCGCGCCGCAGGCGCCACTTCCACCAAGCCTCGCTCCAGCGCACAAGGCAGCGCGCCATTGTCCGCCCATCCCCTCCCGCCTACCTCCGCCTCATGACTCGGAGCCAAGGTCAGTCGGGGCGCGGGCGCGGTGGTGCAGGGCGAGACGGCAGCACGCTCCAGCGGCGGGCGAGAGCGCCCACCCTGCTCGCGGCTGCCGTCGCGCTCGGCTGTGCGTGCCCGGCCCCACCGCCAGCAGGCCGTCGCCGAGGGGCTCCGGTAGCTGTCGGTCGGGGGCGGGCGCGCGGGCGCCGACGAGGGTGGCGGGTCGCCAGGTCCCGCCTCCCTACGGGTGGGGATCCGGGCCCGGCGCGGGGCGATCCTGGGTCGGCCTGGGTCGTGCAAGGGCTCGGCCCGTCCCCCCGTCTTCCGCGAGGCAGATGCCCCCCACCCTCGACCCCAAGAACGACGTCGTTTTCAAGCTCCTCTTCTCCGACGAGCGCAACCGTGACCTGCTCCGCTCGCTGCTCAACGCCGTTCTCCAGCCGACTCGGCCCATCATCTCGGTCGAGGTCATCAACCCCGAGATCCCGAAGGACGCCGTCGATGATCGCGGGCTTGTGCTCGACATCCTGGCGGTCGACGACCGCGGCACCCGTACCGACGTCGAGATGCAGGCCTACGCACAGGAGGCGATGCCCGAGCGGGCGCTCTACCACTGGGCCCGCCTCTACCGCGACGGCCTCGGCCGCGGGGACGCCTTCGCTGCCCTCCTGCCCTGCCGGGTGATCTTCGTCCTCACCCACCCGGAGTTGCCGGGCGTCCGGGTCCATAGCATCTTCAGGGTACTGGAGGCGCGCGACGGCGACCTCCTGAGCGACGCCCTCGAGATCCATACCATCGAGCTGACCAAGCTCCGCGAGGCGAGCGGTGCGGATCCCGGGGACGGCGCGCTGCTGGACTGGGCGAGGTTCCTCGCCGCCGATACGGAAGAGGAGAGGCGCGACGTGGCCACCCACAACCCCGACATCGATCAGGCGCGGGAGGCTCTCGATCGCCTGAGCCAGGATCCGCAGGCACGGCTGCTCGCGCGCTGGCGCGAGGACCAGCTCCGCCTCTATCACGTCGAGCTGGCAGCTCGCGAGGAGCGAGGGCGCGGGGAGGGGCGGCAGGAGGGGATCCGCACCGCCATCGAGGCGCTCTGCGAGGTGCTCGCGATCGAGCTGTCGCCGGAACGCCACGCGGCGCTCGCGGCCATGGACGAGGCGGCGCTCGACGCGCTGCTCGCCCACCTCCGCCAGCATCGGGCTTGGCCGTCCTGAGGGGCACCCCGCGGCGGCCCCGCGACGACCCCGGCGAGCTCACCGCAACCGGGGGACGACCTGGGCCCGCACCCGGACAGGGCCGCGCCGTCTCCGCCCGAGCACCCACGCGAGGCCGATCCATCCGAGCGACCATCCCGCGTGGCTCCCGGAGCCGCGTGGACCCAGCCGGCAGCTGCAGCCACCGTCGTCGTCGGTCACGATCGCCGGGGCTGCGGTGCTGCCGCTCGCGCCCGGCGGGGTCGGTGGGGAGGAGCCTCCGGTGCCGACCGCGCCCCCGCTGGCCACGGCGCCGCCGACGCCCGCGACCGCTCCGCCCGAGCCAACGGCCCCGCCCAGGCCACCGCCGACGCCCGCGCCACCGCTGCTCGGGATCCCTCCCGTGCCGCTGCCCCCGCTCCCCGAGAGGCCACCAACACCCGCGCCGCCGCTGCCCGCGGCACCGCCGGAGCTGCTGCCGCCCGGCCCCACCCCACCGACGCCCGCGCCCCCGCTGCCCGCGCTGCCACCGGTGTCGCTGCCTCCGAGCGAAACCCCGCCGCTGCCCGAGACGCCCCCCAGGTTGCCACCGTCACCCGAACCGCCGCTGCCCGAGACACCGCCCGTCTCGCTGCCCCCGAGCGCGGCGCCGCCGCTGCCCGCGGTGCCGCCCGATTCCGAGCCGCCCGTTTCCGAGCCGCCGCTACCCGTGGTGCCGCCGGTTCCGCCCATGCCGCCATCGTCGGGCGGGACCGTGCCGTTGAACCCGGTCGCCCCCTCGCGCGTCAGGGCCAGGACGAGCGTGCCATCGCGTACCACGACGTTGTTCGGATCGAAGTCCGCGAGGTTCTCGGCGAAGGTCCAGTTGGCGCGGGCCCACCGCGCCCCATCGAGGCCATCGAAGTCGTCCCTCCATTCCTGGACGAACTGGCCGCCCTCGTATCGGGAGTAGCTGATCCAGTTGACGTACTGATACTGCGGCAGCACGGCGGCATCGAAGGGGCCGACCCAGTCGGTCGCCTCGGCGATCCAGATGTTGAAGCGAAGAGACTGCGGGTTGGTCAGATCTCCGACCTGGCCCCCGGTGGTCCGCCGCACCTCGACGCCATCGAGCGCCCAAGCGACGTAGTCCGGCGTCCACTCGAGCGTGTACGTGTGGTAGGCGTCCGCCAGCGAGAAGGGGTGCGTGTGCACCTCCTCCGAGGTGGTGCGGGTGCCCAGGCCCGTGATGATGTTGGACTGCCAGCTGACGGCGTCCTCCTTCCCGAACACCTCGATGTCGATTTCCTCCCAAAACGTGCTCTCGACCTCGGAGCCGTTCTTGTAGGTGAAGAAGGTCGACAGCAGCCCGCTGCCGCGAGCCATCCGCATCCGCATCTCCATCCGGCCGTACCGGTAGGCCTGGGACGAGTAGAGCTCGCCCCCCTTGTAGGGCTTGGCATGCCCCGTGGCGGGCAGACCGAGCGCCAGACCCGCGGCCAAGAGCCCCAACGCCACGCCCGGTGTCGAGGTGCGCCTCATGCCATCCTCCGCCCCACCACCACGGCGGTCCGCCGCGGGTTTCTTGCTGTGAGCGAGTTCGCCCGCGAGGTGGTCGCGCGGGCTCTCCGGTGCGCCAGGAGGCCCAGCGCGACGCCGGGCAGCAGCGTGAGGGCTCCCGTGCGAGGTGACGGGCCCGGCGCGACCCGGCAGCTGCACCCGTCGCCGTCGTGGTCGACGGTGAGTGGGGTAGCCTCGCCCGTAGCCGGCGGCGCGGCCCCGCCGGTCGAGGTCGCGGTAGCACCACCAGCCCCGCCGGTCGCGGGGGCGCCGCCCGCGCCGCCTCCATCCGACGGTGGGGTGCCGGCGTAACCGGTGGCGTCGTCAGCCGTCAGCGCGAGCACCGCGATGCCGTCGACGAAGGCGACGTTCTGTCTGCCGTGCGTCGAGCCGTTCAGCGGCGACGCCCAGGAGCCCGTCTGCCACCCCGCTGGTCGCGCGTCGAACTCCTCACGCCACGCCAGGGTGAAGTCCGACCCACCGTCACCGGCGCCAGGCGTGTACTCCGAGTACTGGGCCCAGGCCACGTACTGGTAGACAGGCAGGATCGCCTCGCTGAAGTTGCCCCCGAAGGACGCATTCCCAGGCCAGACGTTGAAGCGAAACTGCATGCCCTCGGCAGCGTTCTCCGCGTAGGCGGTGGCGCCCTCCCCCGTGTCCCTCCGGATCTCGGCCCCGTCGACGAACCAGGCGATGTAGGTGGGAGTCCACTCGTACGCGTAGGTGTGGTAGCCCTCGCAGAGCCCGGCGAGCGCGTAGCCCCGCCCTTCGTGGTTGCTCTGCGGCAGCCCGAAGATGGAGTTGGTCTGTAACTCGCAGGTGGCGCCGAGCTTCTCGAAGTCGAGCTCGTTCCAGTACACGCCCGACCGCTCCGAGCCGTCCTTCCAGAGGAAGAACGAGCTGACGACCCCATCGCCCGCCGCGAACTGGATCCGCGCCTCGAACTTGCCGAATGTGTGCGCGGCGGGGCGGTAGAGCTCGGCGCTGATGACGGCGCCGGCCGGCGTGGACAGCGTGAGCGTGAGCGGGAGCAGCAAGAAGAAGGGTGATTTGAGCATGCAGCGTCCCGTGGAGCGTAGCACTCGACGCCGGCAGGGAGTCGCGACGACCCACCGCAAACGACTCCGGGGGACGCCTTCGTTCGGGGACCGGACCCGGACCGGCACCAGCCGAGGCGTCTGAGACGCGTCTCGGACACGTCGCAGGGCGGGACCCAGGAGGGCTGGCGACTCCCTCAGGCGACGTCCAGCCACCATTCGTAGGCCGGGTCCACGAAGCTCCACACGGCGGGGTAGAGCCGCAGGCGATACCGGCCGGGCCGGTCCAGGACGAAGGCCACGGTCGCGCCCGGTGGCGGCGCTGACCCACCGCGCACGACCAGGGTAGCCCCGGAGGCGGTGGTGCCCCCGTACACCAGCCGGTCCCCGTCTCCGTCGCGGATCTCGAGGTAGGCCGCGCCGCCCTTCCAGCGAAGGGTCACCGGAGCCACGCAGGCTTCGGCGCTCGGCTCGTCGAACACCAGCGGGTCGTCCCGAAACTTCCCGTGATCGTGGAGCGTGGGTTCGAGCAACTCGAGCGACGCCCGACTGACGAGGGACTCCTTCTCGGCCACCACTCCCAGCTCTCCCAACCGCTGTCCAAGCTCGCTCTCGCTCATCCTCCCCGACCAGTCCGCCCTCCACTCGTGCTCGAGGGCCATGGCGCGGATCTTGGCGTCGAGCGGGAGCGGTTTCTCGTGCCAGATGCCACCGGGGTTGCCGAGCCGAACGAAGCAGGAGAAGGCACGACCCGCCCGGAGCGGGTTGTGCCGACCCACTTGCGGATACCAGAGCCCCGTCCCGTCCTGGGGCTGCAGGAGCACGACGGGGTGTAGGTTCGCGCGGGGGAGCTCGCCGACCACCACGAACCGGTGATCGTGGACCGTGCTCGGGCAGTTCACTTCGAAGCCTTCGTCCGCGGACCCGTCGCGCTCGGCGCCGCGGCGAGGGGCCGTGCGGTTGCGGGCAGGAGGAACGGTCGTGAGCAGCTCGTCGTCGTCGGGGGAAGCCCCCAGCAGGTGGGCCACGAGCTCGATCGCGCTCGCGGGGTCGGAGCGTTTCGCGCTCCCCAACCGCTTGAGCCAACCGATCAGCGCGCCGTACTGGACCGCTCCGGTCCGCCCAGCCAGCGCACACAGCTCGGGTGGCGCCAGCTGGCTGTAATAGGTCGCGCCCCAGGTCGCCCGGCCCCGCCGCTTCAGCTCCTCGATGGCGCCGTCTCTGGCGGCGGCCGTCAGCCCACGCCATTTCGCCCCGCCAGCTGGCTTCCTCGGTGCGATCACGGAGCCGGATCGTACCATCGACCCCAGCCGGGCGGTTATCGTCCCGGCGGAGGTGAGCGCGATCCCGCTGAACCCGGTGGCCGCCGCGCAGCCAGCCCCGTCACCGCGACGGCGCGCCGCGGAGCCAGGCGACGGTGTCGGCGAGGGTCTGCTCGAGGGGGCGCGCGGCGAAGCCGAGCTCGTCCGCCCAGCGGGAGGTGACGTTCCAGTGGCAGCGCGCCATCTCGACCACGACGGGGTCGGGCAGGGGCGAGCGGCCGCCCGTGAGCTGGGCGACGCGCGCGCTCGCGGCGGCCAGGCCCCAGGCCGCGGCATAGGGCAGCCGGCGCGGCGCGGCGCGGCCCACCAGCTTGCCGCAGGCGTCGAAGAAGTCCGCGCTCGATCCGGCGAAGCCCGCGAGGTGGTAGACCGGACGGCGGCTACGCAGCGCGGCCAGCGCGGCCAGCGCCGGCGCCACGTCGCGGACGTCGACCACCTGGATCCCGCCTGCCACCAGGAACGGGAGCCGCCCCTCGACGAAGCGCCGAACGTGGCCCGTCGAGCGGCCCCGGTGGTCGTCCGGTCCGAGCAGGATCGGGAGGCGGACGACGATGAGCTCGACGCCGAGCTCCTCGGCGAGCACCCGCGCCAGCCGCTCGGCGACGAGCTTCGAGCGGTAGTACGGCCAAGACCGGACCACCTCCTCGCAGAACGGAGCCGTCTCGTCGGCGCGGCCGCTCGCGTCACGAAAGCAGCCGACTGTCCCCGAGGTCGACACGAAGACGAGGCAGGCCCCGAGCCGAGCCGCGAGGCGCACGGCGGCGAGGGTCCCGTCCACGTTGGCGGCGTGGACGGCGTTCGCGCGCGCCCGCGAGTGCTCGACCAGCGCCGCCAGGTGGAGCACCGCCCGCGCGGAGCCGAGCTCGGCGAGGCGGTGCTCGGCTTCCGCGAGCGAGCTCTCGACGACCCGCGCCGGGACCGCGCCCGTCCAGGGCTCGGCGTCCCAGGTCCGTCGGTCGCGCACGCACGCGATCACCTCGCCATCGAGCAGCGGCAAGAGATGGCGCGCGAGGAACCCCGTGGCGCCGGTGACGACGACCGCGTCGCTCATTCCGGCGCGCGCCCCGAGGACGCCGCGGGGCGGAGGGTGCGCGCCGCCAGCACGCCGTTCGGATCGATGGCCGCGCGGGCGCCGAGACGCCAGTCGAGCGCCGCCTCGGAGAAGACCTCGGGCAGGAACCCCGCGCGCAGGGTGCCGACACCGTGATGGTGGGACAGCGACCCGCCCGCCTCGAGCACCGCGGCGCGCGCCGCGGCCTCGATCTCGTGGTACGTCTCGCTCGGCCGCTCGACGCCCTTGAAGAAGAACGCGTAGTAGAAGTAGATGCACACGCCGGTAACGTAGGCCTGCGTTACCCGCGCGGTGACGAACGGCTTGCCGGGCAGGCCCCGGGCGGCGTGCTCTCGCGCAACGCAGGCGCGGACCGCTTCCATCACCGGGATGATGCGATCCCAGGAGGTCGACGTCTCGAAGCTCTCGGCGATGAGCCAGTGGTTCAGGATCCAGTCGCGGATGTACGCGATCCCGTAGGTGAGCATGTAGCCGCGCTCGCCGTTCTCGGCGCCGCCCTGGAGCCCCTCGTGCTCGCGCGCGATCTCGCGCACTCGATCCTCCTCCCGAGCCACGTCGTCGGCGGAGCCCTCGAAGACCAGGGTGCAGGCGACCATCCGCGCCCGGTCGTAGCCGAGCAGCCGCGTGACGTAGAGCTTCTCGAGCTTGCTCTTGAGCCTGCCGAGCGCACCGCTGCGCGGCTTGAGGACGAAGTTGAGCTGCAGCTGATCGTTGTCGACCAGGCGCACGCTGGCGGGCAGGGCGCCCTTCTGCATCAGATCGTAGAGGAAGGCGATCCCGTGCTCGAGGTCGGGGAAGAGCACCGAGGCGTAACGCTGCACCTCCGGGGCCGGGAAGAGCTTGATGGTCGCCTGGGTGATGATGCCGAAGGCGCCCTCGCTCCCGAACAGCCAGCGGCGCGGATCGCTGCCAAGCGACTCGCGAGGCGCGCCGGGCTTGCTCCAGACGACGCCGCGCGGCGTGACGGCGCGCACGTCGACCACGAGATCCTCGATGTTGCCGTAGCGGTTCTTCTTCATGCCGCTGGCGTGGGTCGCGATCCAGCCGCCGAGCGTGGAAAACTCGATGCTGTCCGGCTCGTGCCCGATGGTAAAGCCATACTCGCGCACCTGCCCGGCCAGGATCCGCCCGATGGCCCCGGCCTGGACGGCGGCGGTGCGGTTGACCGGATCGATCCAGAGGATCCGGTTCATCCGCTCCAGGTCGACGCTGATGATCGGTCGCGCCTCCTCGGGGGAGCAGCGCAGGGCCTCGCTCACGTTGGTGCCGCCGCCGTAGGGCAGCACGCAGGCACCGTGAGCCTCGGCCGCGGCGAGGATGGCGACCACTTCGTCCTCGCTCTCGGGGAACACCACCACGTCGGGGACGCGCTCGATCCGCCCGTACTTGATGGCGTACATCTCGGACTGCGTGTGGCCGTGGCCCCGGCGGAGGCGCTGCTCGGCGTCGAGCACGACCCGCTCCGCGCTGAGCGACTCGCGCAACGCGGCGAGCAGGGGCTCCCCCGCGCGCGACTCGGGGATGACGGGGGGATAGACCGGCGCGTTGAGGTCGCGCGGGTCGATCTTCACCCCGAAGGTTTCCTGCACCCAGGGGAAGAGCGCCGGCATCTCCTGCCCGGAGAGCAGGTAGCGGTTGCCGGTGAGCTCGACGTGGCCCGCCTCGTTGATGCGGAAACAGGTGTCCTTGAAGCCCCAGACGTCGAGCCGCGGCTCGTCCGCCGCGGGCACCGTCGGGGGCGGCGGCTCGATGAGCGGCGCCGGGCGCCCTGCCAGCGCGTCCGCGATCGTCGTGCTCGACTTGTCTCTCTCTGTCATGGTCGCCTCGGAGCCTCCGGGGGCTGCCCGGAGGGAGGTCGCTTCTAGCGCCCCGGCGCCCCCGACGCGAGCCGGACCGCAGCGAAACCGCGCCCGCGGCCCAATCCCGTCACACCCCGTCTAGGAACCGCGCGATCTCGGCGACCAGCTCCGGCGATACCTCGTGGGCGATGTCGGCGGGCTCGATGCGGGTGGGGTCGGCCTCAGTGATGCAGTTCAGTGCGTGGGTGACGCAGGGCAGGAGCCGCACCCGGTGCGCGACGCCCGGCGCCCCGCGGAGCCAAGCGTCCCAGGCCGCGATGTCGGCGGGCTCGACGTTGTAGTCGTAGGCTCCGCCGAGCACGAGCAGGGGCCGATCGAGAGCGCGCGCGAGCTCGGGCGCGAGCTCGCCGAGCTTGATCCAGGAGGCCCAGACCCCGGGCGGCTCGCCGAGGATGGGCTCGCCGAGGTGGTTGCCCGCCTCGACGTGCCGGAGCGCGCTCGCCGCGGCGGCCAGCGCCGCTCGTTCCGCGGCGGCCTCCTCGGGCTTCCCCGCCAGGGAGTACGCCCAGAACAGGCGTGCGCTCTGCTGCTCGACCAGGGCCGCGAGCGGGCGGAAGGGGGGCGCCAGCATCACGCCCGCGGGCAGGCTCGGGAGAACGCGCATCAGGGCGGGGACCAGGCTGCCACCCTGGCTGTGGCCGACAACGAAGACGCGCCGCGGATCGATCGCGGGGTGCGCCGCCACGGCCGCGAGCGCGGCCGCCGCGTCGGCGAGGTACTCCGCGGTGCTGTACTCCACCGCCTGCAGGGCCCAGGGCACCGTCGGGTAGCGGTTGTCGGCGCAGTCGTTGAAGCGCCCGCAGGAGCGCTTGTCGTAGCGGTAGACCGCGTAGCCTCGCTCGGCGAGCCCCTCGGCGAGGCTCCGGTAGACGGGCAGCTCGAACCCGAAACCCAACCCGAGCTGCCCGCGCATCAGCCCGTCCCGCGAGAGCGCGCCGCTACCGGGCACGATCACGACCGCCGGCACGCGCTCGCCCGCGGCGCGGCGCGGCAGCCGGAGCGTCCCGGCCAGGCGCAGCGGCCCCTGGTCGAAGAAGAGCGGCAGATCCTCGGCCGCGAGGCGGAGAGGAGCGGGGGGCGTCCGGGCAGAAGCGCGCGGGGATGCCGCCGCGGGCGCCACCGTCGCCGCGGGCCTCGGCGGGGTCGCGAAGCGCGGCGCCGCCGCGGGGGCGCAGCCGAGCGCCACCAAGAACCCGCCGAGCCACGCCGACCAGCGCATCAGACCGTACCCCCTTGGAACCGGGAGGCGGCGGCGCGTTGGGTGCGCGGGGGTTCGACCGTGCTCACGGGGCGATTATCGCCCCTTTCAGAGGTGCCCGAAGTCGCAGACGAGGGCCGTGTAGGTTTCGGGCAGGGGGAGGTTCTGCGGGATGAGGCGCACGCGCCGTCGTCGGTCGGCCGCGC
>CAYOLF010000146.1:0-11139 GCA_964404725.1 uncultured Polyangiaceae bacterium
GGCGCCTGGAACACGAAGCCGATGCGGTCGCGACGCAGCGCGCGCAGGTCGGTCCGCTTCCACGCGTTGTCGTAGATCACCTCGCCGGCCAGGGTGAAACGTCCCGAGGTCGGCTCGATCACGGCGCCGAGGCACTTGAGCAGGGTGGTCTTGCCCGAGCCCGATGGACCGATCAGCCCCACGACCTCACCGGGCGCGACGCTCATGTCCACGCCCTTGAGCGCATCGACGGCGGTCGGTCCGCTGCCGTACCGCTTGGTCAGGTTCTCGATGAGGATGGCGGGACCGGACGTCGCCATGGGTTCAGCCGCCGATCGCCTCGGCCGGATCGACCCGCAACGCCGCGCGGATTGCCAGCACGGACGCCAGCGCGCAGATCACCAGGGTGATCACGAAGGCGCGCATCGCGTCGGTCGTTTCGAGCAGAACGTGCTTGGGAAACACCGGCGCCCAGAGGGTGGCGGCGAACTTGCCGACGAAGAAGCCGATGACCCCGAGGCCCAGGGCCTCCTGCAGGATCATGCCGGCGATGGTGCGATCGCGAGTACCGATCAGCTTCAGGACCGCGATCTCTTTGATCTTGCCGAGCGTCATCGTGTAGATGATGAAGGCCACGATGGCAGCGCTGACGACCGCCAAGATGAGCAGGAACAAGGCGATCTGTCGGGCTGCCGTGGCGATGAGCTTCGCCACCAGGATGTCTTCCATGTCGGCGCTGGTGTAGGCCGTGAGGTGCTTCCAGCGCTGGATCTCGTCGGCCACCTGTCGTGGGTCATGCCCGGCTGCTACCCGCACCAGGACGGCGTTGGCCCGATGGCTGGTGGTCTGAATGGCCTCCACCGCTTCGAGCACGCCGGGCTGGCCGGGACGATTGACGGCGGGGTTCTGGGCGAGGCGATGGCGATCGTTGACGATGGCGTCGTTGTCCTTCAGAAACTGCGCTTCCTGGGCGTCCCTGAGGGGAATGAACACCATCGGATCGCCGCCGGAAGAGACCATCCGGCGGGTGAGTCCCACCACGGTGTGCTCGTGGCGACGAATGCGAATTCGATCGCCGACCTTGAACCCCGTCTTCGCGTCGGCGACCGCTTCGTAATGAGACCGGGCGATCGGACGTCCCGCGACGAGGAAGGACGGGCCCCCGAGCCTCCCCGGCGTGTAGCCCGCCACCATGACGCGGACGTCCCGATCCTCGTGCTTCACCTGCATGGTGAGGTAGGCGACGTTGCCCGTCTCGGCGACCCCGGGCAGGCCCTCGAGGCTGCGATAGACGTCGTCCTGGAGGCTGGAGGGCTCGGCGAACGGTCCGAGGGTGTTCTGCTGCACCACCCAGATGTCCGCGCGGACCGCGCGGAGCAGCACCTGGGCGTCGTCGACCATGCCCCGATACACCCCGGCCATGGTGAGGGTGACGCCGATCAAGAGACCCAGTCCAACGCCGGTGAGCAAATAGCGGCCGAGGTGGTGGGCGACGTCGCGGCGAGCCAGGTTGATCACCGCTACTCGACCTTCTGCTCGCGAACCCGGGCGCCCGGCTCGAGCTGCGCGGAGCTGTGGACGATGACGCTGTCACCTGGGGTCAGACCGGAGAGGATCTCCGTCACTCCCGCCTGGGCCTGGCCTCCGGTGGTGACCGGGCTGAATCGGGCATGCCCGTCCACCATCCTCCAGACGCCGGTCTGACTGCCGTCACGGGCGATGGCCGCGCTCGGCACGACGAGCACGCCAGTCTTGACCGGCAGCTGGAGGGTGACCTCGGCGAGCTCACCCAGGTAGAGGCGGGCGGGCGGTGTGTCGAAGCCGACGTTGACGACCCGCTCTTCGGTCACCGGATCGCTCTGCATCTCGATGCGGGCTACCCGGCCGGGCATCGGGGCTTCGGGGGCGGAGCGCAGCACGATGCTGGCGAGCTGACCGACCTTCACGCCTTGGGCTCGCGACTGATCGATCCGCGCGCGCACCCAGAGGCTCTCGGGGACGACGAGGCGCAAGACGGCCTGACCGGCGACCACCGTGGTCCCCGACTCGGCCTCGCGCGCGACGACGACGCCGTCCACGGGGCTCACCAGCAGCAGGCTCTCCCGTAGGCTGCTCAGCCCTTGCGACTCGGCGACCACCCGCGCGGTGTCCTGCTTCAGCGCTGCCGCGTTGGCGCGGGCGGCGGTCAACGCCGCCTCGGCGCCCTCGGCTTCCGCGACGCTCTTGTCCAGGGCTTGCTCGCTGATGACCCGTTGTTCGAACAGCGCTCGGTCACGGTCGCGGTTCATGATGGCGAGCTTGAGGCGGCTGGCGGCTTCATCGACCTGCGCGTCGGCCACCTGAACGGCCTGGCGCGAGCGCGCCCCGGAGCTCTTCGCCGCCTGAATGCGGCCGTCCATGTCGATCGGGTCCATCTCCGCCAGCAGCTGCCCGGCCTTCACCTCGTCGCCCTGATCCACAAGCACGCGCAGCACGCGACCGGGTGCGAGGGGGCCGACCGAGTACGAGAGCCGCGCATCCACGACACCGATGCCGAACACGGTGGGGGTGACGTCGGCGCGGACGACGGGTCCGAGCGCGACACGGACCGGCGCCAAGGGGCCGTGCGTGGTCAACAGCCAGAAGAACGCGCCCACGAACAGGGCGGCGCCCGCGAGCAGCACGAGCGCCTTGGTCCAGGACTTCATGAGAGCACCGGTTCCCGGGCGAGCGCTGAACGGAGGGTTCGCCAGCAGCGTTGAGCCATCTCGCCGGGAGCGGTCGGGAGTGCCCCGTCCTTGACCGCGAACAAGAACCCCATCGCCATCCCGGTGACGAGGACGACCGCCGCCTCGACGTCGAGCCCCTCGCGGAGCTGACCCTTCTCATCGGCCTCGCGCAGGCACGATCTGACGAAGTCACGCCCTCGATTCCTGAGCTCCGCCACCCGCCTGGACCCTCGGGCGCCCAAGGCGTGAGAGAGCTGGTCCGAGAAGAGGAGGGACTGGAGCCCCCGCTGGACGGTGACGGAGCGGAGGCGGCTCAGGACGAAGCCTTCCAACCGTTCGAGGGGGTCGCCCGTGGCCAGCGGCGCGGCCTCGAGCAACTCCTGGAGCCGGTCGAGGACGGCGCGCGCGACCTCATTCATGTCCTTGAAATGACGGAAGATGGTCGCGTCCTTGATGCCGACCTCCTGGGCGATGTGGGCCGCAGTGAACTCCCGAAGGCCTCGCTCCCCGAGGATCTCGATGGCGGCGTCGGCGATCTCCCGGCGTCGCTCCTCGGCCGCTTTTCTCGTTGCCATGCGCCCCCAGTAGTTAGCAAGTACTTGCTAGCTTACTTGGGTGCGCCCGATCGGAATGTCAAGAGCCGGTCCTGGCGAGGCTGCGCCGTATCTGCTCGCGCGCGGGGACCCGACCCGGCCCCCCGAGGTCGCGGGTTCGGGCGCGGACCCGACCCTCGCCGCCGAGAGGGTGGAGCGCAGGCCGCGCCGCGAGCATCCCGGGCGCCCGCCGAGGCGCCGGGTGTCAGGTCCGCTCGAGCTCGAGGAGCACCCACTCCGCCTGCTCCGTGATGGCGCGGCGGCGAAGGCCGAGGGCGGCGAGGCGGCCCTCGAGCCGCGCGGTGTCCCCGGCGATGAGCCCGGTCACCAGCAGCCGCCCGCCCGCGGCGGTGACCCGCGCCAGCTCGGGCGCGAGCTCGCAGAGCGTCGACTCGGTGATGTTCGCGACCACCACGTCGAACGCGCCGACGACCTCCGCGAGCGGGGTCGTCTCGAGCGCGAGCTCGCCGCAGTCGGGGTTCAGGGTGGCGTTCTCCCGCGCCGCGGCCACGGCCTTCGGATCGACGTCGATCCCGAGGGTGCGGCCCGCGCCCGCCGCGCGTCCGAGCAGCGCGAGGACGCCCGAGCCGGTGCCGACGTCGAGCAGGGTCGCTCCGGGCCGCGCGCGGACGGCGCGCTCGACAGCGGCCGCGGCGAGCTGGGTGGTCGCATGGGTGCCGTCACCGAACGCCCACGCCGGGCGGAACCGGATCGCCCGCCGGTCGCGCGGCAGCGGCGCGGGCTCGTCGACCGGAACGGTGACGGGCACGGCGACGAAGCCGTCGCCCAGGGGCGCCGGGCGCACGTGTCGTCGCCACTCCGTCTCCCAGTCCACGGCGACGACGCCGCGCTCGACGGAGAAGGGCTCGATGAGCTCCCCGCGCGCGGCGAGCGCGGCGCGAGCTGCGGCGAGCTGCGCCTCGATGGCCGCGAGCTCGGCTTCGTCCTTCGAGTAGACGACGAGGCCGATCGTCCCCTCATCGTCCGGCTCGCGCTCCTCGATCCCCGCGGCGCCGGCCTCGAAGAGCCACGAAGAAACCAGGTCGGCGAACGACTCCGGCACGAGGACGGCGAGCGACAGCGTGGTTCCACTCATGGTGCAAGTCGGGGGAGGTCGAGCGGCCTCCGAGGGGGTCATGATAGCGCCCCGATCCGGGAATCGCCCAGTCGCGGAGCTCCTTGACCTCTGCTGACCAAAAGTGACCGCCGAAGCTCGGCCCCACCCGTGCGGCCCCGCCACGCGGTTGGCAAGCCGCCTTGTCGGGTGTCATCATTTGCAGCGAACGACCCCGGTGGTGGGCGGCGCTGCCTGGTCGGCGAAGCGCTGCGCGACGAAAGGTTATGGTGATGAGGACTGCTTACCTTGGCACTTGGCTCACGAGCGGGGGCGGCGGCGCGCTCGCGACCGTCGCCCTGGTCGCCGCCGTCGCCTGCAGCGCGGGCTCGGACGAGCCCAACCCGCCGGGCGCCATCGCGGGCGGGCCCGGGTCCGGCGGCAACGGGACCGTCCCCGGCAACTCCGGCGGCACGACGCTGGTCGAGCAGCCCCAACCGGGGACCGTGGACCCCAACGACACTCGAGACATCACCCCCCGGGAGCTCACCTGCGACGAGAACGGGGTCTGCGTCTGTTTGCGCCTCGCGCTGCTCGGGACGCTGGACTCGGCGGCTAGCGACGCCGACAAGGACACGGGCGTCTTCACGGAGTGGCTCAACGCGACCAGCGACGGCACCGCGACGGCCACGATGGTCACCACCAAGCCCACCCTCGACGACGCTTGGCTCTCGAACTTCGACATCCTGATCGTCGCCAACGTGAACGGCTGGAGCTTCTCCGCGGAGGAGAAGGCCGCCGTCGAGCGGTGGGTGCTCGACACTGGCGGCGGGATCATCTCGCTCACCGGCTTCATCAGCGAGCCGAGCGAGCCGGCCGCGACCAGCCAGCTCATCGAGTTCTCCGGCGTGCACTACGGCCCCCGGGAAACCGGGCCGGAGGGGGCGGGGCAGAACGTGCCCATCTACTACGGCGGTGACACCAGCCAGGACATGCGCAATTGCCTCTGGGGCTGGGGGGGCAACGCGGGGATCACGACGCCCGTCGAATTCAGCGATCAACCCGAGCCGCACACCAAGCTCGCCTTCTCGCTCGACTACGTCGGCGCCTTCAAAGGCTTCGAGGTGGTGCCGCCCGAGGGGGCGCTGGTCGCGGCCACGGATCCCACGAGCGGGCTGCCCATGGCCGTCGCCCACACGGTCAACGAGCGCGGCCGTGTCTTCGCTTGGGGTGACGAGTGGATCGTCTACGCCAACCAGTGGGTGCCCGCCAAGGCGCTGCCCGACAACACCCAGCGCGACGAATATAACCCCTGCTACATCCCCGATAACGGCGACGGGCCGGAGTTTCACAGCGTGCAGACCATCTACCAGACCAAGCAGTTCTGGTACAACGCGATCAATTGGGTCGCCCCGCCGAACCTCTGCAACTTCGTGATCATCGACCCCGAGGTCGTGGTCATCCGTTGAGTCGGCGGCGGCGCGCGCCGCCGCGGCGCGTGGGCCCCCGGCGGCACGCCGCGGTGGCCGAAGCCGGGCCGGTGCTCTAGGCTCGGCGCCGATGGTGACGATGGCCTGGTCACGGATCGACGCGGGGGCGCTCTTCGGGATCGCGGGGGCGCTCGCGCTCGGCGGCGGCTGGGGCTGCAGTCGCGCCGCTCCGGCGCCGGCGACCGCGGCCGCGGCGCCGGCGGCGGCCGCGGCGCGCGAGGTGGCACCGGGCGAAGCGGAGCGCGAGGAGCTCACCGCCGCGCTCGCGCGGCTCCGCCCGAGCGACGTGCTGGCGGCGCTGCCCGCGGCGCTGCGGCAGGAGCTCGACGACGCGCTCGGCCGGCTCCGCGCGGAGGATCGCGAGGGCGTGCGGACGGCGACGGGCGCCGAGCAGGCCCCCCTGCTGCACCTGGCCGCCGGGGGGAGCGAGCCGAGCGCGCTGCTCGCGCTCGCGACCGGCGGCGCGGCGCAGGCGCTGGTCGAGATCCGGCTCGCCGCCGGGAGGCCCGTGGAGGGCCTGGCGCCCGCCATCACCGCGCTCTCGGCTGCAGCCGCGACGCGATGGCTGGCGGACTCGGCGCTCGATCTCGCGACCCCGTCCGGGTTGACTCCGGAGCGCTGCGCCGACGTCGCCCGCGCCGCGGAGGCGCTCGAGCGGGGCGATCTCCAGCTGCTCGCTGCTCGCGCCGCGCTCGCGCTCGGCGACACTCGGGAGCGGCAGCTGGAGCTCGCGCATGCCGCTGCCCGGGAGCTGCGGGTGGAGGAGGCGCGCGCCGCGCTGGCGGCAGCGGAGCGGGCGGCCGCTCCCGCCACCGGCGCGCCGGGCGCTGCCGGGGTCGACCCGGCCAGGCTCGCGGAGGTGCGCGCCGCGCTGGCGGCGGCGGAGCTCGCCGCGGGGGCCGCCACGCCCGTCGGCGCCGACGCGATCGTCGCGCGCGGTCGCGCCCTGATCGCGCTCGGGCGCGCGCGGGACGCCGCCGCCCTGCTCGCCCCGCACCGCGCGGCGGCGGAGCGGCATCTCGCGCTCGCCGCCACGCTCGCGCTCGCCGACCTCGGTGGGACGGCCTGTCCAGGGCTGCCGCCCACCAACCAGAACCTCATCGCCTGCGCCGCGGCGTGGAGCGAGGACCGTCGCGTCGGTCCGCTCGCGGGCCTGCTCGAGCAGGCGTGGGCGGCTGGGGGCGGTCGCGACCGCGCCGCCATCGAGGCATATCTCGGACTGGTGCACGTGATGCCCTGGCTTTACGCGAGCTTCTTGCGGACCGAGGTCGCGCCCGAGATCGCGCTGAAGGAATCCATCGCCGCCGTGACCGACCTCGAGTTGCGCGCCCGCGAGGCCGCCGCGGCGGAGCCGCGCCTGGCGGGGCTCGCGCTCTTCGTGGAGCTGCTCCGTACGGGGCTCGAGTCCGCGGCGGCGCGGGCCGAGGGCTCGCGCGTGACCGTGAGCGCCTCGCGGCGCGCCGACCTCGTGCGGCGCGCCGTCGCGCTGGGGCCGTCGTCGGGCGAGGAGCCGCTCACCCAGGCCGCGATCCTCGGCGTCGCCGCCATGCTCGCGCAGGACGACGATCCGGCGCCCCTGCTCGCCGCGCTCCCCGAGGCGGTCGATCCGCGCCACCGCGCGACCCGCGCCACGCTCGAGCTCTGGCGGGCCGTGGCGCACGACGACGCGGCCGCCGCCGAGCGTGGACGTGCTGGCTTCCAGGCGCTCCTCGCCGACCCGACCGCGGAGGGGGATCGCTCGCACCTGGTGCTCACCCTGGCGGAGGCGGAGGCCGCGCTGCGCGGTCGCACGACGGACTACGCCACGCTCTACCAGGTGGCGACCAAGCTCGACGATCCGGGGCTGCCCCGCGCGACGCGCCTGCGCCTGGTGCTCGATCGGGTGGGGGCGCTCGCCCGCACGGGGCGCCGAGCGGAGGCGATCACCGTGCTCGTCCCCTTCGCCGAGCCCGAGATCGGGCCGGGCACCGCGACCGAGATCGATCTCGGGGCGATGGCCCGCGCCTACCTGGTCGTGCTGCGGGCACGCGAGGCGGCGGGCAGCGAGCGCGCCGAGTACGCCACCAAGCTCGCCGGCTTCGCGGCGCAGGTGGAGGGGCAGGTCGCCGTCGGCGTCGGGCTGTGGCACGGGCTATGGCTCCGCGAGCTCGGCGCCCTGGTGGCCAGCGAGCGCTGCCGGGGAGGGGCCGCCTGCCTCGCCCGTGTCGAGCGGGTGCGACCGGTGCCGACCTCCGACGTGGAGGCCTTCGTGGGCGCGGAGAGCGCTCGCATCGTCTCCCGGGGCACTGTGCCTCTCGGCGCCGTCACCGCGAGCTTCACCTACTCCGTCGCGCGCGGGCTCGAGCCGCGCGTCACCCTCGATCCGCTGCTGCTCGCCGTCGAGCTGCCGCCGCCCGCCGCCGGCGTCAAGGCGGCCCCTGGCGCGCGGTAGTGCGGCCGCGGCCGGCCCCGGGCGCCGCCGCGGAGCTCAGAGCTCCGCGAGCAGCGCCCGCGCCTCGCCCAGCCGCTCGCGCTGCTGCTCGAGTGCGGCCCGCTGCCCGCGCACCTCGGCCACGACCTCGGGGGGCGCCTTCTCGACGAAGCTCGGGTTCTGCAGTCGCCGGCCGAGCCCCTCGAGGTCCTTCTCGACCTTCTTCAGCTCGCGCTCGATGCGCTCGGCCTCCTTGGCGGGGTCGACCAGCCCCTTGAGGGCCACCAGCACCTCCACCGGACCGGCCACGGTGAGCACGCTCCCCGCCGGACGCGGGCCCCCCGCCTCGGCGATGGCGGGCGCACCCGCGGTCTGCCCCAGCGCCTCGACCAGCCGCGCCTCACGCCCGAGGAGGTCGCGCTGCGCGGCGTCCGCCGCCCGGAGCTCGACCGCGACCCGCGCGCGCTTCTCGATCGCGTGCTCGCTGCGCACCGATCGGATGGCGGAGATCACCTGGGAAACCACGGTGAAGTCGCGCTCGGCGTCCGCGTCCGGGAGGCCATCGGCGGTGGCAGTGGGGTAGGGCGCGAGCGCGATCGAGCGCGGGCGCGACGCGGGGCGGGGCACCCGCTGCCAGAGCTCCTCCGTGATGAAGGGGATGTACGGGTGCAGGGCCCGCAGCGTCGTCTCGACGACGCGCGCCAACGTCGTCGCGGTTTCGGCTTTCTCGGCGTCGCTGCCCTGCGCGAAGACGGGCTTGGACAGCTCGATGAACCAGTCGCAGAGCTCGTCCCAGACGAAGTGGTAGAGCGCGCCGGCCCCCTCGTCGATGCGAAACTCGACGATGCCGCGCGTGCTCGTCTCCACCACGGCGGCCAAGCGCGAGAGGATCCAGCGGTTGATCAGCAGCACGGGCGTGGTGGGTGGCGCGCCGTCCAGCGTCACCTCCGCGATGCTGCCGAGCGCGAAGCGGACGGCGTTGTACAGCTTGTTGCAGAAATTGCGGTACCCCTCCAGCCGCTTGGGCGAAAGTGCGATCCGCTTCGCCTGCGGCGAGTAGCTGCAGAGGTTCATGCGCAGGGCGTCGCTACCGAAGGCGGGGAAGCCTGCGCCCATCTGCGCCGCCGAGGGGTACGCCTTCTTGAACTTGGCGAGCGCCTCCTTGACGGGCGCCCCGGGGAGCGCCTTCTGCACGACCGCCTCGAAGTCGGCGCCTCGGATGAGGTCCAGCGGGTCGAGGGTGTTTCCCTTGACCTTGCTCATCTTGTCGCCGTTCTCGTCCACCACCATCCCGTGCAGCAGGACACGGCGGAAGGGGACGTCGCCCATGAAGTGGAGCCCCATCATCATCATCCGCGCGACCCAGAAGAAGAGGATGTCGTAGCCCGTCTCCATGTCGCTCGACGGGTAGAAGCGACGAAGGGCCGCGGTGTCATCGGGCCAGCCCAGGGTGGAGAACGGCCAGAGGGCGCTCGAGAACCAGGTGTCGAGCACGTCGGGGTCTTGCTTGGGATCCGCGGTGCCGCACCGCTCGCACGCCGCGGGCCGATCCTCGCGGGTCACGGTGACGTGCTTGCACAACGAGCAATGGAAGGCCGGGATCTGGTGACCCCACCAGAGCTGCCGGGAGATGCACCAGTCGACGATGTTGGTGAGCCAGTGCTCGTAGGTCTTGACCCACTCGGCAGGGACGATCTCGGTCCGCCCCTCGCGAACCGCGGCGAGCGCGGGCTCGGCGAGGGGCGCCATGCGGACGAACCATTGCGTGCTGATGATGGGCTCGACGATGGCGTGGGTCCGCTGGGAGCGGGGCAACGTCATCGTGTGCGGCTTCGAGCCGCGCTCGAGCCCCAGCTCCGCGAGGCGCCGCTTCACCGCCGTGCGCGCCACGAAGCGATCGAGCCCGGTGAACTCGCCGCACTCGGCGTTGAGGGTGCCGTCGAGGTCGAGGATGTTGATTTCGGCCAGGCCGTGGCGCTTGCCGGTGGCGAAGTCGTTGAAGTCGTGACCGGGCGTGACCTTCACCGCGCCGGTGCCGAAGGCCATGTCGACCAGGATGCCGTCGGTGATGATGGGGATCTCGCGCTCGACGAAGGGGTGCTTCAGTCGCTTGCCGTGCAGGTGTTGGTAGCGGGGGTCGTCCGGGTGCACGGCGACGGCGGTGTCACCCAGCATCGTCTCGGGGCGTGTCGTCGCGACGACCAGCTCGGTCACCCCGCCCTCCGGGTCGGGATCGACGACCGGGTAAGCGAACTCGTACATCTCGCCCTGCACGTTCTCTTCGCTCTCCACCTCGAGGTCGGAGAGCACCGTCTGCGACTCGACGTCCCAGTTGACGAGCCGCGTGGCGCGGTAGATGAGCCCCTCCTCGTAGAGCCGCACGAAGGCCTCGCGGACGGCGCGCGAGAGATCGGGGTCCATCGTGAACTTGAGGCGCTCCCAGTCGGCGCTGCAGCCAAGCACCCGCATCTGCTCGCTGATCCGCCCGCCGCTCTCCTCCTTCCACCGCCACACGCGCGCGACGAACTCGGCGCGCCCCAGGTCGTGGCGGGTGATCCCCTCACGCTTGAGCTGCCGCTCCACGACGGTCTGCGTCGCGATCCCGGCGTGATCGATCCCGGGCTGCCACAGCACGTTCCTTCCCCGCATCCGCTGGTGGCGGACCAAGACGTCCTGCAGGGTGCCGAAGAGCGCGTGCCCCATGTGCAGCGACCCCGTCACGTTGGGGGGTGGCATCGAGATGGTGTACGTCGGCCGGGCGTCGTCCTCGGTGACGCTGGCGCGGAACACCCCCTCCTGGATCCAGAAGTCGTACCAGCGCGGCTCGACCGCCGCGGGCTCGTAGGCCTTGGGAAGCTCGCTCATGGGGCGAACGCAATACCATCCCCGCCCTCGATCTCCACTC
>CAYOLF010000147.1:0-5169 GCA_964404725.1 uncultured Polyangiaceae bacterium
GGCGGTGTCGGCACCGGCGGCACGGGCGGCGTCGGCACCGGCGGTGCGGGCGGCGCCGGCACGGGCGGCGCCGGCACCGGCGGCGTGAGCACCGGCGGTTCCGGTGGCGGGGGCACGGGCGGCACGGGCACGGGCGGTGTCGGCACCGGCGGCACGGGCGGCGTCGGCACCGGCGGTGCGGGCGGCGTTGGAACCGGCGGGGAGGCTGGAGCCGCGGGTGGTGCCGCTGTCGGCGGCACGGGCGGGGCGGGCGGCGCCGGCGGGCAGGACTGCCCGGACAGCAGCGACTACGTCGGCGACCCGAGCTGGCCGCAGGCGCTACAGGTGACGGAAGACTTCGAGTTCTGCGGCAAGTTCGGCTCCGAGGGGACCCGGACCCTCGAGCAGGAGCTCGCCGCGAAGGCCAAGCTCCGGATCCCCGTGGGGCGCTATGCGCTCCCCGCGACCCCGGGCACCCGCGACTTCGCCCTGCCGGTGTGCATCGAGCGCGCTCCGGGGATGGCGCCCTTCGCCTTCGCCGGCGCCGGCCAGCTCTCGACCAGCACCTACGTGTCCGATCCGTACGTCTTGTACACGCACCGCTTCGCGCAGCCGATCACCGCGCCGGAAGCGGGCACCTGGAGCCTCGAGGGCGTTTTCGAGTTCGAGGGCGTCACGGGCGTGGACCCGGAGCCGCTGATCTTCGACGGCAGCGGCGCCCTGGACCGGACGAGCCGCCTGATCTTGACGTGCGACGGGGACGAATGCGAGCCCTGGCGCGACGTCTGGTTCATGGCCTGCAGCCCCACCGTCGGGCGCCTGATTCGGACCACAGTCACCTTCGACGGCGGCCAGGTTTCGCTCTACATGCGCATCGTGCAGATCGAAACCACCGGTGACATCGCCGCCTTCCTGGAGGCGAGCGGCACCCTGGGCGCGACGCCGTTCGACCAGACGAGCTACTGGAAGCTCGCCTTCTCGGCCGGCCATCACCTGATGACCCAGGACTTCGCCGTGCTGTTCGACGACCCCATCGACGGAGCCTGCGGCCTCGAGGTGCGAGACGATCGTGCGGACCTGCCCACCGTGGCCACCATCGCGTGCGACCTATCGGTCATCGCCTCGCTCTCCGTGACGGCCTCCGTCCGCGAAGAGCTCTAGCGCCGCGACCACCCGGGGCGGCCGATGAAAGACTGCGCGGTCACTCTTTGTCTGCGCGAGCCACGGATTCGCAGTCGCGGCGTCGTGAACTCCCTTGACACGACTCCTTCGTGCCGATAGGCCTTGCAGGTGGCGCACGGGGTAGCCCGGCGCGATGGCGATTTCGTCGCGATGCCCGGCGAAGGACGGCGATGACCCACTCCCCCAAACCCAGTGACCGAAGCTCGACGCCGCCGATCGCGCGCCGACGGGGCTGTTGCTGGTGGATGTCTCGGGTGAGTGGCCGCTGTTGTCTCACGGCACGCTGAGTCGCTGCCTGCTCTCCGGTCCTGCCCGAAGCGACCGCCCGACCCCGCGCTGTGGGGAGGCAACGCGGGTCATCGTCACCGAAAGGCACCTCGAGCGCACGGGGCAGCCGGACCCCGCCGCAGCCAGTTGCTGTCGCGTTGGCGACCACGCACCGCGACCCTCCGACGTCGACCACCCGTCTCCACGATCCCATGCAAAACATCGACGCGCTGAACGAGGACTTCGAGCACCAGCCCGCAGAGGTGATCCTGCGCTGGGCGTTCGAGCACTTCGATCCCCGTCGGATCGCGCTCTCCACGAGCTTCGGCGCCGAGGGAATGGTCCTCGTCCACACGCTGGTAAACATGGGGCGCGTCCCGCGCATCTTCACCATCGACACCGGCCGCCACTTCCCGGAAACCTACGAGATCTGGGCGGAGGTGGTGCGGCGCTACGGCATCGACATCGAGTGTTTTTCCCCGGCTCCCGAGGAACTGAGCCAGCTCCTCGCCGGCCATGGGCCGAACCTGTTCTACGAGAGCGTGGAGCTGCGGAAGGCCTGCTGCCGCGTCCGCAAGGTGCTCCCGCTGCAGCGCGCGCTCCGCGACACGGACCTCTGGATCTCGGCGCTCCGCCGGGGTCAGGGCGAGAGCCGCCAGGACCTGCCGCACCTCGACTACAGCGAGGAGCATGGGCTCCACAAGCTCTACCCGCTCGCCACCTGGGAAGAGGAGAACGTCTGGTCCTACCTGCGCAACAACGACGTCCCCTACTGCCGGCTGTACGATCAGGGGTTTTCGACCATCGGGTGCGCGCCGTGCACGCGACCGACCCGCCCCGCCGAGGGCCCACGCGCCGCACGCTGGTGGTGGGAAGAGGACGAGCAGAAGGAGTGCGGGATCCACGTCGAGCAGGGTCGCGTCGTGCGCACCAAGCGCCCCACTGACTACCAGATCTGAACCGAGGAGTCCGAACCATGGCACCGAGCACGAGCACCACGGTCATCCACGAGGGCAAGGTCGCCGACGTCGCATTCAACTCGGTGATGCCACCGCTCTACCCCTCGTCGACCTTCGCGTTCGACTCCCTAGGGGTCAACCGGGGCTTCGACTACACCCGCAGCGGTAACCCGACGCGGCAGGCCCTCGAACGGTGCATCGCCGCGCTCGAGGGGGGTGCCGGCGCGGTCTGTACCGGGACCGGGATGGCCGCCGTCGCCGCGGTGCTGCACCTGCTGCGCGCCGGCGATCACGTCATCGCGGGACACGACATCTATGGCGGCACCTACCGCCTGATGAGCGACATCTTCGCGCGACTCGGCGTCGAGTTCTCGTTCGTCCCCATGGACGACCCGGGCAACGTCGGCTCGGCGCTCCGCCCCAGCACGCGGCTGATCTGGATCGAAACCCCCTCGAATCCGCTGCTCAAGCTCGCCGACATCGCCGCGATCTCGGCGCTCGGACGCGAGCGCGAGGCGCTGACGGTCGTGGACAACACCTTCCTCACCCCGGTATTCCAGCGCCCCCTGGCTCTGGGCGCGAGCCTGGTCGTGCACTCGACCACGAAATACATCAACGGGCACAGCGACGTGGTCGGGGGGGCGGTGGTGTCCGCGGACGGCGCGCTGGCCGAGCGGGTCCAGTTCGTCGCGAACGCCTGCGGCCTGACCGAGTCTCCGTGGGACGCGTGGCTGGTACTCCGCGGCCTGCGCACCTTGCCCCAGCGGATGGCCGCGCACGAACGCGGGGCGACGGCGCTGGCCCAGTATCTCGTGCAGCGACCGGAGGTGCGCGCGGTCCATTACCCCGGGTTACACTCGCACCCGCAGCGGGACCTGGCGCAGCGGCAGATGACCGGGGCGGGTGGGGTCGTGACCTTTGAGCTTAACGCCGGCCAACCCGAGCTCGACCGTTTCTTCGGTCCGCTTCGGCTCTTCGCGCTCGCCGAGTCGCTGGGGGGGGTCGAGTCGCTGATCGAGGCGCCCTGGTTCATGAGCCACCAGTCGATGCCCGAGGGGGCGCGTGTCCACGCCGGGATCAAGCCAGGCATGGTCCGCGTCTCGGTGGGGCTCGAGGCGCCGGAGGATCTGATCGCCGACCTCGAGGCGGGGTTCGAGGCGCTGCGGGTGAAGCAGCGGGCGGGTGGGTGATGGTCGTCGCCGACAGCCTCTGTGACCTGGTGGGGAGGACCCCGCTCCTCCACCTGCGCCGGTTCGCCGCGGAGGTGAACGCGCGCGTCTACGGGAAGCTCGAGTCGTTCAACCCGGGCGCCAGCGTCAAGGACCGGATCGCGCTCGCCATGATCGAGGCCGCCGAGCAGGAGGGTCGCCTCGGCCCCGGCGCCACGATCATCGAGCCGACGTCCGGCAATACCGGGATCGGGCTGGCCTGGGTCGCGGCGGTGCGAGGCTACCGCATCATCCTCACGATGCCTGAGTCGATGAGCGTCGAGCGACGCAAGATCCTGCAGGGCTTCGGGGCGGAGGTGGTGCTGACGCCGGCTCGCGAGGGCATGGCGGGCGCGGTCGCGAAGGCCAGCGCGCTCGCGGCCAAGATCCCGCACAGCTTCGTCCCGCAGCAGTTCGAGAACGCAGCGAATCCCGAGGTCCACTGGCGCACCACCGGGGCCGAGATCTGGGCGGACACCGCGGGCGAGATCGACGCCTTCGTGGCGGCCGTCGGGACCGGAGGCACCGTCTCTGGCTGCGGTCGGTTCCTCAAGGAGCGAGGTCGCGACGTCCGCGTCGTGGCCGTCGAGCCCGAGGAGTCGCCCGTGCTCTCGGGCGGGGAGGCCGGCGCGCACCTGATCCAGGGGATCGGCGCCGGCTTCGTGCCCCGCAACTATGCGGCCGCGGTCGTGGACGAGGTCGTTCGCGTCTCGAGCGCCAACGCCATCGCCACGGCCCGGGCGATAGCGCGCACGGAGGGCCTGATGGTCGGGATCTCCTCCGGCGCGAACGCCTGGGCGGCCATGCAGATCGCCCGCCGCGAAGACTTCCACGGCAAGACCGTGGTCACCGTCTTCTGTGACACGGGCGAACGCTACCTCTCGACGCTGCTCTACCACGAGGACTAACGGGTACGGACTCGCGCGCACGGTCGGCACGTCGACCGTCTCACCAACCACCGAAGAGGGAAGCAATGCACCGACTCCTCACCGGGCTCCGACGCAGCGAAGAAGAGTACGTCAAGGACGCGGGCCTCATCCTCGACTTCGACGAGATCGCGAAGAAGGGCGCGATGTCGCCCGAGGAGACCCTGATCGCGAAGTGGTACGGCATCTACTCCACCCGCCACACGGGCAACTTCATGGCACGCATCGTCGTGCCCGGGGGGGTGCTGACGGCGACGCAGACGAGGGTGATCGCCGACGTCGCCGAGGCCCACGCGCACGGCCACGTCACCCTGACCACTCGTCAGGCGGTCCAGCTCCACTGGCTGAAGCTCCGCAACCTGCCCGACGTCCTCCGCGCGCTCGGCCTGGGCGGCCTCAGTACGTTCCATGGCTGCGGCGACGTCACCCGCAACGTCACCGCTTGCCCCCTGGCCGAGAGCTGCGCGCACCGGCTCGTCGACGTGCGACCATTCGCCCGGCGGACGGCGGCGCGCCTCGGGGCGGATCGCGATCTCGATAATCTGCCGCGCAAGTTCAAGATATCGTGGTCCGGCTGCGCGGGAGCTTGCGCGCAGCCGTACCTGAACTGCCTCGGGCTGATCGCCGTCAAGCGCAGGGACGACGGCG
>CAYOLF010000147.1:5269-11135 GCA_964404725.1 uncultured Polyangiaceae bacterium
CAGCCGTACCTGAACTGCCTCGGGCTGATCGCCGTCAAGCGCAGGGACGACGGCGAGGTCGGCTTCCGCGCCGTGATCGGGGGCGGCATGGGCTGGGAGGGGTTCGTCGCCCGGGAGCTGTTCTCGTTCGTCCCGCAGGATCGCGCGGTCGCCTTGTGCCGGGCCGTGGCACTGCTCTACCGTGACCACGGGGACCGCTACGATCGCGCCCGCTCACGCCTCAAGTACGTCGTCGAACGGTACGGCGCCGACCGATGCCGCGAGCTCGTGCTCGAGTCGCTGGCCGCCGAGGGCGTCTCGACGGCGGGGCTCCTCTCGGACCCCGACGCGGTGTTCGACCCCGTGGTGCCCGACCGGCCGCTGGTGGACAGCCGGGTGCAGACCAACGACGGGACCGCCCTGGTGCGCATCCGCGTACCGAGAGGGGAGCTGTCGCATCAGCAACTCCGTCGCATCGCCGAGCTCTCCGAGGCGTTCGCCGACCAGCGCCTCTATACGACGAACCGGCAGAACCTCGAGCTGCACGGGGTCGCGCCAGAGCGGCTGGCGGCGGCGCGCGCCGAGGTCGAGTCCCTGGGGTTCGCTTGGCGCGGCGTCGCCGAGCTGGTGGATCTGGTCTGCTGCGTCGGAACGACCTACTGCCCGAAGGCGGTCTCCGGCACCCGTGAGCTGTACGGGCTGCTCGAGCCGATCGTGGGATCGGAGGCGTATGCCGACCTCGCCGAGGCGGTGACGATCAACATCACTGGCTGCCCGAACTCCTGCTCTCCCTATCGGATCGCGGACATTGGCTTCCGCGGGATGCGGATCCGCGAGGAGGTCGGCTCGGTGGAGGGCTACGAGGTCGTGGCCGGCGGTGACCAGCGGTCACACGGCCTCGTCCTGGGGGACTACAAGGTGGACGATTGCCCCGAGGTGGTGCGGCGCTTGCTCAACCGCTTCCGGCAGCTCCGAACCGCGGACGAAACCCTGCGCGATTGCGTGGCTCGGGTGGGGCTCGCGCCCTGGCGGGAGGCGGTGGACGATGCGAGCTAAGTACCAGAAGGCGCCGGCGCTGCACGAGCACTCCGTAACGACGGGCGAGGCGCGCACACGCGGGGACGCCCGCGTGATCGCGCGAGACATCCCCTGCCAGGCCGCGTGTCCCGCGGGTACCAACGTTCCCCTCTACATCGAGCTGTTGGCCCGCGGGGACCCGGACGGGGCCTACCGCGTGAACCTCGCGTGCAACGTCCTCCCGGGCGTGCTGGGTCGCGTCTGCACGCGCCCGTGCGAGGCTCGCTGCCGCCACCAGTGGACGAACACCCTGGGTCCCGTCGCCATCTGCCACCTCAAGCGGGCGGCGGCGGACGACCGTCGGATGCCGATGGCGCCGCTACCACCGTGGTTTTCTCCCACCGGCAAGCGGGTGGCGATCGTCGGCGGCGGTCCGGCCGGGCTGGCCGCCGCCCGCGAGCTCACGCGCTGCGGTCACTCGGTGACGGTCTTCGAGCGCGGGCCGCACCTGGGCGGGATGCTGGTGGACGGCATCCCCAAGTTCCGGCTGCCCCGAGCCGTCATCGACGAGGAGATCGCGCTGGTCGTCGACAGCGGCGTCGAGGTTCGGCTCGGCGTGGCCGTGGACGCGGCTGCTCTCACCGAGCTCGCCGCCACTTTCGACGCCGTGTGCATCGCGGCGGGCACGACGCGGGAGCGCACGTTGGAGCTCCTGGGCGCTCCCCGGGAGGCGCTTTGGTCCGGGCTCGCGTTCATGCGCGATTACAACCGCGGCGTGATCTCGCACCTCAGCGGCGATGTCGTCGTCGTCGGCGGTGGGTTCACGGCGGTGGACTGTGCCCGCGCCAGCGCGCGCGCGGCACGCCGGCTGCTGGGCGAGGGGCCCGCCGTGTCCATCTTCTACCGGCGCAGCGAGGAGTTTCTGGCGGCGACCCCGGACGAGCTCGAGGAGCTCGACCGGGAGCACATCACCGTGAGGACGCTGGCCACGCCCGTGGCCGCACGCAGCGTCGACGGACGCCTGACCGGGGTCGTCTTCCAGAGGAACGTCCTCGAGCGGTCGCGCGGGGAGGCGAAGCCCCGCCTGGTTCCAGTGCCGGACAGCGACTTCGAGGTCCCCTGCCGGCACCTGATCGTCGCCATCGGCCAGGAGCAGGAATGGGGTCTGTTGCCAGCGGGGCTCTCCATCGCCGAGGGACTGCGCACGACCTGGACCCACGTCTTCGTCGCCGGCGACTTCGCCACCGGGAGCGAGAGCGTCATCAAGGCCGTCGCCGGCGGCAAGGCGGTCGCCGAGGCCATCGACACCTTCCTCATGGGCGAGCCGCGGTTCGAGCAGCTGGTTCGTGTCGAGTCGACCGCCAGCGGGGAAACCGGCCGGGTTCGGGACCACGATCTCCAGGTCGGGACCGCGATGCCGGTCCGCCCGGCCAGCGAGCGCGCCGTGGACGACGCCGAGGTCGAGCTCGGCTTCGTCTCCGACGAGGCCCTGGCGCACGCCCGGCGCTGCTACCTCTGCCACTACAAGTTCGAGATCGATCAGGATACCTGCATCCACTGCGACTGGTGCATCGCGGCCGCCCCCCGGAACTGCATCAAGCGCCTGTCGCGAGTCTTCCTCGACGCGGACGGGGTGGTCGAGACCGTGGTCGAGGCGAGCCGCGCCCGCGACGGCACCTACATCTGGATCGACAGCGACGAGTGCATCCGGTGCGGCAAGTGCCTACGCGTCTGCCCGACCGGCGCCATCACCATGCGGCGCACCGAGCTGGTGCAGCAGCCCGTCGCCCTCCGCCTCGGACGGGAGGAGCGCGAGGCCGTCCCGCCATCCGGCGTCTTCTGACGCGGCCGAGTCAGCGTGGGATCCTCGTCCCCCGCCCGAGTCCCCGGTGGGCTCGGGGGTACGAGGACGAGCGGCCGGACCGATTACCGTGACAATCGGAGCCGGCTTCGGACAATAGGGTTGGAGGCCCCTTGTCACCCCCTGCCTCGGCCCGCTGCGCACCAGAGGGATCCCCATGAGCTCGCGCCGTCCTTTCCTCATGCTTTCGCTGGCATTTTCGCTCGGCGCGCTCTGCGCTTGCGGCTCGTCGGACCCACCGGAGAAGGGGGATCCCGGGGCCGGGGGGGGCACGGCCCCGACGGGCGGTAGCGGTCCCAGCGGCGGCACGGCGATCTCGGGCGGAGCCACGAGCACCGGTGGGGCGAGCGGGAGCGGGGGCGCGAGCGCGTCCGGAGGCAGCGTCCCCACCGGTGGAACGGCGGTCCTCGGCGGGACCACCGGCAGCGGCGGGGCGTCCGGCGGCACGGTCCCCACCGGGGGTTCCGGGCCCAGCTCCGGTGGCACGACGAACACCGGCGGGCAGCCCGCTACGGGCGGCGCGCCGCCCACCGGCGGCACGAGCACGGGCGGTCAGGTCGGCTCCGGCGGCACCAGCGACGGCGGCGCGACGGCCGGGGGCGCGGCGGGGGAAGCGACCGGCGGCGCCGACGATGGCGGGACCGGTGGAACGACGGTGATCACGGCCTGCAGCACCGGCACGGCCCAGCCGGATGACGTGACCGTGAGCCTGTCGAGCGTGCAGCAGCGGATCTCCGGCTTCGGCGTCTCCTCCGCCTGGGCCGGGGACTTCCGCGATCCGGACCGCGACCCCGACATGCTCTGGTCGACGACGACCGGGGCAGGGCTCACGCTGCACCGCATCCGCATCGGCGGCGGTACCACGTCGGAGACGCGGATCGCTCAGAAGGCGGTCGAGTATGGGGTCAAGGTGTGGGCCACGCCGTGGGAGGTGAACGAGGCGGTCACCGACCGCCCCATGTGCCCCACCAACGATCCGTGCGACCCGCCCCCCAAGCTCATCGATCCCCAGGGGTGGGCCGAGCGGCTCGTGGACTTCGTGACGACGATGGAGGAGGCGGGGGTCCCGATCTACGCCATCTCGGCCGAGAACGAGCCCGACAGCGGCGGGATGAACCACACCATCTCCATGAACGCGACCGAAATGGCCGATTGGATCGGGAGCTACCTCGGTCCGGCGCTGGCCGGGACCAACACCAAGGTCATGGCGCCCGAGACGATGAACTGGTGGGGTTTCCCGGAGTACTTCCGGGCCATCCAGGACAACGCCGCCGCCTGGGAGCACGTCAGCATCTTCGCCAGCCACGCCTACGGCCTGGGACCGAGCGAGCCGGAGCCGGCGATCAGCGACGCGGGCAAGGAGTACTGGGAGACAGAGATCGACACGGGGCGCGCCTCCGACGACCCCACCGGCGACAACATGCCCACTGCGCTCCACATGGCGGAGGAGATGCACAACCACCTGACCCGGGCCAACCTGAACGCCTGGCACTACTGGTGGCTGTGGGCCGGCGGCACCAGCGGGATGTACAACACCGATACCAACGTGTGGACCAAACGCCTCTGGGTGATGGGCAACTTCTCGCGCTTCGTCCGGCCGGGCTACTTCCGTGTCTCCACCTCGGGGGGCGCCCCGTCGGGCGTGCAGATCTCGGCCTACACCAACCCGGCCGATGGCACCGTCGTCGTGGTCGCGATCAACCAGAACGCGAGCGCAACCCCGGTGTCCCTGTTCATCTCCGACGCCGCTCCTTGTACGGTCACTCCCTGGGTGACCTCCGACGCCGACAGCCTCGCTGCCAAGGACCCGATCACGGTCACCGATGCGCGCTTCGACGCCTCCCTCGAGGCCAAGAGCGTCACGACCTTCGTGGGCACTCCGTGAGGGCGCGGCGCCTCGCACCGTGCACATGCAGAGCAACCCCTATGAAGTACCTCAGCTCGATCCTTCACGACTCACCGCGCCTCCCTTGGCCAGTGACGCCCCTTTTGCTAGCAACGCTGCTGGGAGGATGTAGCGACGGGTCGAACGACTCGCGCGACAACGCCGGTGGGGCCACGGGCGGCGACACCGCCACAGGCGCCACGGGCGCGGGCGGCGTCGGAACGGGTGGTGCCCCGGCGACCGGCGGGCTACCCACGACCGGCGGCGCGCCCACGACCGGCGGCGCGCCCACGACCGGTGGCGCTCCCGTGACCGGTGGCGCTCCCCTGACCGGTGGCGCGCCCCTGACCGGTGGGGTGCCCACGACCGGTGGGGTGCCCACGACCGGAGGCGTTCCCATGACCGGTGGGGTGCCCACCGGTGGCGCCCCCGTCACCGGCGGGGTGCCCACCGGCGGCGCTGGCGCGGGCGGCGCGCCCACGACCGGTGGGGTGCCCGCCGGCGGAGCACCTGAGACCGGTGGCGCTCCCGTGACCGGCGGGATGGCGACCGCCGGCGCGGGGACGGGCGGCGCGGCCGGCGCGGGGGGCATTGGCGGCGGCGCGGGTGCCGGCACGGGCGGCGATGCGACCGGTGGCGCGCCCGCCATCGTCGGGGCTACCCCCCCCATGGGATGGAATTCCTGGAACACGTTTGGGTGTGACGGGCTCAACGAAACCGTCGTCAAGGCGACGGCGGACGCCTTCGTCTCGAGCGGGATGGCGGAGGCCGGGTATCAGTACGTCAACCTCGACGACTGCTGGATGAACGGCCGCGATGCTGGCACGGGTCGCCTGCTGTGGGACACCGGCCGCTTCCCGGCGGGGATCCCCGCGCTTGCCGACTACATCCACGGGTTGGGCCTCAAGATCGGGATCTACACCACCCCCAACAACCTGACCTGCACCGGCCTGTACGGGAACGTCCCCCATTGCGTGGGCAGCCTCGGACACGAGGAGGTCGACGCGCAGACGTTCGCCGAGTGGGGGATCGACTACCTCAAGTACGACCTCTGCGCGGGCAACATGGAAAGCTTTTTCGTGATGCGCGACGCGCTGAGGGCGACGGGGCGGCCCATCTTTTAC
>CAYOLF010000148.1:0-10765 GCA_964404725.1 uncultured Polyangiaceae bacterium
CGCGGGTCCCTAGGTCGTTGATTTTTCGCAGCAATCAACCTGATTGCTGCTCTAGACTCGCTCGGGTGCCAGAGCTCCCCGTCTCGCTGGCGGCGCGCGCGCCCTACCCAGCGCCGCTCGAACGGACGCTCGCCCTCCTGTCCCTTGCGGCGCGGCGGGGCGCGGAGAACGGCTGGGTGCGCGTGGCCCGCTGGCTGACGCCCCTCGCCGGGGTCGGGGTCGCGGCGTTGATGCTCACCCTGCGTTTCGGGACCAGCGCCTCCAGCCTGGACGCACTGCTCGAGCGCGCGCTGGCGGTCTTCACCTGGGTCGGCGGGGGACTCGCGACGATCGGGATCACTCGCGACACCGTGGCCGACGACGAGCGCGACGGGATCACGAGCCTGGTCCACCAGCGAGGCCACGACCGAGCGGCGTTCACCTTGGCGCGGTGGGTCGGGTCGACGTGGGTCGTCGCGGCCACTCTGGCGCCGACCACGCTCGCCGTGACCGTGTTGGGGGTCGCGCTGGCGCGCACCGTGGCGGACCTGCAGGTGGGGCTCGCGCTGTGCGCCGCCTCGATCGCGTACGTCGCCATCGCGAGCGCCGTGCTCGTCCTCCTGGGGCGCGCGGCCGTCGCGCTCTGGCCGCTCCGGCCGCGGCTGGCGCTCGTGGGGCTCCTGCTCGCCCCGGAGCTGCTCCGCGCCGCCGGGATCGGCGTGCCCAGCGTGCCCGCGGCGCTGGCGGCCTTGCTCGCGCGCGCCTGCGCGATCGGCGTCGGGGTCGCGTGAGCCGGCTGCTCTTGCGTGGGGTGCGGGCCGGGGGGCTCCAGGTCGCCGAGCTCACCCTCGGCGCCGGCCTGTTTCCGGTCCTCGCCCGACCCGACGACGGCGCGGCGCTGGTCGCCGCGCTCGGCGGACAGCGCCGGGACCGCGCCGGGGTGCTCAGCGTCGACGGCGCCGACCCGCAGCGCTCGCCGGCGGCCCGCGCTCGGATCGCGCTGTTGCTCGCGGACGAGCCAGCGAGCGAGGCCCGCTCGGTGGGGGACGCGCTGACCGCGACGCTCGGTAGCAGCGCGGCGGCCACGTCCGCGCTGAACGGGCTCGGCATCGGCGCCTGGTCCGCCCGCGACCCGCGGCGCCTGACCCCCGCCGAGCGAAGGAGCGTCGCGCTCGCCGCGGCGCTCGCCGCCGACGATCCTCGGCTGGTGGCGCTCCACGAGCCCCTGGCGGACGTCCCTGGCGTGGATCGCGGGCGCGTGTTCGAGCGGATTCGCGCGCTCGTCGAGCGCGGTGCGACGGTGGTCCCGGTCACGGCCAGCGTCCGCCAACTGCTCGAGCTCGGCGGAGAGCCGCACGTCCTCGCCCTCGGCACCGCGTTCCGTGCCGCGGGACCGCTCGGCGCCGCGAGCGCCGGACGCGACGTGGAGCTGGTGGCAAGCTCACCCGCCGCGCGCAGCCTGGCGGCGCTGCTCCTCGGTCGTCCGGAGGTGGAGGCGGTGTCCTTCGACGAGGCGACCGCACCCCGACAGGTCCGCCTGCGCGCCCGGGACGTGCGCTCCGGGAGCCTGGCGATCCTGGCCGTCGCCGCCGACGCGGGGGTGGGCCTCACCGCGCTCCACCTCGAGCCCCCGTCGCTGGACTCGGTCGAGGCGGCATCGATGAGCGCGGCGCGCGCGTCCCTCCGTACCCCGCCCACTACGGCTCCCTTGCCGCCCGCTGTCCCCGCCGGCCCGCTCGTGCTCGGCGACGGCAGCACGGCCACGCCCGCGGCGGCGCCAGCGCCGCTCGATCCCTGGACGGTCGCGATGCCGTTCGGCGTGCCCCCGCCGCCGCCGCCGCCGCCGCCGGGCGAGCCCCCGCCGCCCATCGGCGCTGCGACCACGGCCGACCCGGCGGCGGACGGCAGCGGGTCCGCGGCGCGGGCTCCCGACGAGGACTGATGCGACATTCTGCCCTACAAGGCTCCGCCCTCGCCTGGAGCCGCGTCGCCCGCAGCCGGTGGCCGCTGCTGCTCCTCGTGCCGACGTCTTTCGTGGTGTTGGTCGCCCTGGCGGAACGCAGCGCTGGGGCCGCGGCGACCGATCGCGCCCTCACCGGGGCGACCTTCGGGTTCGCGATCCCGCTCGTGGCGCTCGCCCTGCTGTGCCAGGTCGCCCCCGGCGTGCGGATCGACGAGGCGCTCCTCCCGCTCTCGCGCCGAGGGCTGAATCGCCGCGGCGCGACGCTGGGCCTCTTGACGACGCTTTCAGCCCTCTCGGGGCTCGCCGGTACGATCCTTGCGGTCGTGGCTGTCCTCGCGACGCGCGGGCTGGCGGATCCCCGGTTCACTAGCGATCTGACCGCCAGCGCCTGGATCGGCGCGCTCGGTGGCGCGATCTATGCTTGGTGGTTTGGACTCGGGGCAAGCTTCGGTGCGCGCGGCGGCGGGAGGTGGACGCTGCTCCTGCTCGACGCCGCGCTCGGGATGGGGACCGGAGCGCTCGCCTGCCCCTGGCCTCGCTCCCACCTCAGGAACCTGCTCGGCGCCGACGCCGTGCTGGGGTTGCCGCAGTGGGCGGCGGCGCCGTGGCTCGGCGCGTTGCTGCTGCTGTGCGCGCTCGGGCTGCTGTCTCGCACCGACCGCTAGCGCGGTAGTCAGTTTGATTGCCGCGCAGGATCATCGACCTAGAGCAATGAACTAGCAGCGAATTTCGCCATGGGCGCCCCGGGAACCGCCCCCCTGCCCCGCGCGGGGGCCGCCTTCGGAGTGCCGGCGCAACCGGCAAACGGATCGGTGCTCCGGGGGGTGCGCGCTGGCGCGAGGGGGATCGCCGCGCTAGGCTGGCGCCGTCGTGCGGGGACTCTTGTTCCAATTCGGGGATCTCGAGATCCTCGGCGCGAAGCTGGAGGAGGGCGGCGCCGAACGCGAGCTGGAGGTCCCCGACCGCGCCAGCGTGCGCGAGGGCGAGTGGGTGCTCGCGACCATCGCCGTCGGGGAGAACTGCACGTCGGTCGCGGCGTGCGCCGTCGATCGGGGCGATGGTCTCCGGATCGCGTTCGCCGACCGTGACTGGGCGCACCTGCGGGAATTCGCCCACGTCAGCGGGCCCCCGAGCGCGCCGTTGCCCGGCCCCCCATTGCCGGTTTCTCAGCTCGAGCCGACCGCCGCGCGCGTGCTGATCATCGACGACGACGAGGGCGTCCGCACCGTCGTCTGCTCCGTCCTGGAAAACGCGGGGTACCGCGCCGCAGCGGTGGGGAGCGCGGATGAGGCGTTCGAGACGCTGCGCGCCGGCGAGGTGGATCTGATCGTGCTCGACTGGTGCCTGCCGGGCATGGACGGGGTCGCCTTCTGCCGCCGCTTGCGTCAAGACCCGGTGTTCCGCGACACCCCGGTGCTGCTGATGTCCTCGCACTGCTCTCCGTGCGAGCTGTCGATCGCGTTCGCGGCGGGGGCGGACGATTTCGTCGGCAAGCCGTTCCGAGCGCCGGAACTGGGTGCGCGCATCCTCGGCTTGTTGCGGCGATCGCAGCTGCCGCCATCGCGATGCGGGTGACGCCCCCGCGGGCGTCTCAGTGTTCCCGGAAGGCCTCGGCGGGCCGCAGGCGGGCGGCGTAGAGGGCGGGCCACACCGTCGCTGTCAGGCACACGAGGAGGGAGAACACCCCCACCAGGGCGAACTCGGAGGCGTGCATCTGCACCGGCAGCCGCGAGATGAAGTAGACCTTCGGATCGAGCGGGAACCCGTAGATCAGGAGGACCCGACAGGTGAGGTACCCGAGCGCCAGGCCAGCAACGGTGCCTATCAGGCCGACGAAGGCCCCCTGGTAGAGGAACGCCCGGAGCAGCCCGAAGTTCGTCGCGCCCATCGCCTTGAGGACGGCGATCTCCTGCTTCTTTTCCAGGACGACCATGATCAGCGTCGCGATCACGGTGAACGCGGCGAGCACGATGATGAGCCCCAAGACCATGCTCATCACGATCTGCTGGATGCGCAGCGCCGTGAAGAGGCCGTGGTTGAGCTCCTCCCAGTCCATGGTGTTGTAGAGCCCGTTCGCGAGCCGCTCGTCCACCACGCGCTTGATGTCGCGAGCGTCGTCGATGTTGGCAACCTTCATCTCCACGCCAGTGACCGTGTCCCCCCCGTCCAGGTACTTCTGGGCCTCGTGCAGGTCGGTGTAGATGAGCTTGGAGTCGTACTGGTCGAAGCCGGCATCGAACACCGCGACCACGCGGAAGTGGCGCGCGATGGGGGCGCGGATGGCGCCCCGGGTGTAGGTGAAGCCGATGGTGGGGGAGGTCACCTGCACGCAGTCGCCGATGGCGAGGCCGAGCTTGTCCAGCAGCGCGCTGCCCACGATGATCCCCGAGAGCGCCCGGTCGTGCGCACCCTCCGCGCAAGGGTCCGGATCCACGTCGGGACCGAGCTTCATGGTCGCGAGATCGTCGTCGAGGAAGTGGCTGCTCCAGCCGCCCTCGGGGAGGGTCGAGCCCTCGGGCAGCAGGGCAGCGTCCGCCACGTCGTCGACACCGTCCGCGGCGTCCGGGCGCGCGCTCGGCGCGGATCCCGACGGGTCGGGGGTCGGCTCCACGATCTCGCGCAGCTCGTCGATGAACGGCCGCCGGGTCGCCGTCGCCGACGGTGCCGGCTCGAACGGGCTCCGGGCCGGGTCCGCGGGTGGCCTCGCGCCGGGCAGGCGGAGCCGGGCGATGCAGCGCTGCGGGTCACCGCCGGTCGCCGCGCGGCACTCCGGCGGCTCGGTGATGTGGAGCGGCAGATCGAGCACGGAGGGCATCAGGACCGGATCGACGCCCTTGAGCAGCACACCGGTTGCGGTCCTCTCCCGGTGGGTCACCATCATCGGGCTGATGACGAAGGGAGCGACCCCGGTGACGCCCGGGATCGTGCTCATCTGATCCATCACCTCGCGGTACTCGCTGTAGTCGCTCGAGTACTTGAGGACGAGGACATGGGCGTTGACGCCGAGCACCTTGTCGCGAAATTCCGCACGGAATCCGCCCGTCACGCTCATCACGGTGGTCAGCGCCGCCACGCCGACGGTCACCCCGAGGATGGCGAACATGGTCCCCACCGAGACGAAGGCCCGCTTCTTCGATCGCAGGTACCGGAGGGCGAGCGAGAGCGGGAATTCCATCGGGGCGAGCGGCGACTGGCGCCGGGCGCGAGCGCGTCCGACGGCGGGCCAGGGCTCGGGGACACTGTCGCACCCCCCCCGGGTGCGCAAGGATTTCCGAGGCGAGGCGCCAAGCGGCTGCCCTCCGCGGGGTAGCCGCCATGGGACGCGCGCCTGGACACCCGTTCAACGGCGGCGGGCATCGGGCCGCGAACGCCCGAGGGCATCGCCGCAGACCAAAATCGGGCCGCGGCGCCGGGCAGATTGCCGGGGTGCTCCGGCCGGTTTAGCCTGGGTTTCGCTCGGACGGATGCACGTGAACACCGGGGCCGGCCGCCGTGCCACCCTCCCCGAGGGCGCTCCCCCGGTGGGCGAGGTGGCGGGGGCAGGCGCGACATGAATCCGGCCCGGGCTCTGCCATGACTGACGACGACATCGATCCCGCCGGCGCGCCCGCACCAGCGCCCGAGAGCCAGCCGGCGCCCGCGGTGAGCGCTCCCGGGTCGAGCGGGCACAAGGTCGTCACGCTGGCTCCGCCGACGGAATCGATACCGGACACGGAGCCGCCGCCGCTGGGCACCGGGCGCGGTCGGGATCCGTACCTCGGGTTCGTCGTCGATGATCGCTACAAGCTCGAGACGGTGATCGGCGAGGGCGGCATGGGCGTCGTCTACCGGTGCCGCCACACCATCATCGACAAGAAGGTCGCGATGAAGGTGCTGCGGGCCGATCTCGCGCGCGACGAGGAGGTGACCGAACGCTTCCTCAACGAGGCGAAGGCGGCGTCCGCGGTGGGCAATCCGCACATCATCGACATCAGCGATTTTGGGCGCTTCCCCGACGGGTCTGCGTACTTCGTGATGGAGCACCTGGACGGCATCCCGCTGACCCGCCTCGTGGCTGACGGAGACGCGGTGCCCATCCCGCGCCTCCTGCACATCGCCCGCCAGCTCGCGGAGGGACTCGCCGCGGCCCACAAGGCCGGCGTCGTCCACCGGGACCTGAAGCCCGACAACGTCTTCCTGGTTCCCCGCGGCAAGGAGCCGGACTTCGTCAAGATCCTCGACTTTGGCATCGCCAAGATCTCCAGCCAGGGCAGCCGGCTGACACGGGCGGGGACGGTGTTCGGGACGCCGCATTACATGTCGCCCGAGCAGGCCGCCGGCGCCCCCGTCGACCACCGGGGGGACGTATACTCGCTCGGGATCATCCTCTACGAGCTCACCAGCGGGCGGGTGCCCTTCGACGCCGACAACTTCATGGGGATCCTCACCCAGCACATGTACAAGGCGCCGATCCCCCTGCGGGCGCTGGTGCCCGCGCCGCCGGAGGTGCCGCCCGGGCTCGAGGCCATCGTCCTCAAGTGCCTCTCGAAGAGCCCGGATCGGCGCTACCAGTCGATGGAGGAGTTCCTCGATGATCTCGCTCGGCTCACGGACGGAGGGGTGCCGAACGCGGTCGGGGAAATGATGAGTCGAAGCGGTGGCTTCACGGTTCCGACCGACTACTTCGCGCACGGCGCGGCGATGATTCCGGTACCGGCTTCCGGGGTTTCCCCGGCGGCGACGGCGCGGGCCCGCTGGCAGCTCTACCTGGGCATCGTCGGGGCTCTCTTCGTGGTGGGCCTGGTGGCGACGATCCTGGGCATGACCATCACGGGACCCACCCCGAACACCGCCGTGGTCGCCCCGCCGCCGCGGAGCGCGCCGGCGCCGCGCGCGAGCGCCTCGCCGCTAGTGGTAGTGGCGGCGAGCAGCGCGGCGACGGGGCAGGTGGTGCTGGTGGCGACGGTGCCGGCGGTGGCTGAGGTATTCATCGGCGATCGCCGGCTGGGGCGCGCGCCCGTGGCCGTGGAGGTGAGTCCGGATCAGGTCGTCGAGCTCACCGCGCGGGCGCCGGGTTACCGCCCGCAGACGGAGCGCGTCGACGCCAGCCGGAAATCCCTGGTGATCAAGCTGACCCGCGACCTCGGTGCGTCGCGTGGGACCCGGACGAGCGCGAAGCCGGGCGCCGGGACGAACAAGCCTCGCGCGCACCCCGACGCGGGGACGACCGGCGGCGGAGACATCGTCAACCCGTGGGACCCGTAGATCACCACCGCACGGCGCCGGCGTCCGGCGTGCTCGCCGCCACGATCCGGGCCGCGATGCCAGACGCCGTCGCACGGATCGCGGAGACGCTGTCTCGCGCGGGACACCGCACCTGGATCGTCGGGGGCGTCGTCCGGGATCTCGTGCGCGCGGCGCGCGACGGGGCCCGCCCGCCCGCGCCCGCGGGCGACTGGGATCTGGCGACCTCCGCGCCCCCGGAGCTGGTGCTGCGGTCCTTCCGGCGCGCCGTCCCCACCGGCGTCCAGCACGGGACCGTCACCGTGATGGTGGGCAAGATCGGCTACGAGGTCACGACGCTCCGCGGCGAGACGACCTACTCCGACGGCCGCCATCCGGACTCCGTCTTCTTCGTCGACGACATCGTCGCGGACCTGGCGCGACGCGACTTCACCGTCAACGCGCTCGCGTTCGATCCCGTTCACGGTGAGCTCATCGATCCCTTCGGCGGGGTCGCGGATCTCGACGCCGGACTCCTCCGCGCCGTCGGCGACCCCGCAGCGCGCTTCGCCGAGGACGGGCTCCGGGTGCTCCGGGCCGCTCGCTTCGTGGCCACCCTGGAGCTCGGGATCGAGCCCGCCACCGCGGCGGCTATCGCGCCCTCCCTCTCGAGCTATCGTCGCGTGAGCCCGGAGCGGGTCCGCGACGAGTGGCTCAAGGCGCTCAAGGCCCCGCGGCCGAGCCTGGCGTTCGAGGTGATGCGCGAGCACGGGATGCTCGCCATCACCGCCCCGGAGCTCGTCGCCCTGGTCGGATGCGAACAGAACCGCCACCACGCCTACGACGTCTGGACCCACACGCTCCACTGTGTGGACGCCTGCCCCCCCCTGCCGCTGCTACGCCTCGCGGCCCTCCTGCACGATGTCGCCAAGCCGGCCTCGCGCGCCCACAGCGCGAAGACCGACGACTACACCTTCTACGACCACGAGCAGGCCGGCGCCGTGATCGCCGACCACATCGCGACCCGCCTCCGCCTCGCCAACAACGAGCGCAGCTACGTCACCGCGCTCGTGCGCCACCACCTCGTCGTGTACGACCCCGAGTGGACTGACGGTGCGGTGCGCCGGTGGGTCCGCCGCGTGAGCGAGGACCGTTGGCGCGACGTGCTCACCCTGTGCCGCGCCGACGTGAAGGCGAAGGGGCGGGATGCCACCGCGGAGCTGGCGCGGATAGCGGAGCTCGAGGCGCGGGTAGAGGCCCTGCTTCGCGCCGGTGCGACGCTCTCCGTCGGCGACCTCGCGGTGGACGGCCACGATCTCATGTCGGAGCTCGGACTACCGGCGGGGCGCCGTGTCGGCGAGCTGCTGCGGGCGCTGCTCGAACAGGTGACCGACGTGCCCGAGATCAACACCCGCGACGGGCTGCTCGAGCGGGCGCGCGCCCTGGTAGCGGCCGGGCCAGGCGATCCGATGACCTGAACCGGTCGGCCGCGCCCGGCGCCCTCAGGCGCTCGGGGCAGGCTTCGGGGCGCCGAAGATGCTGGCCGGCCGCTTCTGCTCCTTCTGCCGCTTCTGCTTCTCGGCCCAGGTCGGGATCAGCACCCGTTCTCGGACCGGCAGCTCGCGACCCTCGAAGGCCGCCGAGATCTCCTCCGAGTCGAGGGTCTCACGCTCGAGAAGGGCCTCCGCCAGGCGGTCGAGCTCGGCGCGGTGGGAGGCGATCGCGGTGCGCACGATCGCGTACTGCTCCTCGACGATGCGGCGGATCTCCGCGTCGATCTCGCGGGCGGTCGCCTCCGAGTAGTCGTCGCGGTGCGACGCCATCTCGCGGCCCAGGAACACCGACTCCTCGCGCTCGCCGTAGGCGACCGGCCCCAACTTCTCGCTCATGCCGAGCTCGCACACCATCGCCCGCGCCAAGCGCGTCGCGCGCTTGATATCGTCGGAGGCGCCCGTCGTGATCTCACCGAAGGCGACCTCCTCGGCGACCCGGCCACCGAGCGCCATCGCGATTCGCGCCAGCGCCTGCTGCCGTGTCATCAAGTGGCGGTCCTCGCTGGGGAGGAACATGGTGACCCCCAGCGCGGCGCCGCGAGGGATGATCGACACCTTGTGGACGGCGTCGTTGCCCTCGACGAGGCGACCCGCCAGGGTGTGCCCCGCCTCGTGCCAGGCGCTCGTGCGCCGTTCCGACTCGCTCATGACCATCGAGCGCCGCTCGCTCCCCATCAGGACCTTGTCCTTGGCGAGCTCGAAGTCCACCATCGTGACGCTGTCCTTGTCCTGACGCGCGGCGAGCAGGGCCGCCTCGTTCACCAGGTTCTCGAGATCCGCGCCGACGAAACCCGGGGTGCCCGCCGCCAGGATCTGCAGGTCGACGTCCCCCGCCATCGGCACCTTCTTGGTGTGGACGGCGAGGATGCCCGCGCGCCCGCGGATGTCGGGACGGGGAACGGTGATCCGGCGATCGAACCGTCCGGGCCGCAGGATCGCGGGATCGAGCACGTCGGGCCGATTGGTCGCGGCGATGATGATCACGCCCTCGTTCGACTCGAACCCGTCCATCTCGACGAGCAGCTGATTCAGTGTCTGCTCCCGCTCGTCGTGCCCACCGCCGAGCCCGGCGCCGCGGTGACGTCCCACCGCGTCAATCTCGTCGATGAAGATAATGCACGGGGCGTGCTTCTTGCCTTGCTCGAACAGGTCACGAACTCGGCTCGCGCCGACGCCGACGAACATCTCGACGAAATCCGAGCCGGAGATGCTGAAGAAGGGGACGCCCGCCTCCCCGGCGATCGCGCGCGCCAGGAGCGTCTTACCCGTCCCCGGTGGCCCCATCATGAGCACCCCCTTGGGGATGCGTCCGCCGAGCTTCTGGAACTTCTTCGGGTCCTTGAGGAAGGCGATGATCTCCTCGAGCTCGTCCTTCGCCTCGTCGATACCCGCCACGTCGGCGAAGGTGATCTTGTTCTGAGCCTCGTTCAGCAGGCGAGCGCGGCTCTTGCCGAAGCTCATCGCCTTGCCGCCCCCCGACTGGAGCTGGCGCATGAACAGGTAGAACATCACCACGAGGAAGACCATGGGGATGATGAACGTCCCCGCGGTCCACCAGAGCGCACTGCTCTCGTCGGCCTTGTACTCGACCGCGACCTTGTTCTTCAGCAGCTCGTCCGCGACGCCACCGTCATCGCTGGGCCCGACCGTGATCGCAGTTTCGTTGCGCCCCTTGGCGGCGGGGTTCTTGATCTCGAAGCGGTACTCGCGACCGTCGACCTCGACCTTCTCCACGTGCCGGTCCGTCTTGGGAGCGGCAGCGAGCGCCATGAACTCGCTGAAGGCGAGGTGCTTGCGCTCGGGTCCCGGCGGCTGGAGAAACTTCCAGAACGCCATGAAGGCGACGATGATGACGACCCAGATCAGCAGGGTCTTTTGGGGCTGTTTCACGGGTTGGACCTCGGGGGCACCAGAGGGGCCCCCGGCGACAATATGCCACCCGACCCCGGGCGCGTCGATCGGCCCCCGGCCGATTCGGGCTCGGGGATCGGCCGGCCCCCCGCGGAGTCAGCCCTAGAGCACCGATCAGGTTGCCAATGGCAACGGCGCCGCTGAAGACGCACCCCCT
>CAYOLF010000149.1:0-3006 GCA_964404725.1 uncultured Polyangiaceae bacterium
GGGGTTCACGCCGTGGAGGTAGTGGACGTAGCCCGCCGCCGCGCGCCGCATCTCCTCGTCGGCGGCGGCGTCCAGGGCGTAGGTCACGACGTTGAAGAAGTTGTTGCCCATGTGGGCCTTGATCACGTTCGACCCCCACACGTACGCCGGGAGGTAGGCGCGATACGGGTCCTGGGACAGCGCGCCCAGGTTGCTGCCCCCCCGGATCCCGGCCAGGTAGGCGTCGTGGATGGCCGTGACGGTGGCCGGGGTCGCGCCGTCCGCGGCGGCGTAATCGAGCGCGGCGTCCTGGCCCAGGATGTGCCAGGGCTCGACCGCATTGCCCGCGGCGATGAGGTTCAGTTGGGTATAGTTGGCGTCGAAGAAGCTCCGGTACTCCTCACCGCCCGTCACGCGGAAGAGCTGCCCCGCGGCGTCGAGGTGGTGGACCACGCGCCCGTAGTCGTCGGTCTCCTGCTGGCCAGCGCCGACGCCGGCGGCGTCCCCTTCGTTGTTCCGGAAGGTCACCGCGGGGTTGGCGACCGCCCAGTCCCAGGCCCGCTCGGCGCGCGCCAGCGCGTCGGTGGCGACGGCGGTGAGCGCCGCGTCCCCGGGTAGGCGCAGCACGCGCGCTGCGGTCGCGAACGCCGCCGCCGAGGCGAACGTCGCGGACGTGGTGGCGGGGCCGTAGCGGCAGGGGTCGGTCGCCGAAGACGGCGGGCTCGCGCCTGGCTCGCCCACGATGCTCAGCACCGAGCCGTCGGCCTGCTGCAGCCGCCCGAGGAAGTCGAGGCCCCAGCGCGCCTCGTCCAGCACGTCGGGGATGCCGTTACCCGACTCGGGGATGCCGTAGTCGTCGGTCCACGCTGTCGGGTTCTCCGCGTACGCGCGGAGCAGCGTCTGCACGTACCCGGCGGTCCAGCTCGTGTACTTGTTGAGGTCGCCGGCGTCGTACCAGCCTCCCCACAGGTCGCGCTCGGTCCCGGCGTCGTTCATGGCGCTAAACAGGCGGCACTGGTGGTCCTGCCCGGGCCCGACGAAGCTCGCCGCGTCGGTCCAGCCCTCGCCCGCGTGGACCGCGTCCTTCGCCTGACCCGCGCGCTGGTAGTACAGCATCCGCACCGCCTGCTCGAGCACGTCCCGGTAGACCTGCTCGGAGATGGTGAAGGCGTAGGACCGGACGTTCCGCTCGAGGTCGAGCACGAAGTACTCGCCCGGCGTGGTCACCGCAGAGAACGTGAACCAGAAGGTCCGATCCCCCGACGACGGATCGATCGCGCCGTCGCCCCAGGCCTCCGGCGCCGCGCCGTAGACGCCGATGCCCGTGGCAGCATCGACCAGCGCGTACTGACCTCCGGGAGTGAACGACTCACTGGCGTCGTACCCCGTCTCGGGATCGCGGAGGACCGCGACCTTCTCCCCGTCCGGGAGGTAGCCAAACTGATCGACGACGATGTACGGGCTGACCGGGAGGCTCAGATCACCCACGACGCCCAGCCCCCCCGTGCCCGGGGTGCCGCCCGTCGTCGCCCCGCCGGCGCCGCCCGTCTCGGCGCCGCCCGTCTGCGCTCCGCCCGTGGTCGCGGCGCCCGCGCCGCCGGTGCTCGTCCCTCCCGCGGGGGCTCCGCCCGTGGTGCCGACTCCGCCGCTGGGCGCCCCGCCCGTCGCACCGGTGCCGCTCGTTCCTCCCGTCGCGGGGCCGCCGGTGCCGCCCGAGGCCGTCACTCCGCCGGTCGGCATTCCGCCGGCGCCAACCCCGCCGGTCGCGCTGCCGCCGGTCACCGCGCCGCCCATGGTGGCACCGCCGGAGCCGGCGACGGCGCCGCCCGTGCTGGCCCCGCCCGCGGGCGCCCCGCCGCTGCCGACGGCCCCGCCCAGGGTCTCACCACCGGCCCCGGGATTGGCCCCGCTGCCACCCGAGGTCTCGTCGGCGGGGTCCTCGCCCGACTCGCCGCTGCACCCCGACGAACCCGCCAGAACGAGCGCCAACAGCGCGAGCCCGTGTCGCCCCCGCGCGTGGTGGACCGCAGCCAGCGCCGCGGATGCGGCCAGATGTCGCTTCATGCTGCTCCTCCCTGGCGGCGGTGCACTCGTCCTAGAACTGCGTGAAGAAGTCCCAGACCTCGCCCTTGGTCCAGGTATTGGCGCCGCTGTCGCCGCCGCCCTCCACCGGACCGGGGGTGTGGCCTCCGTCGAACGCACACCAGCGGACGGGGTACCCGCTGTCGCAGCCCTCGTAGGAGGTGCAGGTGTGGGTCAGGCTGCCCGAGCTCGGCTCGGGTGGGCTCTGGGGGGTGCAGCCGTTGTTGGTGACGAAGGTGTCGCGCAGGGTCCGTCCACCGGGGATGGTGCAGGTTTGGTCGCCGATGCCGTGGATCCCGAGGTACGCGACCGGTTGCGTGCCGTCGGCGCACCCGCTGAGCTCCCAGCCGGAGTACACCGCGACCCCTCGGAACACGTCGGCCCGATCACAGGCGAGCGCGAAGCTCATGCCCCCGCCGTAGCTGAACCCCACGGAGAAGAGCCGCGTCGTATCGACGCAGAGATCTCCCTCGATCTGATCGACCATGGCGTCGACGAAGGTGAGGTCCCGACCGCCTGAGTTGGCCCAACCGTTGCCGATGCCCTGCGGTGCTACGAAGATGGTGCTGTCCTCCGCCTGGTTTCGGAGGCCGTAGTAGGACCAGAGCTCCGCGTCGCTGCCGCCGGATTCGATGTCGTTGGCGGTGCCGCCGTTCCAGTGGAAGGCGAAGACCAACCGGTACGGGTGGGTATTGTCGTAATTGTCGGGGATGCTCAGGATGTAGCTGCGCTCTTCGCCGCCGCTCTGGAGCGTGTGCGAGCCGCTGGTGAGGGTCGGGGGCTTGCCGCAGCCGGAGCTCGGCACCACGTCGCTCGCGCCGCCGGTCCCACCATCGCCGCCGGTCGCCGCCCCACCGGTCTCCGCGCCACCGGTTTCCGCTCCACCAGTCTCCGCTCCACCAGTCTCCGCTCCACCAGTCTCCGCTCCACCAGTCTCCGCTCCAC
>CAYOLF010000149.1:3106-10696 GCA_964404725.1 uncultured Polyangiaceae bacterium
TCCGCTCCACCAGTCTCCGCTCCACCAGTCTCCGCTCCACCAGTCTCCGCTCCACCAGTCTCCGCGCCACCAGTCTCCGCGCCACCAGTCTCCGCGCCACCAGTCTCCGCTCCACCGGTCGCCACGCCACCGGTCGCCGTTCCACCGGTCGCCGTTCCACCGGTCGCCGTTCCACCAGTCGTCGCGCCACCAGTCGTCGCGCCACCGGTCGCCGTTCCACCGGTCGCCGTTCCACCGGTCGCCACGCCACCGGTGCTGACACCGCCCGATGGGCCACCACCGGCGGGGACCCCGCCGGTGGTCGCGGCACCGCCCGTCGCAGGGGACCCGCCCGTCGGGCGCGTGGCTCCGCCGCTCGACGTGCCGCCACCGGCGAGGAGCCCGCCCTCTCCGTTCGTTCCACCGGTGGGCACGTTGCCCCCCGATGGCGGGGACCCGCCCGACTCACTCTCCCCGCCGGGATCACCGACGTCGCTGCAGGCCATCGCCAGGAGCACCGCCCAGGGGAGGCAGGCAGCGCGAGCCAGGGTGAGGGAGGTTCGTGAATTCATCGGTGTCATTCTTCGGCCTCTCGGCACCTCGAGGAGGTGCTGCTGCGGTTGTCTGCTCCCCGGCTACCTGCCGTAGACGCTGACGATGCTCGCCTGGATCGCCGCGTCGGTTTCGTCGGAGGTCTCCCCCGCGATGACGGCGCCCTCGGAGAAGGCGCCGGAGCCGCCGGAGTCGCCGGCCCCACCCTCACCGAGCCCCAGCCCGCCCTCCTGCCGGAGCGGGGAGTACCCATCGGGCAGCGCCGACTCATCGATATGGACCGTGAGCGCCCCTGCCTTGGCGTTGCCGGACTTGAGCTGCCAATGATCGATGCCGTTGTGCTTGCCGAACACCGTCACGATGTCGTGCAGGACGGCGGGGTTCGGGTTCTCGCCGGTGGCGGTGCACTCCTGGCACCCCGCGCCGGAGTTGCATTTGCAGGTATTGCCGGCGTACACGCCCTGCTCCCAATCGAACATGGGCCAGGGTCCGTCCCCGATCCCCTTGGACCAGAAGGTCATCTTGGAGAGAGTGATCGCGCTCAGGGTGCCGGGGCCGGTGTAGTGAATCAGGTTGCCCGTGCTGCCGTAGTTGAAGCAGCAGTTCCCGTTCACGTACTGGTTATGGAAGATGGCGTATTCGGTCTGGGGCTCCGCGCCCAGGGGCATGGCGTTGGTCCGGTCCCGGTTCCTGAGGCATTGCGAGGTGCTCTTCCACACGAGGTCGGGCTCCCATCCGTGCTCGAGCGCGATGGGCACCCGGGTGCCGTCGGACATCTCCCAGTACTCGATGTCCATCAGGTCGCAGAGCTTGGGCGCCTCGTCGTTGTCCATGGGGGCGTTCTCGGGCGTGTCCCCTCGCCACATGTCGTTGCCGTTCCCGGACTGGTCGTACAGGGTGGTCAGCTTGCACGACGTGCCCGCACAGAACGCCTCCAGAGCATCCAGATCCGCGAGCCCGCCCGGGGCGACGACGCCGATGTCCAGCTCCTGGTCGTCGGAGACGCGCAGGGCCGTGAACAGGGGGCCGTCGTAGGCGGCGAACAGCGCGCGCGTCATGGCGTGGGCCGCGACGACGGGCGAGCCCGCGGCCACGGCGATGTCGCCGGGGAGATGGGCCTCGCCGGAGCTACCGCCCTCCCCGGTGCCACCGGTGCCACCGACCTCGCCACCAGTGCCGCCGCTGCCACCCGTGGCTGCCCCGGAGCCGCCGCCCGTGCCGCCGCTGCCACCCGTGGCTGCCCCGGAGCCGCCGCCCGTGCCACCACTGCCACCCGTGGCTCCCCCGGAGCTGCCGCCGGTGCCACCGATAGCCCCACCGGAGCCGCCGCCGGTACCAGCCATCCCGCCGCTCCCGCTGCTGCCACCGACGCCCCCACTGGAGCCACCGCCGGTGCCGCCAATGCCACCGGTGCCGGACGGGTTGACTTCGCCGACCCGCGGGGTCGGAAAATCCAGGCCGGAGCACACCGGGCTGAGCGACGAGCAGCTCGCCGGCAAGGCCGCCACGAAGTCCCAGATCGCAGCCTTGTCCTGGCTCGAAACCGCGGCGCAGTCCGGGATGGTGCCCACGGTGCTGTTGTACGTGGCCGCCTGGTCCGCGACGCAGGTCGCGTACTGGGAGACAGTGGCCGTGCAGGGCGAGGGGATCGGGGCGCAGTCGGGGACGTAGGGAGCGGCGCTCAGGCAGTCCGCCTCCTGGCGCGCGCAGTTCTCCCGCATCACGGCGTCCGTAGGCGCGCTGCTGGAGATCGTGTAGGTGAGCCCCGACGCCTTGCACAGGACCGCGGGGCTGATCGCGTCCCCGAGGTACGCATAGGCCTCGTTGCAGAGCTGGGTGGCTTCCGCGGGCGTCAGCTCGCTCAGCAGCTTGCCGCCGCTCAAGGTGGTGACCCCGCCGGCGCCGCTGGCGCCTCCGGTGCTGGCGCCGCCGCTGCTGACGCCGCCGCCCGTGACCGCGGTGCCGCCCGTGGTCGTCGTAGCGCCGCCGCTGCTGCTCCCGCCGGTTCCCCCGCTGGAGCTCCCGTCGCTGCAGCCCGCCGCGGACACGGCCGCGACGAGCAACGTCGCGCCCGTCCAGCCGATGAGCTCGCCCCGACGGGTCAGGACCTGCCCGCGTCTCGCCGCGTTCCAGAGCCGGCGACCCGCCGCTCCCTCTTGCCCGTCCCTGCCTTGAATCATGGGACCCTCTTCGTGCCGCCGCTCATCACGCCGTCGGAGCCGACGACAGCGCCGCCCTTGCTGGCCCCGCCCGCTGGCGCTCCGCCGCTGCCGGCGGCGCCGCCCGGTGAAGTGCCACCGGTGCTGGGATTGGCCCCGCTGCCACCCGAGGTTTCGTCGGCGGTGTCCTGGTCCGACCCGCTACTACACGCGGACGAGGCCAGGAGGACCAGCGTCAGCAGAGCGAGCCCGTGTCGCGGCCGCGCGTCGTGGACCGCTGCCGGCGCCGCGGTGGCGGCCAGATGATGTCGCTTCATGCCGCTCCTCCCTGCCCGGGAACCAAGGACCAGCGAGGTATTGTGCTCTGCCTCCCTTCATTGTTAACGCGAGGGCCCCCCCGCGGGACGGGAGAAACAGCGCCCGATCCCCCTGCAAGATTCGCCGGGACCGTGGCAAGCAACTGCCCCAGTCCCGGTAACCCTGCGCTTTGCTCCCGGCCCCCCCGGAGCACCGTCCGCCCAAGGGTCCCCGCGCGCGCAGGGAATGGCCCCCCGTCGGAGTCGCGTGGCCGCCGAGAATCACACCGCGGTGGGGAAAAAGAGCGCCTCTTGGATCCCGATCGATTCCAGGTCAATGGAAAGGATCATGCGTTCACGGAACCCGCTCTGGCGCGTAACCCTGCTCGCGGCGTCACTCGCCGTCGGATCGCTGCTCACCGGCTGCGGTGGAGGCTCGGACTCACCGGCATCGTCGGACCCGGAGGGCGTGGGCGTGGGTGGTGGGTCCTCGACGGGTGGGGCGCCAAACAGCGGTGGCGGGTCCAATGCGACCGGAGGCTCCACCGTGGATGGCTCCGGTGGACTCGGCGGCGGTGGACTCGGCGCCGGCGGATCCGTCGGTGGGAACGGCACTGGAGGAGGGGCCGTCGTTGGGGGCACCGTCGGCGCCGGCGGACTCGGCAGCGGTGGCTCGGTCGATTCTTCAGGCGGTGTTGCGCCCGGTGCCGGTGGACTCGGTACCGGGGGACAGGCCGATGCCAGCGGCGGCAGCCCCGCGACGGGGGGAACGCCATCGGACTCGCCGCTCTACCGTTCCCCATACGCCATCGCCTACTCGGAGGACTCGTCGCTGCTCGCGGTGAGCGATCGGACGGCCGGCGAGCTCGTGGTCATCGATCCCGCCACGGGCGACCCCGACCTCGCCGTGCCGCTGACGGGAGAGCCGAAGGGACTCGCCTGGTCCACTGCCTCCGAGGTGCTGGTGGCGGAGTACGGCGCGGGAACCCTCGCCGAGGTGAACGCCATCGACGGCTCGATCCTCCGGCGGCTGGCGGTGGGACCCAAGCCCACCGACGTGGCGGTCAACGCGGACCGTTCGCGAGCGCTGGTCCCGGACTTCGGCCTGGGCGAGGTGCGCGTGCTGGACCTCGCGACCGGGGACACGCTGGCCACGGTGGCCGTGGACCCGTACCCGTTCGCCGTCGACTTCGTCCCGGGTGGGGCGATGGGCGTGGTGACCCACCTCCTGGCCTCCGGGGACGCCACCCAACCCGACGCGGCCGCCTCGGTCACGGTCCTGGACACCGAGAGCGGGGCCGTCACCTCGACCGTTCGGCTCCCCTTCGGGTCCTCGTCGGTGCGCGGGATCCGTTGCTCTCCCGACGGCAGGTGGGCCTACGCGGTGCACATCCTGGGACGCACCACCGTGCCCACGACCCACCTGCTCCGGGGCTGGATCACCACCAACGCCCTGTCGATCATCGATCTAACCACCCAGCGCCTGTACGCGACCGTGCTGCTCGATCGCATCAGTGAGGGAGCCGCGGACCCCTGGGGAGTCGCGGTGAGTCCCGACGGAGACACCCTCTGGGTTTCGTCCTCCGGAAAGCACCAGGTGCTCCGCGTGGATCTCGGCCTGTTGCACCAGCTCATGGCCGGCCAGATCCCGCCCGAGCTGGCACGCCCCGGCGGACGGACGCCCACGCTGGAGGATCGCTACAAGGACGGCTACACCCGCCCCCTGTCCGACGTGTGGTTCGAGATCGCTGCCGATCCGAGCCGGCGCGATCTGTTGGCGGACGATCTCGGGGCGCTCTACGGGGCGGGGGCACTCCAGGTGGTCCGTCTGGATCCGGCGCAAGGGCCGCGCGGGATCGCCCTCTCCGATGATGGCACCCAGCTCGCGGTCGCCCTGTACTACGCCGGACAGGTCGGCTTCGTGGATGCCGGCGCCGGAACCGTCGAGCGGTTCGCCGACGTCGGGGTTCAACCGGAAGAAACCTGGAACCGCCAGGGCGAGCGCCTGTTCCACGACGCGTCGAGCACCCTGCAGGGTTGGCTCTCCTGCGCCACCTGCCACCCCGACGGCCGCTCCGACGGCCTCAACTGGGATCTGCTCAACGACGGCGCCGGCAACCCGAAGAACAGTAAATCCATGGTGTACGCCCCCAACACGCCGCCGGCGATGTCCCACGGCGTGCGCGCGAACGCCGGGGTGGCCGTCACGGCGGGCTTCAAGTTCATCAAGTTCGTGATGCCCGAGCCGGAGGAGGAGCTCGCGGTCGCGACCTACGTGAACTCCCTCCGCGCCGAGCCGGACCCCTATCGCCAGGGCGGGCCGTACACGGACGCGGCCTTGCGCGGCCAAGAGGTCTACGAGCGGGCGCAGTGCGCGACCTGCCACTATGGCCCGTACTACACGGACCTGAAGCTCTACGACGTCGGCACCTCGGGTAGCCGGGACCTTCCCGGCGATAGCCCGGACTTCGACAACCCGACGCTGGCCGATCTCTGGCGGACGGCACCGTACCTCCACGACGGCTCGGCCGCCACCTTGCACGACGTCCTCACCACCAGCAACACCCAGGACCTGCACGGCATCACCACGGGGCTCACCAGCCAGGAGATCGACGATCTCGTCCAGTATCTCCTGGAGCTGGACGTCCCCGAGCCGGAGCCGGTCGAGCTCTTCCCGGCGGGAGAGCCGAACCCGCCGCCAGCGCCCTTCCGCGGCGCCGCCCCCGCTCCCGCCGCCGCGGAGAGCCTCGATTTCGCGGATCCCACGCTGGCGATGCTGGACAAGATCCTCTTCATCAAGCGCCACTACTTGCCCACGCAGGACCACTTCAGCGGGGGCCACATGTGCGACCAGTACCACGGCTTCAACGCCGTGCCCGGGGGCGGTCTGTTCGTGCTCGAGGACGTCCTCTCCGGCGACCCGACCGAACGGAACGTGCTCGCCAATTCGACGTGCGCGAACGGTCCGCACCAGGGACAGAAGCTCGAAGGGGGGGGCTTCTTGTCGCCGGACGTCCATTACGACGGCAACCAGATCGTCTTCGCCTACACCGACGTCGGGCAGCGCGGAACGTGGACGGAGAGCTCTACCTTCCACATCTTCAAGGTCAACGCCGACGGCAGCGGCCTCACCCAGCTGACCGAGGGAGCCCACAACGATTTCGACCCCACCTGGCTGCCGGATGGCCGGATCGCGTTCATCTCCGATCGGCGCGGTGGCTACGGCCGCTGCCACCAGCGCGCCGTGCCGGTGTACACGCTCCACGTGATGAACGCCGACGGCACCGGGCTCGAGGCGATCAGCCTGCACGAGACCAACGAGTGGCACCCCAGCGTCGATAACAACGGCCTGCTGCTCTACACGCGCTGGGACTACGTCGATCGCGGCTCGAACCAGGTCCATCACGCCTGGCTCACCACCCCCGACGGGCTGGATGCCCGCGCCATTGGCACCAACTACGCCACGCGCGCCAACGTCACGCCGCGGATGCTGATGAATATCCGCGCCATCCCCGGCTCGAACAAGCTCGTGGGGACCGCCACCGCCCATCATCAGCAGGCCTATGGCTCGCTCGTGCTCGTCGATCCGGACATCGAGGACGACGACGGGATGTCGCAGTACACCGTCCTCACGCGGGACGCCGGGTTCCCCGAGGCGACCGTCGGCCAGAATGACGACCACAAGTACGCGACGGCGTGGCCCATCGACGAGAGCCGCTTCCTGGTCGTGCACGACCCCCAGAGCAACGAGCATGGACTGACGAACAAGCGGTTCGGCATCTACCTGATCGACGCCGAGGGGAACCGGAAGCACATCTACGACGACCCCAATCAATCCTGTCTCGATCCGATCCCGCTCGCCCCGCGTCCGACGCCGCCCGTGGTCCCCTCGACCCGGCTCATCGAGAAGACCGAGCCCGCGATCGTCACCCTGGTCAACGTCTACGACAGCCTCCTGCCGGTCCCTCAGGGGACCGAGATCACGGCGCTCAGGGTGGTGCAGGTGTACCCGAAGGCCACCCCCAACACGATCGAGCCTCGCCTCGGCCACAGCGCGATCCTCTACAACGATCAGAACGGCCGCGGGTCCCTCGGCACGGTCCCGGTCGAGGCGGACGGGAGCGCCAGCTTCCTCCTGCCACCCGGCAAGCCGGTGTACTTCCAGGCGCTCGATGCCAACGGCCTGGTGGTCCAGTCGATGCGCTCGGCGACCTACTCCGTGCCGGGGACGATGCGGCTCACCTGCCAGGGGTGCCACGAGCGGCGCTATCGGGCGCCCCGTCCGCAGGCGGAGATGCCGCAGGCCATGATGAGGGCCCCGTCGGTGCTAGCGCCCGAGGCCGATGGCAGCGCCCCGCTGTCGTTTGCGCGGCTGGTGCAGCCGATCCTGGATGCGCGCTGCGCCAACTGCCACGAGGGCAACGCCCAGACGTTCTCCCTGAGCCCGGGGAACTACCAGAGCGACGTCGACCGGTTCTACACCTCGTACCGGAACCTCGAGCCGTATCTGTCGTACCACGACTATCCCTACGACTTTGGCCCCGCGCGGACGACGCCGGGTGAGTTTGGCGCTCGCACCTCCCGCCTCTACCCCATGCTCGCGG
>CAYOLF010000150.1:0-10561 GCA_964404725.1 uncultured Polyangiaceae bacterium
CCTGGAGCTTGTGGTGAGGCAGTGTGCTTGGGGGATGGGTCGTCGTCATGCCCCCCTCGGCGCAGATGCCGTGACGGCGACCTGAGCCCGGCTTCCTCCAACCGACGCACCAAGGGTCGCCGGCGCGGCATGTGCGCCATCCCCATGACGACGACCCATCCCCACCGCTCTGCCCCTTCCGGCCCAGGATCCGACACCCCATCCCCAGACCGAACCCGACACCGCGCCCGCGCCCGCCAGTCCCGAGCCCGCTGCGAATTTGTGCACCGCGCGCCGGCGCCCGCAGCCCAGCATCACCCCCGCCATTTCTCTGCGCCGCGAGACACCGCCTCCGGCCCGACTTCCGAGCGAAGGTGCGCCCGGAGGGGCGCGATCCGGCTCGGCTTCGGTCAGTCGCCGGCGCCGGCGGCGCCCGCAGCCCCGGCGGGGACGGCGGGGGCGCCAGCGGTGGCCGGTGCACCGGCGCCGGAGGGCGCCCCTCCGCCCGAGGCGGCGCCGGCGCCCGAACCGGCGGCGTTGGGGAACCCGCCGGCGGGGACGTACCCGCCCGCTCCGGCGGGCTCGCACGCCGGCTCACAGGCGCTCCAGGCCCCGTCCACGCAGGTCCGCTCGGCGTCGCAATAGGGCTGGCAGCTCTCCGTATCTCCGTCTTCGCAGATGGCGTCGCTGGAGGCGCCGCCCGTGGCGGCGGTCGCCGAGCTGTCGGAGTCGGCGGAGTCGCAGGCGACCTGGCCGAGGGACACGGAGGCCGAGAGCAGGGCGAGTCGGACCAAGCGAGTCATGGGAGGCCGAGTCTACCGCGGCCCGCGTCTTCGACAACGTCCAAGCGCGCCGCGCCGCGCCGCCCGCGGCAACGGGGAGGTTGCGCCCGCGTCGGCCTCGTCCTGACGCTCCGTTGACGAAGGCTGGTGACCTCGCGACGCCTGCGGCAGGATCCCGGCCATGGACGCCCAGGAGCTTCGCGAGGTCCTCGAGTTCGCGGTGGAGGCGGCGCAGCTCGCCGGGACCTTCACGCTCGGCTACTTCCAGGCGGACACCCCGGTCGAGCTGAAGGCCGACGACTCCCCGGTGACGGCGGCCGATCGCGGTGCCGAGCTGCTGCTCCGCGAACGCATCCGCCGCGCCTTCCCCAGCCACGGGGTCCTCGGCGAGGAGCACGGCGAGGAGATCGGCACCGCCCCGGCGCGGTGGATCCTGGATCCGATCGACGGCACGGTTTCCTTCGTCTGCGGCGTGCCCATCTACGCGGTGCTGGTGGGGTTCGAGTGGGAGGGCGAGATGCTCGCCGGGGTGATTCACCTGCCCGCCCTGCGCGAGACCGTCTGGGCGGCGCGCGGCCTGGGGTGCTTCTGCAACGGGCGACGCGCGCGGGTGAGCGCCGTCTCGCGCCTCGCGGACGCACGGGTGGTGCACGGCGGCGCCGCGTGGCTAGAGCGCTGCGGGCGCGGCGCGGCGCTCGGGCGCCTGCTCGCGGGCTGCAAGCTGGATCGCGGGTGGTGCGACGCCTACGGCTACGCCCTGGTGGCGACGGGTCGGGCCGAGGTGTCGCTCGATCCGGTGATGAAGATCTGGGACACGGCGGCCCTGCTCCCCGTGCTGCTCGAGGCGGGGGGAGAGCTCACTGACTGGAGCGGCCAGCGCACCCACCGCTCGCCCGAGGCCGTCGGGACCAACGGCGTGCTCCACGCCGAGGTCCTCGGGAGGCTCCGCGAGCCGGCCTGAACGCACCTGCCGCGCGGGAGCGTGGACAGGGTTCGGTCGGGGCGGGGGGCGGCAGCCGCCGCGTCAGACGTCGTCCGAGAAGAAGAGGCGGAAGACGCCCAGCGATAGCCCGACGACCACCAGCGGTCCGGCGATCCAGAGCGGCCGGAAGGGGAGCTCCGGGAGTTCGCTGCCCCACGCCTGGTAGGCGAGCGCGAGCCCGGCCACCACGATCCCCGCCACGATCAGCCCCGAGGGAAGGCGCAGGCGATCGCGCAGCGATCCGACCGCCTCGCGCTCGGTCCGGGAGCGGGCCTGCGCCGCTCGCGCCTGTTGCGCCAGCGGGTCGAGGCCCCGGTGGAATCGCTCGCGCTCGGCGACCCCGGCGTCCGGCGTCGGGGCGGGGGCGGCGGGGCGCGGGGCGGGCCCTCGAGCGAACTCGGCGCGGGGGGGCTCCGTCGCCGTCACCGCGTCCGGCGGGGACGGTGCGTCGTCCGCCGCGCCCCGATCGCGGCCGACCAGGGGCGCTGGGTCGACCAGCTGGGTGAAGCTCTCGACCTCGGCCAGCGGGTCCTTGGGGCGCTGGCCCGGCGGCGCCGCTCGCGGGGGCGTGACCGCCGCCGGCCGTTCGCCAGCGCTCGTCACCGACGCCCGGAGGGCCCGGCGGAGCTCGGCGTAAAAATCGGCGATGGTGAGGTAGCGGTCGCGCGGATCGACCGCCAGCGCCTTGAGGAAGACCGCCTCGACGGCGTCGGAGACGTTCATCCCGAGCGCGCGCGGCGTCGGTCGCACCGCCGGATCGAGGGCGGCTCCGAGCATCGCCGCGTGGTCGCCGTCGATGGGCGCGCGGCCCAGGATCGCCTCGAGCATGGTGAGCGCCAGGCCCCAGACGTCGGTCCAGGGACCGGTCTGCCCGAACCGCCTGGGCGCCCATTGCTCGGGGGCGGCGTAGGCTGGCGTGAAGGCCGACAACGCGCCGCCCTGCAGGGACATCTTGCCGACGATGGCGGTCGCGGCGCTCTTGACCCTCGCGATCCCGAAGTCGAAGAGCTTGGGGATCCGCTTGCCGTCGATGGTCGCGATGAAGACGTTGGCGGGCTTGAGATCGCGGTGCAAGACCGAGAGGGTCCCATCGGCGGCGGGGAAGGAGTGCGCCTGATGGAGCCCCTCGGCGGCCGGCATGAGCAGCTTCGTTAGCTCGTCGAGCGGGAAGGGCCCCCTCCCATCCCCCAGCCGTTGCTGGAGGAGCTGCTCCAGCGATGCCCCCTCCAGCCACTCCATGGCAAGGTAGGGCACGAACGGAACGCTGGCGCCCGCGAGCGTTCCGGCGTGCAGCGGGCGGACCACGGTGGAGATCCGCGCGGAGAGTCGGAACAGGACCTCCGCCTCCGCCCGGAACTGCTCGAGGAACGCGGCCTGGTCGGCGCCGGTCAGCGAGGTCGGGACCTTGAGGCACTTGAGCGCCACGGGGGCCCGGAACGCCTGGTGGTACGCCCGATAGACGACGGCGAAACCTCCCTCCGCGACGGCTTGCTCCACCCGGAAGGCGCCGGCCTGCACCGACCCTTCGATGCAGAAGGGATCCCGGTCCGACATCGCAGCGTCCCATGGTACCCAGCCCGCGCCGAAGCCGCACCGGTATCCGCGCGCGGACGCGCGGCGTGGCGCTGGCCGCGCCGTCCGAGCTGTCCGAGCTGTCCACACGGCCCACACGGCCCACACGGCCCGCGCCGCTCGGTGGACCGGCGCATGGGCCGGACGGGGCCGCGGCGGTGCGCTCGGCCGCGCCTCGGTGCGCCGAGCCCTGTTCGACCTGTCCGACCTGTGCGATGACCTCCCGTCGGAGAGGCGAGCGCGCGCGATGTCGGACGTCCATCACGCAATCGGGCTCACGATGCACCAGCCGCCGGGGAACCTCCTCCGGCTGCACAACTCTGCGGAGCGCTGGGAGGTGCGCCAGATCCTCTGGGCCTACGCGCGCATCCCGGAGATGCTGCGGAGAAATGGCGCCGGGGCGCGCCTGCACCTCATGTTGAGCGGCACGCTCCTCAAGCAGCTGGAGGACCCGGCCACGGCAGACACCTTCGGCGATGTCGTGGACGTCCCGCGGCTGCTGGAGGAGTATCGGACCGTGCCGGGGGCGGAGTTCCTGGGCTCGGGCCTCTTCCACCCCGTCTACCCGCTGATCCCGGCCGCCGACTGGCCCGCGCAGACGCAGTGGTGGCAGGGCCTCGGGCGGAAAATCCTCGGTCGCGACTGGTTCCCCGGCTTCTGCCCGCCCGAGATCGGGTTCTGCCAGGAGATGATCCCGCACCTGGTGGAGGCGGGGTACCGCTATGTCCTGGTGGATTGCCTGTACATCAAGCCGCGTCGCGACATGCGCTGGCACGAGATGCGCTTCCAGCCCTTCTGGTGTAGCTTCGGGGGGAAGCGCATCGTCGTGGTGCCGGTCGAGCGCGAGCTTTCCAACGCGCAGTACAGCGGCACCGAGCTGTCTTGGTTCGAGCAGGAGATCGCGCAGCGCACGCAGCACTGCGACTTCCCCGCCCTCGTGACCACCTGGTCGGACGGGGAGAACGGGGGCTGGTTCCGCATGCCCGAGTGGCAGCACGGCTTCTTCGGGGTCTTCTATAACCCCTTGATGGAGCGCGCCCGGGCCGGGGAGCTCGCCTTCGCTCCCACCAGTATCAACGAGTTCTTGGACCGCCACGAGCCGCGCGAGGAGGTGGACGTGCACCGCGGGGCCTGGAACACCGGCAACCACTGGGGCGGCGACTTCACGCAGTGGACGGGGTCGCTCCTGCAGAAGCGCGGGTTCGACGAGATCCGCAACGCCAGCGCCTTCTATCATCGCACCAAGCGGGACTGGGAGCGGGCGGCGCCGATGATGGGCGAGCCCGAGGCGGCGCGAGAGCTCATCCACCAGGCGTACGATCGGCTCCTGGTCGCGGAGACGAGCTGCAACTTCTACTGGGGCTCGAGCTGGGTGCACCGGGCCTTCGACGACATCGAGCAGTGCTACTTCCTCCTGGATCAGGCGCGGCGGATGATGCCGAAGGAGGCCCTGGCGGAGCGCAGCGAGCCCGGGGGAGCCCAGGGGTCGGCGTGAACGTGGCCGCGGCGGCGTCCGCGGTCGGGGACATCGACTGGGCCCAGTGGGTGCCGCGGGAGCGGGCCACGCTGGTCTTCGTGGTCCAGGGCGAGCGCGTCCTGCTGATCAGGAAGAAGCGCGGGCTCGGGGCCGGCAAGATCAACGGGCCCGGCGGCCGCCTCGAGCCCGGCGAGACCCCGCTTCACTGCGCCCTGAGGGAGGTACGGGAGGAGCTCTGCGTGACCCCCCTGGGGGTGACGGCGCGGGGCCAGCTCTCGTTCCAGTTCGTCGACGGGTACTCCCTCTTCGTGCACGTGTTCGCCGCGAGCGGCCACCAGGGGGAGCCGACGGAGACGCCGGAGGCGCTCCCCCTCTGGGCGCCGCTCGCGGCGGTGCCGTACGGGCAGATGTGGGCGGACGACGTCCTGTGGCTGCCGCGCCTGCTCGCCGGCGAGCCCTTCGTGGGGCGGTTCGTCTTCGACGGTGACGAGATGCTCGACCACCGGGTCTGGACCCCGGACGAGGCGGAGTTCGCGGCGCTGGTGGGTTCGGTGTTGATGCCTGGAAGCAAATGAGCGACGATCCGCTGGTCGTGGGACGACAGCGGACGGGAGGAGCGGGTCATGGCTTCGGGGTTCGGTGACCTCACCCGGGAGGAGCTGGAGTCGCGGCTGGCGGCTGCCGAGGCGCGGCTGGCGGCCGCCGAGGCGCGGATCGCGGAGTGCGAGCGGACGCGGATGATGGTGGGCGCCACCCTGCCGCCGTCCGGGGTGCATGGCGACGGGGCGCTGTCCTCGCAGGCGCAGCAGGCGCAGAAGCTCGAGAGCCTGGGGGCGCTGGCCGGCGGGATCGCGCACGACTTCAACAACCTCCTCTGCGGGATCCTCGGGGGCGTGGAGCTCGCGGTGGACGAGCTCGACGCCGCTCACCCGGCGCGAGCCGACCTCGAGCTCGTGCAACGCACCGCGCGGGAGGCCACCGAGCTCTGCCGCCAGCTGCTCGCCTACTCCGGCAAGGGGCGCTTCGTCATCGAGCCGGTGGACCTGTCCGAGGTGATCGGGTCCATGCAAAAGCTCCTGCGTGTCACCGCGCGAAAGAACGTCAACCTGCGCCTCGATCTGGCGCAGGGGCTGCCGGCCGTGACCGCGGACGCCTCGCAGCTCCGCCACGTCGTCATCAACCTGGTCGCGAACGCCGCCGAGGCGATCGGGGCGGAGCCGGGCACCATCACCGTCTGCACCGGGGTCATGACCTGCGACGACGTCTACCTTCGCACGACCTACCTCGACGACGTGCTCCGGCCCGGCGCCTACGTGTTCGTGGAGGTCGCGGACGACGGGTGTGGGATGGACGCGGCCACCCGAGAGCGCATCTTCGATCCCTTCTTCAGCACCAAGTTCGTCGGGCGTGGGCTGGGCCTGGCGGCGGTGCAGGGGATCGTTCGCGGTCACGCGGGCGCGATCAAGGTCTACAGCGAGGTCGGCTCGGGGACGACCATCAAGATCCTGCTCCCGGCGAGCGAGGAGGCCGCGGCCGGCCGCCGGCCCGCGCCCGCGGCCCCCGGGTGGTGCGGCCAGGGGCTGGTGCTGCTGGTCGACGACGAGCCCCTGGTGCGCGCGGTGGGGACGCGCATCCTCGAGCGGCTCGGCTTCGAGGTGCTCACGGCGGCGGACGGGGTCGAGGCGCTCGCGGCGTTCGAGCGGGTGCGGGATCGCGTCGTGCTGATCGTCCTCGACATGACCATGCCCAACCTCGGCGGTGCGGCGACCTATCGGGAGCTCAGGGCCCGGGATCCGGGCGTGCGCGTCGTGCTGACGAGCGGATACAACGAGCAGGAGGCGACCAGCCACTTCAACGGCAAGGGGCTGGCGGCGTTCGTGCAGAAGCCGTTTCAGCTCGAGTCGATGCGCTCCACGCTCGAGCGGGTCCTTTCGGTCGGCGAGCCCTGAAGACGTGTCGCCGGCGCGCCGGGGAGGCGCGGCGCGCGCGGGCGTGAAACCGGGTGTCGTCCCGCGCTGAGGCGGCAGGCGCTGCGGCAGCCCTGGCGGCCGATCGAGGTCGGCTTCTCGCCCCGGGGCCGGTCCGCCTCGCCGCGCTGGTCCCGAGCGGCTCGACGCCATCGCTAGGTCAAGGTCTGGCTGTCCGTTCGGCGTGGAGCCTGTATCATGGACCGTAGTGACGGGATCGCGGTTGAAGCCCGCACCCATCGACCTCAAAGCGGTGGTCCTCACCCCCGAGGAGGGGTTCGTCCTCTCGCGCCTCGACGGTCCGGTCGATGCGGCGCAGATCGCCGGCCTCACCGGGCTCGCGCCGGACCGGGTCGACGCCATCGTGGCCCGGCTCGTCGAGGTCGGCGCCCTCATCCCCGGCGGAAGCTCGACGCCCTCCGCGCTGCCCTCGCTCCCGCCTGGTGGAAACGTCGCGTCGCGCTCGCCGGGGGAGGCGCTCGACCCGTTCTCCGGGGCGGACGGGCTCGGGGCGATGCCGCGGATGCCTCCGGCCCCCGGCGTGCCCAAGATCGCTCCGCCCAGTGGGGCCGCGCGGCCTGGGGGAGGGGCACCCCGCGGGCCCGCTTCGCAGCGCGCCGATCCCGTGATGGCGGGGCTGCCGGAGGAGCTCCTGCCGCCGACGTCCGGGCGGCTCCGGCTGCCGCCGGGGTTGCCGGCGCTGTTCGATCCGGGTGTCGAAGCCGAGGGCGCCGACGCGCCGGGTGAGCCACCGATGCCGCGGGGCACGCCGGTTGCGCCCGCGCCCCTTCGCAGCGAGCAGGCGTCGGCGACGACGGGGCTGCCGGAGGGCGTGACGCCGTACGAGGGCGAGGGGCTGCCGGATGGCGTGACGCCGTACGAGGGCGAGGGGCTGCCGGAGGGCGTGACGCCGTACGAGGGCGAGGGGTTGCCCGAGGGGGTGACGCCGTACGAGGGCGAGGGGTTGCCCGAGGGGGTGACGCCTTACGAGGGGGAGGGGTTGCCCGAGGGGGTGACGCCCCACGAGGACGAGGGGCCTCCGGATGGGGTGGCGCCCGCCGAGGGCGAGGGACCGGCCGCCCCTGGTCCGAGCTCGCTCGGCGACGTCTTCGCGGCGTACGCCGCCCAGTTCCGCCGGCTCCCCCCCGCCGAGCGGCGCGCCATCGCGAAGGACGCGGACGATCCCGATCTGCTCACGCTCTGCCTCGATCCGGATCCCGTGGTGATCGGGGCCGTCCTCGCCAACCCTCGGAGCGGCCTCTTCCACGCGCGCCGGATCGCGCTGCACCACCGGAGCTCGGCCGGCATCGACCTGCTTTGCCGCCGTGCCGAGCTCTTTCGCGACTCGCTGGTGCAGCGTAACCTCCTTCGGAACCCCCAGCTCGCCGAGACGATCCTGCAGCGGATCACCGCCGGCAAGCAGCTCGCGGACGTCCACAAGCTCTGCCTTGACCGTGAGATCCCCGAGCCGAGTCGGCTCAAGCTCCGCGCCGACCTCCGGAGGCGCTTCGGCAACTCGAGCGCGGACGAGAAGGTCGAGCTGGTGATGCGGACGGAGGGGCGCGTGCTCTCGCTGCTCTCCGGGTGCACCTTCGACGCCAAGTCGGCGGCGACCCTGGCCCAGCGCACGATCAGCTCGCTGGTGCTGGTGCAGAACCTCGCGCGTTTCCCGGCGACCCCGCCGGTCGTGCTGGCGAGGCTCGTCGCGCTGCCCATGGTGTCACGTCAGCCGGCGATCAAGCAGCTGGTGCTGCGTCACCCGAACCTGCCCGGCGACGCCAAGCGCCGCGCGTGACCCCGTCGGGGCGGAGCCGTGGGTTCGCTCAGGGCTCCCGGGGGAGGCGCCGGCGCAGATCCTCGAGGATCACCCCGCAAGGGTTGATCTTGGACAGGTCGGCGTTGCCCCAATTCGCCTTGGCTTCCTCGAGCGCGTCGCGGAACGCGCGGTTCCGATCCGCCGCCTCCGCCAGCGCGACGCGCGCGGCCTCGAGATCCCCCTTGGCACACGCCGCGTCCACCTCCTCCAGGCTCACCTTGGCGGCGGCGGGGCCCTGCTTGCAGCCGCCGCCGAGCGCAGCCGCGAAGGCACCGAGGACGAGTGCGGCACGGAGGCGCCGCCGAGGGCGGGTGGACGGCGTTGCGGGGGGCTCCACGACGCCCTCCTCTAGCACGGCGAGGGCGCCGCGAGAACGCCGACGCGCGCCTCCCCGCGAGGCCCACCCCGCCGGGGATGGGCTCACGGCGGGCGCCGGCCCTCGCCGTGGGTTTGTCGGTCGGGATCCCGCCGTGCTAGGGAATCGCCCCGCAGGGCATCCCGCCATGAGAACCAACATCGTGCACATCGGCGCGTCGGAGCTCAACTACGAGATCCGTCGCATCGCCGACACCGCCAACGAAGTCGCTCGCCTCACTGGCCAGCCGATCATCTGGGAGAACATCGGCGATCCGGTGCAGAAGGGGGAGCACATCCCCGCCTGGGTCAAGGAGATCATAGGCCGCGCCGCCCAGGACGACCGAGCCTACGCCTACTGCCCCACGCGCGGCCTGCGGGCGACGCGCGAGTTCCTCGCTGAGCGCCTGAACGCGCGGGGTGGCGTGCAGATCACGCCGGACGACATCCTCTTCTTCAATGGGCTCGGCGACGCCGTGAGCAAGGTCTACAACCTTCTCCGACGCGAGGCGCGCGTGATCGGGCCGTCCCCGTCCTATCCCACGCACTCCTCGGCCGAGGCGGCCCACGCGGGCTCGGCGCCGATCACGTACCGCCTGCTGCCGACGCAGGGCTGGATGCCGGACCTCGACGAGCTCAGAAACCGGATCAAGTACAACGAGAGCATCGCGGGGCTGATGATCATCAACCCGGACAATCCCACGGGCGCGGTCTTCCCGCGCGCGGTGATCAAGGAGATGGTGGCGCTCGCGCGTGAGTACAACCTGTTCATCGTCGCCGACGAGATCTACTCGAACATGGTCTACGACCGGTCCGACTACGCGCCGCTCTCGGATCTCATCGAGGACGTGCCGGCCCTGGCGCTCAAGGGCATCAGCAAGGAGGTGCCCTGGCCCGGCTCCCGCTGCGGCTGGATCGAGGTCTACAACCAGGCGAAAAAGCCGATGTTCCGGCGCTACGTCCAGAGCCTGCTCAACGCCAAGATGCTGGAGGTCTGCTCGACGACCCTGCCGCAGATGGTCATCCCCGAGCTGTTCAGCCACCCGGAGTACGCGGGGTGGCAGGAGGAGCGGAACCGGCACTTCCAGGCGCGGGCTCGGCGGGCCACCGAGATCATCGGGCAGTGCCCGGGCGTGATCGTGAACGAGCCCGCGGGCGCGTTCTACTTCACGGCGGTGTTCACCGAGGACTTGCGGCCGACGATGCACCTTCGCATCCAGGACAGCCGGGTCGAGGGGTACATTCGGTACCTCTGTCCGCCCGGGATCCAGCTCGATCGCAAGTTCGCCTACGAGCTGATCGGGGCCCGCAACCTCTGCGTCGTTCCCCTGACGGGCTTCATGAGCGAGCTCCAGGGCTTCCGCTCGACGCTCCTCGAGGCGGACGAGGCCGTGTTCGAGTCCACCTACCGGACCCTGGCGAGCGCGGTGCGCGAGTTCGTCGAGAGCTCGTGAGCGACCGTCCGGGCAGGGCCGCACGCGGAAGCCCCTCCGGCGCGATTCCCGTTGCGCGCCCGCGGCCCCTTCGTGCTACCCTGCCGCCTCCCTCGGACGCGGTCCCGTCCGATCTGTGCCACTAGCTCAGCTGGATAGAGCGTTGGCCTCCGGAGCCAAAGGTCGAAGGTTCGAATCC
>CAYOLF010000151.1:0-4651 GCA_964404725.1 uncultured Polyangiaceae bacterium
CACGGAGGCATTTTCCGGGCCTCCGTCGCTGTCGGCAACCTGTTCGGTGCTCTAGGCCGCTCAGCAGCCGTCGACGCGGGTCAGGGTGATCCCGCCGTCGCTGTGAGCCCAGACCACGTCCCCGTCCGGCGTGGCCACGAACTCCGAGAAGCCATCGATCGGTGCGTCGACCGCGACCGGCCCCTCGACGACGCCCCCCTGCTCGTCGATGACCGCGAGCATCAGCACCCCGCCGCTCTCGTACCCGAAGAGGAAGCGGCCGTCGCCGTAGGCGGCCAGGTACACGCGAAACGGGTAGGCGCCGTCGATGGCATCGGACACGTCGATCTCGACGTCGCTCGTCAGCGTGCCCTCATCCGAGACGGTCGCGAGGTGCGCGGTGCGCTCGCCGTCGCCGTCCAGCGTGACGTGCGACAGGAAGAACGAGCCGGCGCGCGGCACCAGACCGCCGAGCGCCCGCTGGGTCGGGTCCACACCCTCGCTGAACGTCACCTGTCCGCGGGTCTCGTCCGGATCGAGCACCGTCACCCGCATCCCGGGCGGGTACGGGTCGCCGTGGCAGGCCGCCGCCCAGACGCCATCGTGGGCGAGGCGCACCGACCAGCTGTGGCTGCAGCCCCAGTCCCAGCCGCCCCCGAGTCGGGCGCCGCCCGCAGCGATGAACCGGAGGGTGTCCCCCGCATGCAAGGCCACGCCCGTCGGCTCGTTGGCGTCAGCGACGGAGCGGGCGGAGCGGAAGTAGACGCCGTAGGTGTCGTCGGCGAAGACGAGCCGCGCCGTGTGCTGGTACCAGTAGACGAACAGCGCCCCGTCGGCGCCGACGTTCACGTCTTCGGTGAGCTTCGTCTGCCAGGCGACCGTCCCCGCCGCGTCGAAGCGGAACAGATCGAGCCGGGCGCAGTACTGGGTCAGGTCCGCGGTGCAGTGCGGCTCGCTGTAGATGTCGGGGTCGTCGGCGAGGACGACGATGGCGCCCCCGCCGTCGGTGTGCGCCAGCGCCGCGTGCACCTCGAGACCGGGGAACGCCGGTGACGTGGCGACGGGGGCGTCGTCCGCGTCGAGCCAGGTGACGCGGATCTCCTCCGCGTCCGCGGCGCGCCAGGCCAAGAGCGAGCCGCCGTCCGCCGCCGGAGCGACGACCGTGGGGTGGTACTCGTCGCTCGCGACGACGGCGCTCCCGACGTCCACCGCCCGGGTCGTCACGCGCTCGGCAAGGGGCACCGAGCAGACGGGCGCGCGGCCCCCCGCGGGAGCACCACCGGTGCCGGGCGCGCCCCCGGCCGCCCCCGCGCCCTCCCGCCCGATCCCCTGCAACTCCGCCGTGCCGCAGGCCGCGAGGACGGCCAGGGTGGCCGTGGCGACGAGCCCGGAACGGAGACGGAGCTGCATCGGGGTGAGGGAAAGATAGCGCAACCCCGCGCGCCTCACGACGGGCCGCGGGGTGGGCGGAGGCCGGGGTGCTGATCTCGATACGGCTCGTCGCGCCACCAACCCACCGTACACCATGCCGCAGGGCTCGCCCGCCATCGCCCGGGCGGACCGCCCGGGTCGCCCTTGGAGCGGCCGGGGGGTGATCCGCACCGGGTCCGCCGCGTCACTACGACTCGTGGCACAATGCTCATCGGTGCCCCTGCCGACCTCGTCGCGCCCGCCGGCCGCCGCCCAGGACGGAACGGCGTCGGAGCGCGTCCTGCGCCTGGCGGCGGTCCCCGCCGAGGAGGCCCCGTCGAGCGCCGAGCTCGTGCGGCGCTTCCGCGCGGGCAGCCGGGAGGCGGCCGGGACGCTCTACGACCGCCATTCCCGCACGGTGCGAGGCGTCCTGCGGCGCGCGCTCGGCCCGGACCAGGAGCTCGAGGACCTGGTCCACGAGGTGTTCGTGCAGTTCTTCGCCTCCCCGTCCGCCCTGCGCGATCCGGAGAAGGCTGGCTCGTTCCTCTTCGGGGTGGCCGTGCGCGTCGCCTCGGGTGAGCTCCGCCGGCGGCGCGTCCGGCGCCGCGTTCTCCTGACGGCGGACGGGTCGGTCCCCGAGCAGGCGACGCCGCCGAGCGACGGCGGGAGCCGCCGCGCCGTCGCCGCCCTCTACCGGATCCTGGACGAGCTCGACGGGCGCGACCGGTTGGTCTTCGTCCTGCGGGCCATCGAGGAGATCACGATCGCGGACGTCGCCGAGCACCTCGGCGTCTCGCAGCCCACGGTCAAGCGCTGCGCGGCGCGGGCCTGGCGGCACGTCGCCGAGCGTGCCAGCTCCGAACCGAGCCTCGCGGGGTACGTGCGACTGGGGACGGGAGGAGACGCGCCATGATCGACCGCGAGGGATCCGCCCCCGCCGGGCAGCGGCTGGCCGAGCTCGTGCGCGGGGAGCTGACGGGCGAGGTTTCGGCGTCCCTGCATCGGGCGGGCCGCGAACGGCTCTTGGACGCGCTAGCCGGGGGTCCGGCGGCCGAGGTCACGACGCCGACCTCCTGGTTGCCCTGGGCGAGCGGAAGCGGGGCCTGGCGGTACCTCACTCCCCTCGCGGCGGCGGCGGCGATCGCCTTCGCCTTCGGGGGCGGCTACGTCGTTGGCGCGCGGCGCACGGAGGTGCTGGTGGTGGCGGCAGAGCAGCAGGCGGCCCGCGTCGCGGCCGCGGGAGTCGCGACCCCGCTGGCGTCGACCGCCCCGAGCGTGGCGCCGGCCGCCGCCCCGAGCTCGCCGCCCGCAGCAGCGAGCGCAGCGCCGGAGCTGCTCCCCACGCTCCGTCAGCTCCTCGAGCGCGGCGAGGCGGCGAAGGTGATCGAGCGCGTCGAGCGGATGGGGGTCGACGGCTGTCTCCGGTCCTGCTCCGCCTCGGATCTCGAGGCGTTCGCCGACGCCGCGCGGTACACGGGCCGCAACGATCTCGCTGCCCGCGTCCTTCCCGCTCAGCGCCAGCGCTTCCCCGGCACGGATCTGGCGGCGACCGCCGCGTTCCTCCTCGGGCGCTCCGCCGAGGGCGGCGACAGCGACGCCGAGGCCGCCCGCTGGTACTCGACCTACCTCCGCGAGCGCCCCGGCGGGGCCCTCTCCGGTGAGGCCCTCGGCCGCTCGATGCAGATCGCCCAGCGCGGCGGGGACGGAGCTCGCGCCCGATCGCTCGCCGAGCAGTACCTGCGCGCCGCCCCGACGGGAGGCTATGCGCCGCAGGCGCGTCAGATACTATCGAGGCAATGAGGGTCCGTCGCCTCGCGATCCTGCTGGCCGTCGGGATCGCGCTCCTGGGAGGAGCGAGCAGCGCGGGGGCGCAGGCGGGCGATCCGCGCGTGGTCATCCTCCGCCCTGAGCGGACCGATCCGGATCTTGATCGTGCGCTCGTCCACCTCCAGGGCGAGCTCACGGCGGCGGGCTTCGCGGTCTCGGTGGTGGCCGTGGCCGAGCCGGTCACTCCCGCCGTGCTGCGGCGGGTCGGCGAGGAGCAGCAGGCGTTCGCCACCCTGTCGGTCCTCCGCGCCAACGGCAACACGACGGCGGACGTGTGGATCGGCGACCGCGTCACCGGCAAGACCTCGGTGCGGACGCTCGCGACGACCGCCTCCGAGCGGTCGGGAAAGATCCTCGCCATTCGCGCCGTGGACCTACTCAAGACGAGCCTGGCCGAGGCCCAGACGGTGCGGGAGCCCCCGCCGGAGACCGTCGGCGTCGCCCCGCCCGAGCAGGTCCCGGACGAGGTGCGCGAGTTCGCCAGGCCAAAGGGCTCACCCGTCAGCCTGTACGTGCACGGCGCCGTGCTCGGCTGGCCGCCGCCGTTCGCCCCGGCCTTCGGACCCCAGCTCGGCGTCACCGTCCGCCCCGACCGGCGGCTGGGCCTCCGCGTCGTCGGGGCCGCGCTCACCGGCGCCGCCACGGAGAGCGAGGCCGGCACGGTGCACATCGGCGAGCAGCTCGCCCTGCTCGAGCTGGAGCCGGTCCTCTGGCAGAGCTCCGCCGCCTGGCTCGGGTTGGTTGCGGGCGCCGGCGTGCACCGGTTCGCCGTCACCGGCGAGGCGCGGTCGCCGTACTTCGGCCGGCGGGAGGCGGCCGCCACCTTCGTGGCCGGGCTGGGCCCCGAGCTCGGGCTGATCGTGAGCCCCAACGCGCGCTTCTCAGTGGGGCTGCGCGCCCTCACCTTTGCCCCCGACCCCGTGGTGCTGAGCGCCGACGAGGCCCACCCGATGAACCGCCTCGCCATGATCGGCACGCTGGGGCTCGAGGTGGGGCTCTAGAGCACCGACCGGTTTGCCAACTGCGTCGGCGCCCTGAAAGACGCCCCCGTGCGGGGCGAGGGGGGGGCGTTCCTCCGGGTGCCGACGCGGCACGCGAACCGGTCGGTGCCCTAGGGCTGCTCCCAGTAGCCGATGTCGGTCGCGAGCCCGTCGTAGAGGCCGGAGCGGGCGCCGTTGCGATCCTCGTCCGTGGGCGTGCCCGCGTCGACGAGGGGGCTGTCCGCGCGCAGCGTGAAGTCGTCCGCGGCAGCGTCCACGAAGCCGGGATCGGCGGTGACCGCGTGCGCTTCGAGCGTGCAGGTGCTGCAGGCGCCGAGCCCGTTGCCAAAGTACGCGTTGTAGTCGCGGTACTCGATCGAGGCGTCGCTGGCGATGAGCCCGTAGTCGCCGGCGAAGGCGAAGACGTTGTTGGTCACCTCGGCGGCGTTCGCCGA
>CAYOLF010000151.1:4751-10445 GCA_964404725.1 uncultured Polyangiaceae bacterium
GGCGTCGCAGCGGAGCGCGGTCCCGTCGCCCCGGATCTCGACGCCGTCGGTCACGCCGAGCCCCGAGCCGAGGGCGATGGAGAGCCCCGGCTCGAAGGTGATCGACTGGACCCCGGCGGCCGCGTTCGCCAGCGCCAGCGCCTCGCGCAGCGAGAGCCCGGTCCCGCCGGGGCTCTCGACCGTCGCGCCCGCGTCGCTCTCGTCGAGCGCCGTGGTGACGTGGTAGTCGCCCGGGCTCGCGGCGCCGCCCGCGCCGCCGGTGCCCGCTCCGCCTGCGGTCGTCGCCCCCGCGGCGCCCCCACCCCCACCCGTGTCGCTCGCGCCGCCAGACGCCTCCGTCCCACCCGTACCCGTGGCACCGGCGTCGCCACCGGATGTGATCCCTCCGGTGCCGCCGCCGCCGACAGCCGACCCGCCGATGCCCGCGCCGCCGCCGGTCGCTCCCCCCCCGGTGCCGTCGGAGCTCCCGGCGCTGCCGCCAGCGGCGTTCGCGCCCGCCTCACCCGCAGCGCCACTGCCGCCTGCCGCCGCGGATGCGCCAGCGTCACCGCCCGAACCGGTGCCGCCGCTCGCACCGGAGGGCTCCGGGTCCGTCCCTCCGCCCGCCCCGACGCCCCCCGACCCACCCGAAGGTGCGACGCCTCCCCCGCCGGCGGCGCCAGCCACCGTTGCCTCACCACCCTCGCCGCCAACCGTGGTCCCACCGGTGGCGCCGAGGGGCGACCCGCCGGCGCCCGCCTCCGACCCGGCGACGCCGCCGCTGGCGCCCGGCTCGGTGCCAGCCGCAGCGGCCCCCTCACCACCGGCGCCGCCCCCGGCGCCACGCGCGTCGTCCAGATGCTCGTAGCCGATGCGGCAGCCACCGATCAGGGCAACGGCGAGGGCCACCGCCGCCAGGCGTGACGGGAGACGAGAGGTCAACAGGGATAGCTTACACCCGGTTCGGCCGCTCGCCTCGCGCGTTCTCGCCGAAGCGGCCTTAGCCCCGGTACCGAGGCGCGGCGCCCCGCTATTCGAGGTATGCCGTGAGGGGGAGCCCTTGCTCGCGGACAGCGTCGGCGACGAGGCCCGCGATGACGGGGGCGCCCGTCGCAGAGAAGTGGGTGTGATCGTCGCAGAAGAAGTCGCCGACGGGTCCCGTGGTGCTGGCGCTCACGTCGCCGCCCGGGATGGGACAGAAGCCGAGCTCGTCGTACAGGGCCACGCTGAGCTGGTGCAGATCGATGACGGGGACCCCCTGCTCGGCGCCGACCTGGAGGGTGGCGTTGGCGTAGGTGTCGCGCGAGGTGCGCGCAGAGCTGCCGTCGCAGGCGACCATGCTGACCGGGGTGACGAAGACGGGGTTCGCCCCCCGCTCGCGCGCCGCCGCGGCCATCATCGCGTACTCGGCCTTGAACTCCTCGACGCCGACGTGGCGGTTACAGGTGGCGCTACCGTCGTTGATACCGAACTGGACGAAGAGGTAATCGCCCGTGGACATCCCGTCGAGCATCGCCTGCCAGTGGCTTTGGATCACGGGGGCGCCGCCCGCGTCGGTGTTGATGACGCACTCGCCATCGGCTCCCAGGGTGTCGCTCACGGAGTAGAGCCAGTTTCGAACGCTGCGACCGCCGATGGCGCTGTTGACCACGGTGACGAGGTCGTTGAAGAGCGGTTCGAAGACCTTGCCCCAGCCCGTGGGGCAGGGGGTGTTCCCGTTGGCGACCGTGGAGTCCCCGGCGATCCAGAGGGTGATCGGGGTCGTGGCGGCAGCGCCGCCGGCACCCCCGCCGGAAGGCGCGCCGCCCGACCCGTCCCCGCCCGACGCGGCTCCGCCGGTCGGCTCGCCGCCGGTCGCGACCTCCCCCCCCGTGGTCCAGCCACCTGTCGCCGCCCCGCCGAGCTCCGCGCCGCCCGTGGTCCAGCCACCCGTCGCCGCCCCACCGAGCTCCGTGCCGCCCGTGGGCGAGCCACCCGTCGCCCAGCCGCCGCTGCTCGCGCCGCCCGTGGTCGAGCCACCCGTCGCCCAGCCGCCGCTGCTCGCGCCGCCCGTCCACCCGCCACCCGTCGCCCAGCCGCCGCTGCTCGCGCCGCCGGCGGGCGCGGCGCCCGATCCGCCCGCCGCTGGGCCTCCGCCCGTGCCCGCGATCGCGCCGCCTGTCCCACCCATCGTCCCGCCCCCGCTCCCACCCGCGCTTGCCCCGCCGCTCGCCGGCAAACCCCCGGTCGCGAGCCCGCCAGTGACGGCGCCGCCGAGCGCCGCGCCGCCCGTCCCTGCCCGATCGCCGCCCTCGTCGGGCGAGGAGCAAGCGAGCAGGATCATGCCGGCGACGACAGTGGCGGACCCCTGGGGGCGGCGCGCGGGGCGGGATGAACGACGAGGGAGGTGCATGGCGTGCCTGGACATAATGTGGGGTACGGCTGCGCTCAGGGGAGCCGGTAGGCCGCGAGCCCGAGATCGGTTTCGATCATGCCATCCCCCAGGAACCCGGCCATGGTCCGCGCGCCGTGCTCCTGGAAATGAGTCCCATCGACGGTGCCGTCCGCCCGCAAGAAGAAGAAGTCCTCTGGCGTGGGCGCCGGGCAGATCGCCGAGAGGTGGGAGAACGTCTTCTCGTTCAGCTCGAGCACCGTGACCGCCTCGGCCGTGCCGAGCTCACGCATCGCCTGCGCGTAGCTCCCGAGAGAGTTGCCGACGCCACAGTACGCGGAGTTGCGCGGCGGGGGCGTCACCAGCACCGGGATCGCGCCGGCTGCCCGCGTCGGATCGAGGTAGTAGTCCTTCAGGTGCGTCTTGAAGTCGGTGCTCGCCTCGGCATACCTGGGGTAGGTGACGTCGTCGACGGTGAACGTCGCCGTCTTGTTGCCGTCGTTGGTCCCGAACTGGACCAAGAAGTAGTCGCCGGGCTCGAGCCGCTCCAGGATCCAGGCGGCCGCGCCCTCGAGGTGGAACCAGAGCGCAGTGCGACCGCCGGCAGCGCGATTCACCACCGTCACCCGGTCGTCGAGGATCTCGGGGAGCATCTGACCCCAGCCCGCCTGATCGGTGGTGCTGGCCGTGTCCGTGTAGGTCGAGACGGTAGAGTCACCCGCGAGGTAGACCGTCACGGCGGGGAGCTCGGCTGAACCGCCCGTGCCTGGGTCGGAACCGCCCGTCTCGGTGCCGCCCGTGCCTGGGTCGGAACCGCCCGTCTCGGTGCCGCCCGTGCCTGGGTCGGAACCGCCCGTCTCGGTGCCGCCCGTCCCGGTACCGCCCGTGCCTGGGTCGGAACCGCCCGTCTCGGTGCCGCCCGTCGGAAGGCCACCCGTGGGAACGCCGCCGGCCGAGATGCCGCCGGTCGCCACTCCGCCCGTGGGGACGCCTCCGGTAGCGCTGCCACCCATCGCGCCACCGCCGCCCGTGAGCGCGCCGCCCGTGGCCACCCCTCCACTGGGGACGCCCCCGGTCGGGCCGCTGCCGCCGAGCCCGCCCATCGGCGGCGAGCCGCCGGTCGCAGCGCCGCCGCCACCGAGCGCGGCTCCACCGAAGCCCCCGGCGGTTCCTCCCGTCGCGGTCCCGCCAGCGCCGCCGAGCGGGAGCCCGCCGGACCCCGCGCCACCCCCGCCGCTCCCCATCGGGGTGCCGCCGCTCCCGCCGGTGACGATCGGCGCGGCGCCCGCCATCGGACCGCTGCTCCCTGGCTCCGCGTCGTCCCCGCACGCACCCGCCAGCGCACCGACCAGCACGATGAGGCCGAGCCATCCGCCGCGGTCGTCGCCTCGAGCCCTTGGTAGTCGCATCGCCTGCTCGCTCTCTTTCCTTCGCTGGACGTCCTAGAGCAGCAATCAGGTTGATTGCTGCGCCAAATCAATGACCTAGAGCACCGAACCGGGAGCAGATCTCGCCAGAGGAGGCCTGGAGAACGTCTCCTCGCCCTGCACGGAGACGTTCTCCAGGCCTCCGTGGCTGTCGGCAACCTGATCGGTGCTCTAGCGGCTGCCCGGCATCACTGACTAGCCCCCCTCGCTGTAGCTCGGCGTCCAGCCGCTCAGGATCGTCGGGAGAGTGTAGACCGCCGCCTCCTCGGCGGTGAGCTGCCGCGACTCCGGCGCCCGCGCAGTGGGGTTCGCGCCAGGCCCCCGGCTCTCGTACTCGGCGAAGCGCGTCAGCTCCAGCGTGTTCTCGCTCATCGTCGTGTACCCCGCCGCGGCGACGTGCGCGCCGAGCTCGACCTGCAGGAACACCGCCGCCGCGTACGGGCCCCAAGGGCGCGCGAGGTGCACGTGCCCGGCGCGCACGCCGGCGTCGGCGGTGAAGAGCCCACCGCGGAATACGATGCCGTAGGGCACGGCCGCGTCCGTCCGCGGCGCGGTCACCGCGGTCCCCTCCGAGATGCTGTGGATGGTGCAGTCGTCGAAGACGGCGGTGCCCGCTCCGAAGATGTAGTCCGTGTTCCCCTGGACGTACGACGCCCGGAAGTATTGCGTCCCGTTGCGGTTGTAGAGCGTGTCCTGGTAGCTGACGAAACGGCAGTTATAGAACTGCTCGCGCTGGCCGTCCGCGCGAAGCGCCACGGCCTGTCCCTCGCCCAGCGCGGAGCTGTTCTCGAAGGTGAGGTTGGCGGCCGAGAAGTCGTTCGCAGAGACGATCGTGCTCGCGCTGTCGCTAGTCCCGATGCCGTCCGCAGCGCTGTCGCCGTAGGTGAGGACGGTGGTTTCGGTCCCCTCACCGACCAGGCAGAGGTGCTGGCGACCGGCGATGGTGAGCTTCTCCGGGTAGGTCCCGGCGCGGACGTCGATCCGAGTCGGGGTCGTGCTCCCGTTCGGGACCGAGTCGATCGCCGCCTGCACCGTGGTGTGGTCGCCGGAGCCGTCGCGCGCCACGGTGATGGTCCGCTCGATCCCGGGCGGACAGAGCGCCACCTCGCCTCCGCCCGTGCCGCCGCCCGCAGGGCCGCCGCCGGTTTCCGTGCCGCCGCTCGCTGCGCCGGCCTCCGGCGCGCCACCGGTCGCCGAGGTTCCGCCCGTGGCGAGGCCGCCCGTCGCCCATCCGCCCGTGGCGAGGCCGCCGGTACCGCTGCCGCCCGTGGCGAGGCCGCCCGTCGCCCATCCGCCCGTGGCGAAGCCGCCCGTCGCCCATCCGCCCGTGGCGAGGCCGCCCGTCGCCGGCTGCCCACCGCTTGCCCCGCCGACCGGAGGCGCGCCACCGGCCCCCAGCCCGCCGGTCGACGCCCCACCCGTCGCCCCGCCGCCCGACCCGGAGACATCGCCGCCGACACCACCGGTTCCCGTCCTGCCCCCGATCGGAGGGAGGCCGCCAGCCGCGGAGCCGCCGACGGACCCCGCACCGCCCGTGGTCGCCCCGCCCGTCACCCCGATCCCGCCCGACGCCGCACCGCCCGTCGCCTGGCCGCCGGCGCTCGGCGGGGTCGGCTCGCCAGCGGAGCCCGAGCCATCGTCGCCGCAGCCACCCAGCAGGCTCGTGACGAGCAGCCACGCCGTGGCCGTCACGGCCGAGGCCCGACGGGCCCAACGGGCCCCGCCCCCTCTCGCAGCGAACCGCGATCCGGCATTGCTCGCGTGCCCCGAGGTGCCGGGGGCCTCGACCCTCGGTCGGGATGGGCTGTGGGTGGACGGCATGGGCTTCGCCAGTAATGCACGAGCGCGCGACGTTCGTCGGGCTAGAGCACCGATCAGGTTGCCGACAGCGACGGAGGCCCGGAAAATGCTTCCGTG
>CAYOLF010000152.1:0-9647 GCA_964404725.1 uncultured Polyangiaceae bacterium
GAGGGGTGGCTCGACGTGGTCTACGGGTGCGGCGGTGGTCCGTACTACACGGGATAGTCGGCCCTCGGGCGTAGGGGTGCGAACGGGGTAACCCCCACCATGAAGGACGCCGGGCTGGGACCTACCATGGAGGCAACCCATGGGATGCCCCCATGAGGGCCCCCAGGCGGCTTCTGGTGGCCTTCTCGGCCCGCCCCCTGGGAACTTACCCACCCAGGAGCGAAGAGGAAGCTACGGGGCTGTGAGGGGCCGTAGCTGGGCAGCCCCCCAATCTGCCCCGAGGGGAGGTCCCACCGGGTGTTGGGACGGGGGCCCCCCCATGGGACGCCCCCGTGGAGGCCGCCAGGCGGCTCCTGGTGGCGTCTTCCGGGGGGCCCCCACGCTCGCACATCGAGCCGACTAATGGTCGTTCACAAGTGCGCCGAACCCCGGCGGCTCAGCGTTTCGAGCAGAAGTACGTCGACCCTCCATTGCAGGCGTGGTCGAGTAGCCGGCGGGCGCGGACAGGGTCGGCAGCCGCGCATGCATCGCCATCGCGATACCACAGTCCTGCCCAGCCACAGGCTTCGGGCAGCCCCGAGTCACACACGGCGAGCATCAGGTGGACACTCTGGTCACAGGCCAGCGGTACCCCCTCGCCGCGATGCAGGGCCTGCGCGAGCCGCATGCAGCTGGGGCAATCGCTCATCGAACAGCCACGCCGCAGCAACTGCACCGCCTCTCCGTCCCGATGCTCCACCAGCCGCCGCGCCGCCCAGAGGTAGCAGGCCCCAGCGTGCCCCGCATCGCACCCCCGCTGGTAGTAGGTGTCGGCCGTGGCCAACGACGGTGGCTGCGCCGCGCTCAGGGTCATGCCGACGGACCCGCACGCCTGCCATCGCCCCGAATCACAGGCCGTTCGACACCTCTGGAACAGGTCGCCGAGCTGCGGGTCGATCGCCAGTAGGGCTGCTCGGTAGGCATCGCAATGGGTAGCGCACGAATCGGACGCCGGGTCATGGCAGGCCGCGGCCAGCTGCTGACGCATGCCAGCGATGGTACCGTCCGTCGGCGCGACGGCGGGCGGCATGAGCCGCGGGTCGCAGACCGGACCTCGATGCGCGCCGCCCACCGAGTTTGGGGTGCCGGACGAACAGGCACCGATCAGCGCCAGAGCCACGAGCCACCACCAGACTCGTACCGACCGGAGGAGGACACCGACATCGCCGTTGTTCGCCAACATCAGCCAGCCTACTACGGTCACCGTTCCACACCAGGTGTTAGGTTGCAGGCCCACTGGTGCTCCGTCTCGGCCGCTCCCCAGTCCTGACAGGTTCGTCCCGCACTGTGCTGGGGCTGGCGATGGACGGGGCGCCACAGCCGCCCGGGACCGGGGTGCGGGTGTCCAATCGAGCAGGCAGGGGACGATCCCGATGAACCATCGGGATCCCCCGCCGCCAACCTCGCGCCCGGCGGGCGTGAAGTTGCCTCGGGGGCGACCGGGGGTGCAGAACCAGGTGGCGGGCGGGAACCGGCCGGTGGGGTCGGACACCCTACGCCAACCCTCCATCGATGCCCGCCCACCGGTGACGTACACTTCCGACAGCCCCGTGACCCCGAACCACCCTCCGAAGGGCCCCGCCTGCGGCTCCTCTCGGGTCATCCCCATCCTCCGGGGCCTGCCCACGGAGGAGGCCGAGCTGGCCGCCTAGCAAGGCGAAATCGTCCTCGGCAGTGACGCTGCAAGCTCGACCGGGGGGTCCGTAGTAGAATCCCCTGGTGGAGGTGCAGCGGCGGCCCATGGAGCGAATAGCACCCTCGCCGCGACGGCCGCCGATCTGCTGCGTCCGGAGATCGATCCGGCGATCCTGGCGACCGTGCCTGGCATGCTGGATGCTACTCGATGCGTGCGGGGGTCGCGGCGGACACGAAGGCACCGCTGGGAGTTACGCTGGCGCTGCCGCCGACGCGGGCGGCGCTCCCACCAGCGGCGGCGCTGGCGGAGGGGACGGCGTGGCACCCGCCGCCACCGCCGGGTGCCGCCTCGAACTCGGTGCCCCGCCCACGGCGGTGACGGGACGGAATCCGTTCTCCGTGGCGGTGGGGGATCTGGACGGCGACGGCGTACCCGACCTAGTCGCCGCGAACGCGGCCCCGGACACGGTGAGCGTGCTGCTCGGGCGGGGAGACGGCTCGTTCGCCCCTCATGTGGAGTACCCGACCGGGGCCATCCCGTACTCCGTGGCCATCGGGGACCTGAACGGCGATGGCACTGCCGACCTGGCGGTCGCGAATTCCGAAGGGGCCTCGGTGAGCGTACTCCTCGGTGTGAGCGACGGCACCTTCGCGGCACGGGTGGACTACCCGACGGGTTGGCGGCCTCTCCTCGTGGCCATCGGGGACCTCGACGATGACGGCGCGCTCGACCTCGCCACGGCGAACGAGCGTTCGGACACGGTGAGCGTACTGTTCGGCCGAGGCGATGGCACCTTCGCCGCCGACGTGGCCTACTCGGTCGGGAGCGACCCGCAGTCCGTCGCCATGGGCGACCTCAACGGCGACGGTGCGCTCGACCTGGTCGTCGCGAACGGCGGCTCGGACACGCTGAGCGTCCTTTCGGGCCAGGGGGACGGCACCTTCGCCAACTCCTTCGAGTACCCGACCGAGCAAGGTCCGAGGTCTGTGACCGTTGGGGATCTGAATGGAGACGGCACGGCTGACCTGACCGTCGCGAACGAGTTCTCCGATACGGTGAGCGTTCTCCTCGGCGAGGGGGACGGCACCTTCGCGGGCGACATGGTCTTCCCGGTCGGGGCCAATCCCCGGGCGGTCGCCCTCGCCGATTTCAACAACGACGGCGTGCCCGATCTGTCCACCGCGGAGAGTGCGTCGGACACGGTGAGCGTGCTGCTGGGGCAGGGCGATGGCACCTTCGCCGTTCACGCGAGCTATTGGGTCGGGGGCGCTCCGGGTCATGTGGCCGCCAGCGATCTGGACGGCGACGGTTGGCTGGACCTGGCAGCAGCGAACCTGAACTCGGCCACGGTGAGCGTGCTGCTCGGGCGGGGAGACGGCACCTTCGCAACCAGCCGCCGGGACATTCCGACGGGCGAGATGCCCAACTCCCTTGCTGCCGGCGACTTCAACGGGGACCTCCGGCCGGATCTCGTCACTGCCCATCACGGTGAGGAGACGTTGAACGTGCTGCTGAATGATGGTGACGGCACCTTCTTGGCCCCGGTCGAATACTCCGTGCGGCGTCCAACGGCAGTGGCCGTCGGGGACCTGAATGGCGACGGCTCGCCGGACCTTGCCACCGGGATCGACTGGCCGGACACCGTGAGCGTCATGATTGGCCGCGGCGATGGAACCTTTGACCTCGGTGTGGAGTACCCCATCGCGACCCTGACGTGGTCGGTTGCCATCGGGGATCTGGACGACGATGGCTCGCTCGACTTGGTGGCCGCCAATAGCTACACCCGCGGGGTGAGCGTGCTGCTTGGGCGGGGTGACGGCACCTTCGATCCCTACGTCGACCACCCCACCGGAGAGGAGCCGGTATTCATCGCGATCGGGGACCTGAACGGCGACGGCATCTCCGACCTCGCCACCGCGAACCAGGACGCGAATACGGTGAGCGTCCTCCTCGGCCGGGGCGACGGCACCTTCACCGCCAACCTGGACTATCCCGTCGGCGCAGCCACGTCAGTGGCCATTCGGGACCTAGACGGAGACGACTGGCCGGACCTCGTCGCCGCGAACGACGATCTCGCGACGGTGAGTGTATTCCTCAACCAGGGTGACGGCACCTTCGCCGTGGTCACCTACCCTTCAGGAGAAGACTCGATGTTCGTGGCCATCGGGGACGTGGACGGCGACGGCTGGCCCGACGTGGCCGTCGCGAACGCAGGCGTGGACACGATGAGCCTCCTGCTCGGCCAGGGTGACGGCACCTTCGGCTCGCCGCTGCCCTTCGCGACCGGGCGGAGCCCGAGCCACCCCGCCATCCTGGACGTCAACAGCGACGGCCGGGCCGATCTCGTGGCTGCGAGCCGCACGACGGGCAAGGTGAGCGTGCTCCTCAATGTCTGCCGCTGAAGCTGGATCCGCTAGTTCGATGCCGCGGGAGACACGCAGGCGGGAACAAGCGAGCCGCAGCCGGCCTACACGGGGCCGACGATGAGCGACGTGCCCTCAGATGGCGGGCCAACGGTGGCTCCGGAGATGCCGTCGATGGGGGGACCAGGTTCCTTGCCGTCATCCGGAACTCCGCAAACCGCGGGGCCGGTCGTGGTATTGGGTGGCGCTCCTGGTATGTTGAGTAACCAAGGGGCTCCGGTGCCGAACTTGCCGGCGGTCCTCCCATGAAGCCTCGGCGAAGGCAGGACCCGTCGGGCCACAATCCACCCCCCAGACGCCGTCGGCATGCGGAGGCGCGGCAGGCTATTGGCCGATGGTCTGGCCTGGACCGCCTTGAGGGGGCTTGGTTCGGCTCCGCCTTCTGGGGAGGCGTGCCCTTCTTGATTGCGATGGGGACGCTTGTGGTGTGGGTTATTGCCGCCACGTTCTTGGTGCTGTTCGTCGTCGGCTTGGTAGTGCACGACAAGCTTTTCAGCTGGCCTTGCCCGCGATGCGGGAAGCCGTACTGCGGCGGGGTCAGTCCGTTCAACCTTCGCGTGCCCCGCACCTGTGCTGCCTGCGGGCTCCCAAGGGGCACGGAGTCCTGGCCCGACGAGGAGCGGTCGTGACGCCCGGGATCCGGACGATGCTTCGACCAGTACTACTTCAACTCGTCGGGGGACACGGCTCTGTTCGCTCCCGCCGCCCTGCGGACGATCGGGGCGCCCAGCACGGCCACCATCGTCGAGAAGGCCAACGCCGTGTTCGGTCCCGACGGCCCACCGAGGGATCGGGAGCAGCGCCAAGAGGCCCTCGAACGCCTACGGGGGACCGACGACGACGTGCTGTTCAAGTCCCTCGACGACGAGTTCTTCAAGTACCCGGAGGACTTGGACGAGCTGCTGCGCACGTACCTCCGTCGGGAGGGGCTGCTGAGGTAGGGCGGGGTTCGCGGGTGGACGATCGTCGGGTGGCTACGGTGAGGACGGGCCCGCCTGGCGGCGCTCCATCGATCGCCGTCGGCTGCCACTCTCCCGAACCCGCACTCGGCCACGGAGATCGGTCCGGACGGGCTGTGTGACAACCCGGCGGGGAGGACCGTGTGCCTCAAGCCTTCGGGCGTCCGAACGTGTGGACTCCCTGGCGCACCGCCCCGGGGTAGGCGCCGGCGATGGTGTCGGCCAGCGCCTGAGCGTGGCTCCCATCCTCATCCGGGCCGAGGGTCAGCATCGCCATCCCGCCCGTGATCTCGGTCCATACGACGGGTGCTGCCGCGATGAGGCGCCCAGCCACGATTGCGATCCGCTTTCGCACGCTGGTGCGGGTCAATGCGGCCAGCCTCTGGCTGCCCTCCTCCGTGAACTGGACCCCGACACCGGGCGGTCCACCGTCCGTTCCGGGTTCAACTCTCACCCCCTTGCAGTGCGTGGGCGAGAGCGCCGGTTCAAGTTCGATCAGGAAGCTTCGCCACGCTGGCGCCCCCTGGTTGCGGCACACCCCGAACGCCCGCCCGGCGGGAACGAACTGCTTCGCCAGGCAGTCTTCGAGCTGCCGTCGGCCAGCGTCGGATGCGTCCTCGACGGCGAGGTATCGCACCGGAGTCTCGACGGAACGGACCCGCTCGGAGAGCAAGGTGACCCCGGCACCGCACGCTTCGGCCGGATCGAGAACGGCAGCCTCGTCGTCGATGGCGTGGATGAACACGCCGCCCCGCCGGGGATCGATGTCGCGCAAGGAGGACGTGGCCGAACGCTTGCACGCCAGGAGGGCCGCCGAGGTTGCGAGCCCCGCGAGCAGAACCTCTCGGCGGGTCAGCGTGGGCTTGCTCACGGCCGGCAAGTCTACTCGGCGACGTGGGGGCGGTTCAACGCGGCAATCGCCCACCGGATCGACGCCGCGATGGCTCAGTGGTGCCGTTGACGCTATCGCCAGGGGGCGAAACCTCGGGCATGATCCGGCTGAGGCACTCATGACGCAACGCCCCCTCTCGGATCTGGTCAACGAGGCAGAGCACGCTTGGCCGGGCGTGCTGGAGGTGGTCCAGACCGCCAAGAACGATGTCGTCGTGCTCCCCGTCGAGGCCAACAGCGGGGACGAGACGCTGGTACGCATGCAGGTGACGACGCGTTCCCCGATGGGGGCGATCGTCCACAAGAGCGGCGGCCTGCTGATCGATCACGGGTGGATCCGGCTGCTGGGGGCGGGGCACCCCCGACTGCCCAGGAGCCTGGCGTCGTGGAACTTCGGGGACATCAACGAACCTCGGGAGCGGATGCCCGGCGCCCTGCTGGTAGCCGATGACGTGCTCGGCGGCTTCTTCGCGCTCAACGGTGGGGCCCTTGCCGGTGCACCGGGGAACGTCCACTACCTTCCCCCCGATACGCTGAAGTGGGAGGACCTCGGCCGTGGCTACACGGCGTTCCTGGCCTTCCTTCTGACCGGGAACCTGGCGAAGTTCTACGAGGGTTTCCGCTGGCCGGGTTGGGAGGCGGAATGCAGCACGCTCGACGGTGACCGGGCCTACTCGATCATCCCGTTCCTCTTCACCGCGGGTCCGCCCATCGAGGAGAGGAGCCGGCGTCCGGTCCCCGTCGAGGAGCTGTGGTCCCTGCTTGCGGACCAGAGTGCCAGCAAGTGACGGGGGCGGGGCATCTCCTCCAGCTTGCAGGAGAGGCGGGGCGGCCGGGGGTACCGTCGCCGATCTCGGTGGCGGCCGAGATCCGGGCCGCGGGGTCGGACATGCGAATCGATAGCTCAGTGTCCCAAGGAACAGCAGTACTCAAGTCTCTGGTCCGCGAGGCAAACCCACACCTCGCTCGCTACCTCCTCCATAAACGCCGCCTCATACGCCGGGTCGATCCCCGTAATATCGCTGACTCGACCCTCACCGTCTAACACAACGGCTCCCCAAGGCTCGCGCAAGCCTACACAATGCCTCGGACTACACTCGCCCAATCCGCCTACATCCCACTCTGCCACCAGATACCATAGTAGGTCTTCGCCACAGCCGTCCCCGGCTCCTCCAGCGCCAGCCACGGAGCCGCCGCCGCCTGCGTACGAACCACCATTCTCTCCCGCAGTGCCAGCGCTGCTAGCCCCGCTGCCCCCGGCGGACGTGCCCCCGGTCGTGGTGCCCCCAGTTGTCGTGCCCCCGGTCGTGGTGCCCCCGGTCGTGGTGCCCCCGGTCGTGGTGCCCCCGGTGGTGGTGCCCCCGGTGGTCGCAGTGTCAGTGCGAGGATCCGACGTTGCGAGTCCACCGCACGCAGCCACAAGCAGACTGGCCACGGACAGGGCGCTGGTGAGAGGCCGGGGGGCCATGGCGAGGACGATTCTAGCACCCTGGTTGTCTCCTGGCCGTCTCGCTACCCTCAGGCCCGCCGCAGTCAGACGCTACCGAGGTGGACCCCGGGCGCGCGCGGATTCGGTAGAGCAACTCCTCGCCGTCGAAGGCGGCCCGGCAGCGTCCGGCCCCCTGGTGGCCTCCTGCAGCTCGTCCCGGCCCTCCCGAAGGCACGCGAAGGGACCGTCGGCAGCGTGGCCCCCGTTGCACTCACCGACGAGGACGGCGAAGATCCGGACGACGTGACCGCCATCCTGGGCTGCCCGCCCACGTCTCTCCGACGTCGGGGTCGTGCCATGAGACGCACCGCCTGTCCTATCGCGGCGGTGCTACTCCTCCTCGGCCTAGGTCATCCTTCGGCGGCTTTCGCCGCGGACGATTCGAACGCCGCCGAGGGGCAGTCGCCGACGGGGGATGTGCGCACTCCTCCGAAGGTGCAGCGGCGGGGCGCCGGAGAGCTGCGTCTCGGAGCGGGGCCGGGGGTGTTCGGATACGAGGTGGCCGAGCGAGTCAGTGACACCGTTGGTGGGGTTGGAGGACATCTCGGCACGGTGTTCGAGCTTGGCGGAGCCCTGAGCCCGCGATGGACGCTGGCAGCGGCCTTCATCTCGGAGCACAGCTTTGCCTCTAGCGGGGTGGACTGGAGGCCCAGGCACAGTCTCCTGACTGGCCCCTACCTCGGAACCAACGGGCGTCAGCTGCGGGGGTGGCGCTGGGGTGGGATGGTGGGATTGGGATGGAACCTGTGGGAGCATCGTACGTCGGACTACCCGAAGATGCCGGGAATTTGGGGTGGCGGCGCCGCGGTGGAGATCGCTGGTGACCACTGCGGACGTGGGGGGGCGTGTGTCGGACCCTTCGGGCGCCTCTCCGTTCTCTACGCGATTGGTCCCCCAGAATGCTCGACGACGCCGATCAGCGGGGTGAGCTCCGGTGGGTCGAATTGCGAGCCGCCCCGGAGCATGACGGCATCACTGACGATCGGCGGACAGTTCCGATACTTCGGGTGGCGCTGAGGTTCCGCCAGGCGGTCGTGCTCGGCCGGCCAGGGGACAGCGTGGCATCCTGGGAGTACCCGTGAAGACTCCTGCGGTCCCGCTCACGTTGGCGATCCTCCTCGTGGCCTGCGCCCGCGTGCCGGAGGCGGCCACCCCGACAGCCACCGGGCCGGCCGAGCCGGCGCCCCTACCCGAGGAGACCGGCCCGATCCCCGACTACGACCGGAAGACGTGGAGGCACTGGATCGACGCCGACCACGACTGCCAGGACACGCGCCAGGAGGTCCTGATCGCCGAGTCGGAGGTGCCGGTCACCTTCAAGGACACGAGGCCGTGCCGAGTGGCTGCCGGACGCTGGACCTGCCCGTACACGGGGCGGGTCTTCACGGACCCCGGCCAGCTCGACGTGGACCACCTGGTCCCGCTCGAAAACGCTCACTCCTCGGGCGGCTGGGCCTGGGACTCCGCCAGGAAGGAGGAGTACGCCAACTACCTCGACGAGCCTGAGCACCTGGTGGCCGTCTACCGAGGGGCGAACCGGTCAAAGGGCTCCCGGGGTCCCGAGGAGTGGATGCCCACCAACGAGGACGCCTGGTGCAACTACGTCGGAGACTGGATCGGGATCAAGGGCCGGTGGGGGCTGGAGATGACCGACGAAGAGAGGGCGGGGATCAACGAGGTGCTGGAGGGGTGCGGGCATTGAGCGGCCGGGGCCCAGATGCTCCCGGGTCATCCCGGTGAAGCTGACGGGCTACAGCGTGGTGGATCCCGTCACCGGCCCCGGGCAGACTTGTCCCCGTGGCCGCTCGCGTCTTCGTCTCCACCGAGAACACGTCAGATCCGCTGGCGGCCGGGTTGATCGAGCGGCTCGTCGGGGCCGGCTTCGAGGTGGTCACGTCGCCGTTGAACCCTGCCTTTGGCGATGATCCCCGGTGGCCCGACTGGTACGGGGATGACTGCCTCAAGGCGATCGGGGCCACAGACATCTTCGTCGCGGTTGTCACGCCGGGGTCCGAGTGCTCGACGTGGATGGGGTTCGAGTTCGAGCGGGCCGGGTGGATCCATCGACGCATCGGGAAGCCCCATCTCTTCGTACTGAAGGCGGGCGACGAGCCGATGCCTCCCTGGGTTCGACGGCACGAAGAGGCCGCACAGAGGCTGCCCGTCAACCTCGACGAGGCCGTGGGGGTGCTGACCGCCAACTCAGCAGC
>CAYOLF010000153.1:0-9330 GCA_964404725.1 uncultured Polyangiaceae bacterium
GAGACGTTCTCCAGGCCTCCGTGGCTGTCGGCAACCTGATCGGTGCTCTAGCGGTCGTCGTCGTCGTCCCCGGGGCGCTCGGCGGCTCTCCGCGGGTCCGCGCGTCGCTCGGCCGGATTGGGCGCGCGCGGGTGGTGGCGCGGCGACGGGACTTCGCCCCGCGGCTCCTCCGGAATGAGGCCGCGAAGCTTGTAGCCGGAGCCGCGCAGGGTCTCGAGCGGGAGCGCGTCGCCGAGCTTGGCGCGGAGACGGCGCACGTGGATGTCGACCGTGCGGGGGCCGCCATCGTAGCGATTGCCCCACACCCGTGCGAGCAGGTGATCCCGCGTGAGCACCCGCCCGCGGCGCTCGCACAGGTAGGCGAGGAGCGCGAATTCCTTGGCAGTCAGAGTTATCCGGCGGCCGTCAACCGTTACCTCGTGCGCGGCCCGGTCGACCACGATGCCGCCGACCTTGTACCGCTCGTCCGTGGAGAACTCGCTCCGGCGCCACTCGACCAGCCGGATCCGGGCGTAGAGCTCCTCGGGGACGTAGGGGTGGAGCACGAAGTCGTCGAACCCCGCCGCGGGGTCGATGCGCGCGACCTGGCCGACCGTCACCGCCACCAGGGCGCCCACGTTGTCGAAGTACGGCTCCCGACGCACCGCGCGGAAGGCGGCGACCGCGAGATCCGGGCGATCCAGAGCCTCGAACAGGAGGACACGGGGCCGAACCTGCTGCTCGTCGTCGTCGTCCTCGATGAGATTGACCGGGTCGTCCCAGAGATCCAGCGTGCGGACATTGGCCCCCAGCAGCGCCAACGTGGCCGCGGCGCCCTCCTCGCGCTCGAGCGTCGGCCCGTGACCGATGACGGCTACGAATGTGCGTTGGGGCATCATGGCGGCATACCCGGCTTTCCGTCCGACTTCGGTGAACCCGGTGATCCGTGCGGCAGCCGATCGAGGCTGCCGCCGGCGCTCCACCGAGGCCCGGGGCCGTTCCGGCCGTTGCCGGGGGCCGCGAGCTCATCTCGGGGCCTGGCTACCCTGCCCCGTGTTTCGGGAGGGTTGCTGGTGAGAGTCGCACCTTTTCGGGCGAGGTGTCACGCGCCGGGGCCGCCGCATGCCCTCGCCCCAGCGTCCCGTGCGCGCGGCCCCGCGGGGGCCGGCGGGTCGAGGTCGGGGCCCGTCTGGCGCACCCATCCCGATACGAGCCGCAGTGCCGGGCGCCGAGGCCGCGACGGTTCGTCGGGAGGCGACGGGGATGACGAGCATCGCGGCCAAGGCGTGGCACGAAGAGATCAGCGCGGGTCTTAGGTGCAGAAGCGTGCGATACGTGGCAAGATTCAGGGCGCCCTCCCGTGGTGTCCCCCCCCCCACCACGTCGTCGGTGCGCCGGCTCGACGCCTGGCGAACGGTCCGTGAGAAGCCGTGCGCCAGGTGAGGGTCGTCCGCATCGCCTCGGTCGCCTGCGCCGTGCACGCGGCCTTCCGCGCCGCCGTCGCGACCTCTTGGCTCTGCCACGGTCGCTCTTGCCCTCCCGTCGTCACGTCACAGCGGGTCCGTACGGCCCATCGCCGCGCCGACCTGCGAGGGCCTCCCGGGGGGCCGCGCCTTGACCGAACCCACCGTTAACCCGTAAAATTTTCCGCTCACGTCGGTGTTTCCGGCGTCCCCGAACGTCCGTTCAGAGCAGCTGTGGCGACCGAACGCGAGAAGATCCTCCTGGCCGCTCAGAAGTACGTCGACAAGCGACAGTACGACCGGGCGATCAAGGAGTACCAGAAGATCGTCCAGCAGGATCCGCGGGACGCCCGGACGCTGCTCAAGATCGGCGATCTGCAGGCGCGGATGCAGGCCTACGCTGACGCCATCGCCACCTATGACCGCGTGGGGCAGCACTACGCCTCGCAGGGGTTCGCTCTCAAGGCCATCGCCGTCTACAAGCAGGTCCGGGAGCTGATCCGCACTCACGCACCCGAGCTGGCGGACCGCTACGGGCACGTCGCGCCCAGGCTCGCGGAGATCTACACGCAGCTCGGGCTCTCCGGTGACGCGCTCAGCGCCTGGGACGAGGTCGCGACGCGATACCAGCGCGCCGGTCGTGACCGCGAGGCCATCCAGGTCTTCGAGAAGATGGTCGAGATCGACGGCGTCAACCCGCTGCCGCGCGTGCGGCTGGCGGAGGCGCTCTGTCGCGTCCAGGACCTCGATCGAGCCGTGGCCACGTTCTGGAGCGCCGCCGAACTCCTGATCGAGGGGGGCCGAGGCGACGACGCCCTCAAGGTGATCGAGCGCATCCTGCATTTCAGTCAGGACCCGCAGTACGCACGGGCGGCCGCAGAGCTGTACCTCAAGCGGGGAACCCGCGAAGACGCGCTCCAGTCGCTGGCGAAGCTCCAGATCTGCTTCCAGGCCAACCCCAAGGATCTCGACACGCTGGCGCTGCTCGCCCAGGCCTTCGTGCGCATCGACGCCGAAGCGAAGGCGATCGAGGTCTACAAGGAGATGGCGCGCATCGCGCGCGAGCAAGGCCGTCGCGACGTCTTCGACAACCTGATGGCGCACCTGCGCACGGTCGCGCCCCACGACGAGCAGGTGGCCGCGCTAGAGAGCCTCGCGCCCCGGAGCACGTCCATGGCGCCGCCCAGCTCCGCGTTCGAGCCGGCCGCGTCTTCTGCGCCGGGGGTGTCCACGACCATCGCGCCGGTCGACGACTCCGAGATCGAGATCATCGAGGAGGCCACCGACAGCGACGCGGTGCTGGTCGACGAGGAGGCGGAGGCGGCCGAAGAGCTGCAGGCGACCGCCGAGGTCTTCGATCGGACCGGCCACGTCCGCAAGGCCTTGGTCGACGCGGAGTCCTTTCGCCGCCTGCGCCTGTACTCGAAGGCGACCGAGGTGCTCACCATCGCGCTCGAGCTCGATCCGCGCGCTATCGAGGTCCGCAACGAGCTCCGCAAGATCCACGAGGAGTCCGGCAAGCTCGATGAAGCCGCGAACGAGGCGGTCGTCGTGGCAACGCTCGAGCTCGACGCGGGCAATTTCGACGCCGCGAAGGCCGCCGCGCACGACGCGCTCCGCCTGATCCCCGACCACACCGAGGCGCTGGGCGTGCTCGGCTCGCTCGGCGAGCCCGCGCCGAGGGCCTGGGACCACCCCAGCCCGCCGCCGCCGGCCGCGCTGCAGTCCTACGATCCCCAGGCGCCGCTGCCCTCCTACGATCTCGAAGAGGTCAGCGCCGCGCTCGCCATGGGCGCGGATCTCGACGGCGTGGACGATCCGTTCGGGGACCTGGGGAACGCGCCGTTGCCGAGCTTCCCGCTCGGCGGCGACGATGATGTGTTCGACGGCGCGCCGGAGTACCCCACGGCCGTCGCCAGCCCGGGCTACGAGCGCAGCCTCGCACCGCTACCGCCGCCGCGGACGCCCCCCGCTCCCGACCCGCGCGGGCTCGGTCGGTACTCGCAGCAGAGCGTGCCGAACCAGGGGGCGTCTCCGCAGGCCTACGAGCCGTCGGCCTACGAGCCACCGGGCTACGACCCGCAGGCCTACGAGCAGCAGGCCTACGACCCGCAGGGCTACGAGCAGCAGGGCTACGAGCAGCAGGGCTACGAGCAGCAGGGCTACGACCCGTACCCGCAGGCCCACGGGCAACGCCCCATGGATACCGGCGGCGCCGGGGTCCACGGGGTGCCGCCCGCAGACGCCAGCCACGACGCGCTCGAGGAGGCGCTCGAGGAGGCCGAGTTCTTCTCGAGTCGGGGCCTTCACGACGACGCGCGTGCGATCCTCCAGGATCAGCTCGCGCGGACGCCGAACCACCCGCTCGTGCTCGAGCGGCTGCGGGAGGTCGAGCAGGCGGCACGGGCGACCGGGGAAAGCGGCACCATCGAGCGATCTCGCCTGCAGGCCTCACGCGCCCCGCTCACGCGGGGGGGCGAGGCGCGCGGCGGCGCCTTCGAGATCGCCGCCGGCCTCGGCGCGGTCGAGCCGTCCGCTGCCCGCGGGCGGAAGGGGGGCCACGCGGTCCACGACGACATCGACGTGGACCAGGTCTTCGCCCAGTTCAAGGAGGGGGTGCGGCAGCAGGTGCCCGAGGCCGACGCCGCGACGCACTACGATCTCGGCGTCGCCTACAAGGAGATGATGCTGCTCGCCGACGCCGTGACCGAGTTCGAGCTCGCGGCGCGCGACCCGGATCGCGAGTGCACCTGCTACGCGATGATCGGCATGATCGAACTGGAGCAGGGGAACCTCGATGCCGCGGAGATGGCGTACAAGCGGGGGTTCGAGGCGAAGAAGAAGACGGTCGAGCAGGAGATGAGCCTCTACTACGACCTCGGGATCGTGATGGAGATGAAGCGGCAACCCGAGGAGGCGCTCTACTACTACCGGAAGATCGCGCGACGCGACCCCGCGTACCGGGACATCGCTGACCGCATCGCCGAGGTCGAGCGGTCGCTGGGACGGGCCGCGGCTCCGGCTCCCAAACGCTCCGTCGGCGAGGACGACGAGTTCGACGCCGTCTTCGACGACCTCTTCGAAACCAAGTAGCCACCACGGCCGGCGCTCGGTCGAGCAACTTCCCCGAACGAAGGCGCGGGCCCGCGCCCCCCTCCTGAGGCGGCGCCCCGCCGGGCGACTTCCTTCAGGCTGCCCTAACGGGTCCAGACCCCGAAGCCGTCACTTGGCCGCGGGAGCCGCGGCTTTGGTGGTCGCCGGGGCCGACCGGGGCGCGACCGACCCCGTCGCCGCCGGCTTGCTCGCCGGCTCGACGGCGCCGCCCTCGTTGTACATGCGGATGACCTGGTCGGTCAGATCGAGGTCGGTGCGAAAGTACGGCACCGCCTGCTTGTCCACCACCATGTCGTAGCCGTCTCGGCGCGCGAGCCGCTCGATGATCGCCATCGTCTTGACGTAGATCGGCTGGGTGAGCTCGTTCTGCTTCTGCTGGAGCTCCTGGTTATACTCCACGAATTTGGACTGGAGATTCACCACCTCGCGCTGCCAGTCCTCGACACGCTTCTGGAGGGCGGCCTTGCTCAGAACGCCGCGCTGGCGCTCGATGTCCTCCTTCTCCTTCTGCAGCTCGTCCTGCTTGCGGTCGAGCTCGCGCTGGCGGTTGTCGAAGAGCTTCTTCAACGTCGCTTGCGCGCGCAACCCGTCCTCCGTCTCCATGATGGCCTTCTGGGTGTCGATGACGGCCACCTTCGCCTGCGCGCTGGCCGCGGGAGCGGCGACGAAGCAGGTCAGCGCGAGCAAGCAGGCGGCGAACCAGACGGACGGTCGAGGCAGACTCATGGCCGGGCATTAGCCGCGTCCGCCCTGTCGGTCAAGGTCGGCCCCCGGGGCGGACCCCGGCGCGGGCGGCTCGTCACAGGATGATGCAGCCGTCCGCGGCCGACCCGTCCAGGGCGAGGACCCCCGAGGCCTGCTGGTCGCGGCGCACCGCGAGATCGTAGAGCTCGGCCAGGACCGCGGGGTACTCCTTGACGAGATCGAGGAAGCCGTCCCTCGGCAGGTGAAGCGTCACCGTCGGCACCCTGGCGACGACGTCGGCGGCGGCCGGACGCCGGAGCACGAGGCCCATCTCGCCCACCACCTCCCCCACGCCAAGATCCGCCACGTGGACCGTTTCGGCCCCGCGCCGCTGCCGAACCTCGACCTCGCCCGAGGCGACGAGGTGAAGGCCGTCCGTGTCGGCGGCCTGCGCGATCAGGAGCTCGCCGGCCTCGTAGGTGCGGGTAACGAAGCGGACCATCACGCCGAGGCGCTCGCTGGCGTCGATGCCGGCGAAGAGGGAGCTATTGCGAACGAGATTGGCCACCATCCTGCCCCGGCAGTGGGCCGCGAGCTCCTCGCCGACCTCCGGGAGCCGCTCCGCGACCGCGTCTAGCGCCGCCTGGCCCGCGACCAGGGCGATGGTGGGGCGCACCGCGACCACGCTGGCGGTGGGCGGCGCACGCGAGAGCAGCGCCACCTCGCCGAGCAGGGCGCCCGCGCCGAGGCGCCCGATCGCCGCGCTGGTGCCATCGCGCCGCACGCGGCGCACCTCGAGCTCCCCGCGGACCACGACGAAGGCATCGGCGCTCCGGGTGCCTTGTTCGACCAGCACCGAGCCGACGTCCCGATAGCTCACCTCGAGGGTCTCGATGACCGCGCGCAGCGCCGCGGGCTGCAGCGTCGAGAGGGGCGGGATCGAGGAGCCCTGCGGCGGCTTGCCGGCCGCAAGCCGCCGCTCCCGCGCGGCGGTCGCCGCCTCGATCGCCCTCGCCGTTCGCGCGAGGGCTTGCTCGGGCGGGAGAGGCTCGATCCCCAGCGTCGGGGTGAGCGCGGGCGGCGCGAGGGAGCTGGCGGAAGCGACACGGGAGCCCCGTGCAAAGCGCTGCGCGACACGCTCGTAGGCCGGGCTCGCGTCCTCACCGAGGTCGCGCAGGCCCGCGCAGGCCGCCACCGCCGCGGGCAACGCGCCGACGTCGAGGGCGACGTCGAGGGCGACAGCGAGCGCGCTCGCGGCCAGCGCGCGCTGCTCCAGGCGACCGAGGCAGCGACCAACCACGAGCGACGCGATCGGATCCTCCGGGGCCGCTGCGAGCCGCGCGCCGGCCCACCCGAGGCCCGCCTCCGCGTCCCCCGCCAGCACCGCCCTGACCGCGTGATCGATGGGCCCGAACGGCACCGACGGCTCGACCGGCTCGGTGAGCGCCGCTGCCATGGCGCCACCATACACGAAAATCTCGGGTCGGATCCCCGCCGCTCACCGGGCGGTGATCGACCCAGGACCCCAACCGGCCGACCGCACGTCGGGGCGGGAGCCGCTGGTCGCCTCGCGGAGCGCGCCGCGGGGAGCGGGGGCCCCCGACACCGACGCGCCCCGCGTCACCCGTCCTTCGACCGCGGCGGGTCCTTGCGCGACCGGGTAAAGGCCGTCGACACGGCGTCCGCCGCGGCGCTCACCAGCGGCACGACGGTCGAGTAGTCCATCCGCGAGAGTCCGATGATCCCGACCGCGCCGACGGCTGGCCCCGACTCCTCGCGGTACGGGGCCGCGACGACGCTCAGCGAGCAGGGCGAGCCGGTCACCTCCTCGTCGAAGAAGACCTGAACGTGCGTCGAGGCAAGCGTCCCGTCGAGCAGTGTCACCAGGCGCGCCTTGTCCTCCAGCACCCGGTAGAGCTCGCGCAGATCCCCGGATCGGTAGGGGTCGTCCCGATCGAGCAGCCGCGCCAGGCCCTCGACGACCAGATCGACGCCGCGGTCCGCGTCGCTCAGCGCCTCCTCGACGAGGGTGAGCCCCAGCCGCACGGACACGGCGAGATCGTCGTGGGCCAACGCGAGGCGCGCCGCGAAGTGCTCCCGCAGCGCCGGCAGCGTCTGCCCCTCGACGGACTCCTCCAGGATGCGATGGATGCGGTCGAGCTGCGCCTCGTCGAGCGCGCGCTCCACCGTCAGATAGCGGTTCTCCACCGCGCCGTCGGCGAACACGACGACCGCCAGCAGCTCGCCCGGTCGGGTGACGATGAACCGGAGCTTGCGCAGCGCCCGCGCGACGGTCCGCGGGCGTGCCGCCACGGCGGGCGCCCCGGTGAGGTCGGAGAGGAGCCGCCCGCTCTCTCGCACGATGTCGGAGCCCGGGTGGAGCCCCGCGAGCCAGCCGTCGATCGCCTCGGAGCGGGGGCCGTCTACCCGGTTCGCCTGCAGCAGGGCGTCGATGAAGGTACGGAAGGCCAGGGCGGTCGGGACGCGGCCCGCCGAAGTGTGCGGCTGCGCCAGGTAGCCGTCGTCCTCGAGGTCCGCGAGCACGTTACGGATGGTGGCGGGCGAGAGGTCGAACCCATACTTCCGCTGCAGAGTGCGGCTGCCGACGGGCTCGCCGGTGGCGATGAATTCCGTCACGACCGCGTGCAGGAGCGCCCGGGCACGACTGTTGAGCACGGCCACCAGCTAGAGACTGTCGCCCGCACCCGGCACCGTCAACCTCGCCGCCCTGGGGCGCGCTAGGGTCCCGAACCGGTCACCGACGGCGGCGCGTGCTCACCAACGCCGCGGAGGAGGCGGGCGAATTCCTTGACAGTTTTCGCGCGCCCCCGGATGATCCACCGGACCGTTGCCCGCATATCGGAGGTCCCGTGACCACGACAGTACTGGCTGTAGACGACAGCAAGACCCTCCGCCGGGTCCTGGAGATCACCTTCGCGGGGGAGGAATTTCGAACGATTCTGGCGGAGAGCAGCGGCGACGCCCTCGGCAAGCTGACGCGCGAGAACCCCGCCGTGGCCGTGGTGGACGCGCAGCTCGGGGCCGAGAGCGGCTACGAGCTGTGCCAGCAGATCAAGGAGCGGGCGCCGCACCTGCCCGTCGTCCTCCTCTCGAGCAAGCAGCAGCCGTTCGATCGCGCCCGCGGCGCGAGCTCGGGCGTCGATGACTTCATCGACAAGCCCTTCGACACCCAACAGCTGATCGACAAGGTGAACGCCGTCGTGCGGAAGTCCGCGGCCGGACCGCTGGCTCGCCCGGCGGCCCCCGCGCCGGCAGCGCGACCCCAGCCGGCTGGGCCGCGGCCCGTCGCGCCGGCCACCGCCGCCCCGACTCCGGCCGCCACGGTTCCCGCGCGGCCCGCCCTGGGTCACTTCACCCCGGCGGCGCGGCCCGCGGGCGGACCGCCTGCTTCGTCCGTGCCGATGACGCGGCCGGGCGTGGGACCGAGCCCTGGCGCTCGCCCTGCCCAGCCGGCGACCCCGGCAGTCCGCTCGGCCGCATCCCCGGCAGCGGGACGGCCCGGCTCGTCGCCGCACGCGGCGCCCGGGGTCCCTGCGCCGCAACCGGCCGCGGCGATGCGTCCCGCGCCCGGCGGGCCTGCCGCGCCGCGCGGCGGCGAGGCGACCCCCGCGCCGTCCCCCGGCCCCGGTGGCGGCCCCGGGGCCGCGGCCATCGCGCTCCCGGCCGGGCTCACGACCCAGCTCGAGCAGCTCGGCCTCACTTCGGACCAGATCCAGGGCGTCCTGTCCCTCTCCCGCGAGGTGGTCGAGAAGGTGGTGTGGGAGGTCGTCCCCGTCCTCGCCGAGACGCTGATCAAGGAAGAGATCGAGCGGCTTACCGCGGACTAGAGGTCGGGAGCGCCCTCCGCCCCCCGACGCGGGCGCCCCCGCGCTGGGCCTGGAGCACCGATCAGGTTGCCGACAGCCACCGAGGCCCGGAGAACGTCTCCGTGCAGGGCGAGGGGGCGTTTTTCAGGGCGCCGACGCGGTTGGCAAACGGGTCGGTGCTCCAGGGTGGCGGGGCGGCACGCATCGTGAGTGGAGATCGAGGGCGGGGATGGTATTGCGTTCGCCCCATGAGCGAGCTTCCC
>CAYOLF010000154.1:0-9041 GCA_964404725.1 uncultured Polyangiaceae bacterium
GTCGCCGCCGGTGCCGGGGATGCCGCCGGTGCCGGGGTCGCCGCCGGTGCCGGGGTCGCCGCCGGTGCCGGGGATGCCGCCGGTGCCGGGGTCGCCGCCGGTGCCGGGGATGCCGCCGGTGGTCGGGGTGCCACCCGTCGGGCTGACGCCGCCCGATGGTCCGACGCCGCCCGTGGGTCCGACGCCGCCCGTCGGCGTGACACCGCCGGTCCCGCCGCCGATGCCGCCGGTTCCGCCGCTGCCGCCGGTCGTCGTCACGACGCCGCCGGTCGGTCCGACGCCGCCGGTCGGTCCGATGCCGCCCGTGCCGGCGCCGCCGGTGGTGGGGAGCCCGCCGGTCGTCGCGGTGGCGCCGGTCCCCGGGAGGCCGCCGGTCGAGGCGCCGCCGCTCGAGGTGCCATCGGCGCCCCCGTCCTCGCCACAAGCGAGCACGACGAGGGACAGACCCATCAGACCGATCAAGTGGGATAGACTTCTCATGATTGCCGATTCCTGCTCTGAGGGAGCGATTCCCAGAGAAGCGCTCCGTGATCGAGGACCCCGGGCCGAGTTGAAGGAAATCCTCCGGTGGCCCACAAGGGAAATCTTGCCCAACCGATGTTTTCCGGTGGCACTGTTCTTGCTCGGTGGGGGGGCGGCCCGCGGCGGGGAGGGGACGCTGACATGAGGTAGTCCGGCCGCCCGCCGGCCGGACCGCTGGTGAGGACGGGGATCCCGCTCCCCCTCACCGGCACGCCGCCCTGCGCGAACGGTGAGGCGCGGACACCTCCGGTCCGTCGTGGACCCGCCGACCTCGTCAATCCCGTTCCCCTCGTCTTTCGCTCGACGCGCGCCTCAAGACCAGCGGCGCCCGACGATCGAATCGGCGCCGTGACCCAACGGTGCCAGCATCGCCCCGTGGCGATGCCGTTCGACCCGCTCGAACGCTTCCGGGGCGCCGCGGCAGGTCTAGCTTGCCCGACGGGCTCGGTCAAACGCGAGGCCGTGAGCCGTCGCGAGCAAACCGCGCGAGGTCACGACGGCGAGCGACCAACGGTCGGGTCGATCTCGCGGCGAGCTCTCATGATTGCATCTCAGAATCAATCAGCGTGCGGGAGGCGCCGGGCTTCGAGCCGGCGCGAGCACGTCGACCTGCTCGAGGGTGTGCGGCATCGCGCGGAGGTGGGCGGTGGCGCGGTACTTGGTCGAGAAGTCGCGATACGAGCGCGTGACCGCGTCTTCCGGCAGGCCGAGGACACGCGCGGCCTCGGCCGCCGGCACCTGACGTTCCCAGCCATAGAGGAGGTGATCGAGCTTGTCGAACGGGATCCGAAAGAAAAACTCCTGGTCGGTGACGGGGAGGCTGAAGGTGTCCGGGCTCGGCGGGCGACGGGCGATCTCGGAGATGACGTTCAGGTGGTCCGTCAGCTGGTAGACCTGGTTCTTGTACAGGTGGGCGATGGGCTCGAAGTCGCTCCCGGCGTCACCGTACTTGCAGAAGTCCCCCAGCAGGAACTCGGTGCGGTTCGTCGTCCCCGCCACCGCCAGGCTGCGCCGGTCCGCTTCGGCGTAGAGGTGGAGCATGCGCGAGCGGATCTTGACGTTGGCGTACGAGGTCACGGCGCGAAACTCGTCGAGGGTCAGGCGCTTCCGCCGGAGCTCGCCGTCCGGCAGCTCCACCTGGAGGTTGTAGACGGAGTACGCATCCCGCTCGAGGAGGTCGGCGGGGAGCGTGACGTTGTAGCGGTAGCCGGGGCGATACTCCGGCACCAGCGAGCGGAGGTAGTCATCGCGGCGAGCATAGGAAACCACGCTCTCCACCGTGGGGGTGATGTCGATCTCCCGGACCTCGATGCCGAGCTGCGCGGCGTGCTTGGCGGCAAACTCACGGCTGATGGGGTTCGACTCCCGCTCGGGGAGGATCAGGCCTACCACCTTGTCTCTACCCAGAGCCTGCACCGACAGGGCGACGGTGCAGGCCGAGTCGATCCCGCCGCTGAGCCCGACGACCACGCCCTTGCGGCGATGGACCGCGGTCACCTGCTCCGTGATGAACTGGCTCAGGCGCTCCACCTCGGCGGCGGGGTCGATGCGCAGGACGTTCAGGTCGAAATCCATGGTCGGTCTCCTCTAGCTCGTCGGCGGTCGGATCGGGATCGAGCGCAAGATCTGGAGGTCGAAGCGTCGCGTCCTCAAGCCGACGAGGTGACGTCCTTCGGCGGGAGGTCCAGGCCGAGCAGCTGCCGCGTCTCCCCCACCGTGGCCAGGGGACGCTGGAGCTCCTCGGCGACGCGCGCGATCCTCCTGACGAGGTCCGCGCCCAGGAAGCGAGGCGTGTTGGAGCGGTGAGGCAGCGTCTGCTCGAGCTGCCGGCGCCACTCCGGCAGTTCCGCGAGGTGCGCGGGGAGGTCCCGTCCGGCGCACCCGGTGTCGAAGAGGCTCGTCAACCAGGCTAGAGCACCGAACAGGTTGCCGACAGCGACGGAGGCCCGGAAAATGCCTCCGTGCAGGGCGAGGAGACATTTTCCAGGCCTCCTTCGCCGAAGTCTGCTCCCAATTCGGTACCCCACGCCCTCACCCACCCAGCGGTGGCTGGGTGGGACCCGGAGGACGCGGGTCCCTAGGTCGTTGATTTGTCGCAGCAATCAACCTGATTGCTGCTCTAGGACGTCCTCGGTCACCCGGTGCGATCCGGAGAGCGTCGGGATCGCGACCGCGGCGTAGCCGGCCTTCGCGTTCGCGCCGAGGATCCTGGCGGGTTCGATGACGGGGACCCCAGCCGCCCGCCGCAGCCGCCCGCCGCAGTCGATCCAGCCAGTAGAGCAGTGTGGCGATCGCGCGCCCGCCGCCGCCGAGGCCAGACGGGGGATGGGGCTTGACGGCGCCGACGGGCTCGTCGCGGATGGACTCGGAGAGCGCGCACTCGACCTCGGCCGGTCGTTCCCGATTCACCTCGGTGGCGACCGCCAGCTCCGCTATCAGCGAGGGGTGGCGCAGCCCGTACGCGAACCCTGGCATCACTTCGACGCCGGTCAGCGTCAGGACCGCATCGGTTCTCCGGACTCCCGTCACGCCACGCTCTCCTTCACTCTCACCCCTCACGCGGCCGCGCGGGACGAAAGAGGGTAGCGAGCGGCTGGGTGGAGCGCCAGCGTACGAGTGCCCGCGCCGGCCGGCCGCGCCGACGGGGGCGCTATGGGAGATCAGGGCCGCGCTGTGCGAGCTCGAGCGCGTCTCCATCGACGCGGCGGGCTATACTCCCGGCCGGTAGGATGCCGGAGGCCCTGACCCGCGCGGTGCGAGAGGCGGTGGGGGTGCTGCGCCTGGCGGACGCGCTCGACGTGCTGGTCGTCGCCGTCTTCGTGTACGCGCTCATCACCTGGTTTCGTCAGGCGCGGTCGCGCGTGGTGATGAGCGGGCTCGCCACGCTGGTGGGCCTGTACTTCTTGGCGCGGCTGTTGGAGATGACGCTGACGCTACTCCTCTTCCAGGTGGGGATCACCGTGGCCGCCGTCGCCCTGATCGTGGTCTTCCAGGAGGAGATCCGGCGCGCCTTCGAGCGGGTCGCGTTCACCCGGCCGCTGCAACGACTCCGGCAGGACACGGGCCCTCGTCCCCTGACCGAGCTGCTCGTCACCGCCGCGTTCGAGCTCGCCAAGCACCGCACCGGGGCGCTGTTGGTCCTCAAGGGCAAGGAGTCCCTCGAACGCCACCTCACCGGCGGAATCGCGCTCGGCGGCGCGCTGAGCGAGCCGTTGCTGTACAGCATCTTCGACACCAGCTCCGCCGGGCACGACGGGGCGCTGGTGGTCGAGGACGGGCTCGCGTCGCGGTTCGCCGCGCACCTGCCGCTGTCCGAGTCGATCACCGGACAGGAGCGGTTCGGCACCCGCCACGCCGCGGCGCTCGGCCTCTCCGAGCGCTCGGACGCGCTGGTGATCGTCGTCTCCGAGGAGCGGGGCGAGGTGAGCGTGGCGCAGGGAGGAAAGCTCCATCAGGCGCTGCGACCCGTCCAGCTCGCCGAGCGCCTGGCCGCGTTTCGTCAGCGGACCGCTCCCGATCGCGGGGGTGGCCTGCTGCGGAGTGGGGTGGTCCGCAACCCGGGGACCAAGCTGCTCAGCGTCGCCATCGCGATCGGGGCGTGGCTCGTGGTCCACGGGCGCGACAGCGAGATCAGCACGCGCAGCTACGAGGTCCCAGTGGTCCTGCAGGGTGTACCGGCGGACCTCCTCGTCGCGCCCCCGCGCCCGGATCGGGTGCGCGTCACGCTCTCGGGTCCCGAGCGGGCGTTTCAGCAGGTCGACCCGGAGGCGCTCACCGCGGTGATCGACGCGGCGCGCCTGAACGCTGGCCTCACCCAGCGCACGATCACGGGGGAGGCATTGAAGACCCCGCCTTCGATCACGGTGGAGCGCGTCGACCCCTCGGTCACGACCCTCAGCGCGAAGGCGACGCGCCTCGTCGATCTCCCCGTGCGGGTGACCACGTCGGGCCGGGTGCCCGTCGGGCATGCCGTGACCGGCATCACCGCGGAGCCGGAGCAGGTGCGGGTCCGCATCGCCGTCGAGGACCTGGGCAAGGTGGCATCCCTGAAGACCGTGCCCCTGTCGCTCGCGGGGCGCACGAGCAGTTTCGCTGCCACGCAGGAGCTCGAGCTCCCCGAGGGGATCCGGCTGGTGGAGGAGAGCGCTCCGGCCGTGGTCGTGAAGGTCACCATCGCGGGGCAGTGAGCGTCGAGTGGGGCCGTCGCCGGGACGTCGCCCCAGGGCGGGTGCGCCGTACGGCGCCCGCCGTCGGATCCTTCAGGGCCGGCGAGGAGCGCTGCCGGGTCGGCGCCGGAGCGAACGCAGGGCGAGCAGGGCGAACAGGGCGAGGGCGCCGCGGAGGTCGGAGCTCGAACGCTGCCCCGCGGCGCGACAACCGCAGCCTCCCTCGTCCGCCGAATCGTCCGCGCCCGCCGGCTGCGCGAGGCCGCCGCCCGTGGCCACGGACCCGCCCGAGGCCGGTGCGCCACCCGTCGGGCTGGTGCCGCCCGCACCGGAGGAGCCACCAGTCGCAGTGCCGCTCCCACCGCTCGTGAAACCTCCGGCGGGTGAGCCGGCTCCTCCCGTCGCCGCCACGCCTCCCGTCGGGACGCTGCCACCGGAGCCCCCCGTGATGGGGACGGCGCCGCCCGTGGTCACGGAGCCGCCGGAGGGGGGCGCTCCCCCCGTGGTGACGCTGCCCCCGGTGGTTGGAGTGCCGCCGGTGCCGGCGAGGCCGCCGGTCGTCTCCCCGCCGGCCGGGGGCGCGCCGCCCGTCGTCACCCCGCCCGACGTCGCCCCGCTGGCGGGGGGCGTGCCGCCCGTCATCACGCCGCCGGTCGTCGTTCCGCCCGAGGGGACGCCGCCCATCGCCGCCCCGCCCTCACCGCCGGTTTCCGTGGCGCCGGTGCCGCCGCCGCCACCAGTCGCCGCGCCGCCACCACACTCGGCGATCTCCGGATCGGTGGGGCCCGTCTGGTCGAGACCCAGGAAGGGGACGACGTAGTCGGCATCGAAGAGCGCGTCGGACGGGCCGTGATCGCCGCCGAGCGACGTGAAGGCGTCGAGGACCACGTAGCCGCACGAGCTCTCCCAGCGCTGCCGTGTCGCCTGGTGGGTGCCGAGCTGGACCGTGTCCGTTGACGTCGGGCTCGTGCTCAGGCCGAGCACATGGGTCCACTCCTTGATGGCCTCGGTGTGGTTCGCGTAGTCGATGGTCGTGTCGGCGTCCCCGTGGAAGAGCTGCACCCGCGGGCGAGGCCCGGCGTACCCCGGGAACATGCCCTCGACGAGGTCGCCCCACTCCTCCGGGGTGTGCGTCACGTCGCCGCCCGCGCAGGGACCGCTCCACCCGCCGTCCGGGTTGCTCACGGCCCAGCAGCCCGCGGGGACCCCGGCGAACGCCGAGCCCGCCCGGAAGACGTCGGGATAGAGCGCGAGCAGGGCCTCCGTCATCATGCCGCCCGACGAATCGCCCGTCACGGTGACGCGATCCGGGTTCGCTCCGTGCTCGGTCAGCGTGTACGCGACCATCTGGGCGATGGCCTGAGTGTCGCCGCCGCCGTCACGGGTGAGGGCCTTGGTCGAGCCCACGTCCCAGCATCTCCCGGTGCCGTCGGGGTTCTGTGCCTGCGGGACCACCATGATGAAGCCGTGCTCGTCCGCGGCCGCCACCAGGCCTCCCCCCTGCGCTTGACCGAAGACGGCCGCCGCCGATCCGCCGCAGTAGTGGACGAGCACGAGAACGGGGGGATTCGGGGCCAGACTGTCCGGCACGTAGAGGTACATGCTCACGGTCGAAGGGACGCCGCTCGCGCCCCAGTCGCTGACCGGTTGCAGCGAGGCGGCCGCCGCCGGCATCGCCGCGAAGAGTCCTGGCAGGGCGCCGAGCAAGGTGAGAAGGACCGTGGATCGGGGGGTCATGGCGGCGTTGGCCCCCGATCGTGGCGGGCCCCTCGAGCGGTCGGTAGAGGCGGTTTTTCTCCCCAGGGTGAGCGGCCGTTCGCGGTCGGTATGTCATGACCGGTGGGTCTTGCGTCGGAAAGCCCGCTCCCGGCAGGTCGGCGCCGGGATCACATCATCGCTATCGGTGGGCGGATGGGTCTGCTTCGATCGCCGCTCGGCTCTCGGGCGGGAAAGACCGCCCGCGTGCGAGGCGTACATCTTGATGATGTCCAAGGAACGAAGGAGGCGAGGATGAGGCAATCGGTAATCGAAGGTCTAGTCATCGTGGCTGTGCTCACCGCGAGCGCGGTCGCAGGGGCACAGGAAGCGGTGACCGACGACGGCGCCGACGAGCCGACGGCTGCGGAGGGCGTCGCGAAGCCGGAGGCCACGCCGCCACCGGACGGGGAAGCGGCCGGCAGAGAGACGAGCGCGACGGGTGGGGACGGGGTTCGCTTCCGCTTCGGCGTCTCGGGGGGGCCTGGCTTCTTCACGGCGAGATCGGAGGTGGGTTCGGACAAGGCGTCGTTCACCTACGGTGGGATCGACCTGCGCTTCGGCGCCCAGATCAACGATCTGCTCGGCGTCTACGGGCAGCCGACCCTCGGATACTACTCGTCGGGCGAGTCGGAGCTGCTCGCCGTGGGGGGCTTGCTGGGGCTGGCGGTGGGGGCGGACGTCACCCTCGTCGACCGGATCTTCGTTGGGGCGGGCGTTGGCTACACCGTCTACAACAACCCCGCGGGTGTCAGCCCGCTCCTGCGCGTGGGGGGGTATCCCCTGATGGGCAAGAGCAAGGAGAAGGTTCGCCGCAAGGGGCTGATGGTGGGCGTCGATCTTCGGTTCACCAAGGTCGAGGCGATCAAGTCGATCGTGATGCCGACCTTCAACCTCGGCTACGAAGCCTTCTGACTTCCGGCCGGCGGCGGACCCGGGACGGCGGCGTCGGTGCGCTCGGCGTGGCCGGGGCTTTCGATCGGCGCCGCCGGCGCTAGGAAATGGCGCTGGAGGAAATATGGCCGCGGGCGGGAGGATCGCTTGGTTCGGGGTGGCGGCGCTCTGGGCGGCGCTGGGTTGCACCTCGACCACCAAGCTGGAGTCGGGGTCGGACGACGGCGACTCCGGCGGCGGCGAGCCCAGCGACGGAGAGTCGGGCGGCGGTGAGCCCGGCGGCGGTGAGCCCGGCGTGAACGGTGGCTCCGCGGGGGGCGCGGGCGGCTCGGCGGCGGGCGCGGGCGCGGTGGTGCCGGACTCGTGCGCGGATTACTGCAGCCGCGTCCAGGACGCTTGCGTGGGCGCCGACGCGGTCTACACCGGCGACGCGACCTGCCTCGGGGTGTGCGGCGCGCTGCCACCCGGGTCGCCGGGAGACGAGATCGGCAACTCCGTCGAATGCCGTCTCCAGCAGGCACGATACGCCCTGGAGACGGCAGAGCCCGCCGTCCATTGCCCCGGCGCGGGCCCGGGCGGCGACGGGATCTGCGGGCAGAACTGTGAGAGCTACTGCGTGCTGCTGCAGCGGCTCTGCCCGGCCCGGTTCGACGCCACCTTCGACGGGCTCGCCGCCTGCGCCACGGCCTGCGGGGAGATCCCCGACGCGGGCGGGTTTACCACGGCGATCTCGCAGGGGGACTCGATCCAGTGTCGCCTGTGGCACGTGAGCGCCGCCGCGGTCGACCCGTCGATGCACTGCGGACACGCCGCCGGCGACGCTCCCTGTGTCGCCATCGCTCCCTGAGCGGCGGCCGCGCCCCGCGGTGGGCCGCGGTGGGAGCGACCGGCGGAGAGTGCTACCCTCACGCTCGCGCCAGTCGTTGCCGCTCGCGCTCAGGGTCAGCCGTAGGGTGCCGGGCAGCGGCCGACGACCTCGGACCTTCGGGAGAACGGGAGAGCGTCATGACGATCGCCAGCGTCCGCGTTTGGGGTTGCCGCCGGTCCCTCTCGGTGACGCTCGCCGGCATGGCCGTGGCCGGGTGTAGCTCCGTCGGCCTGGTCGACGACGACGTGAAGGAGTACGCGGTGGACGACGGGTCCCTGGAGCCCATTGGCCTGTACGGCGCTGCCCTGGAGGAGCCGGGGCCTCCGGGCATCGTGAGGTCCGTCATCACGGACGCCATCCTCGCCCTCGCCATCGCCGAGGAAGGAAAGGGCCCGAACGACGTCGGCGTCAGCACGGGCTACCCGCTCTCCGATTACGCTGCCGACATCACCGGGGGCTGGTGCTCGGAGTTCGTCTCCTGGGCTTACTGGCGAGGGGGCTGTCCGTTAAGCGAGCAGTGGGGGGACTATCCCTGGATGATCGGGGGCTCGGAGCAGATCCGGGCGTGGTTCGTCGAGCATTCTCGGTTCGTTTACCAGACGGATCCCGAGTGGGAGACGTACGTGCCGCAGCCCGGGGACTACATCCGCTACAACAACCCGAGCGGCGGGCATTCGGGCATCGTGCGCTCCGTCGAGGGGACGACGCTCCTTACGGTCGAAGGCAACGTGAACAACATCGTCATGTTGCGCAGTCTCAGGGACTACCGGACGGGCTACTCGGATCCAGCGGACGGCATCGACGGCTTCGGCGTCAATCCTTGCGGCGATGCGGGG
>CAYOLF010000155.1:0-8959 GCA_964404725.1 uncultured Polyangiaceae bacterium
CACCGCGGCGCGACGCTCGGGACCGATGACCGCGCGCCCGAGGAAGCCACGACGACCCATTCTCCTCCAGCGGAGTGCGCTGCTGCTCTTCGGGGCCCTCGTCGTCGCCGGCTGCGACGACGACGACGGGCCGCCCCCCTGCCGGTCCGGCGACTGCGCCTGCCCGCCGGGAGAGCGCTGCGACTTCCTTTGCGCCGCGCCGCCCTGCTCGGTGCTGTGCGTCGGGGACAACCCCGAGTGCAACGGCGACTGCGCCAACGGCGACTGCGTCTGCGGCCCCGACAGCCGCTGCTCCTTCTCCTGCGCAGCAGAGCCCTGCCAGGTCACCTGCGATCCCAGCTCCGCCTGCTTCGGGACCTGCGGGAACGGCACCTGCACCTGCGGGGCCGGCAGCGACTGCGTCTTCTCCTGCCGCTCCGGTCCCTGTCACGTCGAGTGTGACGGGGACAACCCGCGCTGCGACGGCACCTGCGCGAACGGGACCTGCCGCTGCGGCGCGGGCTCGACCTGCCGGTTCGCCTGCAGCGACGGCGACTGCGCCGTCGAGTGCGCAGCGGGCGCCTCCTGCGTGCTCGACTGCCCGGCCGGTGACGCCGGGACCGGCTGCGTCTTCCGCGAGTGCGGCGGCACCGCCACCGTCTGCCGGGGCGGTCTCGCCGTGACGTGCGACGCAGAGTGTCCGGGGTGAGGGGCGCCGCTCCCGCCACGAAAGAAAAGAATCGTCATTCCCGGTCAAACGGGTGGCGCGAGTCTTCCTGGACTTGGGACTTCCTGTGCCCTCGCCAAGTCCCCTGACCATCGGTAAGATCTTGAATTGCCTATTATTTTCTGGACCCTCCGCGGCGAGATCACCCCTAGGGATGAAGTTCGGCGCCCCGGTCAAGAAAAAAGACGCGGTCGGGGGCCAATTGTGTTGACGAGGGCGTGGCTGGGGGCTAATAACGGACACTGTAGTCTGGTGTCGGTTCCACGGCCTCGCCGCTCACCCGTCACCAAGCGCCCGGCCCTCCGCAGAGCCCAGAAGGACCAAAGCCATGGCCCATCCCGTCATCATCCGTACCGCAGTTGCCACCGCCACCGCCCTCGCCGGCCTCGCGTTCAGCGCTACGGCCCAGGCGGAAACCGTCAGCTATGATTTCACGGCTAACGTCACCAACATCCCGTCGTACAGTGCACTGAACTCGGAGTTCGACGTCGGTGACCAACTGACCGGCAGCCTCTCCTACGACGATGCCGCGAAGATCTGGAGCAGCAACGTCGATCCGACGCTTCAGATCGACCAGATCACGGTGAATGGCGGCGTGGAACTCAAGTACACCGTCTCTTTGGCCGACTGGGAACTTCACCCCGTCTTTTCTGGTGAAACGCCGAGCCCCTACCCGGAGGGCTCATGGCTGTCCGGCGATTGGCAGGTGCGCCTCTTCCTCCCCAACGTGTCAGTCGAGGACGACTGGACCCTCCCGTCGAGTCTTGATGCCTCCGGCGCTCACCTCGAAGTGAGCTACCTCGGCTGGACCAAGCTGAGCGCCAACGTCACCTCGATGACCACCCGCACCTCCGTGCCCGAGCTCGATCCCGTCTCCGGCGCTGGGGCCCTCGCTCTGCTCGCGGGCGGCATCGCGATGATGTACGGGCGCCGCCGCCGGCAGGTTCTCGCGGCGTGATTCACCGCCCGCGCATCGGGCGGTTCAGGGAGTCGGTCGCCAGGGCGGCACTCGTCGTCGGGCTGGGACTGGGCGCTTCGGCGTGCCAGAAGGCGCCCCCGCCCGACGCGCACCTCGGAGAGGCGGCGCGCCTGCTCCAGAGCGATCCGCGCCGCGCTCTCACCGAGCTCGACCAGGCGCGCGAGCCAGCGTCTGGTCCGGCAGAGCTACTGCGCGGCCTCGCCTACGAGGGGCTGCAGGACTACGCGCGCGCCGAGCAGAGCCTGGAGAAGGCTGGGGCGCAGCTTCCGGATCCCGCGGTTCGGCTCGCGCTGGTCCGGGTGCGTGTGATGCTCGGCAAGCTCGAGGAGGCGCGCCGGGGGATCGACGAGGTTGGCGGCTCGCTCGCGACCGACTTCGGGGCGGTGCTGCTCGAGGCGTTGCTGGCGAACGATGAGCCGCGCGCCCGGGCTTCCCTGCAGCGACTCGACGCTTGGGGCACCTCCACCTCGCCCGACGCCGGGGCTCGATCGGTCCCGGCCGAGCTCCATTTCGCGCGAGCCACCCTCCTCGCGGGGCTGGGGGAGCCGGACCGCGCGCGGGCGGCTCGCCAGGAGGCCGAGCGCGCGTCGCTCGAGTCCGAGCGCACCGCCCTGGCCCTCGTGGCCCTCGCTGTCCGCGCGGGACGCCGGGACCTAGCCGCGCTGCTCCTCGGGCGCCTCGCCAAGGAAGTGCACGCTCCGCAGCCGCTCGCGCAATGCGCCGCGCTGAGCCACTCGCTCGGCGCGAACGAGCTCACGGGCCGCTTCCTCGCGCTGCTCCCCGACCGTCCCGACGACACGGCCATCCTGCGCATCCGCGCCGAGCACCAATTCCTCACCGGTGCCCCGGCGGCGATGTCGACCCTCGAGCGGGCGCTCAAGGTCACCAAGGACCAGCGCTCGCCCGAGTACGCTCGCCTCCAGCTCATGCTCGCGGAGTCTCTGGTCCGCAAGGGGGATCGGGCGCGTGCGCGCACCGAGCTCCAGAGACTCCAGCAGCTTCAGCCCGGCAGTCTGGCCACCGTGCTCACCCTGGCTCGGCTGGACCTGGTGGAGGGTCAGTCCCGCGCGGCCGTCGCGCGGCTCACGCCGCTCGCCAAGGCGGGAGCGCCCGCCGCGGTCTACGAACTCCTCGGAGCCGCGGCGCTCGAGGCGAAGGATCTCCCGGCAGCCACTGCGCATTTGGAGGCGGCGCTGCGGCTCGAGCCTGGCAACCTCCGCACGCTTTCGACCCTCGTAGAGCTCGACGAGAAGGCGGGTGGACGTGCAGCCGCCGCGAAGCGCGTCCGCGCCGAGGTCGCCAAGGCCCCGAAGCACGCCGAGCTCTGGCTGATGCTGGCGCGGCTCACCGACGATCCCCAGAAGCCCGCGGAGGTCGAGGGCGTGCTTCGCCAGGCTCTCGCCAGCGTCCCCGGCGATGTCCGCCTCTGGTCGGCCCTGCGCGCGGTGCAAGAGCGCCGGGGCGCCCGTGACGAGGCCCTCGCGACGCTGCGCGAGGCGGAGCAGAAGAACCCCCGGTCGGCCGCCGTCCTCGCCGAGGTCGCGTCGTTCCTGGCGCGCACCGGTGACGCCAAGCAGGCCGTCACCTACTACGAGCGGGTCCTCCGGCTCGCTGAGGGTGACGTGGTGACCCTGAACAACACCGCGATGCTCTACGCCGAAGAGCTCGGCGACCCGGCGAAGGCCGTCGAGCTGGCCGAGCGAGCGCATCGTCTCGCCCCCGACCAGCCCGCCGTCACCGACACCCTCGCCTGGGCGCTCTTTCGGCGCGGGGCGAAGGGGGACCTCGAGCGCTCCCGGAAGCTGCTGCAGCCGATCGCCGCCGGCTCCTCCAGCGCGACCGTCCAGTACCACCTCGGCGCCTTGCTGCTCGCCGCGGGGGACGTGGAGCAGGGGAAGCGGCACTTGCGCGAGGCGCTCGCATTGCCAGGCGAGTTCCCCGCCGCAGCCGCCGCCCGGCAGGCGCTCGCCGAGGCGCGCTGACGAGGAGAGGGGATCGTGACCGAGCGGGGGAGAGCAGCGGGTGAGGGCGGCCTGGGCGCAAGAGACGCCGGCGGAGCCGACCACGGTGCCAGTGGCGCTCCCCCAGAGCAACGTGGGGGCGGCCTACCCGCCTGGGGTCTGTTTCTGCTGGTGCTCGCGGCCGAGTACCTGATCGTCAGCTACTCCATCGACGCGCGTACCCTGCTGGTCCCGACGGGGCTGGAGGGGCTGCTTGGTGGCGTCGGGGCATTGGCCCCGCTCGCGTTCCTGGTGGTCGTCGGCGCCTGGTTCGCGGGCGGCGAGGGCGCCCGTGGGGTCCTTCGTGACCTCGAGCGCCCCAGCGCGCCGCCGTCGCGACGCTGGCTCGCGCTGGGCCTCCACCTCGCGATCCTCGCGGTCCTGTACCTCGTCACGCAGGTGGTGACCGGCGGATCGCCGGGTGCGGTGGACCCCACGCTGCGGCCCTGGCTCCTCGCCTGGTTCCTGCTCGTGTTGCTGGCGATCGCTGCGCTGGCGGCGGCCTTCTGGCGGCCGTCGTGGCTCGCTCGCTCGCTCTGGGCCGCCCGGCGGGCGCTCGCCTTGGGCCTGTTGGTGGGATCCGTGGCCTTCGGCGCGGGCCTGCTCGCGCAGTTGATAGCGGCGCCGCTCATCCGCGCGACGCTGGAGGCGACCCACGCGATCCTGACGCTGATCGCGTCCGACCCGGTGGCGGCCGTCGAGACGGCCGAGGTGGGCACCGCGCGGTTCTACGTCAGTATCGCCCCGGTCTGCTCCGGCATCGAGGGGCTCGGGCTGATGACCGCCTTCCTCGGCGTGTTCCTCTACGTCGAGCGGCGGACCCTGCGCTGGCCCCGCGCCTGGCTGCTCCTGCCCCTGGCGCTGGCGGTGACGTGGCTGCTCAACGTCGTGCGGGTCGTCTCGCTCATCGCTCTCGGGACCTGGGTTTCGCCCGAGATGGCGCTCGGCGGCTTCCACTCCAAGGCGGGCTGGCTCTTCTTCACCGTGGTGGCGCTCGGGGCGGTCTGGATCGCCCGCCGCTGGGCGCCGTTTCAGGCCGCGGTCCCGAGCGGTGACGCGGAGGTCGATGCGGGGCCGAACCCAGTCGCGGCCTACCTCCTCCCGCTGCTCGCCATCCTCGCCGTCGCGCTCGTCACCGGGCTCTTCACCCACGGCTTCGACGCCGGCTACCCGCTGCGGGTCGTCGTCGCGGCGGCGCTGCTCTTCGCGTATCGGCGAAGCTACCCTCGCCTGGACCTCTCGCGCCCCTGGCTGGGGGTCGCGGCGGGTCTGGCCGTCGCCCTGCTGTGGATCGTGGGCTTCCAACGCGCCGATCCCGATTCGGGCGCGGCGCTGCGCACGGGACTGGCAGCCCTGCCGGCCCCGCTCGCTGCGGCGTGGGTCGCCGCCCGCCTGCTCGGAGCGGTCGTCACGGTGCCGCTCGCGGAGGAGCTCGCGTTCCGCGGCTACCTGATGCGGCGCCTCGTCGCCCGGGACTTCACTGCTCTTCCCTTCCGGGCCGCGACTTTCCTCGCGCTCGTGGGCTCCTCGGTCGCGTTCGGGCTGCTCCACTCCCAGTGGCTGCTCGCTGCCGTCGCGGGGCTGGCCTATGGCTGGCTCGCGATCCATCGCGGCCGCCTCTCGGACGCGGTGATCGCCCACGCGACGACCAACGCCGTGGTCGCCGGCTACGCGCTCGCGATGGCCGACTGGGCGCTCCTGGCTTGAGCGCGCCGCTGCCGGCCGGTGTAGGATCCGCCGCGCAGCCGCCGCGACGCGGCCGCATCCGTGAGCGCGCAAGCAAAGAGGAGCGGAGATGAGGATCCTGGTCACCGGGGGTGCGGGCTACATTGGCAGCCACACCGTCCTGGAGCTACTGGAGGCGGGCTACGACGTTACCGTCGTCGACAACCTGGAGAACAGCAACCAGGAGTCGCTGCGGCGAGTGGAACGCCTCACGGGACACGCTCTCGCGTTTCACCCGGTGGACGTGCGGGACGCGGCCGCGCTCGACCGGGTGCTCGCGGGCGCCGAGCACCACGCCGTGATCCACTTCGCGGGGCTCAAGGCCGTCGGCGAGTCGGTCGAGCAGCCGCTGCGGTACCACGACAACAACGTCCGGGGGGCGCTCGTCCTGTTCGACGCCCTCGCGCGCCACGGGGTCAAGCGCCTCGTCTTCAGCTCGTCCGCCACGGTGTACGGCGAGCCGGACGCGGTGCCCATCACCGAGGGGTTTCCTGTCCGCGTCACCAACCCCTACGGGCGGACCAAGCTCATCATCGAGGAGATCTTGCGGGACATCTGCCAGGCGGACCCGAGCTGGCACGTCGCGCTCCTGCGGTACTTCAACCCCGTGGGCGCCCACCCGAGCGGGCAGATCGGCGAGGACCCGCGCGGGACCCCCAACAACCTGATGCCGTTCGTCGCGCAGGTCGCCGTGGGGCAGCGCCCGGAGCTCCGGATCTTCGGCGGCGACTACCCGACCCGCGACGGCACCGGCGTCCGCGACTACATCCACGTGGTGGATCTGGCTCGGGGGCATCTGGCCAGCCTCGCGGCGCTCGAGTCGACACCGGGCGCCGGCACCTACAACCTCGGGACCGGGCGGGGCCAGACCGTCCTCGAGGTGGTCGCGGCCTTCGAGCGCGCGAGCGGCCGCAAGGTCCCCTACCGCATCGTCGCGCGGCGCCCGGGCGATGTCGCCGAGTGCTACGCGAACGTCGATAAGGCGCGGCGCGACCTGGGCTGGGAAGCGCAGCGTACGCTCGACGACATGTGCGCCGACGCCTGGCGGTGGCAGTCGCAGAACCCGAGGGGCTACGAGGGCTGAGCCGCAATCGGCTTCTCCGCGCCATCGCCCCCGTGGTACCGATCCCCACCGTGAAGCTCGCCGTCGTCACCGTCAACTACGCCTCCGCCCGCTACGTGCTGGACATGCTGACGGCGCTGGTCCCAACGCTCGAGGCGCTGGGCGACGCCACCGCCTTCATCGTCGACAACCAGTCCCCGGACGACTCCGTGGCCGTGCTTCGCGCTGCTTTCGCCGAGCGCGGCTACGGCGATCGGGTCCGATTGCTCGAATCGCCGGTGAACGGTGGCTTCGGCGCGGGCAACAACGTCGCGTTTCGCGCCGGGCTCGCGCTCGATCCGCCCCCCGACGCCTTCTACCTCCTGAACCCGGATGCCACGCCCGCGCCCGGCACGCCGCGCGCGTTCGTCGACTTCCTCGACGCGCACCCGGAGGTCGGACTGGTCGGGGGCCCGCTGCACTCGCCGGACGGAAGCCTCCAGTGCACGGCGTTTCGGTTTCCCACGGTCCTCGGCGAGCTCGAGAGCCGTGTCCGGCTCGGACCGGTCACGCGGCTGCTGCGCGGTCATCGCATCTCGATGGACGAGATGACGGCGCCGTGCGCGGTGGACTGGGTGAGCGGAGCGAACCTGGTGGTCCGGCGTGAGGTGCTCGAACGCGTGGGGACGTTCGACGAAGGGTTCTTTCTCTACTTCGAGGAGGTCGATCTGTGCCGCCGCGTCCGCGAGGCAGGGTACGGCGTCTGGTACCTGCCCGACGCGGGGGTGGTCCACCTCCACGGGGTGACGACCGGCATGGGCCAAACGCACCGCCGCCTCCCCAGGTACTGGTTCGAGTCTCGCCGGCGCTGCTACCGAAAGGCCTACGGCTCCGCGGGAGCCTTCGCCATGGACCTGGCGGCGCTCGGCGGCGAGGCGGTGCACCGCGTCCGGGACCTAGTGAAGCGGCAGCCCCCGGACCCCCCGCACTTCATCGGCGATCTGCTCCGGTATCGCTAGGTTGGCGGCCCCGTTGTCGCCCCCGGCGATCGACCGTCGTCCCCCTCCGTCGCCCCTTCGCACGCCCTTGGCGACCCGCGAACGACCGGGTCGGAAACCAACCCGACGACCGTTGACCTCGGAGGCTTGCGTTACGTGAGCGGCGCTCCATGAACGCTCCGAGTCTCGGGGAGAGCTGCGTCCCGTGCCCCGCGACCGAGGAGAGCGTCCATGGCCACCGACCGGCGAGAAACCGCCCCGACCGAGTCCTTCATCGACGAGCTGCTGGCGAGCATGCCGCCCCGCTACCGCGAGCAGTTCGACCGGACGGTGGTCTGCGAGCACGCCCGCGTGGTGCTCGGTCGCGGCCGGCTTCCTGCGCACGCGGGACTGTGCGGCACTGGCCGCGGGGACCCGGAGCTCTGCGTAGTCGCGGCGGACGTGCCCGGGCTGCTATCCGCCATCAGCGCGAGCTTGATGCTGGAGGGGTTCGACATCGAGCAGGCCGACGCCTTCACTCGGCCGTCGTCGTGGGGGGAGGTCGAGGCCCTATCCCTGTTCCGGGTGCGCCGGCGGCGGCGGGAGGAGTGGGCGCCGCTCGAGACGGCGGACGTGACCGCCGTGCGCGGGACACTGCTCGAGGTGCTGGGCGGCAGGGAGGCCCTGCGGCTCCGGGCGGAGGCCTTCGCGGGCAGCTCCCCCGGCACCGCGCAGACCCACGTGCGCTTCATCGAGCACGCCGCGGAGCTCCGGTTGACGCTGGAGCTCGAGACCAACGATCGCACCGGGCTCCTGCTGGCGGTGAGCACGTCGCTCTTCAGGGAGGGGGTGCAGATCATCGGCTCTCGTATCAGGACCCGCGGGCTGCGCGCCGTCGGCCGCTTCGACCTCGTCGAGGTGGACGGCAGCCGCATCGTGGGGACGCGGCTGAAGCGGATACAGCTCGCGGTCCTCGCCGCGGTCGACGGCCGCCGGCACCCGTCGACCGTGCTCCCGCTCCGTCCCGCTCGACCCGCCTCCGGCGTCACCCCCCTGCCCACCGCGCGGACGCGGACCGTCGCACCGGAGTGAGCGACCCCCCGGCTTGATGCGCCCACGGGGGTGGGACGGTAGGCGAGACGAGCCCGTGCTCGCTGGCGCTGCGCGCGGGCGGCCCCCCTCCTTGATGCCCCCCGCGTGGGGCGGTAACCGCGACGAGCCCGTGCTCGCTTCGCTGCGCGCGGGCGGCCACCCTCCTTGATGCCCCCCGGGTGGGGCGTAGCCGAGACGAGCCCGTGCTCGCTTCGCTGCGCGCGGGCGGCCCCCCTTCTTGATGCCCCCCGCGTGGGGCGATAGGCGAGACGAGCCCGTGCTCGCTTCGCTGCGCGCGGGCGGCCCCCCTAACCCGTACTCGGAAGCGCTGGCGGACACGGCGTGGGTGCGGTGGCTTCACGCGCCAGCGCGTCCTGCGCGCGGGCGGGGGGCCGGCGGCGGGGGAGCAACTCTGGTCGAGTGCGGGCCGACTGGGTC
>CAYOLF010000156.1:0-8758 GCA_964404725.1 uncultured Polyangiaceae bacterium
GCTCCGGCGTGGGGACCTTCACGGTGGGGGCGAACTCCGCCAACTTCACGATCGAACCGCCCCCGGACTGCGACGGGACGATGGGGCGGAGGCTGTTCATGTTCAGCGGATTCGGCGACGCGGGTGGCCGCTGGGGCTCCACGCTGATGGCCACCGTCGAGGGGACTCCCGACACGGCCGTGGTCGGCTACTGGTTCCCGCCGGAAACCTGCGACGCGACGATGAGCCGCTGCAACATCCTTCAACCGTGACGCCCACACTGGCTCGGCCTACGTGTTCACCCTGAGCGAGCGATCCGGTCCGTCCCCGCGCTCCCCGGCCAGCGACCCACCGTACTTCGGGAGCGGGGTGGGTCGGCGCCTGCCGGCCCACGCCCCAGAAATGTGCGCGCACTGTGCGTCGGGGCCGCGTGGCAGGGACGAGCGCATCCTTCCGCCCCGCCTCCCCCTGGTGCCGTCGCTCCGGCTGGAGGCCCGGTTCTGACCGTCCGTCATCGATCGGCAGGATCCGTTGACCCGATCCTCGCCCCTTGGTTACCGGAACGGTCATGAGCAATCGCGCGTTGGTGGGGCTCTTTCTGACCGGAATGCTGGGGGCGGCCGCTTGCAGGGACAACGGCAACGACGTTGGCTTCGACGACCCCGGTTCGGGTGCTTCGGCGGGCAGCGCCGCTGGCGGCACCGACAGCGGGGGGACGCCGGGCAGCGGCGGCAACCCCGAGGCCGGCGGCGACGGAGCGGCCGGCAGTGACACCGGCGGTACAGATACCGGTGGTTCGGGCGGGGTCGGCGGCGATGGAGCGGCCGGCGGTGACACCGGCGGTAGGGTAACCGGTGGCTCAAGCGGGGCCGGCGGCTCGGGCGGTAACACCGGCGGTCATCCCACGGGCGGCTCGAGCGGCAGCTCCGGTGCGTCGAGCGGTGGAGCTGGCGGCCATTCCACGGGCGGTTCGAGCGGCGTTGGGGTCGGGGGTGCCACGGGTGGCCTGGCAGGCAGTTCCGGTGGCGGGACCGGAGGCGGTGGTGGCACTGGCGGCGGGGCGGGCGAAAGCTCGGGCGGGAGCGGCGGCGTGCCCGCTTGCTGTGGTGTCGACGCTCGCTGCCCCGGTGGCTACTCGTGCCAGGGAACCCGCGACAACCTCGCCGACACCGTCGGCACCTGCGAGCCGACCCCCACCGATGGCGGTTGCTTCAACGACCTCGACTGCCCAGCAGATGGCGTCTGTACCGGAGCTACCACCTGCCCCTGCGACGTGTTGTGCGACGCGCCCCCGTCGCCGGGCACCTGCAGTCCCATGGGCGAGTCGTGCTGCGTCACCACCGAGGACTGCGGGGACCGGATCTGCGTCGGCGCGGAGGCCTTCACGAAGGGTCGCTGTGTGGACGCACCCGCTGCCGGCTCCTGCTACACGGACGCCGACTGCGCCGTCGGCACCTGTGACGGTGGCTCGGTGTGTGCTTGCGGTGCGAACTGTCCCACCTTGGTCGGTACCTGCTCGGCCGGCACAGGTGGCGCCGGGGGCGGGGGTGGCGTGGAGTGCGAGCCGTTGCCCTCCTGCAACTGGTGCTATGGCGAGGATCTCAAGGACAGCACCGGCTGCGTCACCGGCTGGATCTGCGCCAATGGCATCGACCCCTGCAGTGGTGCGTCGTGCACCGACGAAGCGGACTGCGACACCGACGAGGACTGCGGGGAGGACAACCTCTGTTGGCCCGACAGTCCGACGCAGCTCGACGTCGGCGTGTTCGTGACGGTGGCCAACCCCTGCACCACGGAGCCCTCCTGCCTGCCCGGCGTGGTCTGGGCGATCACGAACCTCGGGACTACCTACTTCATCACGATCGACGGCCATTGGATGCGGTCCGACGATGAGTGGCCGGCCGAGTTCGACTTCAACGTCGCGGACGGACAGACGGTCATGGCGGAGGGGATCGTCAGCTATCACACGGAGATCGACGGGCAGGTGTACCTCGAGCTCGAGCTCACCTCGATCACCAACCGGATCATGTAGGCGCTGGCTTGCGGCAGCCCGCACATCGTCAGAGGCACGTCCCCAGAACGTGCACCGGTGCAGTGGCGTAGCCTCGCACGCCGTCACCCAGCTGACCGTACCAGGCCCATCCCCAGCAACGGACGCCACCGGATGTCATCAGAGCGCACGAATGTTGATCTCCCGCAGAAATGGCTTGCACGTCGGTAAGCACCTCGCCCGTGATATCGCCGGTGGGCAGGGGCAAGTTCGATAGACCGCCGTCACCCAATTGGCCGAAGAAGTTGTCGCCCCAGCAGCGCAGGCTGCCCTGAGGCAAGAGCGCGCATGCGTGGTCCGCTCCGGCGGAGATGGACTGGGCGTCCGTCAGGATGTCAGCGGTTGGTGGGACGGTGGCGCTATTGGTCGTGCCGTTGCCCAGTTGGCCCAAGCCATTGTTGCCCCAGCAGCGCACGCCGCCGGTGCTCATCAAGGCGCAAGTGAAGAAAGTGCCTGTCGCAATAGCCCGTACACCGGTCAAAACATCATCGACGGGCGGAGACAGGCGCGCCGTAGTGGTGCCGTCACCCAACTCGCCGTGAGAGTTGGCGCCCCAGCAGCGCACACCCCCGGATTGCATGAGAGCACAGGTGCCGTTCTGGCTCGCGGCGATCCCCTGCGCATTCGTCAAGACGTCGCTCGGCGCGGGTGTCGATCGCGACGTAGTGGTGCCATCGCCCAATTGACCAAAGTCGTTGCCGCCCCAGCAGCGGACGCCGCCGTCGTCCATCAGCGCGCAAGTGTGAGAGGTTCCCGTGCTGACAGCCTGCACGCCCCTGAGGACGTCGCCGGTGGGGACCGGCTGAGCGTCGCCGATGGTGCCATCCCCCAGTTGGCCATGACGATTGCTGCCCCAGCAACGGACGCCGCCGTCGTCCATCAGCGCGCAAGTGTGATACAGGCCGGCACTGATGGCTCTCGCGCCGCTCAACACGTCGGTCTCGGGCGGGTTCGGGTTGGGGGTGGCGGTCCCGTCGCCCAGCTGGCCGTAGCGATTGTCCCCCCAGCAGCGCACGCCACCGGTTGCCGCTAGCACGCAGGTGTGAATGCCGCCCGCGCTGATGGCCTGCGCTTCAGTGACCACGTCGGACGTTGGTGGACTCGACGTGTGATTTGCTCCCGTCCCGTCGCCGAGCTGTCCGTGGGTGTTGGTGCCCCAGCAACGGACCTCGCCGCTCTCTAGCACAGCACAAGTGCCGTCGGGTCCCGCGGCAATGACCTGGGCACCTCCGAAGAGGTCATCGGGCGGCGGCAAATCCGAAGCAACGAGTGTGCCATTCGCGAGTTGGCCGGAGTCGTTCCTCCCCCAGCAGCGCACGCCCCCAGTGGTCATGAGCGCACAGGTGTGCGCAGTCCCGGCTGCAATGGCCTGAACCCCCGACAGCACGTCCGTCGCAGGGGGCGCCAAATGCTCGACTTGGGTGCCGTCGCCCAACTCGCCCGACGAATTGGCGCCCCAGCAGCGAACGCCGCCGTTCTCCATCAGGGCGCAGGTGAAGGTGTCGCCGGCGGCAAGCGCCTTCGCCCCGGTTAGGACGTCGTCCGTCGGGGGCGCGGCCAGTGGGGTCTTGGTGCCATCTCCCAGTTGACCTGAGTCATTGTTTCCCCAGCACCGAACTCCGCCGGTGAGCATCAGCGAGCAGACGTGATTTCTGCCGGCGGAAATGGCCTGGATGTCCGTCAGGACGTCGCTCTGCGGAGGGACGGCGCTGCTGGTCGTCGTGCCGTCGCCCAATTGCCCGCGTGCGTTATTGCCCCAACAACGGACGCCGCCCGTGGTCATCAAGGCGCAGGTGAAGTCTCCGCCAGCCGAGATCGCCTGGACGCCGGTCAGGATATCCTGTCCTGGCGGGCTCAAACCGGCTTCGGTCATGCCGTTACCGAGCTGCCCGTTGCCGTTCTGGCCCCAACAGCGGACGCCGCCCGTGGCCATCAAGGCGCAGGTGTGTCGTTCGCCGGCGGCGATCGCCTGCACTCCCGTCAACACGTCGTTGGTGTCGAGGCGGTAACGGCTCGTTGTGCTGCCATCGCCCAACTGGCCCGAGGCGTTGTCGCCCCAACAGTGCACAGCGCCGAGGACGGTGAGCGCGCAATTGTGGTAGCGACCCATGGCGATGGTCTTGATGGCGACATCGGTGGGATCGTCGCACTTCAGGGCGGGATTGGTGCCACCCGTGCTCGTGCCTTCACCCGCTTGTCCGGCCAGGCCGCCGCCGGACGTTCCACCACTTCCCGTGATGCCGCCGGTGGAAAGCGTACCGGCAGCGGCCGCCGCGCCGGCGGTGGGCAGGAGCCCGCCTGACGCGAGCGCGCCGCCGGCGGTCGCCGCGCCGCCCGTGGGTGGTAGTCCGCCCGAGCCGGGTGCGCCGCCGGACGCCGCCACGCCGCCGGATGCCGCCACGCCGCCCGTGGCCGGCATTCCACCTGAAGTGGGCGCGCCGCCCGCTGCCGGGACACCCCCGTCGGCCGGCGTGCCCCCGGCGGGTCGTGCACCGCCGGTCGTCGCGAATCCACCCGTTGTCGGCGTGCCACCCGTGGGCCTCATGCCGCCGGCGCCCGAGGCCCCGCCCAGGCTGGCGGCGAGGGTGCTTTCAGCCAAATCCGAGCGCCCACCGCAACCAAGTGTGCAGAGGCCAAAGGAAACGAGCCAGAGTCCTCGTCGCATGAGTCGCCCAGCGTAGCGGTGCTCTCAGCGAGGGGCAACGAGCGGGATCCGACCCCGAAGCGGCGTTCGGAGGGGGGCCTCGGCCATCGCTATCCTGATCGACGAAGCCCTCGATCTCGAGGCCTGCTGCAAGCTGCAACTCAACCAGGCTGTCTCGCTCGAACGTCCAGAGCATCCCCATGCTGTGCAGGTTTTCGGAAGCATTGCTGCTGCATTGGGTGAGGGTGAGGAACTCGGCGACGCCCATCGCGAGCCCGAAGCGCCTCACCCCAAGCACGATCGCCGTGGCTTCCGCGCGAGGCCAGGCCTTGGGGTGCATTTCGGGTAGAGTGAAGAAGCCATGCGCTGGCTCGCTACTGCCCCCCTCCTGCGCTCGGCAGCGCTCGGAGTGGCCCTCCTCGGCTGCGGGGCAAGAACCGCGCTGACGCCGGGAGAAGATCTCCGCAGCGGCGGCAACGGCGGCGGATCGGCGGCGGCACCGACCGACGCCGACCCCAAGCCCGAGTCGGGGTGCGTGCACAAGCTGGCGGTGGGTGGCACCCACGCTTGCGCGCTGCGCACGGATGGCTCGCTCTGGTGCTGGGGCAACGACGCCTCGGGGCAGTGCGGGGACGTCCTCACGCAGTCCGACGTGGCCCAGGTAGCGTCGCTCGGTGGTGACGTGGTCGACGTGGCCGCTGGGCTACAGGACACGTGCGTGATCCTGCAGGACGGCTCCGTGCGCTGCTTCGGCAGCAACACCTTCAGTCAGCTCGGCCCGAGCGGCGGTGTCGACCTGGACGACGTGATTGCAGTGTCGGTGGGCGGCACGCACGTGTGCGCGCTCGCCGCAGGCGGCGTGTTCTGCTGGGGTAACATTGGCTGGGGGGCGCTCGGCGTGGGCGAGCTGGATTCGACGGAGGGATGGGGGATGCCCACACCACAACGGGTCACGGTCCTGGACGGGCGCGACGTGGTCGAACTCGCCGCGGGCAACCGCCAGTGCTGCGCTCGGGAGCGAAACGGCACCGCGTGGTGCTGGGGCAACGGCCACAACCCGAACGGCGAGAACTACACCTGGCTCTTCTCGCCCACCCCTGTCCTCGGCCTGCCCGCAGCGACGCAGCTGGCAAGCGGAGAGTGGATGACCTGTGCGGTCACCCGCGCCACGGCGGTCCACTGCTGGCAGGCAAACACGGAGGGAGCCGCGGACGAGGGGGCCGAGCCCACCTACGCGGCGAGGATGGAGGTTCCGCCGGGACTCGAAGCCGGGGCACGGGCCGTGGCGGTGGGGACCTCGCACCGCTGCGCCGCCCTGCTCGACGGCAGCGTGTGGTGCTGGGGCACGGAAACCAGCGGTGAGATGGGGACCGCTCAGCCGGCATCGCCGGCGCCGCCCACCCTCATCGAAGGCCTGGACGAGCCTGTCGTGCAGATCGGTGCCGGGCACTTCTTCAGCTGCGCATTGACCGAGACGGGCAAGGTCTGGTGCTGGGGCGACAATGGACACGAGCAGCTCGCTCGCCCCTGGCAGACCGTCGACCATAGCGCCGTGCCCCTCGAGGTGGAGATCCCTTGCCCGTAGGGGAAGGCATCACGGGTGCGGAGTTGCGTCGGCAGCACGGCACCATGCTGAGAGATTCTGGAACGCTTCTTGCTGCTGAACGACAGGAGGCGCACCCGCTCGAACTGGCATCGCCGCGGCCGGCTTCTGGTTTCCGCCAGGCACCTGCGACGCGACGATGAACCGCTGCGCGTTCGGCAGGCCTGGATCGTGCGGTTGGCGCCGAAGGCGCCGGCGCTCGCCGCGCCGCCGCTCGCGGTGCCCCCCGTCAGCTCGGCCTCGCGCGTCGTGGCACCGCCGCAAGCCAGCAGGACCGCCGTTGTGAACAGCACCAGCACCCGGACCGCGCGCCGCGAGGCTCTCCTGGACGCTCCAGTCCACCGGTCGGGAGCCGCGGCCCCGGCTCCAGCGTGCAGCCCCGCCCACCACGCTCGAAGCCTGCCGCGCCGGCCCTGCACTGCCCACGGCGGTGCCACGGACCGGCCGCCCCCGCGCTTTGACGCCGTTGTGGACTCGCGGCAGGCTTCGGTCGTCGGCGGGGAGTTCGAGCGGAGTGGTCGAGAGCGTCCGACCCCCCGCCGCCGGCTCCTCCCGCCGACGCGCGAAGCGTGAGGCCCTCTCGGACGAAGGTGGGACGATGGCGCGTCTAGTTGCTGGCTGGGGCGAGGTGTTGCTGCTCGGTCTGCTCGCCGCGGGGTGCGGCGGGGAATCGACCGGTGACCGGGGCGAGGAAGCGGCCGGTGGCACCGGCGGCGGTGTCGCGGCGAGCGGCGGCACCGGAGGCGACGCGGGGGGATCGGCGGCTTCTAGCGGAGGCTCGGCGGGTGATCCGTTCGACGAGGGGGGAGCGACCGGGAACGGGGGCGTGACCGCGAGTGGCGGCTTGAGCGGAAGCGGTGGCACCGGCGGGACCGGCGGCGCTAGCGGGAGCGGGGGCATCGACGGAAGCGGCGGCGCCAGCGGGAGCGGGGGCATCGACGGAAGCGGAGGCGCGAGCGGGGGCGGGGGCATCGATGGAAGCGGAGGCGCGAGCGGGGGCGGGGGTGTGGCGGGGGCCGGCGGCAGCGCTGCAGGGGCTCCCCCGCTCGGAGAGGGCTTCGAGTGCGCCGTTCCCGAGGACTGCGCGCTCGACCAGGCGGGTTGCGGCTGCGTGGCGTCGCCGGTCGAGGGCGCGACGGTTGAGCTGCCGCTCGACTGCTCCCACGATCGGTGCTCGGAGCTGGGGGTGACCGAGGCGGACGTCACCTGCCTCCGGGGCCGCTGCTCGCTCGGCATCGACTGCGACTATGCCCACGCCCTGTGCAAGGCGATGGCGCCCGACTGCCCCGAGGGCATGACGCCGTCCGTCGAAGGCGACTGCTGGGGACCCTGCGTCCCCGTGGAGACCTGCGCGCCGAGCACCGGCATCTGGGCAGGGGACGACCGGGGCCTCTTCGCCGGTGTGTGGCTCATCGGCTGGGAGGGGGGACTGCTGCATTTTTCGGCGATTCGGCTGCCGCTGGAGGCCGACGGCGGCTTCGAGGGCGAGGTCGAGATCCTGGCCGATCCCGGGCTCGACCAGAACCTGCCTTACTTCGACTGCTCGGGCGTGGGGACCTTCACGGTGGGGGCGAACTCCGCCAACTTCACCGTCGATCCGCCCTCGGACTGCGACGGGACGATGGAGCGGATGCGGCTCTGGTTCAGCGAGTTCCGCGACGCCGACGGCCGCTGGGGCTCCACGTTGATGGCTACCGTCGAGACGGCCCCTGGCGAATCTGTGGTCGGCTACTGGTTCTCGCCGGAGACCTGCGACGCGACGATGAGCCGCTGCACGTTCGGCGGGCCGTGATCGCTCACGGCCCCAGGACGAAGCAATCGACCTGGACGTCGGGGAGCAAGGTGGCGGCGCAGACGGCTTCCCAAGCGTCACCCTCGATGTATCCCTCCAGGGAGGTGGGGCACCCCAGCGGCCAGCACAGGCTGTTATCCCTGCATGGGCCGGACAGGGGCAGCAGCGTCGCGAGGTCGGGCTCGAGGTCGCCGGAGGCGCACACGAGGACGTCGTCGCAGTAGTCCCCCTCGGCGAAGGTCGCGGCGATCCCGGCGCCAACGAGCGCCTCGGCGTTGCAGCGACCCACCGCGGCGCAGGTCGCCGCGCAGTCGGCGGCGGTGGGGAAGAGCGAGGCGCAGTAGGGCTCGCAAGTGCAGCCGCTGAAGCTGCGACAGACCGAGCCGTCGAACCCCCAGCCCAGTTCCATGTCGCAGGTTCCGTGGAAGTCGGTGACCGGCGCGCAGGTGGTCGCCGCGGCGCCGCCCGCGCCACCGGCGGCACCGGCGGTACTGGCAGCGCCGGCAGCACCGGCGCCACCGACGTCTCCGCCGCCACCCACGTCACCGGCAGCACCGGCAGGGTCGGCGCCACCGGCACCGGCGCCGCCCATCTCGACGCCCGGCTCACCGGCGCTCCCGCCGCCAGTCACCCCACCGCTCGTGGGTACGCCGCCGCTCGTGGGTACGCCGCCGCTCGTGGGTACGCCGC
>CAYOLF010000157.1:0-8556 GCA_964404725.1 uncultured Polyangiaceae bacterium
TCTCGGCGCCACCCGTCTCGGCGCCACCCGTCTCGGCGCCACCCGTCTCGGCGCCACCCATCGCGAGGCCGCCCGTGCTGGAGCCCCCCGTCACGGAACCGCCCGTGGCGACACCGCCCGTGGCGACACCGCCCGTGCTGGAGCCCCCCGTGCCCGGCGACCCCCCGGTCCCCGCCGAACCACCGGTTGCCGGACTCACGCCACCGGTCGTCGTCCCTCCCGTCACGGGCTGCCCCCCGCTGCCGCTCACTCCGCCGGTGCTCGTCCCACCGGCCGTCTCAGAACCGCCGCTGCCGCCCGTGGCCGCACCGCCCGTGGTCTGCGCTCCACCCGTCGTGCCGTCCCCACCGTCGCCGGCGCCGTCCGAACAGCCGAGAGCCGCGCTGGCGAAGCCGAAACCCACGGCCAAGAACAACCTCGTGGAAAGACGCTCGGTCCTCATCGATGCACTCCTCACGCCGGTATGGCTCGCGCAGCGCAACGCAGTCGCCCGGGGCGCGCGAAGCGGTCCAGGAAAGCGACGTGACCGCGCCGAGCCCGCCGTTGCTGCGCGGTGGCCCTACCCCGTCCCTTTACGGGCAACCGCGCCCGACGCGCACTTGCTCCGACCGGAGGCCTCGACCGAGGCTCCGCCGCTCACTGCGACGTCGTCACGTTGGCCACCGGGAAGTCGACCTTGCCCTGACCGGCCGCCGCTTCGACGACGATCTTGACCTCGAGGAGCTTGCCGAGGTTCCAGCCGCGGGCCGCCCAGACCGCGAAGTGATCGGAGACGGTGATGGTCCCGCACTGCTTACCCTGCGTCCGGATACTGTAGTACTGGTCCCAGCTCGACACGCCGCCGCAGCGGTCACCGCCGGTCCCCGAGGTGTGCCGGAGCACGAGGTTATACGTGCCCCCGTCGACCTCGGCCGTGCCGCTGGGCTGCGTGCCCGTGTTGAACGGCATCTGGTGGAACGAGTCCTCGACGATGTACCACTCGATGCACGGGTTGGTCGACCACCCGTAGATCCCCAGGTACGAGTACTGGCCGGCGGTCCCCGACTTCTGGAAGACGTAGTCGGCCTTGATCGTGCCGTAGGCGGTGTACTCTTGTCCGCTGTTCCCCCACTCGAAGCCCATCCGGCCCAGGTAATCTCCCGAGTTGTTCCAGGACGCGGTGAACGCCGGGACACCATCGTAGGTCGTCAAGTTGCCGGGGCTCCCGTTCGTCCAGATCTGCCAGGCGAGGTTGCCCGAACCGCCCTCAGCCCAGGTCGCCGAGTGCTGCACGGCGCCAGAGGTCGGCATCGTCGCGTCGCAGTCGACCTCGCCACCGGTGCCACCGGATTCGGCGCCGCCGGTTTCGACACCGCCGGTCGGAGCGACACCACCGGTCGGAGCGACACCACCGGTCGGAGCGACACCACCGGTCGGAGCAACGCCGCCCGTCGGCGCGAAGCCGCCCGTCGGAGCGACGCCACCGGTCGGAGCGACGCCGCCGGTCGGGGCGACGCCGCCGGTCGGAGCGACGCCGCCGGTCGGAGCGACGCCGCCGGTCGGGGCGACGCCGCCCGTCGGAGCGACGCCGCCGGTCGGAGCGACGCCACCGCTCGGAGCGACGCCGCCGGTCGGAGCGACGCCGCCAGTCGGAGCGACGCCGCCAGTCGGAGCAACGCCGCCAGTCGGAGCGACGCCGCCAGTCGGAGCGACGCCGCCGGTCGGAGCGACACCGCCGGTCGGTGACACGCCACCCGTGGGGGCGACACCGCCGGTAGAAGCACCCCCGGAGCCCGGGAGCCCGCCGGTGGTGGAGAAGCCACCCGTCGGAGACACCCCGCCGCTGCTCGTCAGGCCCCCGGATCCCGCCGTTCCGCCCGACGCGGTCAGCCCGGTGCCGCCCGTACCGCCGGTAAGAGCGCCGCCCGTCGGTAATGAGTCGGGGGACGTCGGACCCTCGCTATCGTCGCCGCAACCGGCGGCGAGAAGGAGTAGTGAGGCGAGCAGTACCGTCTGGGGCGAAGCGAAACGCATCGAGTTCCTCCGTGTCGGGCGCGGGGGGCCACAGGGGCGAGGTGGACTCACCCTAGGCACGAGCTTAGCGCAGCCTGAAGACACGGCCGCCTGAAACCCGCCGCCGCTGATCGGTCTGCATGCGAACCAATCGCCCAAAACCGAGAAAGGGAGTTCTCATCTTGCTCCTCCTCGGCATGACCCGCTGCGCCGCCTCGAGCTACGCCCTCACGCGCATCTTCCGGCGCGGGAGGAACCAGCCGCGCGCCAGACGGCCGTCCGCGACACCGACGGGATCGGGCTGAAGTAGCGCCATTTCGATGGACGCAGCGCGAGCAACCGCGCTTGCCGCCGTCCGGACCGACGCGCACACTCGTCCTGGCGGATCCCGGAGCGGGCCATCCCCCAAGACTCTCGAGCCAGCACCATGCGGATCCCCTCGCGCCCCTGCCTGCTCCTGCTCTGCTCCATCGCCGCCTGCAGCGCCGACCAGAGCGGCAGCGCTGACGACGGGGCACATGCCACGGCCTCACTCGGTGGGGCCAGCGGTGGGGCCTCCGGCTCCGGCGCGACCCCCTCGACGGGAGGCCTCGTCCAGGGGACGGGAGCATCCAGCGCCGCCGGGATCGGCGGCGGAACGACCGGCGACGCCACGACCGGCGGCGCTGCCACGGGTGGCATGGCGACCGGTGGCGCCGTGGCCGGCGGCGTATCGACGGGTGGCGCCGCGAGCGGTGGCCTCGCCACGGGTGGCATGGCGACCGGTGGCGCCGTGGCCGGCGGCGTATCGACGGGCGACGTCGTGACGGGCGGCGCCGCGAGCGGCGGCGCCGCAACGGGAGGCGATTCCACGGGTGGCCTCGGGGGCATGACCTCGGGCGGAACGCCGAGTGGTGGCGCTGCCGTTGGCGGCGCGGTGACCGGCGGCACGGGGGCGGCTCCGATCACTGGCGGCTCGGACTCGAGCGGCGGCGCGCCGACGGGTGGAACCGCCGGAAGCGCGGGAGCCGAGACCACCGGGGGCGGGCCGGTGAGCGTCGACACCGACAGCCTGCGCGAGAAGTACGAGGCCTACTTCTCCATCGGTGCGGCGATCGACACCCAGTACCCCAGCTACGCGGCGATCCTGGAAAAGCACTTCAGCCGTATCACCTGCGAGAACGAGATGAAGTTCGACGCCCTCCAGCCGTCCGAGGGCGACTTCACCTTTGACGCCGCGGACCAGATGGTCGGCTTCGCCCAGAGCCACGGCATCGAGGTGCGCGGCCACGCCCTGGTCTGGCACCGGCAGACCCCATCGTGGGTCTTCTCCGGCGGGCGTGACGCCGTGTTGCGGCGGATGAGAAACCACATCCACAACGTGCTCGATTTCTTCCAGGGCGGCGTGTACGCCTGGGACGTCGTCAACGAGGCGATCATGGACGACGGCACCTACCGCACCGGCAGCGAGGACGGCGCCGACCAGTCGAGCCAGTGGTACGCGACCATCGGCGAGGACTACATCGCCCAGGCGTTCCGTTACGCCCGCGAGGCGGACCCCGACGTCAAGCTCTTCTACAACGACTACTACAACTACCACCCGGTGCGGAGGCAGGCGATCTACGACCTGCTCGCCGGGCTCCTAGCGGACGGCGTGCCTATCGACGGCGTGGGGCTCCAGTGCCACCTCAACCTCGCGCCTGGCACCGACCCGAATGAGCAGTCGTATCACCAGACCGTGGAGAACCTCGAGGCCGCCATCGAGATGTACGCCTCGCTCGGACTCGAGGTGCAGATCACCGAGATGGACGTCTCCCTGTACCTGCGGGGCATCACCTACACGGCCGACATGTTCTACACCCCCGAGAACGTGACCCCCGCGATCTTCCAGCAGCAGGCGGAGCGCTATCGCGCGTTCTTCGAGATGTTCCGGAGGCACTACGACGTGATCACCAGCGTCACCTTCTGGGGGATCGCGGACGACAACTCCTGGTTGTCGGAGTTCAGCTCGGGCCGCAAGGACTTCCCCCTGCTCTTCGACGACCAGCACCAGCCCAAGCCCGCCTTCGACGCGGTGATGGACTTCTAGAGCACCGACCAGGTTGCCGGCAGCAACGGCGCCGCTGCAAACGCACCCGTGACAAGCGAGGGTGCGTTTGCAGCGGCGCCTCTGGCGAGATCTGCTCCCAGCTCGGTGCTCTAGTTGCTTGATCTGTCGCAGCAATCTACCTGATTGCGGCTCAAGACGCTCGCCGCCACGCTGGCCGAGCGCGGCGATCCCCACCGGGTGTTCAGCGGGGAGATCGCCGGCGAGCCGTAGGCCGCCTTCGGGTCGTCGGCCTCGAAGACTACCCGCGGATCGGGATCACGAAGGTCGTGATGGACTGAGCCGGGAGGGTCGCGGTGAAGCTGTAGCCGGTGATGGGGATGGGGCTCAGCTCGACCAGATCCTCGGTCGGCGACGTGCGGTGGACCTCCACGCTCGCGCCCACGGACGGCAGCGAGGTGAGGTCGAAGGTGTGGCTCCGGCTCCCGCTGGGGTCGCCGTTGCGGGCGACCACGGTGAGCCGAGCGCCGTCGCCAGACCGGGCCGCGACTATGTCCGCGTCGTCGATGTCGACAAACACCGCCCCCGGGCGGAGGTACCGGCTGAACCCCGCCTGCGCGTAGAAGCGCTTGAGCGGCTGCCAGGTCTCTTGCGCGTCGTTCACGGAGAAGCTGGTCCAGTTCACCGCCGGGTCGACGACCTGCCACTCGATCCAGGCCTCGGGCTGGAGCTCGCGCAGGTCCTGGATGATCCGCCCCGCCATGAAGAGCGCCGCGTCGGTGTTGCTGGCAAGATCGACGCTGAGCGGCCCCGACTCCGACTGCCAGAGCCGCTTGCCTTGGGCGGTCGCCAGGGCCCGGAGCTCGGTGCGCCGCGAGCCCGCGTAGGAGTGGACGTTCATCTGCACCAGGGCCGCGAGCGTGTCCGCGCCGTAGGCGCTCATGATCCGGTGCGCGTCGTCCATGCTGTTCTCGTCCGACGCGCTGACGGCGGTCCCCGTCACGCCCTGCGCCACGAGCTCGTCGGCGACCGCCCGGATGAGCCGCTCCTGGCTGCTGGGCCCAAAGTGGCAGCCCTCCTGCCCACCGTTGGCCTTCCACCAGTTGGCGTTCGGCTCGTTCATCGGCTCCAGGGTCCGAAAGGGGATGCCCAGCTCGTCCCGGTAGTGCTTGGTCACCGTGACCAGGTAGGTCGCGAAGGCGCCGTAGGCGTCGTCCTTCAGGTTGTCGGCTCCGTCCGTGCTGCCCGAGGCGCAGCCGCTCTTGGTCATCCAATAGGGCGGGGAGTTCGAGAACGCCTCGATGATCACCCCCTCCCCCCGCTCGGCCAGACGACGGAGGACAGCGGTCTGCCGTGCGTCCGCGTTCCAGTCCCAGGCCCCCGAGCTCGTCTGGAACCCCGGCATCTCGCGGTTCTCCCCCATGTGATCGTGCGATGGATCGTCCCCACCACCGATGTTGTAGCGGAAGAGGTTATAGCCGAGCCCGCTGACCGGATCGACGATGAGCTCCAGGAATTCGTCGCGCTTGGCGCTCGACCAGCCGCCGATCTGGTAGCCCCACCAGGCGAGGCTCGTCCCCCAGCCCTCGAAGGTCTGCTGCCGGCTATCGACGTCGACCGTGACCAGCGTCGAGCCCGGCGTCGGCACGACGATCGGTCTGCCCCCCTCGCCCTGGTCACCGCCGGTCGCGCCGGCGCCGCCATTCCCACCCTGACCGATCCCGCCGACGCCGACGCCCCCCATACCGGCCCCTCCGCTCGAGGTGCCGCCGCCAGTCGCGCTGCCACCACCGCCGCCAACGGCGACGGGAGCGCCGGCGCTGCCCCCCGAGCCGGGGATCCCCCCCGTGGGGCTCACGCCCCCGCTGCCCCCGCCCGTGCCGACACCGCCCGTGACCGGCGCCCCGCCACCTGCTGGGCCGCCGCCAACTGCGATGGTCCCACCGGTGTCGGTCATCGTCCCCCCTGCCGGTGAGCCGCCGGCGGGCGCGGCTCCGCCGGTCCCGATCGCCCCGCCCGACGGAGCGCCGCCGCTGCCGCCCCCTCCGGACAGACCTCCCGTACCGCCAGCGCCACCGGTAGTGGCCTGGCCGCCGGAGGTGGTGAAGCCTCCGGTCGGGGCGTCGGTGCCCGCCGGGTTCGAGCCGCAAGCCGCGCACAGGCTGGTCGCCGTGATGAGCGCCACCGCCGGCGCGAGGAAGGATCGTCTCATGGCGAGGTGCTCACCGGGGTCTTGAGCCGAGGGCGAGGCTACACCGCAGGTCGGTCGCGCGGATCGAATTCGCAGCCGCTTCGGCTACCCAGGGTGAGAGCCGAGTCGGCCGCTTCTCTCGGCGAAATCCGCGCGGGGCGGTCGTCCGTCAGTCGCCAAGCAAGCCCGCGGTCACTCCAGCGTCGGCGTCGCTCCGACCGCCGGTGCCGCCGCTACCAACGCATGCCGGCACGGACGCAGGTCCACTCCGAGCCGTCGCAGGTGCACACCCGGGGGTCGCTCTGGCTCGAGGTCCGATCGCAGACGTACCCCGCCCCGAACTTGGCGCAGTCCCCGCCGTCATCCACGCCCCGGCAACTGGGGTCGTCGCCCCCGCCGCCCGTACCGCCGGTCGGGATGACGCCCCCCGTCGGCGCGGAACCGCCGGTCGGGGCGACACCGCCGGTCGGGGCGGAACCGCCGGTCGGGGCGAAACCGCCGGTCGGGGCGACGCCGCCGGTCGGGGCGACGCCTCCCGTCGGGGCGACGCCGCCGGTCGGGGCGACGCCGCCCGTCGCTCCGCCGCTGCCCGGCTCGCCCCCCGTCACGGGATCGCCGCCGGTCCCACTGCCCCCTGACGTCGCGCCCGCCCCCCCCGAGCCGCCGGTTCCACCCGATGGGTCTCGCGCGATCGAATCGGGGGTGATGATCTCGTCTTCCACGCAGCCCGACGCCACGAGCGAGAGCGACGCCAGCGCGGTAGCCACCCAGAGCCGTCGAATGATCATGGTCCTGACGTCGTCTTCCTGCGGTTCGCTCGGGTGGTCCCCGCCCCCTGTCGATCTCTCGCCGGGTGACCCGTCCCGCCACCCGATGCGCAGCGCGTGCCGGGGGCGAGGTGGCCCTCCCCGGAGGTGGGGACTGGATGGTGAGGCCCTCGAGCCCGACGGCCCCCGCGCACCAGCCGAGCGCGCCGGAGCCAAAGAGCCGGGGCATCGGGGGACAAGCCCCCCCAAATGCCCGAGGCCACAGGGTTCGATCACAGCGGCGCCGCGTCCGCTGGGGGCTCGTCTACTCGGCGTCGCCCACGGCCCAGCGCGCGATCGCCCGGAAATGGTCGAAGAAGAGGAAGTGACCCGCACCCGGGACGATCTCCAGGGTCGCCCCCGGGATCGCACGACTCAGGTGCTGTGCCATCGCGAGGGGAACGCTCGCGTCGGCGTCGCCGTGCCAGAACCGCACGGTCGCACGGATCCTGCCCGGCTCGAACGGCCAGGGCAGCGCGAAGATCCGCGCGTCCGCCGCATAGGCGCCGAGCCCCTGGCGGCTCGCGTCGGCCCAGTTCGCCATGAGCATGGCGCGGATCTCGGGGCGCTCGAGGACCGGGCGATCGCTCGGGCACTGAGCGAGCACCTCGTGGTAATGGCGCTCGACCCGCCGCGGATCGTCGACGAGGCGCATGAGCAGGGGGAGCACCCAGGGGACGGTGCGCGCGAGCCGTACTCCCCAACGGCGCACGGGGAACAGCTGGCGCAGCGTCTCGGGCGTCATCGGCCCGACCCCGCTGACCACGGCGGTGCGCCGCACTCGCCGCGGCAGGGCGTGAGCGCAGACGAGCGCGTGCGGCCCACCCCCGGAGAGCCCCGCGACCGAGAAGGACTCGAGGCCGAGATGATCAGCGAGCTGCTCGACATCGCGCGCCCAGCCGAGCAGATCCCGACGCGGCTGCGGGTCCGAGCGGCCGTAGCCGGGGCGATCGACCGTGATCCATCGCGTCCCGAGACCCTCGAAGGCGCCCGGCTCCGGCGGGTGCAGGAGCCGTCCGCTCGGCGTGCCGTGAAAGAAGAGCACCGGGCGTCCGTCGGGCTCGCCCCACTCCGCGTAGGCGAGGCGGCGTCCGTCGCGGAGCGTCAGGGTGGAGTCGAGGCGCGGCGTCATGGCGGGCGAATGGTAGCCACACCCGACGCAGCGGTCACCGCGCACAAGAGGGATCCCGGCGCGCCGCGCGCTCACGCGGACCAACTCCGCGTTGTCAGCGAGCATCCCTGGGGCGTACCCTGGGTGTCATGATCGCGGGATCGGGGCGTGGGACTGGGCGGTGGCTGCTGATCGTCGGGCTCGTCGTGGCCTGCGCTTGCTCGAAGGACGGGGACTCCGGACCGCCGAGCGGCGGCGCGCCGACTGACGTCGCGGGGGCGGCCGGTGACGACGCCGTCGAGTCGGGCGGCGCCGCGGGCGCGAGCGAGGGGGCGGCCGGCACGGAAGCCGGCGCCGGCGGCCCGTCGAGCGGCGGCGCGCCGACGGGCGGGAGCGACGACGGCGGTGAAGCCAGTGGCGGCGACGGCGG
>CAYOLF010000158.1:0-8510 GCA_964404725.1 uncultured Polyangiaceae bacterium
TCTCAGCCGGCTTGAATGGGTTGAATCCGATATAAACGATCCTGTGCGGCTGGCCACGGGTGGCATCGGCACGGGTGGCATCGGCACGGGTGGCATCAGCACGGGTGGCATCAGCACGGGTGGCATCAGCACGGGTGGCATCAGCACGGGTGGCATCAGCACCGGGGGGTTGGGGACTGGGGGTTGGGGAACGGGTGGGATCGGCACGGGCGGGACCGGGGGCACGGATCCGACGACGGGTGGGGCCGGGGGCACGGATCCGGCGACGGGCGGGACCGGCGGGACGGGGGGCTCGTCGGGGTGCACCGCGACGGGCTTCTACGTCTCGGGCGGCAAGCTCTACGACGTCACCTGCAATCCGTTCGTGATGCGGGGGGTCAACTACCCGTACGTCTGGTACGCGAGCCGCAACACCCAGCAGGATCTGCAGGCGATCGCCGGCACCGGCGCCAACGCGGTGCGGATCGTGCTGGCCACCGGGGCGCGGTGGAGCCGCGTCGACGGTCCGACGCTCTCCTCCATCATCAGCGCGGCGAGGGCGAGCCGGCTCGTCGCGGTGGTGGAGGTGCACGACACGACGGGCTGGACCGAGCAGAGCGGGTCGGTGGATCTGACCGATGCCACCGACTACTGGACGAGCCAGGATGTCGTCACGGCGCTCCAAGGGCAGGAGGCCACCGTGATCCTCAACATCGGCAACGAGCCGATGGGGAACGACACGACCGACGACTGGGCCAGCCGCCACGGGAGCGCCATCACCGCGCTGCGCAACGCGGGGCTCCGGCACACGCTGATGGTCGACGCGCCGAACTGGGGCCAGGACTGGTCCAACACGATGCGCGACGGCAGCGGGACCACGAGCATCTGGAACGCGGATCCCGATCAGAACCTGGTCTTCTCGGTGCACATGTACGACGTGTACGGTTCGTCCTCGACCGTCACGAGCTACTTCACCAACTTTCTCGATCGTTCGCCGGCGATGCCGCTGGTCGTTGGCGAGTTCGCCGCCGATCACGGGTCGTCGGGCAACGTGGACGAGGACACCATCATGCAGCAGGCCCAGACCCTCGGGCTCGGGTACCTCGGCTGGTCGTGGGCGGGCAACAGCAGCGACCTCGCCAGCCTCGACATCACCCAGAACTTCGACGCCAACAGCCTGACGACCTGGGGCAACCGGCTCGTCAACGGTAGCAACGGCATCGCGAACACCGCCGCGACCTGCGGGTGCTTCGACTGACCGCGGCGCCGCGGCGTCAGGGCAGCGGCGCCGGGAGTCGGGAGCTCTCCCGGGTGTACCATTGTCGCGCCGAGCGGATGCTCAGCTGCAGCCGCTCGGCGGCGCCCTCGCGGCCGCCGAAGGGGAGGCGGATGGCCCCGTCGGCGAGCGTCTCCACGGCGTAGAGCGCGGCCTCCGCGACGTGCGGGCGCCCGGGGACGGCGTGCGGGAGGCTCCCCGGCTGGCCATCGAGGCGCGTCCAGCCCCCGAGATCGTAGCGGGCCTCGGCGAGGTCGCCGACGAGCGGGATCAGATCGTGGATGTAGGCCGCCTCGTCCGTCTGGCCCAGGACGTCGCAGCCCACGGCGCGGACGTAGGGGTGCGGGTCGCGCAGGGCCGCGCGGGCCCGGGCGCGGGTGCTGGCGGCGCCGCCGTCCAGCAGCGCCAGCACGGCCAGCGCGCGGCCCCGGATCCCCGGATCGGAGTGTCCGGCGAGTGCGGTGAGGATGGGGCTCCAGCGCGCGCGGAGCTCCGCGCGATCTTGCCAGACGCGTGGACTCCCGAGGAGCGACTCCAGGGCGGTCGCGACCAGCTGCGGCTCGGGCGCACGCAGGGCAGCCTCGAAGAGCTCGAGCCACGCCGGCGTTCGCTGGCTCGGTCGGAGTGAGCTCAACGCCTCGAGGGCGGCCTGGCGTCGCTCCGGAGGCTGAGCGGCGGTCGCTAGCCCGGAGACGATCGCGACCAGCTCCTCGCTCGGGCGCCCCGCCAGCATCGGCACGCGCGCCGCGACGAGCGCCTTCGCGACGACCGCGGGATGCTCGGCGCCGAGCTGGCGGAGGACCTCGCGATCGAGCTCGGGGGGGAACGGATCGTCACCGGGTGCACGCGCCACGTAGGCGGCCTCGATCGCGGCGAGCGCGGCGAGGGTCGCGGCCGGGTCGTCGCTGGCGTCGGCGAGCGGCGCTCGGCCATCGGCGGGAGCAGCGCCGAGGGGCGCGAGATACTCCGCGCTGCGCGCGCCCGAGGTCGCCGCGCTCGGCGCCGACGCTTCGCTGGTCGCGGCGCTCGGTCGAGCCAGGTGCCAACCGACGCCGAGCGCGAGCGGCAGGGCGGTGAGCCCGAGGGCGGCGAGCCACCAGGAGGAGCGAATCGTCGCGCCGCTCAAGGTGCTTCCATCGGCAACACCAGGGGGCCGGAGGGGGTGCCGCGTCGACGCAGGCGCCGCTCGCGGCGCCGTTCCGCCGGCCCGAGCCGTTCGAGGAGCCCTCGCCGACCAGCGCTCCATCCCGAGCGCAGGGTAACGGTTCGTGCTCGAGCGGGCCAGGGCGCCGGGTCATTCGCTGCCAGCGCGAAGAGCCATGGACGGCGGGGCGGCCGCGGATGAAGCCGGGCTCGCCGATCTCGGATCGTTTCTATGCGCGCCCGAAACTTTCAGCGCTGGGGGCATGGTGACTCCGAGGGCAGCGCCCGGAGCACCCGGTTCGAGGCGAGAACCGGAGCCCCACCGGCGAAGGACCCGCGGGGAGGGCTCCGCTCGGTGGTGCCGGCTCGCACGCGTATCGCCTCGAGGGGGCGATCATTTTCGCTACCATAGGGAATCGACGTGGGTCCGAGGCATGGCGCAAGTGCGCCCGAAAGGTCGGCAGGCAATGGCTCTCCCCAGGTCGTCGAAGCGGAGTGTGGCGGTGCATCTTTCCTCCGTCGTGGCAGCGGTCGTTCTCGGGAGTGCCGCCGGCTGCGCCACCAGCGACGATCTGGCTTCGGGATTGCTCATTGGCGTTGGGGGGGGTGGCAGCGCTGATTGTGCCGCCGGGCTGCTCTCCTGCGGGGCGGAGTGCGTGGACGGCAGCTCCGACCCCAATAACTGCGGAGATTGCGGCGTGGCCTGCGGCCCGGGCTCGACCTGCGTCGCCGGGGCCTGCTCCTGCCAGACCGGCTACAGCAGCTGCGCCGACGGCTGCGTGGACACCCAGTCCAGCTCGGCCAACTGCGGGAGTTGTGGCCAAAGCTGCGCGGGGGGGACGGTCTGCTCACTCGGGACCTGCCAGGCCGGCTGCGCGAACGGGCTCTCCCAATGCGGGAGCGACTGTGTGGATACCACCTCCAACGTCGCACATTGTGGCACCTGCGATACCGCGTGCGGCGCTGGTCGGTCCTGCATCGCGTCGGTCTGCGCCTGCACCGCGCCGCAGCAGGACTGCGGTGGCCGCTGCGTGAGCGTGACCACGGATCCGGAGAACTGCGGAGCCTGCGGGATCAGCTGCGGCGGCGGTACCTGCGAGAGCGGTGGCTGCGTGGGCGGGACCGGCGGCGCCTCGACCGGTGGCCAGGGGAGCGGTGGCGCCTCGGGGGGTGTGGCGACCGGCGGGGACAGCAGCGGCGGCGTCGGCACCGGGGGCGTGGCGAGCGGGGGTGTGGCAACGGGGGGCGTCAGCAGCGGCGGTGCGAGCACCGGGGGCGCAGCGACGGGGGGCGTGGCGACGGGCGGCGTGAGCACCGGCGGCACGGGCGGTGCGGACTGCACCAACGTGAGGCCGACCGGAACGGACTGGGACGAGGCGACCTGCGATCAATGGGCGAGCCAAACCGAGGAGTGCAGCGCTGCCTGGATGGTCGACGGCGGCTACTGCAACGAGAGCTGCGGCCGCTGCAGCTCGAGCGGCACCGGCGGCGGCGGCACGGGGGGTGTAGCGACTGGCGGCGTGGGGACCGGTGGCGTGGCGACTGGCGGGGCCACGACCGGCGGCGCCACGACTGGCGGCGTGGGCGAGGTCGACTGCAACGCCGCGATGCCGACCTCGGGTGCCCAGGAGCACTCGGCGACTTGGGCTGAGGGCGGCTCGGGCAACCTGGCCTGGCAGATCTGGACGAACGGGGGCCCGGGGAACTTGACCACCTACGGCGTCCCTGCGTTCAGGGCTTCCTGGAACAACTCGGGAGACTATCTGGGGCGGATGGGCTTCGAGTGGGGCAACGCCGGTAAGTCGTACGCCGAGTACGGGACGATCAAGGCGGACTACGTCTTCAAGAAGTCGGGGACCGCCGGCCAGTACTCGTACCTGGGGATCTACGGGTGGTCCACCAACCCGTGCATCGAGTGGTACATCGTCGAGGACTCGTTCCACCAGATGCCGTTCAACACGGGGACTCAACCGAGCGGCACGGCCGAGATCGACGGTGGCACGTACAACCTCGTGTACAGAAACACCTCGGGGACCGGTGGTGACCGCTGCGGCGGCGCCGGGAACTGGAACCAGTACTACAGCATCCGGACCCAGGGTAAGCAGTGCGGGACCATCACCGTCTCGGACCACTTTGCGGCGTGGGAGGCCAAGGGCTGGAACCTCGGGAAGCTGCTGGAGGTCAAGATCGTGGTGGAGGCCGCCGCCGGCCAGGGGAGCGTCGATTTCCCGGTCGCGAACGTGACGACCTCCCAGTGAACATCCACGCTGCGTCGGCTCGGTGCAGGGCCGAGGTCGCGATTGCCGGTGAGCGCCCGGTTGGTTACCGTGCGTCAGGGAGATGCGCGATGATGGAGCGTGGAAGAGTGGTGCTGGCGGGGGCGGCGTGGGTGCTCGTGGCTTGCGGGGGTGCAGCCGCGCCGGCGGAGTCCCCACCGAGCGGCGCCGCAACCGACGAGGCGGGCGCCGCTTCGGCCGCGACGCTGGAGAGTGGCCCGGTGACGACGTCGGGTGACGACGTCGAGGCGGCTAGCCCCGTGATCCAGCAGGAGCTGCCCTGTCCGGGCAAGAACGCGCGGTACTGGGACACGGGGCTCGTCAGGAGCGAGCTGCTGACCGAGGACTGCGAGATCAACGGGCAGAGCTACCCAGCGGGGACGCGGCTCGAGTTCGACGAGAACGGCCAGCTGATCCCCGCGGAGTGAGGCGACCCGGCGCGCGGCGGTTCGCCGACGCGCGCCCGGGTCGGGGCGAGATCGCGGGGTCAGAACTGGGCGAAGAAATCCCAGACGAGCTGGTACTGCCAGCTCCCGCCGCCGCCGTCCGAGGGGTCGGGGGTGTGGTCGCCGTTGAACGAGCAGAACTTCACCGGATACCCGTCGGTGCAGCCCGCGATGTCGGTGCAGACGTGGCCGCTGCTGGCCCGCGTGGGGGTCGCCCAGTCGCAGCCGTTGGTGTTGGCCCAGTTCTGCGCCATCGTCACCCCGCCATCGTAGCCCAGGACCGAGTCTCCGGTGCCGTGCGAGGCGTAATAGGCCACCGGCGTGTCACTGGGCGTGCACCCGCCGAACGGGCTCATCACGGCGCCCGAGTAGATGGCGGCGGCGCGGATGTATCCGGCGACGCCGTCCTTCGTCCCGCCGAGCGGACGCTCGCATGCGTTGGCATACGACATGCTGCCGCCGTAGCTCCACCCCGTGGCGAAGATCCGGTTGGTGTCGACGCAGAAGTTCGCCTTGATCTCGGCCACGACGGCGTCGCCGAGGGCCATGTCCACGCCGTTGGAGTTGGGCCACCCGCATCCACCGTCGCCGTTGCCCGTACCCGTGCAGGGCGCGCCGTTCTTCTGCCCGTTGGGGGCAACGAAGATGGCGCTGTCTTCGGACCGCTCGAGCAGATGATAATAGCCATTGGCGTACATCTGCTTGTCGTTACCGTCGAGCTGGTGCCAGGCGATGATGAGCTTGTGTGGCTTGGTGTTGTCGTAGTTGGCTGGCACGTTGAGGATGTACCGGCGCTGCATGCCGGCGGCGGTGATGGGGATGGTCGTGCCGTTGTTGTACTGACTGCTCGGAATGGTGGGCGTCGTGCCGCAGCCCTCGCTCTGGCCCGAGTTGGTCCCACCGGTCGCGTCGCCCCCGCCCGTGGCTGGGGCGCCGCCCTCCGAGACGCCGCCGGCTCCCGCGCTGCCGCCGGTCGTCGCGCCACCCGCGGGGGTGCCGCCAGTCTCGGCGCCGCCGGTCGGGTTGACGCCGCCGGTTGGGTTGACGCCGCCGGTTGGGTTGACGCCGCCGGTCGGGTTGACGCCGCCGGTCGGGTTGACGCCGCCGGTCGGGTTGACGCCACCGGTCGGGTTGACGCCACCGGTCGGGTTGACGCCGCCGGTCGGGCTGACGCCGCCGGTCGGGCTGACGCCGCCCGTCGGGCTGACGCCGCCGGTCGGGCTGACACCGCCCGTCGGGCTGACACCGCCGGTTTGCGCCCCACCGCTGCTCGTGCCGCCAACGCCAGCGAGCCCACCGGTAGACGCGCCGCCGCTGCCGGGAGCGCCGCCACTGGTCGAGACGCCGCCCGTGCTCGGAGCGGCGCCGCCGCTGCCCGAGGCCTCCCCGGGTTCGTCAGCGCAGGCGGACGAGACGAGCGCGACGAGGAGCGCTGGCAGCCAAAGGCGGGGACGTGCCAGGGAGGCGGCGGTTGAAGGTGCCGTGGGAAGGGGGAGAAGAGCGAGCATGATGGCCTCCGGTGCAGGGAACAGCGGTCGGGTGCGTCCAGGCCCCGGCAGGGGAGTATTGGAACGCGCCACTCCGCTACAACTTGCCCCCATTGTGGAAGCCCTGGCAGGGACTCTCTTCCTCCCCAGTCCGCCCGAACTATCCAACGGGACCGTACGTCCTACGGCGCGACCGCGCCGGGCTCTTGCAGCTCTACACTCCGGTCACGGCGCCGGCATCCGCGCGGGCACGGGCGCTCATGCGACGGTGATGCCCTTCGGAGCCCATGACGGTCCGCGGTAGGTCGGTCGCGTCAACGATCGTCCCCAAACGCGGCCGCTCGATACAGGCCCGATCCCGCGATTCGAGTCGCGCACGGAACGGCGAGGGCGACCGGAGGGGGCGAACGCCCCCTCTCGGTGCCAGACTGATCTCGCTCGACGCTACTGGCTCACGAACGAGGTGACGGTCGTGGCGGGGAGCGAGGCGGTGAAGACCCCGTCGGTCACGGTGACGGCGGGCTTGGACACCAGGTTGTCCTGCGCGGACGTCACCCACGGGGTCAAGGAGGCGGGCGCCGTTCCGCCCGTGATGGCGATCGGGATCTCGACGGCCTGGTTCGTCTCGTTGATCGCCACGATGACGACCTCGCCACCGTCGCCCTTGTATGCTGAAACCAGGACTTTGTCTGGGGCGGGGCCGGCCATCCGCACCGCGTGGAAGACGTCGGGGCGTATGAACCTGCTGAAGTTGCCCATGGCGTAGTAACGCTTGGCGATCGTGCTGCTCCCCTGGACCAGGGCCAGGCCTTCGTTGTCGTTCTGGTAGTAGGCTTCGTACCACCAATAGAGCCAGGCCGAAGCTTCGCCAACCGTCAAGGCCGAGTGAATCCACCGTGCGACCGCGACACCGTTATTGATGTCGGTCGAGGGCCCCTGCTCCGGCCAGTACATCACGCCGGACATCTCGGTCTGCCAAACTTCCTTGTCCTTCACCCCGCCGTTGACGTCAGCTGGCCAGGCGTACGCCACCTGCGATTCGTATTCGTGCACACCCATGATGTCGAACGCGGCCCAGGCCTCTGGGTCCCTGGCCAGCCAATGACCATAGTCATAGCCGTCCTCGGTGCACTTTGCAGCACAGGTCGCTTCCGCGGCAGCGGTGATCTCATTCGAGTAGCAATTACACTCCAGCGGATCGGAGCTATCGTAGCCGCCGTTGGCCTTGTTGGTAGGAGAGAGATTGCTCCACACGTGGAGCCAGATTGAGGCTTCGGGCGCGATCACTTTGGTATTGGGAGCCCGTTGTTTGATGATCGGCCCAGCGACCTTGACGAATGCAGCCAACTCCTTCCCGGTGTAGACCATTGACTCGTATTCGTCAGTCAGCGGTGGATTACACGGCCTCCCCTGAGACGGAGAACAGGATGCAAAATCGGTTTCATTCCCGACGGACATCGCGTAGAGGCCGTTGTCGTTGGCGTAGTCGGCTATCCTTGTCGCCCAGTCGGAATAGCGGCTCGGGAGCAGGTGCCCACCCCCAGTCGTGCTCCCATTGTCCTTCCAGTCTGCCGGAGCGCTCCAGCACGACCCGATGATTCTGGCGCCAAGGGTTCTCGCGGTTTGCCAATCACTGGGGACGTCTCTATGACCGCCGTCTTCACGCATTCCTATCCGCAGGATGGATAGGCCGAGCCCGTTGGCGCCATCGGTAGTGAAGAGCTGCTCCCACGGAAGCGACTTGCCGCTCGGCATGATGGTAGCGTTGATGCCGAAGCCACGGATGATCTGGCGCTCCTCCTGGAGCTGAACGGTCAGAACGTCGGGTGGGGTCCCGCCGGTGCCGGGGTCGCCGCCGGTGCCGGGGTCGCCGCCGGTGCCGGGGTCGCCGCCGGTGCCGGGG
>CAYOLF010000159.1:0-8447 GCA_964404725.1 uncultured Polyangiaceae bacterium
GCTCGAGCGCCGGCCCCGCCGGCCCGAGCGCGGCGCGCGCCTCGGCCGCGTCGAGCAAGCGGATCGTGCGGCGCACCTCCACGTCGAACCGGGTGCCCGAGTGGTTGGTCACCTGCATGCGCCGGGTGAACGCCACGTGACGGGGCCCCTGCTCGGCGATCGGCCAGGTGCCCTCCTGCAGCGCCGCCGGGGTCTGCCAGCGCGCGAACTCGAAGGGGGCACCGGGCGCGAAGTAAAGGCCGAACTGCCCGCCCTCGGGGCCGAGCCAGAAGCGGTCCTCCCCGCCGTAGTTGTCGAACTGGGTGCCGGTCTTGCCCGCCGCGATGAAGGGGCGGTTCAGGTAGCCGAGGCTCGCCCCGTCGGGCGACACCGCGCTGGTGAGGACGCGCCCCTGGTACTCGGCGGAAACCACGACGCGCCCGCCCGACGGCGACTCGAGCACCAGCGGCGCGCCGTGCTCGCGCAAGAAGGCGAGATCGGCGGCGAAGGAGGCCTCGACGGCGGGACGCTCGGCGGCGGGAGAGCTGGCGGTAGCAGGCGTCATGGGGGGCTCTGCAGGTGCAATGGCGGCGGGCGGCGGAGCCGCCGCGACCGGTGGCGGCGCTGGCGCGCACGCGAGCGCAGCGGCGAGCGCCGTCGCCCCGCCGACGCCGAACCCAAGCCCGAGCCCCCGCCCGAGCCCGAGCCCGAGCCCGAGCCCACCCCCTGCCCTCGCCCCGGCGCCGCTCGTCCGCACCATGGGCCGACGGTATCCTCGTTGGCGCGCGCCGGCCAGCGCCAGCCCCCGCGCGGCCCGCCCTTGCCCCCCGACGGGCGCCGAACTATTCGACGGCTGGCCCGTGCCATTTCGTGGCTCGCCGTGTATTCGCCCTGGTTCTCTGCGATCCCGCCCATCGGCACGCGCCTTGCTCAACCGGCCCGAACTAGATGGACCCGACGAAGGCAGCCCTCACCCTCGCCGTCCTGGCCGGTGTGCTGGGGCTGCTGGCGTTCTCGTCGCTCGGCGCAGACGCGGTCTTGCTCGCGGGGCTGGTCGCCGTCTTCGTCGCCGGGGTCGTCGACGCGAGGACAGCCGTCTCCGGCTTCTCGAACGAGGGGATGCTCACCGTCGCCGCGCTGTTCGTCGTCGCCGCGGGCGTGCGCCAGACCGGCGCGGTGTCACGGATCGCGGGGCTGCTGCTCGGCCGCTCGTCGCGCCTCGACGTGGCGCTCGCGCGGCTGTCGTTCCCGGTCGCAGCGCTCTCTAGCGTGCTCAACAACACGCCGATCGTCGCGGCGCTCCTGCCCGCGGTGAAGGACTGGGCCCGCCGCCACGATCGGGCCGCCTCCAAGCTGCTCATCCCCCTGTCGTATGCGGCGGTGCTCGGCGGCACCATCACCGTCATCGGGACCAGCACCAACCTGGTCGTGACCGGCCTCATCGAGCGGAACCTCGCCCATACCCCGGGGCTCGAGCGGCTCGGGATCTTCGACATCAGCCCCATCGGGCTGGCGGTCACCGGGATCGGCTGCCTGCTCTTGGTGCTGCTCGGGCCCCGGCTGCTGCCCGATCGCCGCCCCGCGATCAGCGGCACCGACGATCCGCGCCTGTACACCTCCGAGTTCCTGGTCCGTGCGAACGGGCCGCTGGTGGGGGTGACCATCGAGCAGGCGGGGCTCCGCCACCTGCCCGGCGCCTACCTCGCCGAGCTCGAGCGCGGCACCACCGCGCTCCCCGCGGTCGAGCCGACCACGCGGCTCGAGGAGGGCGACCGCCTGGTGTTCGTCGGGCCGCGGGAGGCGGTCGTCGATCTGCAGCGCATCGCGGGCCTGGCGCCGGCGCCGCACCAGACCTTCCAGCTCGGCGCGCCCGAGCGAGACCGCTGCCTGGTGGAGGCGGTGGTGGCGCCCGGCAACCCGCTCTGCGGTCAGTCCATCCGCGAGGGGGAGTTCCGCAGCCAGTTCCACGCCGTCGTCATCGCCGCGGCGCGCGACGGGCAGCGCCTCGGCGGACGGATCGGCGACATCGTGCTCGAGCGCGGCGACGTCCTGCTCCTCGAGTGCTCGACGTCCTGGGCCGAAGAGCAGCGCAACCGGCGCAACTTCTACCTGGTGAGCGAGGTCGCCGACTCGGGCAAGTTCCGGCACGACCGCTCCTTGCTCTCGCTCGCGATCCTCCTCCTGATGGTGCTCGCCGCCGCCACCGAGCTCACCACCATGTTCCGCGCCGCGCTGGTCGCGGCCGTGGCGATGGTGCTGACCGGCTGCCTGACGGGGTCCGAGGCGCGGCGCGCCGTCGAGCTGCCCGTGCTGGTGGCGATCGCCTCGGCGTTCGGGCTCGGCGAGGCCATCCGCGTGTCCGGCCTCGACCGGTGGCTGGCAGAATCCATCGTCGAGCTCGGGGCGAGCACCCCCTTCGCGGCACTCATCGCCATGTACGTGGCGACCGCGATCCTCACCGAGCTGGTGACCAACAACGCCGCCGCGGCGCTGATGTTCCCCTTCGGGCTCTCGCTCGCCGCGCGCCTGGAGGCGAGCCCGATGCCCTACTGCGTCGCGGTGATGTTCGCGGCCTCCGCCTCCTTCGCCACCCCCATCGGCTACCAGACGAACCTCATGGTGTACGGCCCCGGCGGCTACCGCTTCACCGACTTCCTCCGCGTCGGCGTCCCCATGCAGATCGGCGTCGGTCTGGTCAGCTGCACGTTGATCCCCCGGCTGTTCCCGTTCTAGGCGGCCCCGAACGGACCCCGACGCGGCGGGGTGGCGCCGGTTCCCCAAGCCCGCGGCCGGGTGGTAGCATCGTCGTCCCCGCGGCCCGCGCGCGGACGAGGAGTCAGCGATGGAACGACGTATTGCCCTCTTCTGGCCCGGCGACGGGCGCGATCGACCGAACGAGGAGGCCATCCCGGCCATCGAGGCCGCCACCCAGCAGCTCGAGCGCGCCCTGAAGAAGCTCGGCCGCGTCCCCTACCGAATCCCGGGCTTCCTCTCCAAGCCGCACCACGCCATCGAAAAGCTCGGGCCGGTCACCGATCCCACCATCGGCGTCTGCGTGCACTGGATCTACGGGCCGCACACCACCGAGGGCGTGGTCGGCAAGGACAACCCGCTCCTCCTCGCCTCCAACTTCTCCGGCCAGTGGCCGGGCCTGGTGGGCCTGCTCAACACGGGCGCCTGCCTCGAGACGGTGGGCCGCGCCTTCTCGCGGGTCTGGACCGCCTCCCCCGATTTCACCGCCGACGACGCCTTCATGGCCCGGCTCGACGAGTGGTGCACCACGGGCCGCGTCGCCTACCCGGAAGAGGAGCTCCGCTACCAGGCGCCCATCGGCGCCGCAGCGTCCGCGCTGGCCGCCGACGTGGCGCGGGAGATCCGCGCCCGCCGCGTCCTCATCCTGATGCTCGGCGACACCTCGATGGGGATGATCAACGCCTACTTTGGCCCCCGGCTGCTGGCGCCGCACGGCTTCTCCGAGCACAAGATCGACCAGGCCTGGATCATCGACCGCGGCCGCCGGATCGACGACGCCCGCCTCGACGCCGCCCTCGCCTTCGTCCGCGAGAAGGGCGTCACCTTCCACTGGCGCGAGCCGGGCGCCGAGGACTTCGACGAGAACGCTACCCGCGAGCAGCTCCGCGACTACCTCGCCGTGCTCGATCTGGTGCGCGAGTACCGGGCGGACTGCCTCGGCATCCAGTACCAGCTCGGCCTCTTGCCGCTGCGGCCGCCGTCGGACCTGGCCGAGGGGCTCTTCAACTCGAGCTGCCGCCCGGAGACGGATGGCCACCCCATCGCCTGCGCCACCGAGGCCGATCAGGGCAACGTCATCCCCATGGAGCTGATGAAGCGGGTGCTCGAGAAGAAGGGCCTGCACGGCGGCGTCATGTTCCACGACGTCCGCTGGGGCGCCGAGCACGAGGGGCGCTTCGTCTGGTTGCTCCTCAACTCGGGCTCCTCGGGCGCCTATGCCTTCAACCACGACCCCGAGACGCTGCGGGGCGCGCACTCCTACCGCCAGTCGGCGATGTACTTCCCCAACCCCGGCGGCACCCTGGCTGGCGAGAGCCTGCCGGGCAAGATCACCTGGGCGCGCACCTACCTCAAGGGCGGGCGGCTGTGGATGGACGTCGGTCGCGGCGAGGTGGTACGGCTCCCGCCGGCCGTCCGCGACGCCTGGTGGCAGAGCACCTGCCCCGAGTGGCCGTTCATGGCGGCCGATCTCGGGATCGCGCGCGACACGCTGATGGCGCATTACCTCTCGAACCACGCCGCCGTGGCCTACGGCGACGTCTTCGAGGAGATGATCGCGCTCTCCCTCGAGCTCGGCTTCGCCGTGCGGATCCTGGGTCGGGGCTGACCGATGCCCTCCCGACGCCAGTTCCTCGCCCTCGTCGGCCTCGCCGCAGCCGCCGCCGGTTGTCGCCGGGCCTCGCCCTCCGGTGGCGGCGCGGCGCCCAAGGCGCTCCGCGTCGCGGTCATCCCCAAGGGCACCACCCACGAGTTCTGGAAGAGCGTGCACGCAGGGACGGTCAAGGCGGCGCGCGAGCTAGGGGTCGAGCTCGTGTGGAAGGGACCGCTCAAAGAGGACGACCTCAAGAGCCAGATCGATCTGGTGCAGAGCTTCGTCGCCCAGCGGATCTCGGGGATCGTGCTGGCCCCGCTCGACGCCAAGGGGCTGCGGGCGCCGGTCAAGGACGCGGTCCGGAGCGGCATCCCGGTGGTGATCATCGACTCGGGGCTCGACTCGCCCGAGCCGGTGAGCTTCGTGATGACCGACAACCGCGCTGCCGGTCGGCTCGCGGGCGAGCACATGGTGGAGCTCCTCGCCGGACAGGGCCGAGTCGTGGTGCTCCGCTACCAGGAGGGCTCGGCGAGCACCCACGAGCGGGAGGAGGGGTTCCTCGAGGCCGTGCGCAAGGCCCCGGGCGTACAGGTGGTGAGCGACAACCAGTACTCCGGCCCCACCACGGAGAGCGCCTACGCCGCGAGCGAGAGCCTGCTCATCGCCCAGCGCGCGGCCCAGGGCGACGTCGCGGGGGTGTTCGCACCCAACGAGTCGAGCAGCTTCGGTCTGCTCCTCGCCCTCGACAAGGCGAGCCTCGCGGGCAAGGTCAAGTTCGTCGGCTTCGACGCCTCCACCAAGCTCGTGAGCGGGCTCCAGGCCGGCAAGATCCACGGCCTGGTGGTGCAGCGGCCGTTCGAGATGGGCTACCGCGGCGCCCTGGCGATGGTCAAACACCTGCGCGGCGAGCCGATCGAGCCCCGGGTGGACACCGGCTCCACGCTGGTGACGGCGAAGAACCTCGCGGAGCCGGCGATCCAGCAGCTCGTCGCGCCCGATCTGACCGAGTGGCTCGGCGCCGGCGGATGACCGGCCCCAGCGGCACCCCCCGTCCGCGCCCATGAGCGACCCCGAACACGCCTCGAGCGAGCCGCGCCCGGTGGGGGCCGCGCCCCACGCCGCGCCGCCGGTGCTGATCGTGCGCGGCCTCGCCAAGTCCTTCGGCGGGACCGTGGCCCTGGCCGGCGTCGACCTCGAGGTCACGCCCGGGGAGATCCACGCCGTGGTGGGCGAGAACGGCGCCGGCAAGAGCACGCTGATGAAGATCCTCGCGGGGGTCGAGGCCGCCGCGGCCGGAACGCTCACCCTGGGCGGCGCGCCCTTTGCCCCGCGCGATCCGGTGGCCGCGCGCCGCGCCGGGATCGCCCTGGTGCCCCAGGAGCCAGAGCTCTGCGACCACCTGACCGTGGAGGAGAACGTCCTGCTCGGCGACGAGCCCACGACGGGTGGCCTCGTCGCCCGCGCGGCGCTCCGGGCCCGCGCGACCGCCGCGCTCGCCCACGTCGCCCACGGCCTCGACCGCATCGAGCCCGCGCGGCGCGCCAGCACCCTGGGCCCCGCCGAGCGGCAGCGGGTCGTCATCGCCCGCGCCCTCGCGCTGCCGAGCCCCCGCGTGCTCATCCTGGACGAGCCGACCAGCAGCCTCACCGCCACCGACGTCGAGCAGCTCTTCGTCACCCTCCGCCGCCTCGCCACGGGCGGCCTCGCCGTGCTCTACGTGTCGCACTTCCTCGAGGAGGTGATGGACATCGCGGACGGCTTCACCGTGCTGCGCGACGGGCGCTCGGTGGCCACGGGGCGCATCGCCGACACCACCCCCGAGGCGCTGGTGGGCGCCATGGCCGGCGGCACCGTCGAGCTCCGGGGGCGCCGCGCCGAGCGCCAGCCGGGCGAGGTGGTGCTCGACCTCAACGCCCTCGCGGGCGCGCGCTTGCCGCGCGCGGCCTCCCTCGAGCTCCGGCGCGGCGAGGTCCTCGGCGTCGCGGGCCTGGTCGGCGCCGGCCGCACCGAGCTGTTGCGCGCCATCTTCGGGCTCGATCCGGTCCGCTCGGGCAGGCTCCGGGTGCTCGGCGTCGAGGGCTTCGCGCGGCCGCCACGGCGCCTCGCGCAGGGGGTCGGCCTGCTCAGCGAGGATCGCAAGGCGGAGGGCCTGGCCCTCGAGCTGTCCATCGCCGAGAACACGGTGCTCACCCGGCGGCTCGGCCACGGGCCGCTGGTCGCTCCCGGGCGCGAGCGCGCCGCCGCCGACGCTCTCGTCGCCCGCCTCGGCATCCGCTGCCGCGGCGCGACCCAGCGCGTCGCCGACCTCTCCGGCGGCAACCAGCAGAAGGTCGCGCTCGCCCGGCTGCTCCACCACGACGCGGAGGTGCTGCTGCTCGACGAGCCCACCCGCGGCATCGACGTCCGCAGCCGCGCCGACGTGCATGCCGTCATCGACGAGCTCGCCGCCCGCGGCAAAGCCGTGCTGGTGGTGTCGAGCTACCTGCCCGAGCTCTTCGCCCTGTGCGACCGGATCGCCGTCATGTGCCGCGGCGAGCTCGGCCCCGCCCGCCCCGCGCGCGAGCTCGACGCCCACGCGGTCCTGCTCGAGGCCGCCGGCGGCTGAGCCCGTTCTCCCCCGCTCCCCGCCCCCTCATCCCCAATCCCCGCCCCCAACCCAACCCCCTGCCCGCTGCCTCTCCCCATTTCCCCATGCCCCTCCCCGCTCGCGCCCGCGCCCTGCTCGCGGAGCCCTGGTTCGGGCCGCTCGCGGCCCTGCTGGTCGTCTACGCCCTCTTCGCCGCGGTCGCTCCGGAGACGTACCCGGGCACCCTCAACCTGCTCTCGATGGTCCGCGCCACGGTGGTGGTCGGCGTCACCGCCATCGGCATGACGCTGATCATGATCCAGGGCGGCATCGATCTGTCGGTGGGCTCCGTGGTGGCGCTGGGGACGGTGGCCATCGCCCGCTCGCTCCAGGCCGGGGCTTCCCCGCTGGTGGCCCTCGGCGTCGGCGTCGCCGTCGGCGGTCTGGCGGGCCTGATCAACGGCGCCCTGGTCGCCGGGCTGCGGCTGACCCCGTTCATCGCCACCCTGGGCACGATGAGCGCCCTCCGGGGCCTGGCCAAGGGGCTGGCGCGCGAGCAGAAGATCGACGCCGAGCCCGGCTGGCTCGAGGAGCTGATGACCCTGGCCCCGCCCGAGCGGGCCTGGCAGCTCTTCCCCTTCGGCATCTGGATCGCACTCGGCCTCGCCGCCGCCGCGGCCCTGGTGCTCGCCCGCACGCGCTTCGGCCGCCACGTCGTCGCCACCGGCTCGAGCCCCGCCACCGCCCGCCTCTGCGGGATCGACGTCGCCCGGGTCACGGTGCTCGTCTACGTCCTCGGCGGCCTGCTCGCCGGCGTCGCCGGCGGGCTCGAGTTCTCGACCCTCACGGTCGGCGATCCCACCGACTCGTTCGGCCTCGAGCTGAAGGTGATCGCCGCCGTCGTCATCGGCGGCGGCTCCCTCTCCGGCGGCCAGGGCTCGGTCGCGGGCACGCTGCTCGGGGCGCTGCTGCTCACCTTCATCGACACCGGCTGCACCCACGTCGGCCTGCCCAACTGGGTGCAGGAGATCCTCACCGGCACCATCATCGTCGTCGCCGTCTGGCTCGACCGGCTGCGGCGACGGGGGGGGTAGGCGCGGCGGCGCGACGACGCGCCCCCGCGCGCTCCACTCCTCAGGCGCAGTCCTCGCCCGCCCCGATCGAGGCCGAACTTGGAATTCCTACTGTCCCCTCTCCAGACATCGATATTCCCCGGTTTGGCCCCAACCTGGAATCGACACGCGAGTCGTCTTCACGCTTGACCCCCCCCCAACACAAGTAGGCTCGCCCCACGGCTTCGGGGCGGGTCGATCGCCCGGGCGCGTCTGGAGGGACCATGGGCGGACAGCATCTCGAGGGGGAGCGGGCAGCGCGTTGGCACGGAGCTCGCGGCTCGACGCGGACAAAGCGATGGGCGCGGATCTTTCCGCTGCGCCTCACGCTCCTCGCGCTGCTCATCGGCGCCTGCGGCGGCGAGGGCGGCGAGCCTCCGCCCGAGATCGGCGCCGTCACGGCGCAGCTCACCACGCCGGCCCCGGCGTCCATCACCCTCACCTA
>CAYOLF010000160.1:0-6517 GCA_964404725.1 uncultured Polyangiaceae bacterium
GTCGAGGCTAGCGGTCCGTCGCGAGGCGCACGTCGCTGATGGCGTACGAGACGCAGGAGTGAATGATGCCCGCAGCGCGATCGGACTCGCGCACGCCGGCGCCCGGCAGCACGTAGACCCGGCCCTGCAAGAGCCGCAGGCGACAGTCGGCGCAGCCCCCGGTTCGACAGGTGGAGGGCACCACGACGCCATGGCGCTCGAGCGCGCTGAGCAAGGCCTCGCCGGCGTGGGTGGGGAAGCTGCCCCGACCCTCGACCTCGACCGTGAACTCCTGAGCGGCGGTCACCGTCGGCGGCCAGTCCGACTCGGCGGTCACGTCGCTTGGGGGACCGAAGCTCTCGCGCCGCATCTTGTGCGCGGGCACGCCCAGCGAGCGGAGCGCGCCCTCCACGTGTCGGTTCATCGCCTCGGGGCCGCAGACGAGGAACGTCTTGCCCGCGACGTCGTTTGCGTGCTGTGCGATGAGCTCGGCGCCCAAGAACCCCGTCGGTCCGCGGTGGCCCTCGCCTGGCTCCGAGATGACCGACACGACCTCGAGCGCCGGATGTGCCGCTTGGAGTTGCACGAGCTCGGCTCCGAAGAGCACGTCGTCGATCCTCCGACTGCCGTACAGGAGGAGGACGCGGGACGGGAAGCCGACCCGCGCGAAGTGACGGAGCATGCTCATGAACGGGGTGATGCCGCTGCCCCCGGCGAGGAACACGAGCTCACCCCGGTCGCACAGGGGCTCGACGACGAAACTACCCGCGGGACCGCTCGCCTCGACCTCCCACCCCGGTCGAACCTCACCAAACAGGGTCGGCGAAGCGAAGCCGCTGGGCTTGAGCTTGAGCGTCAGATCGAGGCGAGCACCGCCGGGGGCCGACGAGATGCTGTAGGGCCGCGTCGTCGCCACCTCGCCGATGCGAAGCGACAGGCTGACATACTGGCCCGGACGGAACGGGGGCAGCGGTCCGTCGGTCCGCTCGAACCGGAGCGTGCAAGTGGTGGGGGTTTCGGCGATGCGCTCGACCAGTCGCAGGCGCATCCGCCGCGGGTGCAGGCGCTCCACCAGCCGCTGGGTGCGCTCGAGCAGCGCCGCCTGATCGTCGGTCGCTTCATCGCGCCTCGGCCGCGCCACCTCGCGCAACCCGCGCGCGGTCTGCGCCAGATCCGCCCACCAGGCGCGGAGCTCGGACTTCATGCCGCCCCCCGCTGCAGGATCACCGAGGCGATCTCGCCGACGATCTGCCCGGACGAGATCGAGGGCCAGTACCCGCCGCCGGGGTTCGTCCAGGCACCCACGTGGTAGAGCCCACGGAGGGGGCCAACGGGCGGTGGACGCAGCACCGTGTGGGAGCTCGGCCGGTTCTCGAAGCCGTAGATGGCGCCACCCGGATGGCCCGCGTAGCGAGCCATCGTCACCGGCGTCCCCACCTCGACGACCTCGACCGCGTCGCGCAAGCCGGGCGCGACCGTCTCCGCCCAGGCCAACATGCGCTCCGCGAACCGGGTCTTCCGGTCGACGTACTCGTCCGGCGGGACCAAGAGCCAGGGTTCGCCATAGACCATGGCCGTCAGGGTCACGAGCGCGGTGCCCGGCGGAGAGATCTCCGGGATGGCCAGGTTGGGACAACCGATGAGCATGTGACCCGGCCGCTCGAAGGTGAAGCCCCTTCGGTAATGGGCCTCGACGTCGTAGCTCTCGTTCGTCATCACCTCGTGGCTGTCGATGCCGAGCGCTGCGACGGGCCTGGCGACGCCGAGGTACACCTGAAAGATGCTGGTCCCCAGGGTGTGCCGACGGAGTCGGTCGAGTGTCCCATTGGGCAGGTGCTCGCGCCCGATCAGATCGCGATAGGTCACGATGGGGCCCGCGTTGCTCACCACCGCACGGGCCTCGATCTCATTGCCTTCGTCGTCCACGACGCCGGCGACGCGACCGTCGCGCACCGTGATGCGACGCGCGCCATTGCCGAGCCGGAGGCGGCCGCCGTGCCGCCGAAGGGCGCGGACCAGCGCCGTGGAGAGCCCCTGCGAGCGCGTCTTGGGGTACCAGCCACCGTGGTTGAGCAAGCTGCCCAAGGTGGCGGCGTAGAAGAGGAAGGAGCACGACGACGGGGGCATCCCGACGTAGCTCCAGGCCTGGCAGAGCAGCGCGCGCGCGCGCGGATCGTCGATGTCGCGATCGAGCACGGCCTCGAGCGAGGTGAAGGCGTAGCGTGGCATGGCGCGCAGCCGCAGCGGCAGCGTGGCGAGGCGCAGGAGTCGTCCGCCCCGCGACCGTGCGAAGGCGTCGCTGAGCCCATCAGCCTCTCGGGCGACGGCCATGATCCGCTTCATGAAGCGGCGGATGCCGGGCGCCGAACCGGGAAAGGCGCGACAGGCGGCCTCCTCGAAGCCGGAGGGGTCCATCGGGAGCACGACGTCGTGGTCCGGGAAGACCGAGCGTGAGAAATGCTGGACGCGGGTGAACTCGACGTCGTCCCAGGCCCCGACGTTGCGAAGAAACTTCTGCAGGCCGCCGGGGCGCTCCGGGGAGCCGATGTCGGAGAGGACGTGGAGCGAAACCTCGAACTCGTAGCGTCCGCGAGTGAAGCTCGTCGCGTAGCCCCCCGGGACCACGTGGCGCTCGAGGACGAGCACGCTGAGGCCCTTCCGGGCGAGGGAAGCTGCGGCCGAAAGGCCGCCGAGCCCGGCCCCGATCACCACGACGTCGTATCGCTCTCCCATCGTCCCCTCGCTACCGGGGCTGTGCCCCCCGGGTGCCCCCGGCGCGGAAGGCGGGCTCACTATGCGGCCTACCGGTGGACGACGGCAAGCGTGGACGTCGAGGTCGTCCAGGCCGAGCCCCCCCGGGCTCGCCCAGCGAGCCGCCGATCGAGAGTGCCACGGGCGGCGGGACGACCCCGTGAGGCGCCGCGCCGTGTTAGGATCCCGGGGATGGTTCGTGGGTGGGGAGCCCTGGTGCGTGGGGGTCGTTCCCCGTTGACCGCAGTGGCGATTTCGTTGCTCCTGGCGCCCGCGGCGCGGGCCGAATCGGCCGTGCCCCAGGGGATCGTCGGGCGGGTCATGGCGGAGGCGAGCGCCGTGACGCGGCCGGTCCGCTACTTCATCGACGCGGAGGCGACGGGCGCGGCGCTGTCCACGCCGGTGTCCGACACGGATCAGCGCGCCATGCTCGGCGGGCGCGCCGAGCTCGCCTACCTGTTCGTGTTGCCCAACGGCTTCACCCTGGGACCGCGCTTCTCCTGCTCGCTCGCCCTGCCGCCGGTCCCGCGCGAGTGGACGCTGGTGACCGAGGTGGCCGAGTACGCGGTCGAGGAACGCCCCTGGCTCGGCGTGGGGACGGTCGGCTTCGAACTCCAGGCTTGGCACCGCCGCGCCCTCGTCCTCGTCGATCTCGGGCTCAGCTACGCCGCCGAGCGAGGCACGTTCAGGGGCCCCGAGCTCTCCGGTCGCTTCTTCCACGGCGGGGCGTTGCCGCTGCTTCGTTACGGGCTGGGTTGGCGCATCGCCGTCTCCGACGACGTGGCCGTGGTCGTGCAGCCGGGCATCGAGTACGGGATCGGGGTCCCGCCGCTCGGGCGCGCGGTGCTTTCGATCGGGTTCGAGGCACCGGGGGTGGGCGAGAGATGAGCGCCGCTCCCCGCGCTCGCCCCGGTGGCTGGGGGCTCCAGGCCCTGGCGGCGCTCGCCGTGGCCGCCAGCGGCTATGCCAGCCTGGGCACGACCGATTGCTTCGACATCGAGTCCCTGAAGGTCCAGCGGGAGGTGCCGTTCGGTCCGGAGGATGCCTCGCGCCTCGTCCGAGTTCGACTCTCGCCCTCTCGCTTCTACTCCCTGGCGGTGGCAGCGACCGGCGACGTCGAGGTCGTCCAGGTCGAGCCTCCCCCGGGCTCGGGTGACGCCGGGGGTATCGCGGGAGCGCCGCCCGCGGGCGCTGGGGCGAGCGCGGCCGGCGCAGCGGCGGCCGGCGCGCCCGGCACGACCGTCACCGGCGGGACCATCGTGGGGATTCCCAGCGGCGGCCTCGAACCGTCCACCAGCGGCACGCCGTCGCGATGGAGCCTCGAGCGTCCCGGTGACAGTGCTGTCGACACCTACGTCTTCCGCCTGGATCGGGGTCCCGGAGAGGGCGCGTTCACGTCCGTCGTCACGGTCGAGCTGGGGGCCTGGGCGAGCTGTTTCAGCGACTGGGACGATCCCACGATGGACCTCCGTGTCGAGGTCATCGACTGACCGGCTCTGACAGATCTGCCGCAGCAGCTCAGAGCCGCCGCGAGGCGCCCGTCGTCCGATCGTGGACCCGCCCGTGGGTGCGTGACCAGAGGATCCCCAAGCCCACCGGGGTGACCACGACCCCGACGGCGAGGATCGGGGCCCCGACGGCGAGGACCGACGGGCCCGTGCGCTGACACAGCCCCTCGTAGCACCCGAACGCAGGGAGCATGCTCAGCAGGGACGTCGTCACCAGCGTGCCGCCCAGCACGATCATCGCTTGCCCGAAGACGCTGACCGAGGCGCCTACCACCCGGCGAGAACGTGAGGCGGGGGTCACCGTGAGCGTCGCGTCGTCCCAGAAGCGACCCCGTTCCCACGTCGCCGCCGCCGCCGAACGCTCGAAGCGGGTGACGGGCCTGTCGTCCGGTGGAGAAACCTGGAAATCGAGCGACGACCCCGACACGACGTCGCTCCCGGGTGGGCCGCGGACCAGGAGCCGGTACGCTCCGGGGGGCATCTGTAGCCGGCAGCGCTGGCGACACGCGTCCACGAGTTGGACCGTCTCCTCACCGTCCTCCTCGGAGAAGACCGACACCACCGTGAAGTCGAGCCCCGGCCTGGAGCCGACGATGGTGAGCTCGACGGAGAACTCCTCCCCGAACGCGCCGACCATTCCCTCGTCAGCTACCGTGGGCATGGCGCTGCCCTCGGGCTCTCCTGTGCCGGGCTCGTCCGCGAGCGCTCCGCTCGCCACGAGGACCATCGCCGCGAGCACCCCGCACCGACTGGCGATCCCCGCGCTTGTTGGCCACGCCTGCATAACCCAAGACAAAGGTTAGCAGCGTCCGGACGGGGATCGCCAGCGCACGCCCGCGCCGCGCGTCGGGAGGCGCGGGAGCGCGGGGAGCAGGCGGCGGGGAACGCCAGGGGTTGCTTCCACGGAGCCCGTGCTTCGGGGGGCTCGACGGCACTCCGGTGTTGCCGGGGCCATGGGGACGCATCGTGTCTGCTAGGATCCCGTGGTGACCACCGCAAACGAGGTGCCGTTCGCACGACTCCTGGCGGCGGTAGCTGCCTGCGTCCCCGACGTCACCGCCACCGATCTGATCGACGAAGCCCCTGACGTACTCCTCGGAGCCGCGTACCTCATCGCCGATGCCCGGGGGCTGTCCTTCGACCACCGGCACGATCGGGAGGGTGTCGTGTCCTCGCTCGTCGGGGCGCTGCGACAGCGGGGAGCCCCCCTGCAACTGGAGACGGATGGTGCGCCGACCCTGATCGTGGACGCGCACCGCCGCGTGTCGCTGAAGCTCACCCATGCGGACGTCGAACGCACCTTCGTCGAGGTGCTGCGCTGCGTCGACCCGTCGGTCGCACAGGTCTTCACACTCGCGCCGACCGATCAGACGGACGGCCATGCCTTCGCGGTGCTCACGCCCAGCGAAGTGGAGCGCCTCCGGGAAACGCTCGGCGACCAGCTCCGGTGCCTGGTTCGCGAGGTGGGCAAGCGACCGCGCAAGGTCGAACGCTACACGGTCGTCGGCGCGCCCGCGCAGCCCGCTGCCGCGCCGGCCGCCGAACGCCGCAAGCTCGAGTTCGGGTATCGCGTCCGGGGCAGCAAGGTGGTCAGCCCCAGCGGCGCGGAGATCACCGTGCGGGACCTCGCCACGGTGCGTGCGCTCCATCCGCATTGGCTGGCGGACTCCCGGCAAGTCTACTTCCTGGGTCGGGTCGTGCGCGGGCTGGATCCGGCTACCACGACTATTCTGGGCGACCACCACGCCCGCGACGCGCGGCAGGTCTTCTTCGGTCCCACGCGGCTGGAGGTCGACCCGGAGACGTTCCAGCTCTTCCCGGAGTCGGGCTACATTCGCGGCGAGCGCTGGGGACGCGACCGGAATACGGTGCTCTTCTTCGAAGACCTCGACGCGGCTCCCCGGCGGATCGGGGCCAACCCCGAGGCTTTCCGCGTGCTCGGCATCCACGGGACCGACGGTGAAGCGGTCTGGGCGAGCGGCCGCAAGCTCGCGGGGGTCAACGCGAAGAAGTGGGAACGCCTGCCCGGCCTCTTCTGGTCCCGAGACGACAAGCGCGTCTTCTACTTCAGCCACCGCCTTCCCGGGGCCCACGCAGCGTCGCTCGAGCCCGTGCTGGAGTACTGGGCGATGGATCGCGAGCGCTTCTTCGACCGAACGCGGGAGGCCTCGCTCGACGCGGCGCGGGCGGAGGCGCAGAAGACCTTCGCCTTCGTCGGTGAATCTCGCCTCGTCTCCGCCACGCCCACCGACCACGGCCGCCTCGAGGTCGTGCTCTCG
>CAYOLF010000160.1:6617-8069 GCA_964404725.1 uncultured Polyangiaceae bacterium
TGGTTGGCGCTCGCCGACTGAGGGAGGTGGACCATCCTCAGCACAGGGTGGCGCGCACCACGGCGGAGATCTGCTCGCAGTAGCGATCCGTCGCCTCTCGTGTGGGCCCCTCGACCATGACGCGGCACATGTTTTGCGTGCCGGAGTAGCGGACGAGCACGCGCCCCTCCTCGCCCAGCGCGGCCTCGACCTGCGCGATGGCCGCCACGAGCTCCGGGACCGTGGCGATGTCCGGCTTGCGGGCGACGTCGAGGTTGATGAGCCGCTGCGGCAGGACCTCCATCCCCCCCGCCAGCTCGGAGAGGGGCTTGCCGGTCCGCAGCATCACGCCGATCACCTGCAGCGCGGTGAGGATCCCGTCGCCGGTGGTGTGGTGGTCGAGGAAGATGACGTGGCCGGAGTCCTCGCCGCCGAGGACGGCGCCCAGGCGCTTCATGTCCTCGAGCACGTAGCGGTCGCCGACCTTGGCGGCGTGGTTGATGATGCCGTACTTCTTGCAGGCGAGCGTGAGCCCGAGGTTGCTCATGACGGTGGTCACCAGCAGATCGTTGGTGAGCTTGCCCTGCTGCTTCAGCATCCGGGCGCAGATGAGCAGGATCTGATCGCCGGTGACCTCACGGCCCTTCTCGTCGATCAGGATCGCGCGATCGCCGTCGCCGTCGAACGCGACCCCGAGGGCGGCCCCGGTCTCGAGGACTCGCGCCCGGAGATCCTCCGTGTGCTGGGAGCCGCAGCGGTCGTTGATGTTCAGGCCGTTGGGCGCGCCGTGGATGACGGACAGCTCGGCCCCGAGCTCGGTGAACGCTTCGGGGGCGACCGAATAGGTGGCGCCGTTGGCGACGTCCATGGCGATCTTCAGGCCCTCCATCGACAGCTCGCGCGGGAAGGAGCTCTTCAGGAACACGATGTATCGTCCGTGGACGTCGCTCAGGCGGTAGGCGCGGCCCATCTCCCGAGGGGGAGGCACCTTCCCCGCCAGCTCGCCGCCGAGGACGAGCGCCTCGATCCGCTCCTCCTGCTCGTCGGACAGCTTGTAGCCGTTGCCGGAGAAGATCTTGATCCCGTTGTCCTGGAACGGGTTGTGCGACGCCGAAACCACGATGCCGGCGTCGGCGCGCATGCTCTCGGTGACGAACGCGATCCCAGGCGTGGGGAGGACGCCGACGAGGTAGGGCGCCCCGCCCATCGAGGTGATCCCCGCTTGTAGCGCGCCCTCCAGCATGTAGCCCGAGATCCGGGTGTCCTTGCCGATGATGATCCGCGGGCTGTGCCCCGGTCGCTTCAGGACGTGGGTGATGGCCTGGCCCACCGCGAACGCCATCGAAGCGTCCATCGGGTGTCGGTTGGCTTCGCCTCTGATGCCATCGGTTCCGAACAGCTTGCCCATCGCGGTGTCCTCTCGGGGTCTAATCGACGGAGCTTGCCGGCGCCACCAGCGGCAGCGCCAGCGAC
>CAYOLF010000161.1:0-8049 GCA_964404725.1 uncultured Polyangiaceae bacterium
ACCCCGGAGACGGCCGAGGTGAGCCAGACCGAGATCGAGCTGCGGGCCTACCTCGACCTGGAAGCCGCCAGATTCGCGGGTTTCGTGCCGAGCCTCAGCGGCGGCCTGAACCTCCTGGCGGTTTCGGCCTCTGGGGGGATCGAGGAGAGCACGGCCGTACCAGTATTCGCCGCCGGGATCCGCCGCGACGTGTTCTGAGCCTCGATTTCGCGCGCTGTCGTGGCAGCGCGCGTGAGCAGGTCGACCAGCCGATCTCGACACCAAAGAGGAAGTATGAGAACTCCCTCATCAGACCCACGTCGACTCCGGCCGCAAGCACCACTCCGTCCACGGAAGTGCCTCCCAGGAGATGGGCAGCAAAGATAGCGGGAGTGAGCGCGGGGATGCCCTCGGCACCGACACCCGCCAGGACGAACCCAAACTGCCGCTTTCGCGGCTCCCCGAGCGTGACTCCCGCCGAAGCGGCTCCACTGAGCAAGGGAATTACCCCGTCCTTCATGACGAGGGTCTCCACGCGTAGCCGTGCCCCCAACGTAAACTTGGACAGAGGAGAGGGCATTCCTCCAACGAATGCGCCGACTCCGCCTCGCCCCAGCTCGTGAGTTTCCCACTCGTCGCCGATGAACATGTCCTCGCGGATGACCCCCCGCTCTCGCCCGAAACCGTACTTGAGGTCGCCGGTCACCATCCCGGACCTCGACGCGCCGCCCACCGAGTGGGGATTGCCGGACGAGCAGGCACCGCTTGGGGCCAGAGCGACGAGCCACGACCAGGCTCGTGCGGACTGGAAGAGGGCGCCGACATCGCTGCTATCCGCCACCGCCGGCGACCCTGACGGCGGAGAGCAACACTGTCTCCACGGCGGGATCGCATAGCCCGGGCTCACTCTCGATCCGAAACCGCAGAAGTGCGCTGCAACACGCGGGATTCATGCCGCTTCCCCGGGCTCTAGAGATCGGCGGATCTCTCCTCACATCATCCCACCCCGGTCCCGAACATTTCGTAGGCTTGCGGTCAGGCACCGCATCGTGCTGGAATGCCGACCATGGCAGCCAAGAAGACCGCAAAGAAATCCCCCCACAAACCCAAGAAGAAGGTCGCCAAGAAGCCGGCCCCAAAGAAGGCCATCTCCAAGAAGGCGTTGAAGGACCCCTCCACGAACGCTGCCGAGACTGCTCCCGCCGACGGTGCGAAGGCGCAGACCAAGACCTCTTTCGTCCTCAGCTTCCCCCCCAGCGTGCCCGCTAAGGAGGTCGTTGCCGCGGGTGCCGAGGCCGGGATCACGCTGACCGAGAAGGGCGTGTACAAGACCCGCTACCTGGCACGCGCCAAGGGGTCCAAGACCCCCAAGGCCGCCCTCGCCAAGCCCGCCAAGGCCGCCAGGAGGCCCGGCAAGCGGGGCCCGGGCGATGGCTCCGCCTCCTCATTTATCCGCGAGCAGCCCGCCACCATGAAGGCATCTGAGGTGGTCGCTGCTGCGAAGGCGAAGGGAATCAGCCTCACCGCTGGCCTCGTATACTCCGTGAGGCAGGCAGCCAAGAAGAAGGCCGCCAAGGCCCGCTCTGAGCCTACCAGTGGCAAGCGCCGCGGCCGGCCCCCCGCAGCGGCCAAGGTCGCCTCCAAGGCTGTCGTCGTCTCGGCGGGTGGTGACCGTGAACGTCAACTCGTGCAGCTCGCGGTCGACCTGGGTCTTGGCCGAGCCATCGAGCTGATCGAGTCGGTGAGGGCCAGGATCGGCTCGCTGATCTGAGGCCCGGTCCGGGCGGTCTCACAGCGGGGGGAGCGGACACGGTGCCGCTCCCCTCTCGTCGTTTGAGGGCACCGAGTTCCACCCTCTAGAGCCGGAACATCATGAAGAAGTGACAAACGCTCCCCGCGAGCACGAAGAGATGCCACACCATGTGGTGAAATTTGACCTTGAGTCGGTAGAACACCACTCCCCCCGTATACGAGAGTCCTCCCGCCGCGAGCCAGCAGGTGGCGGCCGCATCGAGCGCCTCGAAGATCCTCGGGCCGGTGATGACGACGAGCCAGCCCATGACGACGTAGAGCAGCAGGTTGAAGCGACGGGCCTTCTCGAAGCAGCAGGCGGTGACGACGATACCCACGAGAGCAGCTCCCCAGTTGATGCCGAACAGGGTCCATCCCCAGCATCCCTGAAGGGCCACCAGCGTCACCGGCGTGTAGGTGCCGGCGATGAGTAGGAAGATGGCGCCGTGATCGAGGATGTGAAACACACGCTTGGCCAGGGATGGCCGCAGCCCGTGGTAGATGGTCGAGGAAAGGTACAGGACGAACAGAGACGAGCCGAAGACGGAGAAGCTGATGACCTTGACCGGCGAAGCCTCCAGCGCCGCGGACAGGACGAGGACGATGGTGCCGACCAAACTGAGCGCTGCGCCGGCCCCGTGAGTGATGGCGTTGGCGAGCTCCTCGCCCGTGCTCTGAGCCTCTAACCGCGCCGTGGTCGCGACGGACATCTCGACTGGATACGCGCACCGCGGGGTGAGGAGGGTCAGAATTCGGTCATCGTCCCGTCCGATCCGTCGTGAATCGGGCGCGAGAGGGTCGGCCGTTGCTCGGCAGTTCGCGCGTCGACATGGGCAGAGTCGAGGCTCCCGGCCGCCGATCTACTCCGCGGCCCGCGGACCGGGCGGACGGCGGCACCGAGGGCTCGAAGGGTCCCACGGCGGGCCGTTGCGACGAGTCTCCCGCGCCCTTCTACCCCGGCGCATGCGTCGGTGCTCTAGGCCTCGATGATCGCCAGGATTTCTCGCGCGTCGACCCGTCGGCGGAACCGCACCACGCGGGCCTGCGCGGGGAGGTCGTCACGGGCGCAGTTGCGGTCGGCGTCGATGCAGACGATGAGGTTATTCAAGCGCGCAGCGCGCAAGGCGCCGAGCTTTCGCTCGAGGTACTCCCGGGTCCAGAAGCCCACCAGCTCCACGAGCCAGCGCCGCTCCGGAGCGCGGCGGTGACGCAGCTCGAAGTCAGGGAAGATCAGGCTGCCCGGCAGTGCAATGGGCTCGGGCTCGCGGACGATCTCCCAGTCCCGGGCGAGCCGCCCGAGGTCGCGGACGAAGCGACGCTCGAGCTCGGAGTCGCACGACTCTAGCTCGCGCGCGGCGGTGATCGGATCGCCACGGGACACGACCAGCGTCGCGCGACGCTCCGCCGAGAGGCGGCAGTCCGCCTCGACACGAAAGTCGTCGCACCAGGCGAGGCGTGGGATCAGCCGCGCCAGGACGCGACCGTACATCACCGTGTGCCGGAAGAGCGCCAGCGGTCCCGAGAGGTCGATCAGGACCTGGTCGCGGCCGCGCCGCTCGACGGGCGCTTCGACCGTGCACACGAGGCCGCTCAGCTTCACCTCGCGCAGGAACGCGCGAACCTTCCCGTGGGCGGCGATGCGAACGCGCAGGGACGATCGCAGGAGGGATCCCACCAGGAGCTGGTTGCCACGGGCGGCGAGCTCCGCCGGACCGAGCGGCGGTTCGATGGAGGTGAGGATGCGTTCGGGCGGGAGGTCGGCGAAGAGGCTGGGTTCGATGGCGTCCACGGGGATGGCGAGGTCCTTGGCGGCCGCGCTCAGCGCGTACGCGCGCGGGAGCTCCGCCGCCAGGCGGAAGACGGCGGCGCGGATCCGGGCGGGGGGCGCTGGGGCGCGCACCGCGTCCCTCGCGCTGCGCTCGAGCGCGTGGGTGGCGAGGGCAAGGCGCGCGCCGGGGGCCGGGACGGAGAGCGGCTCGTGACGGCGCGCGTCCCACTCGCGCCGCGGGCTGCCGACGTAGCGCTCCCGCTCATCGATGAGCGCCCGCAGCCACGGGTGGTCCGCCTCCGTGAAGTACTGAGGCAAGAGCAGGTCCCCTTCGGGCCTACAGCAGCTCAGCGGGTGCGCGTCCAAGGGCCTGCCTTCGATGCACGGATTGGCGTTCTTCGCTGGTGCGGGTCGACACCAGCTCGTACACGACCGCACGCTTGCCGGGTCGCGGGCGCAGGAGCCTCCCGACGCGCTGCACGTGCTCGCGCTCGCCTTGCACCCCCCCCACGATGATGGCGACGTCGGCGTCGGGGACGTCGATGCCCTCGTTCAGGACCCGGGCGCTCACTAGCGTGCGGAGCGCCCCGCTGCGAAATGCGGCGAGCGCTTGCTCCCGCTCCGCGCGGGCAATGTCGCAGGTGATCGGCATCACCAGGTGCTGACGGGCGATGGCGTAGGCGGCCGCGTTGTCGGCCGTGAAGACCAGCGTGCGACCGTCTCGATGGCGGTCGAGCAGGACCTCGACCAGTCGACGCTTGCCCTCGGTGAGGCTGAGGAGCTCCCGACTGCGGCGCCAGGCGGCCAGGGCACGGCGGCCTGCCTCCGAGCGGTGGGACGCGGCGACGAAGTCCGCCCAGGAGCCGTCGGGGGAGAGCTGGCGGAACTGACGGAACACCGGGCGGAAGACGCGGAGCTCGTCGTCGTAGCGGAGTCGCTCCTCGCGCGTCAGTGCGGTGCGCAGCAGCACCAGATCGAAGTCGGCCAGCCAGCGACCGGCGAGATCGCCGAGGTTGAGCTCGAACACGACGGGACCGATCAGCGCGGCTGCGCGCGGCAGGCCCTCGGGGTCGGGAGTGGCCGTGAGGCCGAGCCGGAGCGGCGCCGCCGCGAGCTCGAGGGCCTCGTCCCTCACCCCGCGGCCAAAATGGTGGGCCTCGTCGATCACGAGCAGCGTGAAGCGATCCCCGAGCCGGTCCATGCGACGATAGGCGCTCTCGAAGGTGGTGACCGTGACCGCCTCGACCCGGTGTTCGCCGTCGCCCAGGCAACCGATGGGACCGCGATACCACTCGCGGAGCTCCTGGCGCCATTGGTGGAGCAGCGACCGAGTCGGCACCATGCAGAGCGTCGACGCACCCGCATTGGCCATCGCGGCGCAGGCGACGCGGGTCTTTCCACTGCCGGTGGGGAGGACCAGGGTGCCGCGGCGACCGGCGGTCGTCCAGGCCAGCAGCGCCGCTTGCTGGTAGGGGCGTAAGGGCGGGGCGCTCCACCCCGATAGTCCCGCGCCGCCCGGGGAGGGCTCGAGCGCGAGGGCGTCTTCGAAGGGGCAACCGCGCAGTCTCAGCTCGCGGGCGACGTCCAGGTAGCGGTGAGCCGGCGCGCGAAACCGACCCACCCGCGGGTCCCAGAGCACGCCCGGCAGCGATGCGGCGTCGACCGCTGGACTTGCTCCCTGAAGCAGCAGAGTGCCTCGGTCGAACTCTAACCGCACGGGGTGCTGTCGGTCACGGCGTGCCGTCGGTTGCGTGCCGTCGCGGGAGGGGGCCGGGGGACCGCCGGGGTGCGGAGGGCGCTTGCCGAGCGGGGATTGCACGACCGGGCGGTGCCGACGGCGCCGGGCGTGGCCTCAGCCCTGCGCGCGATGACGGCTCCAGATTGGCGTGACACTGGCCCGACTCGGGTGTTACGCGTGGCGGGTTTCGGGAGCCCCATTGCTCGGGATTGCTGCCCAGACCGCAGGGAGTGCCGATTCATGACGCGAACCTTCCGAATCCTGACCTTGGCTGCTGCCGGCTGGGCTACCGCGCTGGCGGGCTGTCGTTCGACGACCGTGAACTCGAGCTCCGGCGACTGCACGCCGCTCGAGGAGACGAGCTGCTCCTGCTCCGACGGCACCGCCTCGACGCGGGTGTGCTCGTCGGATGGGGCGTACGGGGATTGTCAGTGTGACCCGGGCAAGGGCGGCGCCGGCGGCTCGTCCTTGACCGGCGGGGCCGCGACGACTGGCGGAGAGGCTCCCAGCGGCGGAGCGCCTGCCGCCGGGGCACCGGGAGCGCTCGGGGGGAGCAACCCGGCTGGCGCACCCGGTGACGTGACGGGCGGCTCGGAGTCGGGCGGCTCGGTTTCGGGTGGCTCGGACTCGGGTGGCTCGGACTCGGGCGGCGCGGACTCGGGCGGCTCAGTTTCGGGCGGCGCGGACTCGGGTGGCGCGGACTCGGGCGGCTCAGTTTCGGGCGGCTCGGACTCGGGCGGTACGGAGAGCGGCGGCTCAGAGTCGGGCGGCTCGGACACCGGCGGGGCGGAGAGCGGTGGCACCACGGGGGACGGCGGCTCCCCGCCCACGGGCGGCGCGTCCGGGTCGGGGGGGAGCACCGGCGGCACGGAGACGGGGGGCTCGGGCGGAGGCGAGCCGGAGCTGCCTCCCCGGCTCGACTGCGCCGTCGAACAGCTCCACGAGCAGACGAGCGCGACCGCGTCGACCCTCGCGGGAACCGACGCGATGACGCTCAGCTGCGGGGTCGGTAACGGCAACGACGTCACCTTCGACTGGGTGGTGCCGCGTTCGGGGATCTACGCGGTGAGCACCGCGGGCTCCACCTTCGACACCGTGCTCGGACTGCGGGCAGGGAGCTGCGACGGGGCGGAGCTCGCGTGCGTGGACGACGACACCGGGTCGTCGACGGGCACCATCGTCGGCCGCTTCGTGGCGGACGAGCGCGTCGCCATCGTCGTGGACGGGAAGGCCGGCGACGCCGGCGACGTGGAGCTCCACCTCGATCCGGTGACCTGCCCGGCCCAGGATCTCACCGAGCAACCCATGCCCGTCCAGCTAACGACGCTCGGTGGCACCAACGAGCACGACGGCACCTGCGGCGGAGCCAGCCGCTCGGAGCGGACCTACGGCTGGGCCGCGCCCGCGGACGGGCTGTTCCGGTTCACCGTGGCCTCCGACGCCTTCGATCCGGCAATCTATCTGGAGCAGGGAGGACGGTGCGGCGGCACGCTGCTCGGCTGCAACGCCACGAGCATGGGCGGCTACCCCGCCGAGGTGACGCGGCGGCTGCGCGCCAGCGAGCTCGTCACGATCATCGTGGACAGCGTGCAGGGCGCGGGCGTGTTCACCCTCGACGTCGAGCGGCTGACCGAGGACTGCCCGAACGCGACCCTGAGCGGCGTCGGCGACGAGCCGGTCACGCAGACCCTGGTCGACGGCGGTCCGTCCGTCCTCGCCGGCTCCTGCGCGCAGTCGGGGATGACCATGGTGCCCGGCGGGACTCACGCCTTCGCCGATTACACCTTCGGTGCCACGATCGGGGGGCGCACGCGCTGCACCTACCGCGTCGAGGCGGACGGGGAGTTCGCCGTCATCCTGCTCGGCGGCGACGCGATCTGTGGCGGGGCCGAGCAGGACTGCGTCGAGGCCACCGATGAAGGCGAAGTCTACGCGGTCGAGCTCAGCCTCGGCAGCATCGACGCGACCGAGCCGCAGGAATTCGTCCTCGTCGTCCGGAGCCTGACGCTGAACGATCTCACGTTCACCCTGCTAGAGCCCATGTGCATGATGGTTTGACGGCCAGGCCCGCCGCGCGCCGAGCGCGACGGCACGGAGGCGGGCGGGGCGGAGAGCGCACGAGGAGGGGCCGGACCGGCCCCTCCCGTCCGCCGACGGTGCCGGCTCAGCGGGCGATCTCGTAGGTCAGGCAGAGGGGGCTGCAGCCGTCGAGGGGCACGAGGTTGCCGTCGTCACACTCCTCGTCGGGCTTGTCGACGATCCCGTCGCCGCAGTACGGACCGAGCTTGCACTCGGTCGTGCAGCCGCCGTAGGGGACCGACTCGGGCGGAGCGTTGGCGTCGCCCAGATCGCACTCCTCGCCACTCTCGGGCATGACCACGCCGTCCCCGCAACGCGGGTTGATGAGGCAGGCGGTCGAGCAGGCCCCCTCGACGCCGTCTTGATTGTTGGGCCCGTCGTCGCACTGCTCCGCCTGCTCGATGATGCCGTTGCCGCAGGCCGGCGGCGGGACGCAACCGGGGGCGCAGCCCGCGGACCCATACTCCACCGAGACGTTGACCCCGTCGTCACAGATCTCCGGGCCGTTGACCTGTCCGTCGCCGCAGAAGGGCCCCCAGGTGCAGTCGGTACGGCAGCCTCCATAGGCGGCGTCGTCGTTCTCGGCGCCGAGGTCGCATTGCTCGGTGAGGGTGGCCACCCCATCGCCGCAGGCTGGCGTGCACTCCGAGCGCTGCGTCTCGAAGCCGGACAGGGTGAGCTGGTAGTTCGACTC
>CAYOLF010000162.1:0-3130 GCA_964404725.1 uncultured Polyangiaceae bacterium
GAACACGAGCCGCCCGTCGGGCGCGATGATGGTGAGCAGCGAAGGGGCCGAGTCCACCACGGTGAGGAGCTGCCGGCTCCGTTCGGCGAGATCGCGCTGGATCTGCCGGGTCCGCTGGGTGACCGCCCGCCCCAGCACGATGGCCAAGACGGCGCTGGCGGCCGACACCGTCAGCAGGAGGAGGAGCGAGGAGCGCGCCTGAGTGCGGGCCCTCGCGGAGACGCGCGCGAGATTTGCCTCGGTCGCCGCGAGCAACGTTGCGACCGTCGCCTCCCAGGGCTGCTCCGGCTGCTCGAGGAGCCTGCGGCCGAGGCGGTGCTGCCGCCGGAGCTCCTCGAGCTCCCCGCGCTCGGCCGGCTCGACGAGCCCCGCGAGATCCTCGAGCAGCGCCCCCCGCTCGGCCTCGATGGCGCGCAGCCGCTCCTCGAGCTGCGTGGCGTCCTGATCGAGCTCGTTCTGGCGTGCCTGCTCGAGGAGCAGCAATTCGGACCGGAAGAGGCGCCGCACGTGGGTGACGACGACGAGCCGCCGCACGTCGTGCTCGCTGACGCGCTGGACCGTGCGATCGAGCCCGAATAAACCGAAGGCCCCCACGGCCGTGGAGCTCCCGACGGCGGCGAGCAGAACGAACAACAACAGGAGGAAGGGTCGGTGAGGTTCGGGCAGGACGAGGCGCGGCCCCGTGGGGAGCGAAGACGCCCGCAGCTCATCCTTCGCATGGACCTCCATGGCTCGCCGCTTCGACTCCCCGTGGGGGCCCGAGTCTATCATGATCCCAGGAGTAAGATGTGCCCTGCCGGACCGGCGCTAGCCCACGCGGGCCGGAGGCGGACGCGGCGGGGGCTTCATGGGGCGGCGGCGGTGCGTTCGCCAGCGCGGGCTGGCCGTGATCCACCTCGCCCACCGCGTCGTCGACCCTGGCGGATCTCGCCACCGGGCGCGGCCGGGCTCCCGGCCATGGGGTGGCTGAGCCGCCAACGGGCGTGCGGCCTTGGGGCCGACGCGGGGTGGCTGGCGCGTCAGGCCCCCGAGCGAGCGCTTGACCCGTGGTCGCTGCCTACCCATGTGGAAGCGGTCGGGTGGCGACGGTGCCGAAAGCGGACGCAATCAACCGCGGGCGGGGGCCTGGGACGCCCATGAAGGCGTCCGCGGGTCCCCGGCGCGCGCCGGGTGGGGTCGCGGCGAGGCGCGACGCCGGGGACGAGGCGCGCGCGACGGTCGTGCTCCTCTCGGGCGGCAACCCGCAGATCGCGAAGGCGGACGGCGACGCCCCCGTCCAGGCCTACATCGATGCGATGCCCGGCTGGAAGCGCGAGCTTGGCCGGCGCCTGGACGCCCTCATCGTGCGGAGCGTGCCCGACGTGCGCAAGGCCGTGAAGTGGAACTCGCCCCTCTACGGCGTCGGGGGTCAGGGGTGGTTCCTCGGGATCCACACCTTCACCCGCACCGTGAAGGTGGCCTTCTTTCGCGGCGCCTCGCTGCGACCGGTCCCCCCGGGGGAGAGCAAGGACGAGCAGACGCGCTACGTCGATCTGGGCGAGGGCGAGCTCGACGAGGCGCTGATGGAGCGATGGGTGAAGCAGGCGGCGGCGTTGCCCGGCTGGTTCCCCGCGCGCCCCCGGACACCAGCGGAACCGGCGTCGGCCGCCAGGCGCGGATCACGCCGCTCGGCGACTGCGGGAGGCGACCGCGGCCTGAAGCGCCGCGAGCCAGCGAGCGCCGGCTCCGCCGCGGAGCTCATCGACCAGCGGCTCTGCGAGCTCGGGGGATGGCGCGCCGCGACCCTGGCCCGCGTGCGCGCCCTGATTCTGGAGACTGACCCCGAGATCACTGAGGAGTGGAAGTGGCGAGGCACTCCGGTCTGGTCGCGCCACGGGATCGTCTGCACCGGGGAGGCGTACGCGAAGGTGGTGAAGCTGACGTTCGCCCGGGGCGCCGAGCTCCCCGACCCGTCGCACCTCTTCAACGCCAGCCTGGCCGGGACCACGCGCCGGGCGATCGACCTCCGGGAAGGCGAAGCCGTCGACCCGCGCGCGTTCCGGGCGCTGGTGAGGGCCGCGGTGGCCCGGAACGGGTTGGCTGTGGAGCGGCGGCGATCCGGCGGGCGTGCGCGCCGAGGGTGAGTCCCGCCCGGTGTCCTGACCGGATGGTCATGAGTCCTCGCCGTCCCGGGCTCCCGAGCGGGTCTGGAGAGCGCGGCGGGTCGGCGCCACTGCGGCCGTCACGAACCGCGCCTCCAGCGAACCATCCGGGCGCCGGCGAGTGATTGCGCCCCTGCCGGCCCTGAGGCAGCGTCCCGCTCACCGATGGGCAAGGCATCGCGGCACACGCACGCCGGCCCCTCTCGCCTGGGGTGGTTGGCGCTGCTGCCGCTGGCCCTATTCGTGTCGGTGCTGGCGGCGTTCGTCGGCGACTGGCTGCCGCTCGGAGAGTTGCGCTGGGCCTGGGTGCCCAGCCTCGGCGTCAATCTTTCACTCCGGCTCGACGGCCTCTCCGTGCTGTTCCTGCTCCTGATCTCGGGGGTGGGGACGATGGTGTTCGTCTATGCCGCCGGATATCTGGCGGAGCACCCCCGGCGCCGACGCCTCTTCCTGCTGCTCACGTCGTTCGTCGTCGCGATGGTCGGCTGCGTCACCGCCGACGATCTGATCGCGCTGTTCGTCTTCTGGGAGCTGACGAGCCTGACCTCGTTCCTCCTGGTCGGGTTCGAGCACGAGTCGGCGTCGAGTCGCAGCGCCGCGCGGCAGGCGCTGCTGGTCACGGCGGCCGGGGGACTGGTGCTGCTGGCGGGTTTCCTGCTGCTCGGTCAGGCCGCGCAGACCTACTCCATCCGCGAGCTGCTGGCGTCGGCGCCGCGCTGGCGCGACCGGCCCCTGGTGAGCCTCGGCCTGGTCTGCGTCTTCGTCGGCGCCTTCACCAAGTCCGCGCAGTTCCCGTTCCACTTCTGGCTCCCGAACGCGATGGCCGCTCCCACCCCGGTGAGCGCCTACCTGCACTCGGCGACCATGGTAAAGCTCGGGATCTACCTGCTCGCCCGCCTGCACCCTGCCTTCTGCTCCCGCGAGCTCTGGCAGGTCACCCTGGTGGTCGTCGGCGGGGTGACCTCGATCGGGGCCATGCTCCTGGTGCT
>CAYOLF010000162.1:3230-8046 GCA_964404725.1 uncultured Polyangiaceae bacterium
GTCGCCAAGGATCTGATCAAGATCGCCAAGGACCAGGGCGACGCCTACACCTGGGTGGCCTACGGAGGGGTGCTGGTGAGCGCGCTGTCGATCGCGGTGGCGGCGGTGGCCGCGATCCGCATCTTCTGGCACGCGGGGGGCGAGGCCGTGCCCAGCGAGATCGCGGAGGTGCCGCGGTCCATGCGCTGGCCCCCGATCGCCATCGCCGGCCTGGGGATCGTGCTCGGCGTGCTGCCCCGGAGCATCGAGCCGCTGCTGCTGGACGCGGCCCGCGCGATGCGGCCGGGGCTCGACTTCGTGACCGTCCGCGAGGGCGTCGAGGGCGGCCCGGCCTACACCGCCTTCGGGCTGTCCTTGGTCCTCGGGGCGCTGTTCTTCCTCGGGTGGGATCGGCTCCACGCCGGGGTCGATCGGCTGCGCTCACACGTCCCGCGCGCTTTGGCGCCGCAGGTCTGGTACGAGGCGTCGCTCGCGGGCCTGCCCGTCATCGCTGGGCTCGTCACCCGTCGCCTGCAGACCGGGGTGCTCCGCCATTACGTCGCGCAGGTCATGCTGTTCGTCGCGGCGACGGTGGCGTTGGCGCTGGGCCTCGGTGGCGCGCCCGCGTGGCCGTCCCTGGCGTGGCCCTCGCTCGCCGTGGGCGGGACCGCGCTCGGGATCGCGGTGGCCAGCGTGACCGTCTGCGTCGCGCGCGATCCGTTCGTGGTCCTGCTGGTCAGTGGTCTCATCGGCCTGGGCTGCGCCCTGTTCTTCCTCTTCCTGGGGGCTCCCGACGTGGCCTTCACCCAGTTTGCGGTGGAGGTCGCCTTCGTCGTCGTGATCGCCTCGATCCTGCTCCGACTGCGGCGCCTGGACCTGGTCGCGCCCCCCGCCGACCCGGTCGGGCCGCGCCTGCTGCCGTCGCTCGCGGCGGGGGTGGGGGTCGCGGCCCTCACGGTGTGGGCGGTGGCAGGCCCGAGCGATCCCGCCCTGGCCGAGTTCTTCGGGGCGACGAGCCTCACCGAGGCGCACGGGCGCAACGTCGTCAACGTCATCCTGGTCGACTACCGAGCCCTGGACACCCTCGGTGAGGTGAGCGTGGTGGCGGTCACCTTCCTCGCGGCCCTGCCGCTGCTCAAGGCGCTGCGCAGACCGCAGGGGGGAGCGGAACGATGACGCCTCGCTCCGCGCTGCTCCGCCTGGCCGTGCGATGGCTCTACCCGGCGATGCTCGCCGCCTCGCTCTGGATCCTGCTGCGCGGCCACCACCAGCCCGGGGGCGGCTTCATCGGGGGGATGGTGGCGGTGGCGGCCTCGTCTCTCCTTGCCATCGCGGAGGGCTGGCGCGTCGCTCAGCGCCGCTTGCCGTTCGGTCCGGTGGGCCTCGCCGCGCTCGGGGGTCTGGTGTCGCTGGCCAGCGGTTTGCCCGCGCTGGCGCTGGGACGGCCCTACCTGACCCACCTCTGGATCGAGCTTCCCTTGGGGCTCGTGCGGCTGCCCGTCTCCACCGTGATGGCCTTCGATCTGGGCGTGTACGCCGTCGTCTGGGGCGCCCTCGGGGGACTCTGCGCCCAAGCCGTGGGGCTCGACGAGGCTGAGAAAGTGGAGGCGGCGCCCGACCCGAGCCCGGCCAGCGCCGGGGGGGGGAGCGCCGAGGCATGAGCTGGGCGCTCGCGCTCGCCGCCGGGGCGATCGTCGCCGCCGGCGTCTACCTCGCCCTATCCCGGCACCTGCTCCGCGTCGTCGTGGGGGTTTCGCTCGTCGGCGCGGCCGCCAACCTGGTCCTGCTGGCCATGGCACGCGCCACCAGCCCGGAGCCCCCCGTGATCCGCGCCGGGGAGCAGGTGCTCGCGAGCGGTGTCGATCCACTGCCCCAGGCCCTCGTCCTCACCGCCATCGTGATCGGCTTCTCGCTGACCTGCTTCTCCCTGGTGCTCGTGCTGGCCATTGCGCAGCGCACCCGAGCCACGGACGGGGACGCCCTTCGCGCCGCCGAGCCTCCTCCGGACCAGGAGGGGAAGCCGCCGGTGGAGGGGGACGCCTGATGGGGACCTGGCTCCTGCCGCTGCCCGTGCTGCTGCCGCTGGCGACGGCGCTGCTCACGATGGTCTGCTGGCGAAGGCCGCGGCTGCAGCATGCCATCGGCGCCGCGGGGCTGGTGGCGCTGCTGGTCGCCAGCCATGCCCTGCTGGTGCTGGTCTTGGCAAGGGGAACGCAGCGGACCAGCTTCGGCGGCTGGCCGGCCCCCTTCGGCATCGAGTTCGCCGCCGATCCCCTGGGCGCGGCGATGGCCTCGATCACGGCGCTGATGGGCGCCGTCGCCGTCCTGTTCTCCCTCGGCGACGCCGACCCGGGACCGCGGTCGCCGACGCTATGGCCGCTCACCCTCGCCCTGCTCGCCGGCGTGGGCGGCGCCTTCGTCACCGCCGATCTCTTCAACCTCTACGTCTGGTTCGAGCTGACGCTGGTGGCCTCGCTCGGCCTCTTGGCGCTGGGGGGCGAGGCTCGGCACCTCGACGCCGCGCTCAAGTACTTCGTGCTCAATGCGCTCGGCACCCTGCTGCTGCTGATGGCGGTGGGATTCCTGTACGGGCTGACGGGTCACCTGGGCTTCGCCCCGCTGCGCGTCGCCCTCGCCGCCAAGGATGGCGCCACCCTGGGGCCCTTCGTCGCCCTGCTCTTGCTCGCCGTCCTGGTCAAGGCCGGCGCCTTCCCCCTCTCTGCCTGGCTGCCCGCCTCCTACCCCACGCTGCCGGCGCCGCTCCTGGCGCTCTTCGCCGGGCTGCTGACCAAGGTCGGGATCTACGTGCTGCTTCGCCTGGTGGGCGGCGTGTTGCCCGAGCTCCCGGCGATCCTCAGCCAGGGGCTCGCCTGGCTGGCGGCCGCGACGATGCTGGTCGGGGTGCTCGGCGCGGCCTTCCACTGGGATCTGCGCCGGATCCTCGCCTTCCACATCATCAGTCAGATCGGCTACATGCTGCTCGGCCTCTCCCTTTCGTCGACGGCAGGGCAGGTCGCCACGGTCTTCTACGTGGTCCATCACATCGTGGTGAAGGCCAACCTCTTCTTGATCGCCGCCCTCGTCTATCGCCTCACCGGGTCTTACGATCTCCGCCGCGCCGGCGGCCTCTACCTCGTTCGGCCCGGGCTCGCCGTGCTGTTCGCCATCCCGGCTCTGTCGCTGATCGGGCTGCCCCCCCTCTCGGGGTTCTGGGCCAAGCTCTTGGTGTTGCGCGAGGCGCTAGCCCAGGGTGAGCTCTTGCTGGCCGCGGTGGCGTTGACGGTCGGGCTGCTCACCCTCTACTCGATGCTCAAGATCTGGCTCGAGGCCTTCTGGAAGCCGCACCCGATCCCCGGCTGGTCCCCGCCGTCACGGCTGCAACTGGCGCCGGCCTACCTGGCCACGGGCCTGCTCGCTGCCGTGACGCTCGCCCTGGGGCTGAGCCCGGAGCCGCTCTTGCAGCTCGCGCAGCGCGCCGTCGAGGCGCTGGGGGAGACGGCGCCGTGAAGCTCGGTGTCGTGGCGACGCTGCTGGGGCTCTTCCTCTGGGAGCTGATCACGTCGGGGCTCTCCACCGCGTGGACCATCCTCCGCCCCGGCGCGCGCCCGCGCCCGGGCCTGGCGCGCCTGGACTACGGCGCTCTCGGCCCCCGCGGGGCCGCGCTGCTCGGCGGCATGATCACGCTCACCCCCGGCACGACCACGATCGACATCGATCTGGAGCGGCACGAGCTGCTCGTCCACCTGCTCGACGCCGCGCACGCGGAGGCGACGGCCCGCACGATCCGCCGCCGCTTCCAGCGCCGGATCGCCGAGCTCTTTCCGGAGGGGCCCTCGCGGTGACGCCCGCGTTCACGCTGCTGCTCGTCGTCGGGGCGCTGGTCGCCATCGGGATGGCCGCGGTGCGCCTGGTGCTCGGCCCCACCCAGGCGGACCGCATCGTAGCGCTCGACGTGGTCTTCTCGGCCAGCGTCGTGATGACGGCGGCGGCGGCCGTGGCCTCGGGCCGGGCGCTGTACCTCGACGTCGGGCTCGGGTTGGCGGTGGTGGGCTTCGTGGCCACCGTGGTCTGGGCGCGCCTCATCGAGGGCTCGCCGAAGGGGACGCGATGAGCGGGCTGGCGATCGCGGTGGCGGGCGCCGGGATCGCGCTCCTGGTCGTCTCCGCGGCGGGCCTCTTCCGGCTCCCCGACGCGCTGTCGCGCCAACACGCGGCCACCAAGTCGATCACGCTCGCGCTCGGCCTGGTGCTGAGCGGGGTCGCCCTGTACGCCGGGGATCCCGGGGTCACGGGGCGGGTCGCCGCGCTGATGGCGGTCCTGCTCCTGGCCTCTCCCGTGGCTTCCCACATGCTCGCGCGGGCCGCCGCTCGCCACGCCTTCACCGAAGACGAGCTGCGGGACGCTCCGCGGATCGGGCGCGCGGAGGCGTCCCCCCACGAGCCGGCCCCGCCGCCCCGCTCCGGTCGCCAGCCCCCTGGTTAGCTCGGGCGCCCCCCGGCCGAACCGTCGCCGCGGCCGATCCCTCGACTGGACCTCCGTGGCTGGCCGCGTCGCCACCCGGCGGCGCACGCACGAGCCCTCACCTGACTGCTCACGGTTCCGGAGCGGCCGCGGGCGGCCGCGGCCGCCAGATGTTCAGACGGGCGCCAATCCATGTTCGTCCGAAAAGGGGGAATAGCTAGGTTGGGCGCTCCCGGTTTCGAGTCGAACTTGGACTATCGCTGTTGTGAGGCCACCGCCGCAGGCCCTCGGCCCTCTCGATTGAAGAGCTCCTCGCCAGAAATTCCGGCTCTTCCGCCGAATCTGTGGGCGGAGCAGCGGGGAGGCGGATGGCTCG
>CAYOLF010000163.1:0-2940 GCA_964404725.1 uncultured Polyangiaceae bacterium
ACCCAAACCCAAACCTCAACCGTCCGGTACGCCCAACCGGCACGCGCGTGACGAACGCCTGGCGCTCCCCCCCGTCAGTCGCGGCGCGTCGGACGCGGCGCCGCTGCTCCGTCCCGCGCCTCGTTCACGCCGAGGGCACGCCAGAGCTCGCGGTCGAGCAGGTGGGTGGGGCGCACGTTCTTCGTGGCGGCGAAGAGGTTGCCGCGGAGGTGCGGGTTGTCTTGGGAGAGCTTGGCGACGAGCTCCTTGACCCACTGCCGCTTCAGGTCCGGCTGCAGGGCGCAGGGGCTCTGGGGGACCACCGGGAGGCCGAGCTCGGCGGCGCAGGCAGCGACGTCCGTCTCGGCGACGTAGGCGAGCGGTCGAATCACCACGTTTCGACCGTCGTCGGAGCGGAGCCGCGGCGGCATCGCCTTGAGCTGCCCCGAGTAGAAGAGGTTCAAGAGCAGGGTTTCGACGATGTCGTCGCGGTGGTGGCCGAGGGCGACTTTGGTGGCACCGAGTTCGACGGCGACGTTGTAGAGGACGCCGCGCCGGAGCCGCGAGCAGAGCACACAGGGGGTGTCCCCCGGCCGCAGCCGCTCCTGGACGATCCCGTAGATGTCCTCGCGGACGATCCGGTAGGGCACGCCCTCACGCTCGAGATGCGCCTCGAGGACGTCCACCGGGAACCCGGGGGCGCCGTGATCGAGGTGCACGGCGACGAGGGAGAGCGGAAACGGCGTACGCCGAGCGATGCCGCGGAGCAGTCGGAGCAGGACCAGCGAGTCCTTGCCGCCGCTCACGCAGACCATCACGTGATCGTTCGGCTCCAGCAGCCCGAAGTCGGCGCTGGCGCGCGCCACCTCCGCCGCGAGCCGGCGCTCGAGGCGGCCCCCGCTCATCGCGGGCGCTCCGCGGCCCGGCGGACCGCCCGCCGGAGCGCGACCAGATCGAGGGGCTTCTCGAGGCGCTCGTTGGGCACGCTGGCCAGAAACTCCGCGGAACGCAGGGTGAACGCGCCGCCCGTCATGAAGATGACGCGCTGCTCGACCCCGGGCCGGAGCGCCGCGATCTCCCGGTAGAGGTCCACGCCGCTCATCCCCGGCATCAGCAGATCGCAGAGCAGGACGTCGAAGTCCGCACTCCCGAGCAACCGCTCGAGCGCCTGGGGGGCGCTGGTCGCGACCTCGACGTCGAAGTCGTCGATGAGCAAGCGGCGCAGGATCTCGGCCACGGGCTGCTCGTCGTCGATCACCAGCACCCGCGCCCGCACCTCGAGGCGGGTGGACGGGGGCGGCGGGGTGGGCACCTCGTCCATCGCGCCCGGCGGGAACGCCGGCAGCTCCACCCGGAAGGCCGAGCCGCGCCCGGGCTGGCTCTCGACGCCGATGGTGCCGCCGAGCGCCGCGATGATGTTGTAGCAGATGGGCAGCCCGAGGCCGGTGCCCACGCCGATCGGCTTGGTCGTGAAGAACGGGTCGAAGACGCGGTCGATCAGATCGGCGGCGATCCCGACGCCGTTGTCGATCACCTCGGCGACCACGCGGTCGGGGCCGCTCGGCTGCACCCGCACGCGGAGCTCGTTCGGGCCCCGGCGCCCGGCCGGCATGGCCTGCACGGCGTTGGTGACGAGGTTCAGGAAGACCTGCTCGAGGCGGGCCGCGTCGCCACGGACCATCGGGGTCGAGGCGTACTCGCGGACCACGACCGCGCGATCCTCGAGGTGGCTCGCCGCCACCTTGAGCGCCGCCTCGATCACCCGGACGAGATCCACCGGCGCCACCTCGGTCTGCAACGGCAGCGAGAACTCCTTCAGATCGCGGACGATGCTGCGCACCCGGCCGGCGCCGTGGCGCGCCTCGGCGAGGCGGGCGTGGAGCTGCTCGAGCCGCTCGGGGTGCCGCGCGATCCGAGGCAGCTCGCGGACGATGTACTGCAGGTTCAGGAGCACGTAGGCGAGCGGGTTGTTGATCTCGTGGGCGACCCCGGCCGCCAGGGTGCCCACCGCGGAGAGGCGGTCCGCCTGGATCGACTCCGCCCACGCCTCGCGCCGCCGCGTGAGCTCACGGCCGATCGCGAGCAGGGCCGGGCGCCCCTCCCACTCGGTCGGAATGCTGACCAGCTCGACCGGCACCGAGCTCCCGTCGGGGCGGGTGAAGCGAACCTCGGTCGGGGGGTTCTGCTGCTGCAGGCGCATGGCAGCGTCCACCCGTCGCCGCACCTTGTCGAGATCGTCCGGGTGAACCCGCTCCACGATGGGGGTGCCCATCAGCTCGTCGAGGCTCCGGTGCCCGCCGATGGCCAGGGCGGCGGCGTTCGCGTAGGCCACGAGCCCGTCCTGCACCAGCACCACGGCGTCCGGAGCGGCGTCGAGTAGCTCGCGGAAGCGGCGGTCCGACTGCTGCAATGCGCGTTCCAGCGCGTGCGGGCCCAGGGTGCGGCTGTAGCAGCGCACGACGACGGGCTCACCCTCCAGCTCGGCGCGACGCAGCGCGAGGCGCACCCGGACCTCGACGTCCTCGTCCACCGTGAGGGTGACGTCGAACACGCGCGCGGCCTGGCCAGCACCCGCGGCGAGTAGCTCGCTCACGGCGCCCGCTACCTCGGGCGGCAACCCCTCGTTTGCCGGGCGCCCGAGCAGCGCTTGCGGCGTCGAGCCGAAGAGCTCCGCGACCCGCGCGTCAGCCCAGATCCGGACCACCTCTCTCCCGCGGACGGCGATGAAGTCCACGCCGATCCCGGCGGCCGCGAGCGCCGCGAGCGTCGAGGAGGTGGACAGGCGCCAGGCGGATTGCTGCACGGGGCGACGGCCCGGGCGGGGACGGGGCCCGGAGCCCGAAGGTACGCCCCCGCGGTCCCGGCCGCCAGCCGGGACCCAGGTCGTGTGGCCCGAGCGCGAGGGTGCTAGGAACGCTCCGTGCGCGCCCTGCACCTCGCCGAGCTCGCCTTCGTGGTCCT
>CAYOLF010000163.1:3040-5241 GCA_964404725.1 uncultured Polyangiaceae bacterium
CGCTGGCGGCGCTCGCCGACGGCGCGGCGGCGCGCGGCTTCGCCGTGGTGACCGTGGCCACCGACGACGAGATCGAGGCGGTGCGCGAGATCCTCGGCGCCCTGCTCGGCCGGCCCGCGCCGTTCGTCGTCGCCCACGACCCCGAGGCCGCGGTCGTGACCGGCCGGTACGGGACGCGGCTCTTCCCCGAAACCTGGATCATCGACCCCCGGGGCGTCATCCGCGCGCGGTTCGACGGCGCCCGCGACTGGACCGAGCCGCTGGTGGCGGACCTCCTCGAGCTGGTGCGGGAGCGGCAGCGCTGCGGCATCGAGTTTTCTGGCGGCCGCCCGCTGAGCGGCCCGCGGTGGGCTTGCCAGGGGCTGCTGCCGGAGGGCGACGAGCGGTAGCGAGCGCTCACCGCGTCACTCGAACTCGAGGCGCCAGCGCACGTCGGCGCCGAGGTTGCCGAGCGACGAGGTGGAGATGTCGTTGACGTTGTCGTACGACGCCTCCACGCTAACCCGGTTGCCGACCTCCCACTCCAGGTTCGAGCGCACCTCGCGGGAGTCGGACAGCCCGCTGGTGACGTTGGCGCGGATGCGGTCGGCCAGGCGCTTGCCGATGGTCACCGTGGGCTCGGTGCGGCCCGTGCGCGACGAATAGGCGCTGCCGAAGCGGAAGTCATCGATGACGGGGACCGCCTCCTTCACCGCCCGATCGGCCCCGGTGAGGGTACCGAGCGCCTCGAGCGCCACGCTGCTGCCGACGCTCGCCCCCTTGGCCTGGTCGAGCTCCGCCCGCGTGATGCCGACGGTGAGCAGTAGGAAGATGTCGTCCTGGGCGAGCGTGGGCTGGCTCGACAGATCGATCTTGAGCGCGTCGGCGTCCCCGTGGGCGTGCAGGGTGATGAGCCACCGCCCGGACGAGGCGACGGTGCCTGGACTCGCGGCGGCGTTCGCGCCGCTCGTGCCGGCGTCGCCGGTCTGCGAGTAGCGGCGGTACTCGGTGACCGCGGTGAGGTCCACGACGGGGGCGATCTGCGTCTCGTCCTCGAAGCGCACGACGCCGTCCTCGATGGTGAACTCGTGCTGCCGGAGCTGCATGCGTCCCCCCCGAACGATCCGCACCTCGCCGGCGGCGCCGAAGCGCTGGTTGGTCCCCGCCACGCGCAGCCCCTCGTCCGGGAGCTCCAGGCGCGCCTCGACCAGGTTGTTGCTGATCTCGAGGGGCCGCTCGGAGCGGATCCGCAGGTCGAAATCGAGCCGGTCTCCATCCGGGTCGTAGGTGTCGACCGTCGTCCGGCGGCCGCGCTGGGCGAACGACGCGATCTCGGCCGACATGGTGATGGGGCGGGAGTACTCCAGCGCCCGGATGACGATCTCGCCCCCGAGCCGCGGCAGCGGCGCCGGCGTCCCCTTGGTGGGCGCGGCGTAGCTCGCGACGAGATCGGCGTCGAGCACGGTTTCGACCCCGTCCATCGGCGCCAGCGCCAGGTCGCGGATCTCGACGTCGAGCCGCGCGTCGCCGAGCGTGAAGCCGGTGAGCGGCGCGCCGCCGGCCACGCGCACGGTCCCCGTCCCCACCTTCGCCAGGCCCCGCTCGACCCGGACCGCGCCGGGCTCGAGCGCGACGGAGACGACGACGTCGGTGAGCGGCGCCGGGAGTCCGGCGACCAGGATCTCGCGCGCCTCCAGCGAGAAGCCCCCCTCGTAGCGGGGCGCCGCGAGCGGCCCGGTGACGCGCAGGCCGCCGCCGACCTGGCCGCTCGCGCGCTCCACACCCGACACCGCCCGGGTGAGCGCGGCGAGATCGAGCGGACGGAGGTCGACCGCGCCGTCGATGGCCGGGGACGTCGCGAGCGCCGTCACCCGGCCGCCGACGTCGACGACGAGCTCCGGCGTCCCCGGCGCCGACGCGGCGAGGCTCAAGCGGGCGACCTCCACCGCGCCCTCGCGGAGCCGGATGGGCGCCGCGTCCGGCAGCAGGCGCACCCCGACGCCGGAGCGCGCCGCTTCGAGGCGGGAGATCACGAGCTCGGCCGTGCCGCGGGCGGCGTCGGCGAGCTTCATCCGCGCGACGTCGAGTCGGGCGGAGAGCTTGCCCGTGGGCTTCGCGTCGGCCAGCGCGATCGGGGTGCTGAGCTGCGCGACGGCGCCGAGATCGAGGTCCCGGGCCTCGACGGTGCCCCGGAGCTCCTTGAAGCGCTGGCGTGACAGCTC
>CAYOLF010000163.1:5341-7887 GCA_964404725.1 uncultured Polyangiaceae bacterium
CCCAGCGCGCCGAGGGTCTGGATCTTCGCCGAAGGCAGGCCGGTGGCGACCACGTTGCCGGCGAGGTTCGAGCCGGGCGTCATGTGGAGCGAGCCGATGACCACGCCGGCGCCCTTGGTGAGCGTGAAGCTCGGGACGTCGAGGGTGACGCCCCGGTAGCTCGCGTCGCGGTCTGCCCACTCCAGGTCGATGGCCGCGCGGCCGCCGTCGAAGAGCTCGCCGTAGATGTTCGCCGCCTCGACCTCGGCCTGCCCGCGCACGCGCAGATTGCCGAGCCCGCAGCGGTCGTCGGGACCGCCGAGGTCGTAGTGCACCTCGGCGCTGACCCGGCCGTGACCGTCGAGGTCGACGTAGCGGGGGTCGTCCTCGAAGTGGAACATGGCGAGGAAATCGCGCAGCTCGAAGCGCGGGCTGCTCACCGTCGCGTCGACGATGACGGCGCCGCGGCGATTGAAGTCGAGCCGCACCGCGCTGGCGGTGTAGCGGCTGCGGCCCTTGCGCGCGACGAGATCGGAGAGGTCGACCTGCAGGGGCGTGAAGCGCACGGCGCTCCGCTCCACGTCTCCGAGCGGGAACCCCCCGAACTCGAACCCCTCGATGGCGAGCTCGCCGGTGAGCACGGGGCTCCGCGAGATCCCCGCCAGCTGGCAATCCACCGTGGCCTTGCCCGCCCAGGGGATGCCGGCGATGGGGGAGATGTCCGCGAGCTCGAGCTCCGAGCGGGCGACCTCGATGCGGATCTCGTTGTGGAAGCCGATGGAGACGAGCGGAGCGTGGACCGTGCTCTGACCGAACCGGCCGGTGGTGTCGAGGAACTCCAGCGCGTCGGGGCGGATCGCGAGCCGGCCGTCGATCGTCGCCTCGTCGAAGGCGATCATCGGCTGCTTGCCGGCGTCGTGGACGCCGCGGTCGAAGACGGAGAAATCCGAGGTCCGGCCGTGGAGCTTGCCGTCGATGGCGAGCGGCCGGAACGTCCCGCGGACGTCGCTCCAGCGGATCGCGTCGAGATCCCACCCCACGATGGTGTTCTTGGCCACGCCGAGGTCGCGCATCAGGGACGGGAAGGGGACGGCGTCCGCCGTCACTTCGGCCACGACCAGCGTCCCCCCGCCCTCGAACGGAGCGATCTCGACGCCACGCCCGGCGACCTTGCCGTCGGAGAACTCCATCGCGAAGCGCGGCAGTTTGATCCGGTCGCCGACCACGTCGACCTCGACCTCGAGGTCGCGCGCGAGCTCGTAGTACCGGAAACCGAGCCCGCCACCCCGCAGCTTGCCGTGCACCTCGGGCAGGCGCGTCGTCCCATCGAAGCGCAGGTCCCCGGTGAACCCGATCCAGCCCCGCAGCGGGTGCGTGGTGACGAAGCGGTTGGTGAGGCTCGCCGGGGCGCGGGCGAAGAGGCGGCCGCCGAGCTCGAGCGGCAGCCCCTCCTGCCGGCGCACCGAGAGCTGGGAGATGCGCAGGGCGACCTGCTGGGCATCGCCCGCTGCCCCGGCGCGCCCGCAGTCCGGGCGCGTGCCGGGCGCGGGATCGGCATCCGCCCACCCAAGCAGGGAGAGACGACGGACCCGGAGCGTCTGGTCGGCGACCTCGAGCCGCAGGTCGAGTCGGCAGACGACGTCCTCGTCGACGGAGCTGGTGGGACCAGGGGGCGTGACCGGGACCGCGGGCGCGCCGTTGACAGTCTTCCACTTGGGTGGGGGCGGGTAGCGGACGGGGCGGGTGCGGTCGATGGTGGTGCCGGAGCCGCGCAGGGCGATCTCGTAGCGCGGCCCCTCCTCGGCGAAGACGTCGAGATCCGCGCTGCCCGTGTCGATGCGGGTGCCGTCGACCGCGAGCTCGAAGCGGGCGTCGGTGACGGCCAGGGAGGCGAATGGCGGGCGCTGGGCGGGCCGCGCGGGCGCCGCGGACCGCTCGGGGAGGCGGTACGCGACGTTGGTGAGCTTGCCCTTTTCGAGCACCAGCCGGCCTCGCGGCGCATCGATCTCGATGTCGCCGGCGTGCAGCCGCCCCGACAGCAGGGCGAAGACGCGAGGCACCACGCTGACGCGCGCGGCGGTGAGCGCGGGCGAGCCCCCGTCGCTCGCCGGCACGACGAGATCCACCAACGCGATCTCGACGGGCCAGAGGCGCATCTCCACGCGGTAGGTGGCGGTGAGGCCGAGCTCCTCGGCGAGGACCCGCGCGGTTTCGCGCGCGGCCCAGTCGCGCACCGGCCCGGTGCGCAGGAGCAGCCCGGTCACCAGCGGGAGCGCCCCGATGACGGCGAAGACCCCGCAGAGGAGCTTGGCGAGCGACCGGCCCATTGGCCGTCGCACCCAGGCTGCTGCAGTCCTCGGCGAGGCGGGCATTCCGGCACAATCGTGGTTCGCTCCGGCCCCAGCGTCTACTTACGGCACTTCCGAGTCCGGCCGCGGGGCCGCCGCGACGTCGAATCGCGGGTCGGGCCGCGTCAGCGGTCGGGGTGGTGGCCGAGCGCGGCGAGGGCGCGACGAACGTCGGCGAAGCGGCCGCCGCTGCGCACGGCAGCGCCCACGGCGCGGCCC
>CAYOLF010000164.1:0-7484 GCA_964404725.1 uncultured Polyangiaceae bacterium
GGCGGAGGCCACCAGTCGGCGGGGATGGGGTCGATGCGGTCGGGAGAGCGGGCGCGCGCGCAGCGCCAGCGAGCACGCGCCCCGTGCGCACCGCATCCCACCGGGGGGCAGCAGGACGCCGCCACCTGCTGCCGGAGCCCGACGTCGAGCTACCGGCTCGAGCCAGCCCCGCGCGGTCGCCGTCGGCGCTGTCCCATGCTCACGGGTAGCTGAGCCCGTAGCCGTACGGGAAGAGCACGTCGGTGCTGGCCGCGTCGAAACCTGGCTCGTCGGCTTGCTGGTTCACGTTGACGGGGATCTGCTCGAAGGTCCGGGGCCAGGTGTGGGGCAGCTTGCCGGTGAAGTTGACGTCGCCGTAGAGAACGTCGGCTACTCCGATCCCCCTCGATCCGGGCAGCCAGGCCTCGACGATCGCGCCGCAGCGCTCCAGCACGGTGGGGTCCTCGATGACCTGGGGCCGGCCGGAGAGGATGACCAGGATCACCCGAGCGCCAGCGTCGAGCGCGCTCTGGAGCTCAGTGTAGCCGGGCTGCTTGTGCAGGCGGACCGACGCCCAGGTGTTCGTGTCGCGCGCCTTGTGCCCGTCATCGCCGAATTCCTCGGCGGAGGGGCGCTCGCCGACCACCGCGACAACGGTGTCCCCGCTCGCCACGGTGGACGTGTATTCTACGTCGCTGCCGAGCGCCGCGAGCCCGCCCAGGATCGTCTCCCCCATGACCTCGGTGGTGCCGTACTGATCGCTGCCCTGCCAGCTGACGGTCCAGCCGCCGGCCTGGGCGCCCATGGAGTCGGCGTAGGGGCCGACCACCTTGATGGCCTGGGCCTTGTCGAGCGGCAGGATCCCGTCGTTCTTGAGCAGCACCAGTGACTTCTGCACCGCCTCCCGCGCGAGGTCCTGGTGCTCCTGCGACCAGATCTGGCCGCGCAGGGTCGCGCTCGAGAAGGCCTTGGCGTGGTCGTCCTCGAACAGGCCCATCATCACCTTGATGCGGAGGATGCGACGAACCGCGTCGTCGAGGCGCGCCTGGGGGATCGCACCGCTCTGGAGCAACCGGGTCCAGTCGCCGACGCCGCCCTCCATCGCGACCATGGCCATGTCCATCCCGGCCTCGACCGACGCCGAGACGCCCTCCTGCAGGTACGGCAGGGTAGAGCCATCGGCGGCGCTCCCCTGCGCCCGCGCCACGGCGTCGTAGTCCGAGAGGCAGAAGCCACGGAAGCCGAGCTCGGTCTTGAGCAGGCTGGTGAGCGAGAAGGCGTCGGTGCTCATGGGGTGCAGCTGCCCGTCGCGGAGCCACTGATGGTAGGAGGGCATCACCACCGCGACGTTGTGCTGGATCGCGGCCTGGTAGGGCACCAGGTGGAGGGCCCGCAGCGTCGCCTCGCTGACCTCGACGACGCCGGCGTTGGTGCCATTCGTGGTGGCGCCGTCGCCGAAGTAATGCTTGGCCGTGGCGGCCACGGCGCCCGGATCCGACAGATCGCCCCCACCTTGGAGCCCCTTGATGTACGCGGCGCCGAGCTCCGTGGCGAGCTCGGGCGTCTCGCCAAAGCTCTCGTACGTCCGCCCCCAGCGCTCGTCCCTGGCGACGGCCAGGGTCGGCGCGAAGGTGAGGTGGATGCCCGCGCCGCGGCATTCCCTGCCCACCGCCCTGCCGACGCGCTCGACCAGCGCCGCGTCTCGGGTGGCACCGAGTCCGACCTCGTGCGGGAACACCGTGGAGCCGATGACCTTGGCGTTCCCGTGCACGGCGTCGATGCCGTAGAGCATGGGGATGCCGCAGCCCTCGATGGTCGCGCGCTGCAGCTCGTCGAGGGTCTGGGCCCAGGTGGCCGGGTCGTTCCGGAACGGGAGCTCCTCGCCGCCGTTGAAGATGGAGCCGTAGCAGGCCGTGCCGGCGCTGGCGGCCGTCACGTCCTCGAACTGGATCTCGGTCATCTGCGCGGCCTTCTGCTCCAGGGTCATCCCGGACAGGATCCGATCGACCTCGGCAGCGACCGCGGCCTCGTCGATGACCGAGCTCCCCCCGACGGGCGCTGGCCCGGCACCGGAGCTCCCCCCGCTGCCGGAGCTCCCCCCGGTGCCGGCGTCCCCCCCGGTGCCGGCGCCCCCCCCAGTGCCGGAGCTCGCTCCGGGCGGCGATTCGAGGCCGGCGTCGGAGTCGCCGCAACCGGGACCGAGCAGCAAGAGCGCGGCCAGGCCGAGCAGCGAGGGGGCCGAGCCCCCGAGGGTGATGGCAAGTCGGTTCGGATGGTGTCGAGTCATGGCAGTACCGGACGCGGTCGCTCGGGCAGCCCTCGTCGCTGGGGACTCAGGGGCGCCGTCAGTCGATATACCGCGTCGCCCCCTCGCCCGCGATCGACTCGCCGCGGGTCGTGGCGGGCCGGCGCCGCGCGGAGGGCTCGCGGTCGCGTCCGACGCTGCGCCGACGCCACCCGAGCAGCAGCGCGAGCATCACGAGGACGCTGCCCCAACCCTCGCGCTCGCCGCTCGACCGCGCTCGGCAGGCGCAGCCCGCGTCCTCCGACTCGGCGCCGAACGGGTCCGCGCCGTCGGGGGCATCGGGGTCGGCCGGGCCCGCGCCGCCAGTGACGCCGGGAGCGACGCCCCCGGTGGCGCTGCTCCCGCCCAGCGTGCTGCCGCCGCCCGTCGAGCCCCCCGGCCCGCCACCGCTGGCCGCGCCCCCCGTCGCGGTGCCGCCAGCGCTCAGACCACCCGTGGCGCTGACTCCGCCGGCGCCGGTGCCCCCGGTGGAGACGCCGCCCGTGGTCGCTCCGCCGCTGCTCGCGCCGCCGCCGCTGACCCCGCCGGTCGCCAGACCGCCGCTGCCGGCGCCCCCCGTGCTGGCGCCGCCGGTGGCCAGGCCGCCGGTCGCGTCGCCCCCGACGCTGGTACCGCCGCTGCTGGCGCCACCGCTCTCCATGCCACCGTCGCCCGTGCCGCCGGTGCTGTCGCCACCGGTGGCCAGGCCGCCGCTGCTGGTGCCACCCGTGGGCTCGCCTCCGGTAGCGTCGCCGCCGCTGGCGTCACCGCCGGTGGCGTCGCCGCCGGTGCTCGTGCCGCCGCTGCCGGTGCCACCGGTGCCGGCGGCGCCGTCAGGCGGCACGGTGCTGGGAGACCCCGTCGCGCCGTCGGTCGTGAGCGCGAGCACACCGATCCCGTCCACGAAGCCAACGTTGTCAGGGTTGTGCGTGGAGCGGTTCTTCGGCGACCCCCAGTCGCCGAGCGCCCATCCGCTCGGCAGCCCCCCGTCGAACTCCTCCCGCCACTCGAGCTCGAAGGCGCCGCCGTTGTACGAGGAGTACGCCACCCAGCTGATGTACTGGTACACCGGCAGGATGGACGGATTGTAGTTGCCCCCGAAGCTCTCGTCGCCGGGCCAGACGTTGAAGTGGATCCGCATCCCCTCGGTGGCGTTCTGCGCGAACGCCGTCGCTGTCTCGCCGGTGTCGCGTCGGATCTCCTGTCCGTCGACGGCCCAGGCGATGTAGTCCGGCGTCCAATCGAACCGGTAGTCGTGGTACGCGGTGCATAGATCGCCGCCCGAGTACGACCCCTTGTGAACGGCCCCCGGGTTGCCGTAGAGGGCGTTGGTCTGTACGTGGCAGTCGGCGCCGATCTTCTCGAAGTCGAGCTCGTTCCAGTACGCGCCCGACACCTCGGAGCCCACCTTCCACAGGAAGAAGGAGCTGACCACGCCGTCCCCGGCCGCGTAGCGGATCCGGGCTTCGAAGCGGCCGTACCGGTACGCTTCGGTGGTGTAGAGCTCGGCGCTCGCGTCCGCCAGCGCCACGCTCGGGAGGCACGTGGCGACCACGAGCACCCCGGACAGCGCGAACCACTTCTCCCTCATGACGGCCTCCCACGTCCCGTCGCCGCCCGCCTTCGCCGGGTCCACCCGAGGAGGATGGCCCCGAGTAGCGCCCCGAGCCCGGCGTCATGACGCGGTCGCGCCGCGCCCGCGCGAAGCGCGCAGCCGCCCCCGTCGTCCCCCGGGCTGAACGGCGTTACCGTGGTGCTACCCCCGGTCGCCGTCGTGACGTCGGTGCTGGTCGCCGTCGTGACGTCGGTGCTGGTCGCCGTCGTGGCGGCACCGCCCGTGCCGCTGGCCGCTCCGCCCATCCCCGTTCCCGCGTCGTCGGTCAGCGCGAGGATCGCTAGGCCGTCCGCGAAGCTCACGTTGCTCGGGGAGTGCGTCGACAACCCCTTCGGGGAGTCCCAGGTCCCCTCGGTCCACCCCGTCGGGGCGGTGCCCGCGTCGAAGTCCTCGCGCCACGCTAGCTCGAAGGCGCCGTTCACGTAGGACGAGTACTGTACCCAGTCGATCTGCTGGACCACCGGGAGGATGCTCGGGTCGAACACGCCGCCGAAGCTGGCGTTCCCCGGCCAGATGTTGAAGCGGATCTGCATCCCTGCGGTCGCGTTCGTGGCATACGCGGCGGCGGTTTCCCCCGTCTCCCGCCGGATCTCGGCGCCGTCGAGGAACCACGCGATGTACTCGGGCGTCCACTCGTACGCGTACGTGTGAAACCCGCCGCAGAGGTCGACGGTGACCGGGATCGACATCGTGTGGACCCGCTCGGGATCGCCGTAGAACGCGTTCGTGTCGAGCGCGCAGTCCGCGCCGGTCTTCTCGATGTCGAGCTCGTTCCAGAAGGTCCCCTCGACCTCCGAGCCGTCCTTCCAGAGGAAGAAGGCCCCGATGACCCCCGAGCCCGCGGGGAAGCGGACGCTGGCCTCGAACCGACCGTACGCGTAGGACGTGGTCGTGTAGAACTCGGCGCTCTTCGTGGCGTTGGCGTGCGTGCCCCAGGCGGTGGCGGCAACGGCGCAGGCCATGGCCGCGGTGTGTCGAAGCTTCATGGGAATTCTTTCTCCCGGTCGTTGGCCGCACCCGTCGCGGCACCCGCCTCTGTGGTACCAGCGCCACCGAGGGGGTTCCCAGTGTCAGAACTGGCACGGTCGGCGGGGTCGAAGCGAGCGACCGGAGGCACGCCGCACCCTCGCGCGGCGGCGCCACGGATGGAGCCCCCTCTCGACCGCGCCCCCACCGCCAGGGGGTGCGCTAGCGGCAGCCGTCGTTGAAGCGGTCGGCGCCGTCCCAGGCGCAATCGCCACCGATGCAATCGACGAGGTTGTTGTCGAAGGAGTTGGAGCCGTGGTCGAAGATCTTGAACCAGCCGCCGTCGTCCCAGACCTCGGTCGGGACGCCGCGGGGCGCGGCGAACTCGTGGTCGAGCTTCTGGTACCACTGGCGGACGTTGTTGCACTGCATCTCGCTGTAGCGGCTCCCCCAGCCGACGCCCCACTCGCCGATGAAGACCGGCATGCCGCCGCCGACGGAGCTCGCCCAGTCGAGCATCGTGTCGAGCGGTCCGGCGAGGTTGTCGTCCGTCCAGGCGTCGTCGTAGGTCCCCTGGTTGTCGCCGCAGAACGTCCAGGGATCGTAGTGGTGGAAGGTGGCCATCAGGTACGCATCCTGACCGTCTCCCACCCCCTCGAGGCTCGGCCAGACCTGGGCCATCTCACCGGCCGCGAACCATTGGTTGCCGCCGATCGCCACGATGCGGTGGGGGTCGACCGCGCGGATCTTGGCGTAGGCCAGCGCGGACATCTCGCGCAGATCCGCCGCCGGCATGGGGGAGTTGTCGCCGTCGCTCCGGTGCGGCTCGTTCAAGAGCTCGAAGATCAGCCGGTGGTCCCGGTCGGCGAAGATTTCGGCGATGTCCTGCCAGAGCCGCTCGAGGACCGAGGAGCGGCTCTGCGTCTTCAGCGTGGATTCGTGGTGGGCGTTGATGACGACGTACAGGTCGGGCTTGGCGAGCGCGAAGTCGACCACCTGCTCGATGACGGCGAGCCGCGCGTGGCCGCGGTTCACGTCGCCCACATTGGCGTCGTTCACCAGCCGATCCCCACCCACCGGCTCGGTCCAGGTGATGGGGATCCGGACGGAGCGGAACCCCTTGGAGTAGTACGCGTCGATCTTGGCGCTCGCCGCGGCGAGCGTGCGCGACTGCTGGGTCGACTCGAACATCTGCCCGAGGTTCACGCCCTTCCCCATCGCCGCAGCCGCGTCGCGCGCGGTCGGCGCCGGGTTGTCGGTGCCGCCCGTCCCGATCGCGCCGCCCGTCGCCGGCGTCCCGCCCGTCGCCGGCGTCCCGCCCGTCGCCGGCGTCCCGCCCGTCGCCGACACACCACCGGTTGCGGGTGCTCCGCCGGTCGCGGGTACCCCGCCGGTCGCCGGCGTCCCGCCGGTCGCGGCCGCACCGCCGGTCGTGACCGCGCCGCCGGTCGCGGGCGCGCCACCGCTGCTCGCCGCACCGCCGCTCGGGCCTTCGCCACCGGTCGCGGTCACGCCGCCCGTCGCGAGCGAACCGCCGGCCGGGGCCTCGCCCCCCGTCGCCGGGAGCCCGCCGATCCCGGCGTCACCCCCGGTCGAGCGCGGCGCCCCGGCCGCGGCGGCACCGCCAGTGGCAGGCGCGCCACCGCTCACCGTCGGGCCCGGGCCGCCTCCCACCCCGTCCCCCGGTCCGATCGAGCCGGCGCCGTCGTCGCTCGGGGCTCCACAACCCGCTGCGACCACCAGCATTGCCACCGCGTGCACCGCGAACCGAGCAAGGTTCTTCATCGCTGACCGTTCCCTCGACCGGGCTCCGTCCGCGGTCACCAATTCGTACGGTGGCGCCCATCCGCGCCAATGACCAGCGACCGGATTCGCACCGTGACGAAGTGCCAGAATCGTCACCGCAGACAGGGCGCAATTCTGGTGCGGGGCTGGAGCCCGCAGCGGCGAGCCGCTCGCGCCGCTGGCGGCCCCCGCCGGCGATCACGGCGAGCGCACGTACTGCCCGGCATAGAAGACCACCCGCTCGCGCCGCTCCGGCTCCGGAGCCGGGAGCGCGAGCTCGTCGATGCGCCGCCGGAGCTCCTCCACCTCGCGACGCACTCTCGCCAGGGTCGAGCGCGCCTCCTCGCGGAGCGGGTGCTCGGGCCACACGTCGAGCGACCAGGTGGAGCCGCCGATGGCGTCGCGCAGGTCCGCCCGCGTCGCCCCGTCGCGGAGCTTCATGGTGATGGCGGCGACCATGGCCTGAAAGTGGTCGAGCACCGCCGCTTCCCAGCCGCGGGACTCACCGAGCGGGACCTCCAGCATCTGGCTGGAGTAGCGCGGCTCCCCGCCGGTGCCATCGGCCGCGACCCGCCCCGCTGCGGAGAGGCGCTCGAGCGCCTCCCGACAGACCGCCTCCGGAAGCCGCGCCTGCGCCTGGATCTCGGAGGCGGTCGCCGGCCCGTGCCGGTAGACGGCGAGCCAGACCAGCCAATCCCAGGTCTCGTCCGACCCCTGGCTGGCGGCGGCGAAGTCAGCCTCGGCGGCGGCACGAAAGACCGCACCGTCGCCCCGCCCCGCCCGGTAGACGAGGCCCGAGCTCACCAGGTCGTTGAGCACCCCCGAGACGACCTCGGGATCGTCGCGGACGAACCG
>CAYOLF010000165.1:0-2117 GCA_964404725.1 uncultured Polyangiaceae bacterium
CTAGACGGTCGCTCGCGAGCGCGACGGCGACGCTCGCCCTGATGGCCGCCTGCGGCGGCGATGAAGCGGGTGGTAATGGAGTCGCGACGGGCGGAGCCCATGGCGGGGCGACCACCGGAGGGACACCGACCTCGGGCGGGGCGACCACCGGCGGGACGCCGGCCACCGGCGGCGCGACCACGGGAGGGACCCCGACCACGGGCGGCGCGGCCACGGGCGGGACCCCGACCTCGGGCGGCGCAGCCACCGGCGGGACCCCGACCTCGGGCGGCGCGAGCGGCGGGACCCCGAGCGGTGGGGCACCCGGCGCTGGCGCAGAACCTGGCGGCGCCGGCGGCGTTGCGCCCGCCGAAGGAGGTCGCGCCGGCGGTGGAGCAACGGCGGGTGGCGCGGGCCAGGGCGCCGAAGCCGGCGCCGCGACGGGGGGCAGCGCGGGCGGCGCGACGACAGGCGGCGCGGGCCAGGGCGCGGCGGGCGCCGCCGGCGGCGCGACGACAGGCGGCGCGGGCCAGGGCGCGGCGGGCGCCGCCGGCGGCACGACGGCGGGCAGCGCGGGCCAGGGCTCCGGGGGCCGCGGCGGCGGCGGCGCGACGAACGCTTGCCGCTTCCCTGCCAGCGCGACGCTCGCCAACGCGAGCCTCGCGGGAGGCTTCTGCGCTTGGACCTGGGCCACGGGGCTCGACGAGCCGCGCGGCGCGGTTACCAACGACGACGGCGAGCTCATCGTGGTCGAGAGCGGCTCCGCCACCGTGACGCTGCTCTTCGACGACGACGGCGACGGCGTCTCGGGCGGTGACGAGCGGGTGACGCTCGCCCAGGCCTCGGGCCTGAATCACGGCGTGACGATCCATGGTGACCACCTCTACGCGACCTCGGCGACCACGGTCTTCCGCTGGCTCTACGACGGGGGCCGCACACCGCTCGGCGAGGCGGAGGCGGTGATCACCGGGATGCCGGGGGGCGGTCACGGCACCCGCACGCCCGCGTTCGATGCGGACGGGTACCTCTACGTGAGCGTCGGCTCGGCGAGCAACGTCGACGAGAATTCGGACCGCGCTCGCGTCGTCCGCTTCAGCCCGGCGCAGGTCGAGGCCGGTGCGACCTTCGCCGAGGCCGAGGTCTGGGCCGATGGCACTCGCAACGAGGTGGGGCTGCGCTTCGACGCCGCCGGACGCCTGTGGGGCGTCGAGAACGGGTCGGACAACCTCCGCCGCGACGATCTCGGCGGCGACATCCACGACGACAACCCGGGCGAGGAGGTCAACCTCTTCGATCGGCCGGGCGCGTCTTACGGCTACCCGTACTGCTGGTCCGAGGGCGCGCTGCCGGCGCCCTTCGCCGAGGGACCGGGGACGCAGTGGGCCTACCCAAGCGCGGCACGGGACGACGCCTGGTGTCGCGATCCCGCCAACGTCGTGCCGCCCGTGATGGTGATGCAGGCCCACTCGGCGCCGCTGGACATCTATTTCTATCCGGGCGGCTCGTTCCCGGCGAGCTTCGTCGGTGATGCATTCGTCACCTTCCACGGCTCTTGGAACCGTGACGCGGCCACCGGATACAAGGTCGTGCGCCTGCCCTTCGGTGACGCCGGGATGCCGACCGGCGCGGTCGAGCCGCTGCTCGAGTACTCGGGCGCCGGCGACCAGGGCACGGGCTGGCCGCACCGCCCGGTGGCCCTCGGCACCACGAGCGACGGGACGCTTCTGGTGACGAGCGACGCGTCCAACCTCGTGATCGCGGTCGGGTACGACGGCGGATGACGCGCTCGGCCGTCGCGGTCGGGCGCGGTCGCCGGGGGTCCGGCCACCGCCACGGCGATCCGGCTGCCACGCGGTCACCCCGACCCGCCGCCGCTCCTCGCGGGCCGCTCCCCTCGCGACTCCCCCGAGTGAGTTCGTCGACCCGACCCTTGACGGACGCCGAGTCGGGCTCCACGTCGCCCGGTATCATGGCCCAACGAAGCCTCATTCCTGTCGCGTCCGTCTCCTTGCTACTCCTGGCCTCAACCGCGTGGGCCACTCAATCGACGGGTGGCGAGGTCCTCCCATCCAGCCCGTCGACCCTCTGCGGGGAGCCCGAGGAGGACGGCAAGGACAAGGTCCCCAACCCGTCGGCTC
>CAYOLF010000165.1:2217-7365 GCA_964404725.1 uncultured Polyangiaceae bacterium
CTCTGCGGGGAGCCCGAGGAGGACGGCAAGGACAAGGTCCCCAACCCGTCGGCTCTCTGCGGGGAGCCCAAGGAGGACGGCAAGGACAAGGTCCCCAACCCGTCGTAGGTTCTGTAGCGCTCCCGAACGGGGCGATGGAACGGTGGCGGGCGGACCTGGCCCGCCCGCGGGAGCCGTGGATGGATCCCGTCCGTGATCCACCGAGCGCCCCGCTGTGCGGTCGAATCCCACCGTGACAGCGAGATCCGACCGTGCGGCGCGCGCTGCTCACCGCGCGCGCCGCGCTCCGGCGGATTCTTCCTGCTCCAGAGCGAGACGGGGGCGCGCCGCGGGCGGCTGGCATGGCCGTTGCTCCTCGAGCGAGCATGGCTTTGCATAGAACCGGGCTTGGAATCGTCGAACCTCCTTCATCCGCGTCACTCGGCGCCGTCGCGCTAGCGATGCTCCTCGGCGCTTGCGCCTTTCCGTCCACCCTCGAGGCCGAGGGCGGCGCCAACGCCAACGACCGGTCCGAAGGGGGGAACGACGGGGAGGCGCTGCTGACCGGCTCGATGGTCGTCTCGCCGCCGGCACCCTCGGCCTTCGTCATCCCCCCGGGGGAGGATCCGCCGGCGGCCGCGGCCTACGCGCTGATGCAGCGCAACACGGTTTCGGTGTTCGTCGACTTCGAGGCGGGGACCGCCCGCGAGCTCGACTTCATGGTGGCGCGCTGGATCTTCTCGCCCGTCGCCCCGGTCGGCTACGCCGTGGTCGGGAGCGACCTCGTGGCGCTCGAGCTGCCGAGGCTCCAGGAGTCCTGGCGCCAGCCCGCCCCGAGTGGCCGCTGGGGCTTCCTGCGCGCTTCGGACGACGGCCAGACGCTCGTGGTCGCCGACGGGCTCGAGGGGAGCGTGATCGACACGGGATCGGGCGAGGTGCGCGCGATCTTCGACGTCGGGGTGCCGGAGGACGTGGCCTTCCTGCCCGATGGACGGCACGCCCTGGTCGTCGGGCAGACGACCTGGTTCGACCACGCGCCCTCCACTCCGGTCGTACAGGTGGATCTGGTCACCGGGGCGACCCTCCGGGTCGAGGTGCCGAACTGCGCCGCCCCCATCGCCGTGCTGCCGACCGGGGAGCGGGCGCTGCTGTCGCCCACCTTCTGCCAGGAGGGCGTGAGCAGCACCGGCGAGAACCCGTGGACGAACCCCGACCCGGTGAGCGTCATCGATCTGTCCACCGAGGGCCCGCGCTTCGTCAAGAACCTGCCCGGGTTCGGCCCCGTGGCGCTCGCCGACGCGGGCGACCGGGCAGTGGCGTACCTCGACGTCGAGCGGCTCGACCCCACGATGTTCGATGACCCCGCGCTGATCCCCGACGCCACCGGCCCCCGCTATCACGTCATGGTGATCGACCCGTACACCCTGGAGTACTCCCTGACGCCGATCGGGGACGCGCTGCCGCGCTTCGCCCTGACGCGGGACGGAGCGACCCTGCTGGTGGACGCGAGCGTGCAGGTGCAGCGCTTCCTGGTCGACGCCGACGTGAAGGTCACCGTCGACCGCAACGGCCTGCACGGGACGCTCGACTTCGACGTGTTCTCCCAGACCGCGCCGTTCGGCACCCTCGACCTCGACCGGCTCGAGTTCTCGCCCTTCAGCGGTCCGGTCGCCAGCCTCGACCGCTTCGTGATGCCGCGCGGCGGCCAGGACGTCTACACGCTGAAGCGCCGCGCGGACGGCCTCGGCGGGGATCTCTTCCGGATCGATCTCGAGGCCGGAACGACCGCGGATCTCGGCCGCAGTCTGCGCGATCTCGGCCTGCTCCCCGACGGCGAGACGATGATCCTGCGCATCCGCACCTCACCGCTCGAGGTCGAGGGCGGGGTGCGCCTCCAGGAGGACTACTGCCTCTCCGGCGACGGCGAGCGCTGCGACGTCACCATCTCGTTCACGTCGAGCCTCGTCTTCGAGAGCAGCTACTGCTCGTATCCGGAGAACTACCACGATTGCTGAGGCCGCGCGGGCGGTCCGGCCGGCTACTCGCCGAAGCCGGCCGGACCGTACTCGGTCGTGTCGAGCGTGGTGCCGCTCGCGTCGATGACGGTGCGGACCACGTACTCGACGGCGTAGTCGTGGTAGTCCCGGATCTCCGGGTTCAGACTGTCACCGACACAGGCCGAGCCTCGACCGCGCCCGGCGACCGCCCCGCGCCCGTGAACGGCGCCCCAGCGCGAAGCACAGCCCGAGCGCTGCGAGCGCCGCGGCGCCGGACCGAGCGGGGGACCCGGGCAGCGAGCAACCGCAGCCGGAGTCGCGCTCGTCGCCCCCGACGGGCTCGGAGACGGGAGGGCTTCCGCCCGTGGCGCTGCCACCAGTGCTGCCACCGACGGCAGCCGCGCCAACCCCGCCGGTGCCCGCGGACGGGAGCGCGCCACTGCCTCCGGTCGGCGACCCACCGGGAGCGCTCCCACCGACGCTCGCCCCGCCGGAGGCTGGGAGCCCACCGCTGTTCGTGCCGCCGGAGGCGGGCGTCCCACCGACCGCGGCGACGGCGCCACCGCCGCCCGCGCCGGGCTCACTCCCCCCAACGCCCGCCGTCCCTCCCAGACCGCCAGCACCCCCGCCAGCACCACCGGTCGCCGAACCGTTGGCCCCGGTCCCCGCCGCGCCACTCGCGGTGGCGCCACCAGTCCCGCCCGCCGAACCGCCGACGCCGCCGCTACTGGCCGACGGCGCACCCGCGCTATCGGCACCGCCCTGCCCTCCGTTCGGCGCCCCCGCCGCCCCGGCGGCGCCCCCGTTCGCCTCGAGCTCGATGGTGAGCACGCCGTCCGCCAGGGGCGCGCCGAAATCGGGCGTCCCGTCGGCGTGCCAGGCCAGCGGCTTCACGCGGGTCGCCCGATTGGGATCGTTCAGGGGCTCCCCGTCGATCCACTCGTAGTCGCGGCCGTGATAGACGATGAGGTCCACGCTGCCGTCGGGCGTCGTCGTGAACTGGTTGTGCCCGGGACCGAACACGCCGTTGCCGCTGCGGAAGACCGGCTCCAAGGACTTGCTCCACGAGCGAGGGTCCAAGAGATCGCTGGTGTCGTCGGCGGTCAACAGCCCCAGGCAGTAGTTGGCGTCGGTGGCCGAGGCCGAGTAGCTGATGAAGACCTTGCCGTTCCGCTTCAGCACCGCCGGCCCCTCGTTGACCGCGTGGCCCACCCGTTCCCAGGGCAGCTCCGGCGCCGAGATGCGCACCCCGCGCGCCGCCAAGGTCCAGGGGTCGCTCATGGGCGCGAGGTACAGGACCGTGTTGGCGTCGAACTCCGGATCGGACTCGGCCCAGACGAGGTAGCGGACCCCGAGGTGCTCGAAGGTCGTCGCGTCCAGCGCGAAGAACGCGCCACTCGCCTTGGGGCCGTTGGTCATCAGCTGACCCCGCTCCTGCCAGGTGCCCTCCAGCGGGTTCGCCGAGTCGTTGCTCAGCACGTACACCCGGATGTCCCAGACGTCGCTCGAGCTACCCGCCGCGAAGTAAACGTACCAGCTACCGTCCACGGAGTGGATCTCGGGAGCCCAGATGTGGGAGGCCATCGCGCCGCTGGGATGAGCCCGCCAGATCACCGTGGGCGCGGCGCTGCTCAGGCCCTGGATCGTGTCCGCACGGCGCAGTTCGATGAGATCGTAGGCCGGCACCGTCGCGGTGAAGTAGTAGTACCCATCGGTGTGCCGGTAGATGTCCGGATCGGCCCGCTGCAAGACGAGCGGGTTCTCGATCTGCAGCGTCTGCGCCGCGCCCGGCCGAGCCCCGAGCGCCAGGACAAACAGAACGGCAAGAGCCAGGCTTGGGGCCGCCCACTGCGGCCGTGAAGGCGGGCGCGGCCGCTGGCGCGACGGGACGACGCGAAGCACGGACCAAGCGCAATGGGCCATCATCTCGCTAGGCAACCGTACTATGCCTCCGGTCGGTGGACCCGGTGCTTCGGCGTGCCAGTCAGTTCGCCAACGGCGTCGGCACCCTGTCCTCGCGCCGACGACCGTCTCCCCCGGACCGCAGGGGTCGAGGTGGCCGAACCGGGCGAGGGCGTTCGCGCTGCGGCGTTCGGCGTGCTTGGCCCCCGTCCACCCCGACGAAATCTCCCCAGATCAATGGATCATCCCAGGAACCAGCCGCATGATCGTGCAGGATGCATGCATCCTGCGTTTCCGATGCGCCGCGTTGCGCCTGGTTCGGGCCGGTCAGTGGGCCGCACTTTCCGGCCGACGAGGCTTCGTCTGCCCCTCGACGGCACCTGTACGCAAGGGGGCTTCCCCGGGCCGACCTGGGAACCCGAGCGCGGCGACGCCTCACGGCTCAGCCGATCGGGGTAATAGCAGAGCGTGATGGGCGTGATCTCTCCCGGTGATTGGTGCGCGATGAAGGAACCTGACGCGACCCGCCGACGCAGACCCCGCGGAGTCCTCGCGCTGACCCTGGTCCTCGCGGGCAGCTTCCTCGGCTGTGGCGACGACGGCACGGGGTCGGAGGAGGGGGCGCTCGGCGCCGGCGGCGCGGGCTGGGCCGGACTAGGAGGAACCGGTGCCGCCGCTGGGGGTTCAGCGGCCGCGGCCGGCGGCGCGTCGACCGGTGCGGGCGGGATGGGAGGCGCGCTCGGCGGCGGGGCCGCTGCCGGCGGGACGACGGCGGGTGGCGGGACCTCGGCGGGCGGGACGACGGCGGGCGGCGGGACGCCACCCCTGGGCGGTCGCGGTGGTGTCGATGCGAGCGGCGGCGCCGCTACGGTTGGGGGAAGCGCTGGAGGCGGCGGGGGCACGAGCGTCGGAGGGAGTGGACCGATCGGCGGGGCCTCGACGGGCGGCGCTGGAGAGGCGGGCCTCGCCACGACCGGCGGGATGGCGCCCGTCGGAGGCGGACCCATCGAGAGCTCGGGCGGCGCCGCGGGAGCGGGCGGAGCGAGCTCGGGTGGCGTCGCCACCGGCGGGAGCGAGGACACGGGCGGTGGACCGGCGGGTGGGAACGCCCCGACGGGGGGCACCGCCGCGGGTGGAGCGAACCCTGACGAGGTGCCCCCGGGGCTCACCAAGCTCGGGGAGGAGCCGATCGCCCTCTCGGGGCTCACGGTCGTCTCCTACGGCGGATATCTCAACGGTGAGTCCTTCCAGCAGGACGGCATCACCAGCT
>CAYOLF010000166.1:0-7256 GCA_964404725.1 uncultured Polyangiaceae bacterium
ACCCGCGGCCTCCGGCGTGACAGGCCGGCGTTATAACCGACTTAACTACCGCCCCAGGTTGGGGACGCGGTGAATACCACAAGGGGTGCGGAGCACAAGCCCGATCCGCCGCGGAGCCCGGGCGCGCCCCCGGGCGGGCCGGCCGAGGCGGGGCGAGCCGCCCAAATCCCCGACCGGGGCGCCCCTTCGGGTGTACCGTTGGTGGGCCTCGATGCCCGCGCTGGTGGCCTTCGACGTCCCCCCCGCGACGGCGCCGGACCTGGTGGCCGCCGTCACGGCGAGCTGCAGTGCCGCCCTGGGGGAGGGGGCCTGCGTGGTCGCGGACGGCGGCATGCAGACCCAATACGTGGCGGTGTTGCGCTGGAGCGGCGCGGGGGGCGTGGACCTCCGGGTGGAGCTCTGCGAAGGCGGTGACGAGGGGGCCACGCTAGACACCCGGGTCATCCTCTTCGCGCCGGCGGACCGCCTGCGGCAGCGCTGGGCGTCGGCGGGGCTCGTGGTCGCGGCCCTGGTGGTCCAGCGCGAGGCCGGCGAGCCCCCTTCGCCCCCGCCGCGCGTCGAGGCGCCGGGGGAGGAGACGCCACCGGAGCCCGCCGCGTTGTTGCTCATCGACGAGCCGGTCGAGGTGGCGCCGGCGCCACCGCCGACACGCTGGATCGCCATCGACCTGGCCGGCACCATTGGCCCCGCGCTCGGCGACGGGTCCGTCCGTGGGGGCCCGGCGTTGCGCGTGACGTGGGCGCCCTCGCCGCTGCCGCTCGCCCCGCACGCCGGGCTGCGCACGGTGTCTCATCCGGGGTTGCCCGGGGTGACCTGGGTCGCGGGGGATCTCGGGGCGACGGTGCGGATCGGTGCCTGGGACGCGCCAGTGAGCGCCGAGCTCCGGGCCTCGGGCTCCGCGGAGCGGGTGTTCCTCATCGGCCGCGACCCCATCAGCGGAGTCAGGGACCTCGTGGCGGTCTGGCGCCTGGGCGGGCGCTTGGGGGGCGAGGGTGAGTGGGCGGTTCACGGCCCGCTCGGTTTCCTGGTGGGAGCGGAGGTGGCGCTGCTCCGCCCGGAGCTCCGGATCGAGGTCGCCGGCAAGTCCGCGGGGACCGACCCGCCCGTCGGAATGTCGGCCTGGGTGGGCCTCCGGCTGCTCTTGCCGGCCCCGGGAGGTCCCTAGCTGCCTGCCCGACCGGGACTGGCTCGACTCTACACGAGGTGGCTTCGACCATGACAGCCGAGCGCTCGCACCCGCGCCTCCGGGTGGTTACCCCTCTGGTGCCCCCGCCGGCGCCGGGGGACGACGCGGCGATCGTGGCGGGCGTGCGCAACGGCGACGAGCCGTCGGCAGACGTGCTCTTCGATCGCGTGCACACCGTGGTGCAGCGCACGTTGCAGCGCGTGCTGCGGGCGCCGGCGGAGGAGGTCGAGGATCTGGTCCAGGCCACGTTCGAGCGCATTATCGTCACCATCGTCGAGGATCGCTTCGCGGGCGCGTGCAGCCTGACGACCTGGGCGAGCGCCATCGCCGCGCACGTCGGGATCGATGCGCTCCGGGCGCGAGTCCGGGAGCGGAAGCTGTTCCAATCGGCGCTGGGGGGCGATCCGGACGCGGGCAGTCTCGCCTCGTCGCAGCCGCTCGAGCGATCACTGGAGGCTCGTGACGAGGTGGCGCGCCTGCAGGCCACGCTCGCGCGCATGCGCCCCGAACAGGCGCGGACGCTCTTGCTCCACGATGGGCTCGGCTACGAGCTGGCGGAGATCGCCGTGCTCACCGGGGTCACGGTGGCCGCCGCTCAGTCTCGCCTGGTGCGCGGCCGCAAGGAGCTCTTGCGTCGGTACGGTGCCCGGACCGGGAGGTCCCGATGATGGAACACGAAGCACGAAGCGCGCGGGAGCTGCTCGCGCCCTTCCGGGTGGACCCGGGGGAGGCGCTGGGCGCGTCGGAGGCGGCGGCGTTGCGGGCGCGGATGGTTCCGGCCCTGCGCGGTTCCCTGCGGCGTGCGGTGGCTCGTCGCGCCGCTGTTCGACGTTGGCGGCGGGCGGGGCTCGCGGCGTCGGGGCTCGCGGCCGCGGCGGCCGTGATGCTGTTCGTCGCGACGCGCGGGCCGCGGGCGGAGTCGGACGCGGGCGCGACGCTCGAGGTGTTCGTGGAGGGGGGCCGGGTCGTGCACCGTTCCGCGAGCGGCGAGGTCCCCGTCGATGCCGGGCGGCCGGTGCGGATCGCGGCCAACGGCGCCCTGGCGACGCTCGACGACGCGCAGGCGCGGCTGACCGTGGGCGGGGTGGAGATCGGGCTCGCCGGGCGGAGCGAGGTGGGGCTCGAGGAGCTGGGCGCGGGCGCGATGGAGCGGGTGCGGTTGCACGGCGGCTCCGTGCGTTGCGTGGTCCCGCCGCTGGGCGAAGAGGGGCGCTTCTCGGTCGTCACTCCCGACACGACCGTGGTGGTCCACGGGACCGTGTTCAGCGTCGAGGTGTCGCCGGATCTGCGGGCGGTCCCCCGGACCTGCGTCGTGGTGGAGGACGGCGCGGTGAGCGTGCGCCATCGCAGCGGGATCGCCCGGCTGAGGGCGGGTGAGAGCTGGGGCTGCGCGGAGCGCGGCAGCGCCATGCCGGCAGTGAGAGACGCGGCGGCGGCGTCGGCGGCCAAGGCGGTCGCCGTGCCCCCGCCGGACGATGGCGCGCTGGCGGCGGCGAAGGCCCGGCCGCCGGCGGTGCCCCGGGCGGCCCGTCCGGGGTCGGAGGCAGCGCCGGCGGATCTGGCCGAGCAAAACCGGCTGTTCCAGGGCGCGCTGGCGGCGGAGCGGCGCGGCGATCGGGCCGCGGCCACGGCGGCGCTGCGGGAGCTGTTGCGCAAGCACCCGTCCTCGCCGCTCGCCCCGGAGGCGCGGACGATGCTGGGCCGGCTCCGGGAGCGGTAGAGCGGCAACCGGTTCGGTTGCTGCCCTACCGCACGACGATCGGGCTGCAGCCGAAGAAGAGCTCGACCTGGTCGCCCGAGGTGGAGCGGATCCGCTGGCAGCTCGCGGGGCAGAGGGCGACGCGCCCGCCGTCCCCCGTGAAGCGCCAGCCCTCGTCGCACGCGTCCTGATCGTCGCGGAGCAGCTCGTACTGACTGCCGTCTTGGAGCGTCCAGACCAAGTGCACTGCTGTCGGGTCGAGGGTCTTGCCGGCGGGCGGGGCGGGGACGACGTACTCGCAGGGCATGATGGTGCCGGTGATCTGGCCGAGGGCCGTGCTGAGACCCATGGCGAAGTCCGGCTCGTCCACCATGTCGAAATGGCAGTAGTCAGGGCCGTCGTGATGGCAGCCCTCGCGCGCGGTGCCGCCGGCGGAGGCCGCTCGCGAGAGCCACGGTCGCGCGTCCAGGCCGCTCTCGCCCGCTCCCTCGCTCCCGGGGGAGCCGATCACGAAGGTGCGGGCGCCGTTCTCGCGCGCCTCGGCGATGGTGCGGACGATCGGCTGCTCGTCGACCGGAGCCTCGGCCTGCCCGGTTCCCACGCAGCCCAGGCTGAAGGTGGGCTGGCCGTCGGTGATGAGCAGCACGTGCGCGGCGCCCTCCGGCATGCTGACGCGCAGCGCCGAGAGCGCGTAGGTGTAGGCGTCGTGGGTCGGCGTGCCACCGGCGACGACGTCCTCGCCCCAGAGCGCCGACAGGAGGCGGTCGAGCTGCGTCATTGACGGATCCTGGAGCGGGGCCACGGGCACGAGCCCTGCCACGTTGACGCAGGCCGCGACCGGGCGCGGCTCGTCGCTCGCCGAGGTCTGTCGGTTGGGAAAGAGGAGCATCCCGACCAGCGTGGAGCCGGGCATCGTCGTGATCGCCTCGGTGAGCGCGATGCGGGTCACCTCCCACTTGGTCGTCTGGGCGCTCACCGCCTCGTCCATCGAGCCGCTGACATCGACGACCATCATCAGCAGCGTCGGGAGGGGATCGGGGTTGGAGTGCCACTCGACGCAGGCGTTGGCGCGGATGTCGGCGGCGCTGCCCGGCGCGAGCGCGACGATGCCGCCCGCGTTGCCCGCGCCGCCGGTGCCGGTGAGGGTGTCCGAAGGGACGCAGCGGCCGCGGCTGGTGCAGGTGCGTCCGGCGCCGCACAGGGCGCCGACGGGCGCGCAGTCGGCGGTGCAGTAGCCCTGGGCGCTGCAGTAAAGGCCCGGTCCGCAGGTGAAGTCGTCGGCGCAGGGCACCCCGCAGCTCTCGGTCGTCTCGCACACCGCCTTCGAGGGCAGGAGCTCCACCAGCAGGGAGTCGTCGCAGGCCGAGGCGAGCCCCGCCACGCCCCCGAAGAACGCGGAGGCCGCCGTCACGCGGCGCAGCGTGGTGACTTGGGACCTCACCTCGATCCGATGCCCCCTTCCGGCGACGAGCGCAAGGGCGCTCCGGGAAGGACGGGCGCGCCTCCCAGCCGAAGGGGGGCAGGGGTCGGAAGGAGTGGGTGGAGGTGGGAGGGTCTGGCGCCGCGACCCCCGGCCCAGCGCTGGGGCGGTAGCGTCAGCCCGGGGCGCTGGTGACGAGCCGGTGCACGGGCTCGAACAGGAGATCCCGCGGCGAGATCGCCTGGAGGATCCCGTCCGGATCGACCCCGGGGCGGCGCTCCGCCAGCTCCTCGACGAGCTCGTCGTGCTTGTTGTAGAGGCCCCGAAGGGCGGCCTTCTTCTGCGAGAGCGAGGCGCTGGGGACGATCTCGACGTGCAACAGCGCGACCTGACCGACCACGTTGCCGGTGGGGTTGCGCAGCGGGACGAGCAGCAACGTCTCGTCGCCGCGGGCGCCCGTCGCCGTCCCCGTGACGCCGGTGCGGAGCACGCGGCGCTTCGATCCCGTCGCGGGCTGGGGCGTGCGGTACTTGGACTGCTCCACCCTGGAGCCGCCGAGCCCGCGCGCGGCGCGCAGTGTCCAGGCGGGGCGCTCCGCGGCGGTCGGGTCGGGGGCGACCTCGTACACCAGGCCGCCGGTGACCCCGGCGAGCAGCGGGGAGAGGATCTCGAGCACCTCGCGATCGATTTGGTGGAGCTGCTCCGGCGAGGCTTTCAGCGTCGAGAACGCCTCGAGCAGGAGCGGGGAGATGGCGCGACCCGGTCGCGAGATCCCGACCGTGACCGTCTTGGCCTGGTGCCGGATGGTGTCGAGCGGCCGGGTGAGCTCCTCGACGACCTCGGTGAGCAGGGGCGCGAGCTCGCCAAGGCGCGCGTTGGCCGCCGAGAGGGCCGGGGGCTGCGTCGCGAGCCAGGCCGCGAAGCGCGCGAGCCGGACCACCAGGCGTGGTGGGAGCGCGCTGTCCGCGACACCCCCCTGGACGGCGTCGAGGGCGGCCTCGAGCGTCCCGGCGAGTTCGGCCGCCGAGAACGTCGCGGGCTCGACCGCCACCCGGGAGAGCACGGCGCGGACCGCGCGGAAGGGGACGGCGCCCTGGTCGATCGCGCGCGCCGCCGCGATGCCGAAGAGGTGGCCGACGACGGTGGCGACCACGAACCCGAGCCCCCCCCCGATGGTGGGGACGGGGAGGGTCGCCTGGGCCACGCCGTCGAAGCGCGTCTCGCCGTCGGAGCAGACGACGAGCGGGCGGCCGTTGTGGGCCCGGAAGATGCTCACCTCCTTGACCGTGTCCTGGATCACCATCTCCGAGAGGTCGTTCGCGATCACCAGCGTGAGCGGTTCGGTGGATAGATCGATGTGCTTCTTGTCCTCGGTGACGTCGCAGGGGATCCCTTTGTAGCAGAGCTCGCTCAGCTTGATGCGGATCTCCTCGGCCGCGACCCGGTTGGCGCCGTTGCCGACGATGGCCCAGTTGCGCGCGCGGGGTGCCCACTCGGCCGCGACGGCGAAGATGTGGTCCTTGCGCTCGAGCACGGTGCGGATGCGGCGCGGTAGCTGCTCGAGGGCTTCGATCTCCTCGCGGAGCAGGCGCGGCGGCAGCGTGCCGAGCTCGCTGCCGAGCAGGAGCCCGAGGAGCTTGCCCGCGGCGACCTGCGAGTAGAACGCCTTGGTCGATGCGACCGACATCTCCACGTCGCGCCCGTCGCTCGTGTAAAGGACGCTGTCCGCCTTGTGCACGAGCGCCGAGTTGCGGCGGTTGACGATGGCGTGGATCCAGGCGCCGCGCTCGCGCGCCATGTCCACCACTCGGTTGGTGTCCGTCGTGGTGCCGCTTTGCGACACCGCGACCACCACGGCGTCGTCGAGCCGCTCCTCGCTGGTGAAGCCGAAGAGCTCGCAGGCCTTGGTGGCGGTCACCCCGATGCCCGAGCCGGCGAGGGACTGGCGGATGAAGTGGGCCGCACCCATGCCGGCGATGGCCGCGGTGCCCATGCCGATGACGACGACCCGGCGCACCGGCGGGCGCTCGCGCGACCGCAGCCGCGCCCGGAGCCCCTCGCCGTTGCCGAACCCGCCCATCACGAACTCGATGCCGTCGGCGGTCTGGCGGTACTTTCCGGCCAGGGTCTTCTCGACGCTGCTCGGGGCCTCGGCCACCTCCTTCTCGATGTAGGTGGCGTAGTCACCCCGGAAGATGTCCCGCGAGTAGATCTGAATGGGATCGGACTTCGGCTCGTAGCGGGTCCCGTCGGCGAGGCGGACGCCAGCGAGGTCGAGTTCCCGACCGGAGGTGCCGAGCTCGACGGCGATGCCGACCTCGCCGCCGTCGTTGAGCGGGCGGCTCGCGCGGCAGTGGGTGGCGAGCCCGTAGACCTCCGAGGCGACGAGCCAGCCATCGGCCAGCGCGCCGAGGTAGAGGGCCTGGCCGCTCCCCTTCTGGCCCACGATCAGCGTGCGGGGGTGCTTGAGGTGCTGGAGCACGGTCGCCAGGGAGCCCTGGCTGCGCTTGACCACGGCCCCGAACCGGGCGGCGATGGGCTCGGTCGCGGGGGTGTCGAGGGTGAAGAGGACGGGGAGGATCTTGGCGTCCGTGCTCACGGCCGGGTGCAGCGTCGCGCCGCGGGCCTGCACCGAGGTCTGCACGAGCGTCGCGTAGTTGTCGACGTCGCCGTTCAGCACCATCGCCACGGGCAGTCCGGTCGGGTCCGCTGCCGCGCCGCGATGCACGCAGCCGTCGACGGGGTGGCAGTTGGGGACGTTGATGATGCCGTTCGAGGCCCAGCGCGTGTGGCAGAGCAGGTTGACGGAGCGCGCCGCGGCGGCGACCGACCAGAGCAGCTCGTCGCGGCGGAGCGCCGCGCGTAGCGCGGCCCCGTTGTCACCGAGCCTGCCCACGAGGTTGGCCACCCGGTGGACGAAGCGCGCCGCGAGCGTGCCCGAGGCGGTGCGC
>CAYOLF010000167.1:0-7194 GCA_964404725.1 uncultured Polyangiaceae bacterium
ACCCCGCCCGTGACCGAACCGCCGGTGCCCGATCCCCCAGCGCCGACGCCTCCCGTGCCCAACCCGCCCGGCGCCACGCCGCCCGTGCCGGCCCCCCCCGTAGCTCCGGTCGTGCCCACGCAAGACCCGCTCCTGCACGTCTCGTTCACGCGACAGACCTGGTCGCAAGCGCCGCAGTTGAGCGAATCCGTCGTCAGATCGACGCAGCTCGACCCGCAGAGCGACCACCCCGGCGAGCAAGACTCGCTGCCGAACGGTGCTCCTCCGTCGTCGTCGGCCGCACAACCGCCGAACACGAGCAGGAAGGCCGCGAGGAGCCGCGAAGAGAGCTGCCAGCGAAGGCGGACCGGAGAATTATCTGACTGCATTGAACGAACTGCCTGACCCGAGCACAGCCTTCCGCTGCTCTTCCAGCAACGAAGAGCCGCGACGCACCCGCTCCATGGGAAGCCAACGGGGAATCCTCCAATTCAGGGCAACCGGTCGCCGTATTTGGCCCGTGGCCCCACACCCGCATCCTGCGGACGAGCCCGGGCAGGGGACGCGCGAGAGGACGTGGATGGCCGTCGCGAGGCGGATCGCGCCCGCGGCGCGAGGGGATCGACCGGGTCAGCCGCCCTCGGCTACGCTGGGGGGCGTGGCTTCGCGCGGGAGGGACTGGTTCGGCGTCGGGATCGTCGCCGCGGCGCTGGCCGTCGTCACGACGCCCGCCGGCGGGGGTGAACCGCTGCGGGTCCTGATCGTCGCGGACACGGCGCCCGACCCCGCCCTGATCGAGCGGATCCGCGGGCAGACGAGCGATCTCGACCTGGCGCTGGTCGCTCCCTCGGCGCTCGCGCCGCCCGACTTTTCCGCGCCTCCGGGCGCGCGCGCCATCGCGACCGGCGTCGAGCTTCGCGCCGACGTCGTGGTGTGGTTCGAGCGCGACGATCCCGGGCGGGACGCGATCCGCGTTTGCGTCGCCGAGCTCCGCGATCACCTCGGCGATCCCGCCGGCGCGCTGCGCCTCTATCGAGCGGCGGGCGCGAGCGGCGCGCTCACCGCCGAGGCGCTCTTCGGGGCGGCCCGCTGCCACGGCGCCCTCGGCGACGCGGCCTCCGAGGCCGCCAGCCTGCGCCAGCTCGTCGCCTCGAACCCGGGCAGCTTGCACCGGCGCCGCGCCGAGGAGCGCCTGCGCGAGCTTTCGGCCCGTCCCAGCAACCATCCGGGCTCATCGCCCGAGGAGGAACCGTGATCCATCGCCGCGACGCCTTCCGCCCCACCCTGATCGCCCTGGTCATCCTCGCCGGCTGCGGGGGCACCGACACCGCCGGCGAGGTGGACGACGCCGACTCGGGCGGCGCGTTCACGGGGGGAGTTCCGTCCGCCGGCGGCAGCGCGGGCGACGAGGGCACGGAGCCCGGTGGCACGGCGACCACCAGCGGCGGCGCCGGCGGTGACGAACTGGGCGGCGCCAACTCCGGCGGTGCCGGCGTCGGCGGCACGACCGGCGGCACACCCACGACCGGCGGCGTGCCGGCGACGGGCGGCGCACCCACGACCGGCGGCGCACCCACGACCGGCGGCGTACCGACGACCGGCGGCGCACCCACGACCGGCGGCGTACCGACGACCGGCGGCGTGCCGACGACCGGCGGCGTACCGACGACGGGCGGCGCACCCACGACCGGCGGCGTACCGACGACCGGCGGCGTGCCGACGACCGGCGGCGTACCGACGACGGGCGGCGCACCCACGACCGGCGGCGTACCGACGACCGGCGGCGTGCCCACGACCGGCGGCGTACCGACGACCGGCGGCGTACCCGCGACCGGCGGCGTGCCCACGACCGGCGGCGTACCGACAACCGGCGGCGTACCCGCGACCGGCGGCGGGCCGGAGACGGGCGGCGGTGCCGCCGAGGGCGGATCGCCGGCGGGCGGCGGGGCGGGTGGCGCGGCGGGCGGCGCGACCGACGACTGCACCGAGAACTGCGCGGTCACCGGCCTCACCTGCTGTGAAGGCCGCTGCACGAACTTCGACAACGACCCGACCAACTGCGGCGCCTGCGGGCAGCCTTGCTTGGGGACGGAGTTGCCCGGGTACTGCGAGTTGGGCAAGTGCGAGCTCCCCCCCTGCGATCCCGCCTGCACCGGCGGCCAGCTCTGCTGCTTCCGGATGCTCGGCGCCTGGAGCACAGAGTGCACCGATCCGGTCGATGGCACGTGCCCCGCGGACTGTCCGGAGTGCGTGTGCGCCGCGCCGGACACGCCCGTGGCGACCCCCGAGGGCGAACGGCCTATCGCCGAGCTCGCCGTGGGCGATCTCGTCTTCAGCACCGACGATCGGGGCGTAGTCGTGGTGCCCATCGTGCAGGTGAACCGCGCGCCGGTGCACGGCCACCAGGTGATGCGGGTGACCCTCGCGGGCGGGGCGGTGCTCGAGGTGAGCGCGCCGCACCCCACCGCCGACGGGCGAAGCTTCGGCGAGCTGTCCCCCGGCAGCTCGCTCGACGGCCAACCCGTGGTGGCGGCAGAGCTGGTGCCGTACTCGCACGAGTTTACCTACGACATCTTGCCCGCCTCCCCGACGGGGACCTACTACGCCGCCGGTGCGCTCATCGGCAGCACCCTCACGCGGGCCCGCTGAGGTGCGCGGCGCCCGGCACCCCCGGCGGGCCTTCGGGGTGCGGATCGAAACCGACGCCCGGCGGCGACGGGCGTGGACCTCATGGAGCCGTGGCCGATCATGGAGCCGAGCCACCAGGGCTTGGGGCTCCGCGAGCCCGGGGCGACGACGGACTGCTACTGAACGCGGTCAGGTCGCGCGCCCGCCTCCGTGGAACCGGTCATCGGCCACCTCACGTTCGACCCCGCACTCATCGAACCAGCCAGCCCTCGACGGCATGCAAGCGTCGAAAGCGGGCACGTACGGCTTGATGTCGAGCAGCGGGGTGCCGTCGAGGATGTCGAGCCCGCGGACGCGGAGCACGTTGCGATCGCGACCCAACAGCCGCACGCAAGAGATGCCGAGCGGGTTCGGCCTACAGGGGGAGCGGGTCGCGAAGAGCCCACGTTCTCGCGTGTCGCGATACGGCACGACCCGCGGACTGAACGCGCCCACGCGGTCCAAGGAGTAGATGAGCCAGATGCGCTCGAATCCATCGATGTCGGCGAGCGCCGGCTCGAGCTCTACCTCGACCACGACCTCGCCCTCGAAATGGTCCGCGTACTTCGGCTGGATGGGGGTCCCGGCTGCGACCTGATGCGGAGATCGGATCACTCCGATCGGCGTCATCACGACGCGTTGGCGTTCGTCCGTCATGCCTCGTTGAAGACCAGGAACACCGGGTACGGCAAGGGGTTTCGGTGGTTGACGCCGCGGACCCGCCGCGCCGGCGTCTGCGTCGCTCCCCCCGCCCGCTGGCTCGCCGAGGGTTGCGGACGCAGTCCTCGGGCCTTTCCGCGCGGCGCCGCTACGTTCCCGAGAAGAAGTAGGCGTCGATGGCGCGAAACGCGCCGCGCCCGGGCGACGACTGGTGGCGCTGCTCCTCGGGGATGGTGCTGGCCGGCGACGCTTTGCCCGGCGGCGGCCCGAACCGGAGTACCCCGGCCTGCCCGGCCCCCACCAGGAGCCGCTGATGAAGTGGCACCGCGACCGCGCGCACGACGCCGCACCATGGGGCAAGCCTACGCCTTTCGAGCACCGCCAGCCGCCCCGCTCGAGCCCGGCGGCGGCTCCCAGTCGCCGGTCCGCGGCCGCCGCAGGAGAAGGCGGTCCGCCGTGCGGGCATAGGTGGACGTGCCCATGCGGCCGATCGCGCCGAGCCGGTCGTAGTCGATCCGCCCCGCGACGAGAACGGCGTCGTCGACGTGCCACAGCAGGATCCGGCAGACGACCAGGGCGGTGGGGCCGTCGCCCACCTCCACGATGCGATCCAAGGCGCACTCCATCGCGATGGGGGCCTCCGCGATCCGCACGCCCCGGATCCGCTCCGCGGGCAGGGGCGTGAGCCCCATGAGCGCGACCTCGTCGGTGCCGTAAGGGTATTCGAACGAGCTCTGGTTCATGGCGGCGAGGGCCCGCTCCGGGACCGCGTGGATCACCAGCTCGCGGGTGCGCGCGGCGTTGCGCAGCGTGTCCTTCGGCTCGGGCTTCCCATCGGCGCCCTCCCGGGGCGCGGCCGCGAAGAGGCAGAGCGGCGGATCGGGGCAGATGCCAGTGAAGAACGAGAACGGCGCCAGGTTGTGCGAACCGTCCTCGTTCACCGTGCTCACCCAGGCGATGGGGCGAGGCACGATCGAATCGACGATCAGGTGGTGGATGCGGCTTTCGTCGAGCTCCTGGGGGTCGTAGCGCATGGCGCCGAGAGCGTAGACCGCCGGGCACGACCCGCCCACCGCCGCCCGCGCGCGCGGCAGACCGAGGCGGCCGTGTCCTCCAGGAATGTGCGTTTCTCGAGCGTCGTGTCTGCATTTCACCAGCTCCCCACGGGATGTGCGCCAGTGTCTCGCATGCCCTAGAATGGGGGCTACGATGTCGCTGCACTGGCAGCCGTTCCCCATGCCGGCGCGCCGTCGAGCGCAGGCATGGCGCCACCAGCCGGCCTTCCGCCGCCCGGCGCACATCCATGACGAGCCGGAGCTGAACCTCGTGGTCCGGGGGGAGGCCACGTTCGTCGTGGGGCATCGGCGGGTGGCCATGTCGGCGGGATCACTGGTCTGGTACCCCCCGGGCGTCGATCACTGCCTCGAGCACGCGAGCGAGGATCTGGAGCTGTACGTCGTGGGGTTTCGGCCCGAGCTCCTCGCGGCGTTCAAGCGTCAGCACGGGACCGCGCCGATCTTCGCCCGACCGCTCGATCGCGTCGATGAGCGGACCCTTCGCACCTGCGCCGAAACCTTCGGTGAGGCGCCGACGAGCCGCGACGACGCGGCCGTCGAGCACCATCTGCTCACGGTGCTCGCGTGCCTCGACGAGGCGCTTCCCGCACCGACCCTGGGTCATCGGGCAGCGGCCCTGCTGGCGGAAGCGCCGACGCTCCGCCGCGACGACCTGGTGCGGCGCCTGGCGAGCAATCGGGGTGACGTGAGCCGCCGCTTTCGCAGTGACCAGGGCCTGTCACTGACGGAGTACAAGAACCGCCTGCAGACGCTGAGGCTGCTGACCCTGCTCGAGACGGGGCACGGCACCTTGACACGCGCCGCGCTCGACGCCGGCTTCGGGAGCTACTCCCGCTGCCATCAGGTCATCTCCGGCCTGCTCGGGTGCACCCCGAGCGCCCTGCTCGACGCCGAAGCGCGCCGTTCGCTGGCCGAGCGCTTCGAGCCGCTCGTCGCTCGGTAGAAACGCACGAAGTTTGATGCCGCGCTCGGCACCGGGGAGTACCAGCGCTGCATGGGATCGAGGTCAGCGCTCCTCTGGCCGCAACGTCCACCGCTGCGCCAAGGAATGGAGAACGCCATGCAAAGGCTGCTTGTCGCTTGCTGTCTGGCTGGCGCAATCGCTGCCCTCGCGAGCTGTGGCTCGCCGGGCAACGAATCGCTCGGCGCCGGGGGCACGACCGGCATCGGAGGCGACCTCTCGACCGGCGGCTCCGGTTCGACCGGTGGTTCTCCGACGGGTGGACTCGAGACAGGCGGCGCGCTCACCGGGGGCCTCACCTCCGGCGGCGCGCTCACCGGGGGCCTCACGTCCGGCGGGTTCGCGTCGGGGGGCGCGCCCACCGGTGGGACGGCGTCCGGAGGCCTGCCCTCGGGAGGGGCTTCCACGGGCGGCGTGGCGACCGGTGGCGTCACCTTCGGCGGCACCCCGACCGGCGGCGCAACGGGCGGTGCCGAGGGCGGGGGAGCATCGACCGGCGGGACCGCCGACGGCGGCTCCGGCGGGGCCCTGACCGGCGGCGCCCCCACCGGCGGCGTCCCGTCCGGTGGAGCCACCACGGGCGGAACCGAAACCGGCGGCACGCCCACCGGTGGCGCCGGCGACGGCGGGACTGGAGCAGTTGTGGACGGTGACTTCGAGCTCGCCTGGGAGGACCCGTTCGACACGGTGGATCTGTCCCGCTGGGAGCTCATGACCCATTCCTGGGACGGTAACCTCGCCCAGTTCGGCGCCGAGAACGCGACCGCCAGCGCCGGCATCCTCAGCCTCTCGCTAACCTCGGCAGACGACGCGGAAAAGCCGTTCCGGGGCGTCGAGATGCGATCTCGTGAGACGCTCACCTACGGGAAGGTGGAGGTGTCCACGCGGTTCGCCGCAGGCTCGGCCGTCGTCTCGTCGCTGGTCCTGATCTACACGCCGTGGCCACCCGACGACTGGAACGAGCTCGACATCGAGTTTCTCGGCAAGAACACCGACCGGGTGCAGTTTAACCACATGATCAACGTCCCGCCCGCGGATCCCGAGACGGGGCACCTCCAGTTTCCCGAGCTCGTCACCCTGCCGTTCAACCCGGCGGCTGCCTTCCACACCTTCGCCATCGAGTGGGTCCCCGGTGAGGCGCGGTTCCTCGTCGACGGCACCGTCATGCACACCGCCACCGAGGAGATGGCGCGGATGGTCCTGCCCCAGAACATCCTCTTGACCATCTGGGCCTCGGACTCGGCAGCGTGGGCCGGTCCCGTCGACTCGACGACCGCGCCGACGAGCGCCGAGTACGACTGGATCCGCGTCTATCGCTACGTCGGGTCCTGAACCCGGTCGGCGGTTCCAGGCCGGTCCCACCGCTCGCGCGAAACGCCGACCCTGCCTCGCGAGCGCAGTCCTCCCCCGCTACCTTCCCAGAGACGTCCTGGAGCAGAGGTACCCCGCACCCTGATTTCTGCGGACGACAGCCTCGTCCCCCTCCTCCCGCACCGCAACCGGGCGTATCCTCTCCATGGCGCGGCCCGTCTTCGTGGCTGCGCGGGGAGACGGCGATGAGAAACCGAGTCTGGGCGAGCGTCGGCGTCGGGATCCTGGTCTGGTCCTGCTCCGAGTCGGACGGAGCCGACGACGACCGCGACACGGCGACGGGCGGCGAGGGCCAGGGCGGGGCGGAAACCGGCGGGGCGGAAACCGGCGGCACGGCGACGGGCGGAAGGGGCCAGACCGGCGGCGCCATCAGCACCGCGCCCTGCGGCGCGGATCCGGGCCAGCTCTTCGACGCGAGCCACCCATGGAACCAGGCGATCGCCTCGGCGCCGCTCGACGACGAGTCGGCGGCGATCATCG
>CAYOLF010000168.1:0-7110 GCA_964404725.1 uncultured Polyangiaceae bacterium
AGAGATCCACCATCGCGTGGAGGAAGTCGATGTCCTCGCCGTCCACGTTCCCCCAGGGTTTCCGACAACTCCCGGAAGCGCACCCAATTCTCTCTTGCCTTCTTGACCGTCAGCAAGCAGGCCCCGGGGAGCAACAGCAGCAGCAGGACCACGAAGGTTCGCAACGCGTCGTCCGGTTGCGTCAGCCCAGCGATCGTGAGGCCCATCCAGCAGACTCGCCGCTGTGCCTCGACGCCCCCGGGCGAGCCCGAGAGGGCCTTGACCCATTGCTCGATTGCGCCGGCGGGATCTCTGGGCCTCTGCGCGCGCCAGTTCTCCAGGTCCGAGGGGATCCGAGCGAGGTTGTAGGGATGGCCGATGACCGGATGCTCCAGCTGTGCCTTGAGGCGCGAGAGCCGCGCCGTCTCCTCGGCCAGCGAGGAGCGGAGCCCAGCCCGAGGTGCGACCTCACGCACCGAGAGGGTCGACACAGCGGAGCAGTACCGGCACTCCACCTGCCCCAGGTCCTTCTCGACCAAGACCGGGGCCCCGCAGGAGGGGCATTGAAGGGCTCGGAGGCGATAGTCGAAGGTCGAGGGTGACACCGGGCCTTGGGCTCAGGACTTGACTCGCCTTGTACAAGCAACCGTCCGACTCGCCAAGTGGGCGTCAGCGGGCCCAGTGAGCACCGGCACGAGGATCGAGGGACCGGGGCCCGATCCCGATCGCGTCACGTGAGGGGCGAGGAGAGCGGTTTGGCCACCACGGAGTTCTCGCTCCTCGAGGGAGACTGCCCTGCCTGTCCGTCTCGCCAGACGCCACCCCACCCGCAAGGCGAGCGAGCGCATCGCCGGTCACTCGGTCTTTGCCCCGCAGAATGATCCCAAAGAGTGTGGCCGCGGACCACCTGGCCCTACGTCACGAGGCGAGTTGAACGGGCTGGCTTGTGGCGTTGGACTCGTCCTCAGCGCCCTCCCTATCCGCCCGAGCTGGCGGTTGTCGATAGAGCATCGAGCCGCCGCCGCAGATCCTTCAGCAGAGTCACGGCGCTATCCAGCCGCTCCACGAGTTTGCAGTCGTTCCGCTGCCGGTCTGCGCGCTCGTCTGGTGAGTCCAGAGGAGGAGCACAAAGCGGCCCGGAGGGATTGGCCGTGCGCAACTCCTGGAGGACACGCTCGCGCACGGCCTCGGCTTGCGCGAGATCCTGCTCGAGGGACCCAATGATGCGGCAGAGCACCGCTGGATTGAGCGTTTCGTCGGCAGCTAGCCGCTCGAGCAGCGGGACCCGGTCCATCACGCGGACAGCTGCAGCGCTGTCGGGGGGCTCCGGGGCCGAGTAGCAGGTCGCCCCGAAAGGAGGCCGCCTATCCGGCGTGCGGTCCTCCCGCAGATACCCGAGCTCGGCGAGGAAGACCTCTCCCTCCGTGTCAGCAAGGGCCCCTCTCGCCACGAGCTCCAGGGTCTGCTTCTGAGCGCGTCGCAGCAGGTTCGCCACGCGCCGACTGGAGCCCGCTTTGGAATCAACCGCTGCCAGCGCCCGCGCGACGACACGCCACTCGCGGCTACCGTCGAGCTCCCTGGTGCACTGAGCCATCGCGAGCGGGGACTCGAGCTCCCATTCGGTATCGGCATCGGCGTCGGCATCGGCATCGGCGTCGGCATCGGCGTCGGCATCGGCATCGGCGTCGGCGTCGGCGTCGGCATCGGCATCGGGCTCCTCGCCAGGCACCGCGTCGTCCCTCGGAGCGCCCGCGTCTGCGGCGGGAGCAGGTGGGGGTACGGAGGGGGGTGCGGGAGGTCGACCTGCACACCCAAGGCCCACCGCGCTGACGAAGACTCCGCCGAACTCGAGCCGAACGCGCAAGGTCATGCTGCAGGGCAGGTTAACAGCGCACGCCTGGCCGGTCTATCCTCGGCGAATGGAAGCTTCGGCCACCGCGCCCTTCCCACTCCCGAGGACCCTTCTGTTCGAGTTGACGCAGGACTGCAATCACGACTGCATCCACTGCTACAATGTTTGGAAGGGGATGGCGCCGTATCCCGCGGGCATGCTGGGCACACGAGCGGTGTGCCTGCTCTTCGCACGTCTGGCGCGGGAGGAGGGGATCTCGCACGTGACCCTGACCGGCGGTGAGCCCCTGCTCCGCGAGGACCTGTTCCAGATCGTCGATCACCTCCGGCGGCTCGGGATACGCCTGAACCTCATCAGCAACGGCTCGCTGCTCGATGCCGCGGCACTCAAGCGGCTGTGTCCGGGCAAGGTCGACCTCTTCGAGCTGCCGCTGCTCTCCGACCAACGCGGCATTCACGACGCGATGAGCGGTGCCCCCGGCGCGTTCGATCGGGTGACGCGCGCGATCGTCGAGCTCAAGCGCCGCAGGCAGCGCGTGATCGCGGTATTCGTCGCCACGAACCGGAACCTCCCCCGCTGGCGCGAAACCCTGGAGCTCGCGCTGGCGCTCGGTTGCGACGAGGTCATGCTGAACCGCTTCAACCCCGGCGGTCGAGGACTCGCACGCCGGCGTGAGCTCGAGCCGCCGCCTGCCGCGCTTCGCCAGGCCCTCGACCAAGCCGAGGCGTTCTCGCGCCAATACGGTCTTGGCATCTCCTGCGGAGTGCCGGTGCCCCCCTGCGTGCTCGATACCCAATCTTACGAGAAGCTCCGCTTCGGTCGTTGCGGCGCCGGCAACGAGGGCGCCTACTACACCTTGGACCCCGCCGGACGCCTTCGCCCGTGCAATCATAGCCCTACCATCCTGGGCGACCTCGGCTCGGCGAGCCTGGCGGAGATCCTCTCGGGTGGAGCGCTGGCGCGGTTCGTCGCGGCCTTGCCGGCCGAGTGCCGTGGCTGCCAGCACGAGCTCGAGTGTCGCGGCGGATGCAAGGCCGCGGCCGAGCAGTGCCACGGATCGCCCGATGTGCTCGACAGCTGGATCGCGCGGCATTGTGCGCAGTGCTAGAGCACCGATCAGGTTGCCGACAGCCACGGAGGCCTGGAGAACGTCTCCCTGGCACCACTGGTTGCCAGGGGCGAGGAGACGTTCTCCAGGCCTCCTCTGGCGAGATCTGCTCCCAGTTCGGTACCCCACGCCCTCACCCACCCAGCGGTGGCTGGGTGGGACCCGGAGGACGCGGGTCCCTAGGTCATTGATTTATCGCAGCAATCAACCGGATTGCTGCTCTAGGGCCCGTGCCCCCGCGACGGAGTGGGCGCGCGCGCGGCATCGACGCGCGCATGCCGCGCGCGCAGCACAGGCCGGGTCCTGCGGCTGCCCGCTGAGGTCGCGCTCAGGGAGGTGCGGGCGGCCACCCTCCGCCGCCCCTGCGGCGTCGAGGGGCGTTGGCCCCCTGGACGGCCGGGAACGGCCTCCAGGACGGCCGGCGGGCTCTCCAGGACACGTATCTCGTGCTCCAGGACAACCCTGTTGCCTTCCAGGACACGATCGAAGGCTCCAGGACACGCGTCGGGCTGACCGCCTGGGAACGCTCCGGCGAGTTGGCCGCTCCTTCCGCGGCCGTGGAGCGGCTCGCGGGCGAGCGCGGCGCGGTCCCCGACCAGGACCCCTCCCGAAGAGGGCTATTGGTTTGGGTCGGGGACCAGGCGGTGCCCTGGCGGCGCACCTACGCCGACGTCGCGGTGGGCGCGCTGGTCGCGCTGGACAACGCCCACGGGGATCTCGAGATCGCCCTGCGCGACGGCAACGCCGCCGAGCGGCTCGGCGCGGGGCCGGGGACGCGGGTGCGCGTCGTGCGCGCGGCGTAGCCGGGAGCGTGCCCGCCGCCGCGCGCGCGCCGCGGTCAGAACTGCGAGAAGAACTCCCAAAGCGTGGCGCCGGAGCTCGGCGCGAACATGTGACCGCCGGTGTACTCGCACTCGATCACGGGGTAGCCGGGGTTACAGCCTTGGTACTCCACGCAGGTGCACGGCAGGTAGGTGGAGCTCAGGCCGTCGCACCAGCTCGGTTGCATCAGCGCCGTCTCCGCCGAGCAGCCGTTCCGATCGACGAAGACCTGCACCGCTTGTCGGTGACCGGAGAGCAGGGTGTCGTCGGTGCCGATGAACGCCAACGTCGCCACCGGCCGCGTGCTGTCCTCGCAACCGCCGCTGGTGAAGGTGTTGCCGGCCATGGGCGCGATGGCGCGCATCGTGCTGTCCTCGGTGCAGGCGAGCGTGAACGAGAACATGGCGCCGAAGCTGAAGCCGGTGGAGAAGATGCGGTCCTGGTCGATGCAGAGCTGGGCGCTGAAGAGATCCACCATCGCGTGGAGGAAGTCGATGTCCTCGCCGTCCACGTTCCCCCACCCGAGCCCGTTGTCCTGGTATTCCTGACCCTCGGGCGCGACCAGGATCGCCTGGCCGTCGCTCACGCTCGCGAGCCCGAAGTAGCCGCCGGACGCGGTCTGCTGCGCCGATCCGCCCCAAGGGTGCCAGCCGAAGACCAGCCTGTAGGGGTGGTTCCGATCGTAGTCGTCCGGCACCGAGAGGATGTATTCACGCGTCTTCCCCCCCACGTCGATGCTCGCGCGACCGCTCGCGAGCCCGGCGGGGCTGCCGCAGCCCACCGTGCCGCTGCCAGCCGCTCCGGCGGACCCGCCCGCGGCATCGCCGCCAGTGCCCGCGCCTCCACCCGCGGCATCGCCGCCAATGCTCGCGCCCCCGCCACCCGTCGTGCCGCCACCGGTCGTGCCGTCGCCCCCCGTCGTGCCGCCGCCGGTCGCGCCGCCGCCACCCGTCGTGCCGCCGCCGGTCGCGCCGCCACCCCCCGTCGTGCCGCCGCCGGTCGCGCCGCCGCCGCCCGTCGTGCCGCCGCCACCGGTCGTGCCGCCACCACCGGTCGTGCCGCCACCACCGGTCGTGCCGTCGCCCCCCGTCGTGCCGCCGCCGGTCGCGCCGCCGCCACCCGTCGTGCCGCCGCTGCTGGCCGCGTCGCCCCCCGTCGCTCCGCCGCTCGTACCGCCGGTCGCGAGGCCACCGCTGCTCGCACCACCGGTCGCGAGGCCGCCGCCGCCAGTGGTTCCAGCAGCGCCGGTGCCGCCTGAGGCGCCCGACACCCCTCCGGTGCCATCGGGCGCTCCGCCGCCGGTTCCGGACGCCGAGCCGCCGGAGTCACCGCAGGACAGGGAGAGGGCGAGGGTCGCGAGGGCCCCGAGAATCGAACTGGAAGTACGACGCCGCAGATTCATCGTGGGGCCCCCTTCGACGAGCGCACGCTCCGCTGGCGAGGGTAGCACCGCACCGCATCCCCGAGGAGCCGCGCGCCCGCTTTGCAGCGATGGCAAGCGCATCGAGGAATCCATCCCGCGGGGGCATCCGCCGAGGCTCACCGACAGGCGCCACGACGGCATGAGATCTTGGCCGTTCCCTTGTCCTCGGCGCTTGGTCACCGGGGGTCCGGCCCCAAGGTACGTGGGTGGCCCAAATTTTGCTAGGACCGCTCTGTGAGATGGCGCTTCCTCCCGGGTATTGTGCCGTTGCTGCTGGGAGGCTGCGCACACCATGAGGCAGGGCGCTATCAAATCGAACGGCTGAAACTTCAAGGGCAAGCCGACCTGGCCGAGCGCCCCGCGCTCGCCTGCCTCATCAGTCGCGAGCGACCGTCTTTCGGCTTGACCGTCGGGATGGGGGACCCCAGTTGCGCTCAAGCGCCATTCGACAGCCAGTCGCCGCGGCTGAATCTGTGGCGGTGGTGGTGGACCGATTGGCCGGCGTTCAATCGCGCCGTGTTCGACGAGGATCTGGCTCGCATCGTCCGCTTCTACCAAGCCAGGGGGTACTACGATGCGCGGATCGTCCAGATTGAGTTTGACCCCCCCGAAGCGTCCGATCCAACCGCTGAACCGCCCTGCGACCTGGAAGCTGAAGTCTGCCCCGTGCGGATCCAGGTCACCATCGACGAGGGCGAGCCCACGCTCATCGAACGAGTCTCGTTCGTCGGCCTCGAGGAGCTGCCCCCCAAGCTGCAGCAAAAACTCCGCGACCTCGGCGCGCTCGAACTGGGCACGCCCATCGACGAGACGGACTACGAGAACGCCAAGAAGCGCATGAAGGAGCGGCTTCGCCAAGCGGGCCACGCCGCGCCCGCCGTCGAGGGTCGCGTGGACGTCGACACCGCGTCACGCCAAGCACGCGTGGAGTATCAAGTCGTTCCGGGCCCAGTCTATCGCTTTGGAACGCTGACCCTGGAGGGCAATGGCAACCTTCCCGCCGAGCCAATCCTCGCAGCGGCTGCGCTGCCTTCGGGCGAGCGCTTCAACCCGAAGACGCTGCGGGAAACTCAGGCCGAAGTCTACGCCCTGGGCGCGTTCACCTCGGTTCAGGTCCACGAGGAGCTGGATGAGGAGAGCCACGAAGTGAACGTTCGTCTCGAGGTGTCCCCGCGGGCGCCCCACGCGCTTCGTTTGGGCGTCGGCGTGCTGAGCGGGGCTCAACAGCGCACCTCCACCGGGGAGCTCGCGAGCATTCCGCAATGGGACCTTCACCTCTTCGGCCGGTACGAGCGGCGACACCTTCTAGGGACACTGGGACGACTCGCCCTCGAGGATCGACCGCGCATGATATTCTCTGCCGAGTTTCCCAGGGCTACCCCCCCCGGCTTCGGAAACCTGCTCTCGGTCAAGCTCAACCAGCCCGGAGTCCTCGAGAAGCGCACCGATCTCTTTTCTGAGAACGCCTGGGACCTAGGACCGGACCCCTATCTCGGCTTTGATCGCTCAGACATCCTTTTTCGGATCGGCGCGCGCCGCGGCTTCTTCACTCGAGCGCTCGTCGCGACACTAGCCTTGCAGCAAGACTTCTTCCTGGTGGGAGCCTCGGAGCACAACCTCACCAGCGATGGGAGTGAGCTCCCCAGCACCTATGGCTACTCCTTCGTCGAAGAGGATCTTCGTCTCGACCTCCGAGATGACCCCGTTCGCCCCTCCTTGGGCGCATACCTGGGGCTCAACGCCACTCAGGCCCCGCGCTGGAAGGCGTCGGATTGGACCGCGTACCGCGTCGCTCCCGAGGTCCGCACCTATCTTCCGCTCTTCTGGGACATCGTCTGGGCCAGCCGTTTCGCCATCGCGGGACTCTTCATTACCAACGCCAACCCCGATTTGGACGACACGTCTGAACGGCTGGGCCCCAACGCC
>CAYOLF010000169.1:0-7090 GCA_964404725.1 uncultured Polyangiaceae bacterium
AACATGAGCCTCGACAACACCACCGACCACTGGCAGGACACACGCCTCGACTGGCTCTTCTCGCACCTGCCGGCGGTCGCCGAGGCGCACGTCGTCGCCCTCCTGTTCGGGGCCGGCGCGGGCGGTCAGACGACGCCCGAGACCGACGGCGGCAACCTCATCGCGCAGACCACCGCCTACCGTGAGGCGGGCGGGACGCCCACCTGCCCGTAGAGCGACGGGCAGAGCGCCTCGTCACGGCGCGGCGGCGCGCCCAGCAACCTCTGCAGCTTCCGTGTATTCGTCCAACCGGCGTGCACACGGCGGCTCGGAGGCTTCGCCGTGGCCCGCGTCGCGGACAAATCGCGGGCGCGAGTGGGGGAGATGGGCTTAACTTCGGGCATCTATCGATGACTCGTCGCTATGTCTTCGCTTGCTGCTCGGCCCTCGCGTTCCTCTCTGGCTGCTCGGCCTCCTCGGACCGGACGGTCGACAACGTCGCCACTGCGGCCACCGGCGGCGTCGGCACCCCCACCGGTGGGGTGACCGGCGGCAGCGGGGGCGCCGCCACGGGCGCGGTCGCGGGTGTCGCGACCGGTGGCGCCGCGCCCACGGGTGGTGGCGGAGCGGTGACGGGGGGCAGCGTCGGGGACGGTGGGGTCATCACCACTGGCGGCGATCCCGCGACGGGCGCGGCGCCGTCCGGCGGCGTCGCGGGCAGTGGCGGCGAAGCGACGGGTGGGGGCGGGGTTCCCTCCGGTGGCGGCACCGGTGCTGAGCCCTCGGGCGGCAGTGGTACCGGGGGTGGCCCCACCGGCGGCGTCGTCGGCGATGGCGGGACGAGCGGCTCGGGTGGCTCGCTCGGCGGCGCGGGCGGCACGCCGACTGGGGGCGCGGAGACGGGCGGTACCGGCGGGGAGGCCACCGGCGGGACGGTCGTCGGTCCCGGCAGCTACGCCCTGCCGCCGCCGAGCCAGTGCCACAATCAGGACTACATCGACTTCCAGGAGGGCTGCGTCGAGGGTGACGCCTCCAGCCTCTGTGGCGGCAAGTGCAACACCATCAACGCCTGCCTCGAGAGCAGCGCGGAGAAGCCGTACGCCGATCTGACCTTCATGTGTCCGCGCTCCATGCTCTTCAGTGAGGAGATGACGCAGGCGGCGATCGACGATGGTCTTACCGGGTTCAACTACGCCGTGGTGGGCCACGACGCCGATCGGGACGGCATCGACTCGGGTTCGGAGAGCACCTGCTGCCAGTGCTACCAGCTCGTGTACGCCTACCCGAGCCCGGCGAACGATCGGCAGTGCCAGGTGAACCCGGACAACCCGATCCCGCCCGCCTCGGCGATCCCGATCCCGAAGCCGCTCATCGTGCAGAGCTTCAACACGGCCGCCACCCCCCACACCTTCGACGTCTACATGGCGGCCGGGGGCCTCGGCGCCAACAACGCCTGCGCGGCGGTCGCGGGGGCCACGTCCCGCTCCGGCAAGTACATGTACACCGCCTACCCGGCGGTGGGGCAGCCCGGCAACGGCGGCGTCAAGCCGGTGACCCACTTCACCGAGTGCAAGACGCAGTATCAGTGGGTGACGGAGGAGTCGCTCTCCTCCGCGGCGTGTCAGAGCAAGGTCGAGGCGGCCTGCGGCGAGATCACGTCTGCCATCCCCGGCCTGACCGAGCAATCTCGCGCCTCCTGTTTGCAGTCGAACGACCCGCAAGGGGACTACCACCTCAACTGGTCCGTCTACGTGATGAAGGTCGAGTGCCCGGAGCACCTGACCCAGGTGACCGGCTGCAAGCTCGCGCCCCAGAGCTTCCCGGCCGTCGATCCGTCGGTGACCTCGGCTGCGCAGGCCGCCGCGGACTCGCGGTTCTGGGACAACACCGGGGACGGCAACCTCTATGAGACGACCACGATGGAGGACTGCTGCCGACCGTCCTGCTCGTCCAAGGACTGGGTCGAGGGCAGGGGGCTCGCCTCCGATCCGGAGTACAACGCCTTCTACTCGTGTGACGAGTTCGGGGTGCCCATCACCGAGCCCGAATGAGCGGCACCGGATGGTGACGGGGACCGATCGCGCCCGCCACCAAGCCCCTCGGCGGACGCACGCCGCTCACCAGCCGCGCGCCAATCGGTTCGCCGGGAGCCTCCGCGGTCGCGGCGGGGCGGTGACGTTCATCGCGAGTAGTCGCTCGACCCGCTCCTCCGTGCTCGGGTGGGTCGAGAACCAGCGTGCCATCCGCGCGGTGGCGCCGAGCGGGTTGACGATGAACAGGCTCGCGGTGGCCGGGCTCGCGGCGGCGGGCAGGAGCGCCGCGCCCCGCTCGAGCCGCAGCAGCGCCCGCGCCAGCGCGGTGGGATCGCCCATGATCTCGGCGGCGGCCGCGTCGGCCTGGTACTCACGCGAGCGCGAGATCCCGAGCTGGATCAGGGTGGCCGCCAGGGGCGCGACCAGCGCGACGAGCAGCGCGCCGAGGGGTGAGCCGCGACCCTCGTCGTCCGCACGCCCGCCGAGCAGCCCCGCGAAGGCGAGCGCCTGGGCCGCGTAGGTGATCACCGAGGCTGCCACGGCCGCCAGGGTGGAGAGCAGCACGTCGCGGTGCTTGATGTGGGCGAGCTCGTGGGCGATGACCCCGGCGAGCTCGCGGCGGTCGAGCGCCTGCAGGAGGCCCTCCGTCACGGCGACCACCCCATGCGCTGGGTTGCGCCCGGTGGCGAAGGCGTTGGGCTGCGCCTCGGGTAGCAGGAACACCCGGGGGGTCGGGATCCCCGCCCGCGCCGCCAGCTCGGCGACCAAGGAGTGGAGCGCGGGCGCCTCGGCCGGCGTCACCTCCACGGCGCCGTGCATGCGGAGCACGATCCGGTCGGAGAAGTAGTACGCGCCGAGGTTTATCGCGAGCGCCAGCGCGAGCAGCAGGTAGAGGTGTCCCGGAGCGATGAGCGCCCCCACCCCCACCACGAGCGCGGCGAGCGCGCTCATCAGGGCGACCGTCTTGAGCTGATTCATCATGGCTCGTCCTCCTCTCGGCCCCCCGTCGCGGGGATGGGTCGGAGCGGCGTCGCTGGCGTCACTGGCCGACCCGGAGGCCACCGGCCCAGGGGAGCCGAATCGAGCCACCGCCTCGAACCGGCCGATTGCGCTCGAGCCGGCGGCCGGTGGTGCGCGCGATCCGATCGACCGCCGAGCTCACCGTGGCGAACGGATCCGCGCCGAGCTGCTCCACTTCGAGCTGGCCGAAGCTCGGCCCGACCACGGTGACGTGGCAACGCTGGTCGACGCCCCCCCGGGGGCCGTTCTCGTCGCCGAGCCGCACCCGCACCAGGGACACCTCGGGCGCGATGCGCCCGAAACCGAACGCGATCCGCCTCTTGGTGTGCTCGCGCAGTCGCTCGGAACCCTTCGACCCATGGAATCGGACGTCAACCTTCACGGTGTCTCTCCTTGCTGGCGGCGAAATCGCGCCGACAAGGGTTAGGCATAAGGCTGCCCGAGATGTTTGCCAGGACGAAAAATACTACGCCATCTGTAGGTTGGAACGACATATCATGGGCGTCGTGAGCTGGCTCAACTACCACCATCTCCTCTACTTCTGGACCGTGGCGCGGGAAGGCGGGCTGGTGCCGGCCGCCCGGGCCCTGCACCTCTCGCACCCCACGCTCAGCGCGCAAATCCATGCGCTGGAGGACGAGCTCGGCGAGCAGCTCCTCACCCGCGTCGGTCGCAAGCTCGAGCTCACCGAGATGGGTCAGGTCGTGTACCGCTACGCGGACGAGATCTTCGCCCTCGGGCGGGAGCTGGTGCACGCGGTGGAGGGACGCTCGACGGGGCGACCCCTGCGCTTCGAGGTCGGCGTGGTCGACGTGGTGCCCAAGCTGATCGTGAGCCGCCTGCTGGAGCCGCTGCGCACGCTCGGAGAGCCCACCGTGCTGGTCTGTCGTGAGGGGTCCTACGAGCGCCTGCTCGGGGAGCTGGCGACGCACGCGCTCGACCTGGTCGTGTCCGACGCCCCGGTGCCCGCGGGCAGCCACACGCGCGCCTACCACCACCTGCTCGGCGAGACCGGGGTCACCCTGTTCGGGACCCACGCGCTCGTGCGGCGCTACCGCGACGGCTTCCCGGGCTCGCTCGCCGGCGCCCCCATCCTGCTCCCGCTGGAGCACCTGCCGCTCCGGCGCTCGCTCGAGCAGTGGTTCGATCGCCTCGGGATCACGCCCAGCGTGGTGGCCGAATGCGAGGACAGCGCGCTGCTCAAGGTGCTCGGTGGGACCGGCCTCGGCTTGTTTCCGGCCCCGACCGTGCTCGGGCCCGAGGTCTCCGCGAGGTACGAGGTCGAGCCCCTTGGCGTCGTCGACGGGGTCCAGGAGCGCTTCTACGCGATCTCGGTCGAGCGCCGCCTCAAGCACCCCGCCGTGGTCGCCATCACCGAGGCCGCTCGGCAGCGGCTCTTCGCCGCCGAGCCGTCGGCCTGACGCAGCGCGGGACCGGCCCCGTCTCGAACGGAGGCACTGGCGCGGCGTCGCGAGCCCCGGTGGCGCTCGGCGGCGGCCCCGGGGGCGGATGGCTGGACGGGCGGACTGCCGGGGCCTATCGTCAGCGCACCGTGGACATGAAGCCGGTCTGGAAGCAGCTCCGCATCCTCTTCTTTGCGTTGCTCGCCGGCCTCGGGCTGGGGGTGCTCGCGTGGGAGGCCTTCGGGCGTCGCATCCTCGCCTTCAAGTACGGGTCGATCGGGAGCTCGGTGACCTGCGCCCCCGATGTGGAGCGGGCGCTGGTGGAGTTCGACTCGGGGCTGCGCACCTCCGCCCTCGTCGGCGCGGCCATCGTCATCGTGCTCGTCATTGTCGTCCAGGTGCTGCTGTGGCGGCGCCGGCGGCGCCTCGCGGCGGAGCCTTCGGGGACGGGCGCGGCGAAGCCGGCGAGCTAGTCCCCGGCGGGACCGAGGCGAACCACTGGGAGCCCGCCGGTACCCGCGTCCCCTCGGTGACGCGGTCAGTGACGGCGAGTTCTGACTGGGCTTCCTCGCGTCCAACATCGCCGAGCACGGGGCGCCGGGCCCTCGCTGCCGGTCGATGAGGTCGTTGCGGTGGTGCGTGGCGAGGGAAGGGGTGGCGGCTCGCCAGGGGCGAGTCCGGTCCACGCCCCGCCGCGCCGCCGCGTCGCCCCGCGGTCGCCCTGCGCGAAACGGCCGGCGGCTACCGGCAGCACGACCCGCCCGAGACGCTCCTCTACGGCCTGGTCACCGAGCACCTCGAGCCGTTCCTGGCCGAGGTCCGGGAGCACCACGATCGGGGCCTGCCCGACTACGTGGAGCAGGAGCTCCGCGCCTACCTCGAGTGTGGCCTCCACGCCTTCGGGTTCGTGCGGGACCGCACGCGGGACTCGACCGGAAACCGACCGATCGCGTTCCACCCGCTGCCGCGCTCGACGCCGGCTGCCATCGACGACATCGTGCACGCCCTCGAGATCCGCGTCACCCGCTGGCTGAAACGGAAGGGCCTGCTACCTGGCCCCGATCCCGACGCGGATTTCTCCAGCGAGCCCCCGGAGCGGTCCGCGCTCGATGCCTGCCTCGAAGGCTCGCTCGGGCTCGGCGAGCTGACCGAGCTCGTCCGCGCCTGCCCCCGGGGTGACGCCGGCGGTGCAGAGCGCGACGACCTCGAGCCCGAGCACCCGATGAAGGCCGCGCGCCGCGGCGCGCAGGCGCTCGGCTTCGATCTCGGGGTCGTGTTCTTCGAGGGTGGGATCCAGGCTACTCGAGGGTCGGGTCGAGCTCCCGGAGCCCAGGGTGTGCCTTCGAGGGGCGCCGCGCGGAGCTCCCGGGGCACCGCGCGGCATGATTTTGGCTACATCCCGCGCCACCGGAAGCTCGGACGGGCCTCGCCGCAGGCGCGCGAACCACCGCGGCCGGACCGGCCGTCACGACGGCGATCTGGACGGCCGGTTCGGCGGCATCATCGTCGGCGATGCGCTCGCCGGTGGTGCCTCGGACCTGTTCCGAAACCGCCAGGCCCGCCCGGCGGCGGAGCCCGCACGCAAGTGGCGCCCGGGGGGACCGCGGTATGGGCCTCGGGCCGGCAATCCCGACCCGGCCAGGAGGCACATTGCGTCCAGAAATGCCAGGAGTTAACCTCCAGGTTAAGTGATCGAGCATGACGAGCGTTCCCATTCCGGCCGACTTCGACCCGTCCGGGCTGCTCGCGCCGGGCACCTACGTCGCCACGCTGGGGTTGCTCCGGACCTCGCTCCTCGTGGCGGGACCTCCCGCAGCAATCGCCGCATGGGACCGGGAGCACCGCGCCAACTTGGTCGACCAGCTGGCGATCCTCGTGAGGGATCTTCGGCAGGTCGGGATCGACCGCATCTTCATCGACGGGTCCTTCTGCACCGACAAGCCGCGACCGGGGGACATCGACGGGTACTTCGTCACCTCGTTCACCGAGTGGCCCGCTCGACTCGCCGAGTTGCGGATGCTGCGTCCCTCGTGGACTTGGGACCCACGTGACCGACGGCCGGACGCGATCGGCAAGCTCAAGCTTCCGATGTGGCACCACCACCGCGTCGAGCTCTTCCCGGTCTTCGATCCGCCCTTCTACGAGCGGTCGTTCCGGGGCATTGGACCGATCCTCATCGACGACTTCTCTCGCCGAACACGCGGCAACGAACCCAAAGGCATCGTCCAGATCGCAAAGGAGCCGCAGGCATGATCCGCAACGACCGGGAAGAACGTGAAACGCGCGAGCGCCTCGAGGACTTCCGCGAGCAGGTCGCGGCGACTCGGCGGACGCTGGCCGAGCAGGCAGCGGACGCGGAGTCGACCGAGCTCGCGGTGCAGCCGCTCCAGGTGCTAGTCGCCGAGCTGGAGTTCGACCTGGCGCTCTACGAGCGCCTGCGCCAGGAGGGCGTGAGCGCTGTCCCGAGCTACTCCTCGGAAGAGAGCGGCAAGGAGCTCATCGCGCTCCGGATCGCGAGGGGATGGACGCAACGGAAGTTGGCCGAGGAGCTCGGCGTCAGCGAGGCCCAGGTGTCTCGCGACGAGCGCAACGACTACCAGGGGATCAGTCAGGAGCGGCGGGCACGGATCCTCGACGCCCTGGGTGTCGAGGAGC
>CAYOLF010000170.1:0-7039 GCA_964404725.1 uncultured Polyangiaceae bacterium
CCACGGGCGGACAGGCCACCGGCGGCCTGGCTACGGGCGGCCTGGCTACGGGCGGGCTAGCCACCGGCGGACAGGCTACGGGCGGCGTGGCCACCGGCGGACAGTCTACGGGCGGAGAGGCCACCGGCGGACAGGCTACGGGCGGCGTGGCCACCGGCGGAGAGGCTACGGGCGGAGAGGCTACGGGCGGAGCGGCCACCGGCGGCACCGACACGGGAGGACAGTCCACCGGGGGCGGATCGACGGGAGAACCTGGGAATTACCCCATTGGCAATCCGCCGGTGCCGAGCAGTGCGTGCGGTACGCCGACGACCCTTACGACGGGCGAGCGGACGATCAACAGCACCGGCCAGAACCGCGTCTATTACCTCGACATCCCCGCCAACTACGACCCGAACACGCCGTACCGCTTGTTCTACATCTCCCACTGGATCGGCTCTCGCTACCAGGACATGGTCGGCAACAACTTCTACAACCTCAAGACGCAGGCGCAGGCCGCGGGTGAGCCCGCCATCTTCATCGCGCCCAGCTCCGACGGGCAGACTTGGCAGGAGAAGGATCACGCCCTGTTCGACGACCTCCTGGCCTTCGCGAAGGAGAACCTCTGCTTCGACACCTCGCGCGTCTTCGCCACCGGGTTCAGCTTCGGCGGGATGATCACGTACTCCCTGTCGACGAACCATCAGAAGGACATCCGCGCGGCCGTGGGAATCGCCCCCGCCAACTACAACATCTGGCTGCCTCAGAAGACCCACGAGCCGATCGCCTGGATGCAAACGACCGGCATGGGTGACGGCACCTGTCCTTGGGTCCAAGGCGGCAGCACCACGAACGGCGCGAAGTTCATCGGCGAGGAGAAGGCCTCAGACAATAGCTGCACCCCCGCCGAGATACCGACTTGGCAGAGCGGCGCCCACCTCTGCTACGACTACTCGGGGTGCAACGAAAACCACCCGGTCAAGGTCTGCACCTTCAACGGCGGGCATCAGGCCGAGAGCAGCGACCCCGGTTCCAGCACGAACTGGATCCCCGAGGTGTCCTGGGACTTCTTCACCCAGTTCTAGAGCTCCAGTCGGTGGATCGAGGACGACCATGAACACCGTGCGGGCCGTCTCCACCCGATGGCGCCCGACCCGTCCCCGCTCGTTCACGGCTACCTGAACACCAGGAACACCTGGTACGGCAGCAGATCCGGGATCTCGCCGTCCGCCACCGGACCCGCACCCTTCATCAACTCGAACAGCGCGGCCTTCGGGACCTTGGCCGTTGGAGGTGGGCCTGCGGGTAGCTCCCCCTCCCTGAACTCGATGAGGGCCACCTTGGCCCCGGGCTTCATGGCGTTGACGGCCTTGATGTCGGGGTCGTAGTTGGCGATCGTGTTCACGTCGTAGAGGTAGTGATACCAGCGCATGGCTACCGTCCCGCGAGATCCCGACAGAGCCCTCCGGGATCGTCGAGATCAGTACAGCGTGTCGATCTTCGAACGCAGGCCCTGGACCAGTTCAACAGCCCGAGCCAGCCCGATGTCCACCGCGAGCTGCACGAGCTGCCTCTCGCGGTCCCCACCACCCGCGGCGATGACGGCCTTGGGAGCGGCGGCCTTGGCGGCTGCCGGGGGCCGGCCGCGACGCTTGCCGGTGGGCGTGGAGGGGGCCTTGCCGGCCTTCTTCGCCGAGCCTCGGACCGAGTACACCAGGCCCGCGGTGATCGTGATCCCCTGGGCGGCTGCGGCGGCGACTACCTCCCCCGCCTTCATTGAAGCCGGTTGAGAACGGATGAACGCTGAACCGGATCCGTCGCCGGGGCCACGCTTGCCGGGCTTCTTGGCGGCCTTGGCGGCGGGATTGACGGCTTTCGCGGCGGCCTTGGGGGCCTTGTTGCGCGCCAGGTAGCGGGTCTTGTAGACGCCTTTCTCGGAGAGCCGGATGCCCTGGGCTGCTCCCGCGGCAACGACATCCTTGGCGGGGGTTTCCTGCGGGAAAGAAAGAACGAACGCGGTCTTCGTCTGCTTCCCGCCCTCGACGGGAGCGGCCTCAGTCGTGGCTGTAGAGGTGTTCTTCAACGCCTTCCTCGACACGGCCTTCGTCGGCGGCTTCTTCGCGGCCTTCTTCTTGCGCTTGAGGGGGGCTTTCTTCGCGGTCTTCTTGGCTGCCATGCGCGGCATCCCAACACGGGTCTGGGCCGTGAGGCAAGTGATCTCTTGCACGGGCAACGGGTGGGATCCTTTAGAGCGAAGGGGTTTGGTGTACGCAGAGCCCCGGGTCCGTTGCTCGGGGCCTGATAGGCCCCCGCAAGGCCCTCAAGCTGTTGAGGTGCGTCGTCGGGAAAATTGCCAGGACGGCGTCATACCCTTGCTCGCCATGCCGAAGCCCCGCCGACCCCACGTCGCGTCGCCCGATGAGGTTCATTTCACCCGCAACGGCGACTTCCTGGTCGTCGAGTACGACGAGTCGAGGATCGCCACCCCCCAGCTCAAGGTGGGGGCCGAGAACCTCGCGGCCGTGAAGGACGAGGGCCTCCTCGACTACTGGAACGACCTGCAACGGGCCAACGAGGATTCCCGCAAGGCTTTCAAGTACGTGGCCAGGGAGATCCCTCCTGCGGCTCGCCCGAGGTCCTCCCCATCCTCCGCGGCCTCCCAACCGAGGAGGCGGCGCTGGCCGCCCAGCGGGGGGAGATCGTCCTGGGGGGGTGCATGGTGCGGGGGACGGGAGCGAGCCGGACTGGCTGTGTGACAATCCGGCGGGGCGGACCGTGTGCCTCAACCCTTCGGTCGTCCGAACGTGTGCACTCCCTGACGCACCACCCCGGGGTAGTCCCCGGCGATCGTGTTGGCCAGCGCCAGGGCGTAGCTTCCGTCTTGCTCCGGGCCGAGGCTCAGCATTGCCATCCCACCCGTGATCGCCGTCATCACGACCGGTGCTGTCGCGATGAGGTGCCCTGCCACGATTGCGATCCGCCCTCCCAGCCGAGTGCTGGTCAGTTCGGCCAACCTCTGGCCGCCCTCTTCTGTGAACTGGACCCCGACACCGGGCGGTCCACCGTCCGTTCCGGGGTCACTCCTACCCTGAGCGCGGTGGCCGCCCTCGTCCCCGCGGGCACCGTCAGTAGTACAGCTTGAAGTTGCCGCTCACATGCAGCACCGCCAGCATGTACAGAACCCCGTTCCAGTAATCGCGGTTCGGGACACTGGCCGACCAGAGCTTATCGACGAAGGCCTTGCCGTCAGCAGCAGGCAAACCAAAGCCCAGGAGGGCATCACAGTAGGATGCTGGTGGGCCCGCATTCCGCTCGTGCGCGGCAAACATTGGCGCGTAGGTTTCGCTCTGCCAGGGATCGGCCTGGAAGAAGTTGTAGTCCATCATGAGGTTCACGACACAGCGGACCGAGTCAGAATTGGCCGGTTGTGGCTGCGAGCCATCCCAAGACGACTGGTACGGACAGACCCCGTTCGCATCAACGCCATGGTGGAAGAACTCGCGACCATCCGTAATGGCAGTGTTCCAGAAGTCGGCATTGGCGGCGTCGAAGCAAGCCCAGACCTGGTAGAAGGCGGGCAGAATGTACGACGGATCGGTAGTGTTGGCGTTGGCGACGAACTTCACGAGGTGCGGGTTCGTGTGAAAGTACTTGGTCCGGATGACGTCGAGCACCCATTGCGCCTGAGTGGCATAATTGAATTTGCCGGTATCGCCCCAACGGTTGTGCGCAAAAATGAGCGCCGTCGCCATGTACTCCTCACCGTCCGGCGCACCGCCGTTCGACTTCTTAGAACCCGATGTCGTGCAGGACCATGCGACTTCACCCGTGCATATGTCGCCGGTGCAACCCTGGGCCATGTGATTTCTTACCCAAGTCCAGAGACGGTCGAACTCTGTTTGATGGTCGAGCTGCACAGCGGCCATCATGCCGTACGACATCCCTTCGCTGCGTACGTCACCGCTCCAGATGTCGTGGACGTAAGACTCGTCCGAGCCGGGGCCGTCGAAATAGATGGAGCCCGAACCCGACGGATTGAAGAGCGAAGACCAAGCGTTGCTGACTTTGCTGTCTGACTCCTCCTGCGTATGTCCGGACACCGTTACGAACAGGTTGGGGTAGGTGGTGGGCGCCGGGACGCAACCGTCTACGGTTGAACCGCCTGCGGAAGACTCACCGCCGGTTGCCGGCCCGCCCGCGTCCGAACCTCCGACGGAGGACTCACCGCCGGTTGCCGGCCCGCCCGCGTCCGAACCGCCGACGGAAGACCCACCGCCGGTTGTCTGCCCGCCCGTGGCCGTGGTGCCCCCGGTGGCTGTGCCTCCAGTTGGGCTGGCGCCACCCGTGGCCGTGGTGCCCCCGGTGGCTGTGCCTCCTGTGGCGCTGCCGCCACCCGTGGCCGTGGTGCCCCCGGTGGCTGTGCCTCCGGTGGCTGAGGTTCCGCCCGTTCCGGCCGTCGTGCCACCGCTCGCGTCGCCGCCAACCGCGTCACTACCGCCCGTGCCCAAGCTCGTACCACCGGCCGCGGTGCCCCCGGAGTCCGACACGGAACCACCAGACGGGAGTGCTCCTCCTGTCGCGGTGCTGCCGCCCCCTCCTGCTGGTTGAGCTCCGCCTGCAGAACTGCCGCCCGCACCGCCGTTGGAGCCGGGAGCCTCAGATTCACCGCAAGCCGTCACCGAAGCTAGGACGAGCGCACAGACTGCAGCTGAGCTTCTCATAGCGACACCATCGCTCGATTTAAGCACGTTCTCGAAACGATGCCCAGCTCCGGAGCTCGGCCTCAAGCGCTTTCTGCGGTGCCATTTCGCACCGTAAGTATCACGTCGGGTCACGTGACAGGGGGTCGGCTGGAGCACTTCGCGGCTCGCATGTCGGGCGCGGCCCGGTCCGCCGCCAGCGCGGCCCGATCCGGACCCTCCGCCCCCCGACCGGCGAGCCGAGATCGCAGAGGGAACGGAGCGTCTAGTGCGACACGAGCGGGGCAAGGCGGCTAGCGCCTCGTGCCCAGCCCGCCACTCCTGCACTTTTCGGGTGTGCGGCCGGCGCCCGTGGCGGAGCAGCCGCCTTCAGCACGAAGGGGGCATCCGGAGGGACCGCTGGCTCGGCCGCTGGTGTGGGCGTCCAGTCGTCACCGTGCCGGGGTGACGGGGCGGACGAGGTCGGAGGAAAAGGACTGGGTCGACGAGCAGGAGACGAGCCACTCGGGGGAGGACGGGTAGCCCCTCCCTACTCGTCGGGGTCGATGGCGGCTGGGATCGAGCGGCCCGGAGGAACTCGATCGAGGAACTCACCGATCCGCAGAGCGAGCTTCGCCGCATGTGGGATGGCCCAAGAGTAGTCACTGAGCCGGACATGCTTGCCGTTCTTCAGCTCGAACACGACGTGGTGAGCAGCCTCGTCGGAGGTCTCATCGAGAAGCGTGGTCACCCGCGCGATCTCGCGAAGCGCGAGTTGGTTTCGCTCTTTCCTGACCGACCACCTAACTGATCCGTACGGCCAGGGGATCTCCACCCGACAGCGAAGACGAAGGAAATATGCAATGAGCGAGCCGAGGAGCGCCGCGCCGATCAGCACGGTGATGATCGTGAACACGCGGTACTCTTCGGGAGCGGCGGCTATGAGGACGCCGTTCCCCGCCATCAGAACGAGCGAACCGACCACCAAGCCGCGGCGGGGCATGAGAGGGAACTCGGTCGTCAGTGGAGGTGGGTTCGTATCGCGGTGCGTCGGGTCTTCGGTCATCACGGCCAAGCAGAGCGTACTCCGTCATTGGACCGGCAGGGAGGACGAGGTAATGGCGGAGCGCGGCAGACCCTGTCCAACGTGAAGGGGCTGCCAGGCTGTCTTGAATCATAGGGCACCAGCGGCATTATGGCCTCCAGTCCTCTTGGCCGTTGAGGTCCCCACCCTCCGATCGACGCCGCCACCCTCGGCCCGCTCCTTGCACCACCGGATCCCGTGCCCCTCTTCCGCAACCCGCCCCGAGGCTTCCGGCTCTCGCCGTTGGACCTGGTCTTCTTGGCCGTCGGGGTCCTGGCCGTCGTCCTGACGAGGGGGCTCCCGGACGATCCGTCCACCCTGATCGCCATCGTCGTCGGGCACTTCTTCCTGTTCTGCAACGTCGTCCGGTTGCGGAGGGCGTTCGAGCTGGCCTGGGCGGCGGTGTTCATGACGCTGGCCGTGATCGGGTGGGGCGTGGGCATCCCGGGCTGGGTCCAGCCCCTCGTCTTCGTCGCGCCGTACACGGTGCTGCTCGTTGTCCTGGAGATTCGGAGCGGGCGGTATCGCGGAGCGGGAGCCGACGGGCGGCTGGTGGGGCGGCTGCGGGGCAAGAACCCCACGAAGGGACCCGCCAGAGAGGCAGCTTGGATGATTGTTGGAGCCGTCCTGGTCGTGGCACCTTCGCTGCTGCTGTTCTGGGCAGCGATCGTCTCCACCGCCCCGTCCCAGCTTCAGCGGGCCAGGATCGACACGCGGACCATCAGGCAGGCAGCAACCGCCTGGCAGCTTCATCGGCGCCGCCCAACCTGCCCGTCCCTTGACGACCTCCTTCAGGACCGTTTCCTGGATAGGTCCACATCGCAGGTCGACCCCTGGAACCGCCCCTACCTCATCACCTGCACCGGCCCGGACGTGACCGTGACCTCGGCGGGGCCCGACGGGGTGATGGGGACGGGGGATGACGTGGGGTTCCTCCACGATGACCCCACCCGCTCTCCCGGACGGGCACAGGACGAGTAGCCGATGCTCGGCCCCCCAGAGGTGTCTGGCCGCCTCAGTAGGTTCCGAGTTCCTCAACGGGCACGCCGAGTGCGCCGGCCAGGATGGCCAGCGTCTGCGGCTGCGGGTGGTCATGATCCGCAGCAGCGCTACGAGTGGCGGGCGATCCACACGCTCGCGGGCGCGACGCCGGAGGCAAAGCGGTGGCAGTTCAGGCCACCGGAGGGGGAGCGGTGGGCGGCGGTGGTGGCGGGAAGGCTGTCGGAATTCAGCCCGTGACGCAGGGGGCGCGGAGCTTCCGGTGGTTCAGCGCTCATCCCGGCGATAGGCTGCGGGG
>CAYOLF010000171.1:0-6987 GCA_964404725.1 uncultured Polyangiaceae bacterium
CCAAATGCTCACCTGTGGCCTCCGCGCCCTGGACGGGGAGGTTCAGTGTTGGGGCCGATGCCGGCACGAGGCCGCCGTGCACGGCGACTGCACCTGTGGCTATTGCTCGGATGGTTGACCATCATTCTCCCGTAGACCGGTGCCACGGCGCCACCGAGAGTAAGACGTCGCACCTCCTCCAAGCTCGTGCTCGGGCCGGTGGCCCTGCGCGCGAGCGGAGGAGGTGCGGGCTTGCTGGAAGCGCCGGTGATGACGGGAGCTCAGTCACACCGTCCCGCGGCTCCCCGGGTTACTGGGCGAGGGGCTAGCGTGGCTCACCCGAGCAGCGCGAGCAGATCGTCGCGGGTGAGGCCGAGGGCGGCGTCGCCGGTGCCGAGCGCGCTCTCGGCGAGGCCGCGCTTGCGCTGCTGGAGCGCGAGGATCCCCTCCTCGACGGTGTCGCGCGCGACCAGGCGGTGCACCATCACCGGCCGCTCCTGACCGATGCGGTGGGCACGATCGGCGGCCTGATCCTCGACGGCGGGGTTCCACCAGGGGTCGAGCAGGAAGACGTGGTCGGCGGCGGTGAGGTTCAGGCCCGTGCCGCCGGCCTTGAGCGAGCTCAGGAGCACGGGGGGCCCCGCGGGATCCTGGAAGGAGGCGACGACGGCGCCGCGGTCGCGAGTGGTGCCGTCGAGGCGCAAGAACGGGATCTCCGCTGCTCGCAGGTGCGGCTCGACCCGATCGAGGAGCGACGTCCACTGCGAGAACACCAGCGCCTTGTGGCCGTCGGCGGCGGCGTGCTCGAGGGCGAAGAGGAGCCGTTCGACCTTGGAGGAGCTGGCCGCCTCGCGGCCCGGGAGCAGGCCCGGGTGGCAGGCCGCCTGGCGGAGGCGGAGCAGCGCCTCGAGCGCGGCCAGGACGTTGCCGTCCTGGGCGAGCCGCTCGGCCACCTCGCGGCGCGCTGCGGCGCGCACGGCGTCGTAGGTGTCGCGCTCCTCCGGGGTCAGGGCCACGTACAGGACGTGGTCGGTGCGCGGCGGCAGCTCCGGGGCCACGTCCCGCTTGAGCCGGCGCAGGACGAAGGGCTTGACCTTCTCGCGCAGGCGCGCGAGCGCGCCCGCGTCCCCGCTCGCGATCGGCTCGGCGTAGCGCACGACGAAGTCGCGCCGCCCGCCGAGCAGGCCGGGGTTGGCGAAGTGGAGCAGGCTCCACAGCTCTTCGAGACGGTTCTCCACGGGGGTGCCGCTGAGGCAGAGCCGCTGGGCCGCGCGCAGGCGGTAGGCGGCCTGGGCGGCCTGGCTCTCCGGGTTCTTGATCACCTGCGCCTCGTCGAGCACGACGGCGCCCCACTCGCGCGCGGCCAACAGCTCGATGTCGAGCCGCAGCACGGCGTAGGTCGTGAGCGTGACGGCGGCGTCGCCGAGCTCGCGCCCGGGGCCGTGGTAGGTCGAAACCTCGAGCTCGGGGCGGAAGCGGGCGATCTCGTCGGCCCAGTTGAAGAGCACGCTGCGGGGCGCGACGACGAGCGCCGGGCGGTCGAGCACGCAGAGGGCCTGCAGGGTCTTGCCGAGGCCCATGTCGTCAGCGAGCACGCCGCCGAGCCCCGCGTCACGGAGGAACGTGAGCCAGGCGAGGCCCTGCCGCTGGTAGGGCCTGAGCTCCGCCCGCAGCCCCGGCGGGGGCGCGGCCTCCGGGAGCCGCTCGAAGCCCTCGAGGAGCGGCCGGAGGCGCGCGAGGCTCGGGGGCGGCGGCGCGTCGAGCTCGGCGCAGAGGCGCCCGAGGGTGGGGAGGGCCGCGGTCGCGACGGTCCCGTCCTCGCGGCGAGCGGCGAGCAGATCGGCGACCTGGTCGCCGAAGCGGCTCAGCCAGTCGTGCGGTAGCGGTGCCCAGCCGCCCCCCTCGAGCGGGACGACGGCGAGCCCCTCGCGCCAGGCGGCGACGACGGCCTCGGCGCTCGCCCGCCCCGGGGGCGCCCCGCCGGACCGACCGTCCTCGGCCGGCGCCGTCTCGAAGCGCAGGTCGAAGCGGTCGCCGTCGAGCTCGACGCGGGGCACCAGCACGGCCTCGCCGACGCCGCCGATGGCGCGCGGCTCGGTGCCGCGACGAGCGAAGCGCCGGATGCCGTCGATCAGCCGGTCCGCGTCGCGGCCGCTCACCATGACGCGCCGCCCCGGCATCAGGTTGAGCTCGTCGCGGAGCTCCATCACCAGCTCTCGTTCGCGCGCCTCGTCGCGGAGCGGGACCTCGCCCCCGAGGTGGACGAACCGCCCGGCGTCGACGCGCGCGCGGGGGGGCTCGCCGTAGACCAGCGTCGGCAGCACGAGCAGGCGGTCCTCTTCCTGCGCGAGGTCGAACGCGATCCGAGGCCGCTCGCCGCGCTCGGTCCGCGGCACGCGGCGGCTCTCGATGCGCACCGGCAGGCGCTGCTCGAGCTCGGGCAGGACGCGGGTGACCAGCTCGCCGAGGCCCCCGAGGTCGAAGGCGCGTTCGAGCGGCAGCCGCTCCCAGCGCGCGCCGCAGAGCTCGAGCTCGCCCGCCGCGGCGAGCTCGTCGTCGCGCCGCGCCACCCCCGCCGCGACCACCTGCACCCCGCGCGGCGCGCTGATCCGCAGCAGCACGCCGCGCTCGTGGTCGGTGACGACCACGTCCGGGACCAGCGGCTCGTCGCGCACCCGGACGGGCTGGCCCGCGAAGGTGACGGCGGCGTGCGTCAGGTGCCGCAGCACCCGCGCGATGCGCCCCTCGAGCCGGTCGCCGCGCAGCATGGCGCCGAGGAGCCGGTCGACCGCGAGATCGTCGTCGGTCGGGACCAGCCCCTCGGGCAAGCGCTGGCCGGCGATGAGGCGGGTCAGCGGCTCCGCGAGCGGCGCGCCCCCGTCGGGGCCGACCACCTGGCGCTCGAGCGCGAGCCGCTCGCCGTCGAGCGTGAAGCGGTACTCGAGCCGCCGCGTGACCCGCGGCTGCTCGCCGAGGGGCTGGCCCTGAGTCGCGCTGGCGTGCGCGGCGATGACCGCGGCGGCGACGTGCTGGCAGGGATCGGCGGGAGCGCCGCAGTCGCAGGACCACTCGCCGTCCTCGAGGTACAGGCACACCGTGGGCGCGATCGGTCGCCCCGGCTCCTGCACGCGCAGGACGATCTCGGTTGTCGTGCGCGACTCGACGAGGACCCGCTCCTCGCGGGCGAGCTTGACCCCCTTGGACCAGAGCCCCGAGGCGCAAGCGGAGCGGGCGGCGTCGAGGAGCTTCTGCAAGGGGCTTTGGCGCGCCGCGGCGGCGGGACCGGGGGCGCCAAGCTATGGCACGTTGAGCGTCGCGGGCAACCGCCGCCCAGCGCGGCGGCGCGGGCGGGGGCTCCGGCGTCTCGGCCGGGCGGGTGGGGTCGGAGCGCCGGGAGAGCCGTCGATCGACCGGCGGGGCTGACCGGCGCGTCCGTTGCGCGGCCGCGGTCGCCGCGGGTAAGGTCAGGACCGGCCATGACCGATCTCGCTGGCTTCATCGCCGAACAGGAGCGCTTCGGGCGCGTGGTGCACGTGGCGGACGAGCTCGATCCGAACGGTGAGGCGGGCGCCGCCATCGCCGAGCGCGAGGGGCGCGTGGTGGTGCTGAACCGCGTGCGCGGCGCGAGCGGCCGGGTGGTGGGCGGCGTGGTGTCGAGCCGGGAGCTGATGGCGGCGGCGATCGGGTGCACGCCGTCGGAAACCGTGCGGGTGCTCGCGCGTGCCATGGACGCCCCGCGCCGCGTGCAGCCCACCGGCGACGCGCCGTTCCTGCACGGCCCGCCGGCAAGCACGGTGGAGGAGGCCTTCGCCCAGCTCGTCCACGACCCCGGCGCCGACCGGCCGTACCTCTCCGCCTCGGTCATCGCCGCGCGGTCGCGGCGGCACGGCATGAACCTGTCGTTTCACCGGATGATGTACCTCGGTGACAACCGCTTCAGCGTGCGCATCGTGCCGCGCCATCTCGCCATGATCCTCCAGGAGACGGACGGGGTGGCGGAGGTGGCCGTGTTGCTCGGCCTGCACCCGGCGGTGAGCCTCGCCGCCTCCTGCTCGGGGCCGCCGGACCTGGACGAGCTCGAGCTGGCGTCGGCGCTGGTGGACGGGCTGCCCACCGTGGATGTCGACGGGCTCACCCTGCCGGCGGGCACCGAGATCGTGCTCCGCGGCACGCTCAACGCGCGCGAGCTGGCCGACGAGGGGCCGTTCGTGGATCTCACCGGCACCCTGGACGGCGTGCGCCAGCAGCCGACCTTCACGGTCAGCCGCATCCTGCGGCGCCCGGACGCCTTCCTGCAGACCATCGTGCCCGGGGGCAAGGAGCACAAGCTCCTGATGGGCACGCCACAAGAGCCCCGGATCTACCGCGCGGTGTCGAACGCGGTCCCCTCCCTCTCCCAGGTGGCGCTCACGCCGGGCGGCTGTAGCTGGCTGCACGCGGCGGTGTCGCTCCGCGATCCCCGCCCGGGGCAGGCGCGCAACGCCGGTATGGCCGCGCTCGGCGCGCACCCGTCGCTCAAGCGGGTGGTCGTGGTCGACGCGGACGTGGACGTGTTCGACGCCGAGGCCATCGAGTGGGCGATCGCCACCCGCGTGCAGCCCGATCGGGACGTCGTCGTCATCCCCGGCTGCCGGGGCTCGTCGCTCGATCCGTCGCGCGACGGCCGCGACGACACCACCGCCAAGTGGCTCATCGATGCGACCATCCCCCCGGACAAGCCGCGGGCCGAGTTCGAGCGGGCGACCCGGCGCCTCCCGCCGGGGGCCGCGTGAGGCTCACCGACGAGGAGCGCGCGCTGCTCGATGGCGCCGCGGGCAATGCCGCCCGCAAGGCGGCCGAGATCCTGGTTGCGCTCGGGGAGATCTACGGCGCCGAGGATCTGGTCCCCGTCCGCTCGGTGCAGATCTCCGGCGTCTCGTACCACAACCTCGGCGAGGCGGGGCTCGAGTGGCTCGAGGCGATGGCCGTCGACGGTCGCGTGCGGGCCCTGACCACCTTGAACCCCGCTGGCATGGACCTCACGGACTGGCGCGAGCAGGGGATCGACCCCGATTTTGCCGCGCGGCAGCTCCGGCTCGTCGCGGCCTACGGGCGCCTCGGGATCGCGCCGACCTGCACCTGCACGCCCTACCTGGTCGGCAACCTCCCGGGCCCGGGCGAGCACGTCGCCTGGGCCGAGTCGAGCGCGGTGGCCTTCGCCAATTCCGTGCTCGGGGCGCGCACCAACCGCGAGGGGGGGCCGTCGGCGCTCGCCGCCGCGCTCACCGGGCGCACGCCGCGCTACGGCCTGCACCTCGACGAGCACCGCGCGGCCGAGATCGAGGTGGTCATCGAGGCCCCGCTCGGCTCGACCGCGGCCTGGGGCGCCCTCGGGCGGGTGATCGGCAAGGCCACGGGCGGACGGGTGCCCCTCCTTTGCACCCCGGCGCGCCCCGGCGTGGCCGAGCTCAAGTCCTTCGGGGCCGCGCTCGTCACGTTCGGCGGCAGCCCGCTCTACTACGTCGAGGGGCTGACGCCGGCCCCGCCCGGGCGCCGGCCGACGGAGTCGATGGTGGTCCGGGCCGCCGACCTCGCTCAGGCCACCCTGGCACTGAGCGACGGCGCGGAAGAGATCGACATGGTGGCGCTCGGTTGCCCGCACGCCTCCCTGGCCGAGCTCAGCGAGCTCGCGCGGCTCCTCGAGGGCAGGACCTTGCGAAAAGAAACCTGGATCTGCACGGCGCGGCCGACCAAGGAGGCGGCGGCGGCGATGGGGCTGCTCTCGATCATCGAGCGCTCGGGCGCGCGCGTGGTGGCGGACACCTGCTTTGCCGTCACGCCGCTCGAGTCGCGGCGCGGCATGACCATCGCCACCGACAGCGCCAAGGGGTGCTACTACGCGAGCGGCCACAACAAGCTCCGGGTGCACCTCGGCACCGTCCAGGACTGCGTCGAGGCCGCCGTCACCGGGAGGTGGCGGTGACCGCGCTCGTCGGGCGGTCGATCTACGCCGGGGAGGGGGCGGGGGCCGCGCTCGTCTCCACCGCGCCCATCTCCTTCTTCGGCGGGGTCGATCTGGAGACGGGCGTGATCGTGGAGAAGGGGCACCCGCTCGAGGGCGAGTGCCTCGCCGGGCGGGTGCTGGTGTTCCCGCGGGGCACGGGCTCCACCGTGGGCTCCTTCGCCCTGCTGCGGCTCGCCCGCGACGGGCGCGGGCCGGCGGCGCTGGTCATGGCCGCCTGCGACACCACCGTGGCCGTGGGCGCCATCATCGCGGAGATCCCCTGCGTGGACCGAATCGACCTCTCCGGCATTTCCGCCGGGACGCAGGTCGCGGTGCGGGGGGCGGAGGTCCACCTTGAGTCGGCCGCTCCCTGACGCGGTGGTGAAGCTCGGGGGGTCCGTGCTCACGGACAAGGCCGGCGGCGCCCTCGTCGTGGACGAGGCGCTCGTCGCGCGCCTCGCCGCCGAGCTCGCCGCGCACCGGCCGGAGCGGCTGATCCTGGTGCACGGCGCCGGCTCCTTCGGCCACCGGATCGTGAAGGAGTCAGGGATCCACCGGGGGCTGTCCGACGCCGCCAGCCGCCGCGCGATGGGCGAGACGCAGCGGCTGCAGTACGAGCTCGACGCGATCGTCGTCCGCCTGCTGCTCGCGGCGGGGCTCCCCGCGATGCCCGTGCAGGCCTCGGCCACGGCCGTCCTCGAGGACGGCGCGCTCGTGCACCTCGACACCAGCGCCCTCGGCGTCTTGCTCGACCAGGGGCTCGTGCCCGTGCTCTACGGCGTTCCCGCGGTCGACCGGGTGCGCGGCTGCGCCATCCTCTCCGGGGACGTCATCGCGCCCCACGTCGCCCACGCCCTCGGCCTCGGGCGGCTCATTCACGCCACCGACGTCGACGGCATCTACACGGCTGATCCCCGCGCCGATCCCCAGGCGCACCACATCCCCCACGTTCACCGCGGCAACTGGGCGGAGGTGCGCGCGCGCCTCGCCGGCTCCCGCTCGGTCGACGTGACCGGCGGGATGGC
>CAYOLF010000172.1:0-2361 GCA_964404725.1 uncultured Polyangiaceae bacterium
CACCCAGCGGTGGCTGGGTGGGACCCGGAGGACGCGGGTCCCTAGGTCGTTGATTTTTCGCAGCAATCAACCTGATTGCTGCTCTAGCAAGGGTCGAGGAAGGTCCCGCAGGGTCGGGCGGGGCCGGTATTGCTCCCTCGGCGCCGAAGGACGACGCTGACCTCGTTCGGGTTGCCGTCCGCGACCTCGACCGCCACCGACGTCGGCAGGTATCCGGGCGCCGCGAAGACGCAGACGTGCTTGCCAGGGTCGAGGCGCAGTCTCCCGTCGACGAGGCGCACCTCCGTCCCGTCGCAGGTGATCCGGTCGAGGTGCTGACACTCCGGAGAGCAGGTGAGCGTGACGTTGGGCGACTCTGGTGCCGCGGGCACCTCGCCATCGGCGCTGGGTGCGAGGGCGGGTTCGCTCGCGACCGTGGGCGGGATGACCGTGCCCCCCGGCTCGGCGGACGCCGCTGGCGCAACGCTCCCCACCGGTGGCGGTGTCGCTTCCGACCCGAGGGTGGAGGGCGGCGACGGTTCGACCGCAACGGCGACGCTTCGTCGATAGACCGCGTAGCCGACGGCGAGCGCGAACAGCAGGCCCGCGAACAGCAAGCCAACCCCGAGGAGCGCGACCAGTAGCAGCTTGCCCCGGGCGCGGCCTCGAGCCGGCGCCGCCGCTGGCGGAGCCGCGATCGGCGCGGCCGTGGGCGGCGTCGACGTCGCGAGCGCGGGGGAGGCGGCTGCCGGGGCGACCGGGGGCTCGATGGCGACGGACGCGTGGCGGGCCTGCGCCGCCAGCGTAGCCTCTTCCGGCACGCTGTCTTCTTGGGCCGGGGGCACGGCCCCGACCATCCGCTGCTGTGGCGCGGCCGCGGCGATCTGCGCCTGAATCTGCCTTGCGTTGGCCGCGTCGATCCTGAGCGTTCCCTGCGCACCCAGGGCGGGCGGCGGGGAGGCGGCGGACCGGGGCGCTGGCTCGTCCGCCTGCTGCACGTCGACGCAGATCGCGACTTCGACGCCGGGCGGCGTGGTGCCCGCGGGAGGGGCCGCCGGCGCCGGCGCGACCGCGGCTTGCGCGCCGGTGGTGGGGACCGGGTCGATCGGGGCGACCGGGTCCGCCGGCGAGGGAGATGGGTCTCCACCTGGCGACAGGTCCGGACTCGGCGCGGTGCCGAGCAGCGTCGTCCTCTGGAGCAGACGCGGATCGGCGGTCACGAGCCCTCGCCGGCTGCTGGCGCCGTGACCGTGCGGATCGAGGTCAGCGAATCCTTGAGCGCCTTGGCATGCTCGGTCGGCGCCGAGCGAAGGAGGAACCCGACGCCCACCACCACCTGCGCCTGGGTGACTCGGGTCACCCCGACCAGCAGTGCCCCCGGCGCGCCGCCCATCGTGGGATCTTCCTTCTGTGCGCTCTTGCCTCGCTTTGGCTTCTCGACTTGCCAGGCTTGAACCACGAGCTCGCCCGCCGGAAGGTTGGCCTGGGGCGTGTCCAGGTCGAAGGCGGCGTCGACGACTCCGGTGATGCCGAGCTCGGCCTGGAGGGCATAGAAGACGCTGCGGATGGCCTCGTCAGAGGGGCCCGGCGCGACCGCGAACGACAGAATGGCGCCCCCATCCTCCGAAGCTCCGGTCAGTCGCTCGCCGGCTTGGGTATAGACCCAGCCCACGGGTAGCTGCACCGTGGCCCCCGGCCCGATCGGCAGCGGCTTTGCCTCCTCAACGCGACATCGCTCGGCGACCGTGACGCAAGGGGGCGCCGTCTCGAGCGGCTGCGCTGTCAGGGGCGCAGAAGGGATGGGCTGGGGAACCGGCGCCGCGGCTGGCGGCGGTGGCGGCGCCGCCCTGGACGCGCAACCCCAGACGACCACCCCCAGAACTAGACCTAAGAACCGTGGCTGCATCACGAATGGCCCCGGGCAGGACGATCCTCCACCAGCGCGCGTTGCGCAAGGCTCTACGGGTCAATCCCGGGATGCTCGAGCCCCCGGTCGAGGGCGCGGGGCCCCGCGGTGCGCCGGGGGCGGGATCCGGGCACGCGAGGTGCTAGGATGGCGGGGATTCCGCGTGCCTGTGGAGGGTCACCTTGCGTCCGATCCCCGGCTCCATCTCGAGGTTCCTCGCGCTGCCAACCGCCCTTTCCCTCGCTCTCGTGGGGGGCGGAGCGGCCGCGACGAGCGCCGGCTGCGGCGCGGACGACGAGCCCGAGTCGAGCTCGTCGGGCGGCGACAGCGGGGGCGCGAGCGGTGGCACCCCGAGCACCGGGGGTGAAGCCACCGGTGGTGTGGCGAGCTCGGGAGGGACCCCGAGCAGCGGAGGGGGTGCCACGGGCGGCGTCGTGAACACGGGCGGCGTCGTGAACACGGGCGGCGTCGTGAAC
>CAYOLF010000172.1:2461-6899 GCA_964404725.1 uncultured Polyangiaceae bacterium
GGCGTGCCGGGCACCGGGGGCGAGGATTTCGGGCCCACGGGGCTGCCGGCGAGTTGCAGCGGCAACTGCGATGCGGCCACGCCCGTCAACCCGACCCAGACCTCCTACGGCACCCTCGGCAACGTCACCGTGTACAGCACCTCGGCCAGCAACGCCGGCGCCTGCAACTACGGCAGCACGGGCGTGATGTACTACGCGGCCATCAACACCTTCATGGAGTGGGACGCCGGGCATGTCTGCGGACAGTGCATGCTGGTGACCGTGCTCACCAGCGAGGGCGAGAAGCCCGTCGTGGTGCGCGTCATGGACAAGTGCCCGGACGGCAATTGCGGCATCGATCTCGGCGGCACCGCGCCGGGCGAGGTCATGATCGACGGTGCCGGTCGTTACGAGGGGGCCTGGCGCCCGGTGTCCTGCGTCGGACAGCCGGGCGTGTCGGACGACGCGCCCAGCCTGTGGGTCAAGGACGGCGCGAGCCCGGGGTGGTCGATCGTGCAGATCCGCAACCCGAACGCGGCGGTCACCGGCATCGACTGGCAGGGCGGGAGCGATCCGTCGAGTCAGGGCACGCTCTCCTGGGCGACGGAGGCGGAGAACTTCTTCTCCATCCCGACCACGATCCTCGGTGCCGGCTCGAGCTTCCTCTTCACCATCCACTACGCCGACGGGTCGACGGGCGCCGTGACCCTGACGTCCTCGCAACTGAGCCAACCGATGGCGTCGTATCCGCTCGATTAGCCTACGGTGCTCCGGGGGTCCGGTGGCAGCGCCTCTGCGCCGCGCGCCCCTCGGCCGGGTTGGCCCTGCCCGCCGCCAATCGTCGGCGCTCACCAGGTGCGCACGTAGCCCACGCTGGGCAGCAGCACGAACGCCGCGTTCGGGAAGGTGAAGTAGAAGGAGTTGCGCAAGAGGAGCCCACCGCCGGGGCCGAACTTCACGAGCCCGCCGGCGGCGACCCCGGCGAAGACCGACCCGGTGCGGCGAACCGCGTCCACCGTGAGGCCCGCCCCGGGGCGGGAGCCGGCGAGGCAGTCGGGATCTCCCGAGGGTGAGGCCTCCGTCGCGCAGTCCTCCACCTCGGTCCGGACGGTTCCGTCGAAGGCGGCGACGCCGACGCTCGCGCCAAAGAAGGCCCGGCCCCGAGCCTCGCCCGTCCCGGCCCAGTAGCGAACCCCGAGCTCGAGGTGCACGGGCAGCGCCTCCTTGGCTCGGTTGATGGCGGCGACGCCGGCCCGCGCTTCAAGCCCGAGGTGCTGGGTCACGAGGCGGTGGTAGTCGACCAGCGCTCGACCCGCGCCGAACGTCGCTCCGCCGTTGACCTGATTGCCGAGCTCCGAGGCAGCGGCGCCCGCGTACTCCTCGCCGTCGGTCGTGTAGCAGTCGAAGGCGGAGCCGCTCGAGCACACCGGCTTCGCGTGCCCGAAGATTGTCATGTCCAGAGCGAGCTCGAGGCCGAGGAGGTTCGGTGGAGTGGGCCTCCTTCGTGAGCTCGGCGCGGGCCCCGGCGGGGGCTTCGCGCTCGGGCGCGGCGCCGGAGGGTCCGCCCGCGGCGCGGGCTCGGCCGGGGGCCCGCTCGCGTCGGCGGCAGCGGCGGGCTCCGCTGGCGGCGGGGTGCCGGCCGTTCGCGGCGTGGGGTCCGATGCACTCCCGAGCATCGCGGTGAGCGCGGCCACCGAGGCGTCGAAGAGCTCGGCGCAGTCGGCGCTCGGGGAGGTGATGACCTGGCCCCCGAGATCCCCTCCCGCGCGATCCGTGACGTGCAGGGTGGCGGATCGGGTCGAGCCCTGGCGCGAGAGTTCGACGAACACCACGCGCTGCCCCTCGGCCAGGAACGGCTCCCGTCCCAGCCGCTCGCGCAGCGCGCCCACGAGCGCCTCGCGATCGGGGCAGTCGCTCGCCTCGTCCGCCCGGGACCAGGCGAGCGCGTAGCGCTCGCTGTCGCTCTCGCCAGCGCGCGCGCCGGCGGCGAGGGTCAGGGGGAGAGCGAGGACCGCCACGGCGATCGGGTGAGTCAGGCCCCGGGGATTCGTCGTCATCGATCCGTTCATCGCTCGGCGTCCCCCGCCGCTTCACGAAATCCGACGGGCGCGGTCACTCGACCGGAGCTCGCCTCGGCGCCTGGCTCCCGGCGCGTTCGAGCGCGGCGCGGGAGTAGAGCCCCCCGGGGTCGGCGACGGCCAGCGCCGCCGCGCGCCGCTGCGCCTCGTCGTGGCGCCCGAGCCGCACCAGGGCGTCGATCGCAACGAACTCGTTGGCGAACCGGAGCTGGCCCGCCGTAAACCGCGCCGAGTACTCGCGGGATTGCGCCAGCGCCGCGGCGGGCTCCGTCTTCAGGCTGCGGGTCGCCGCCTCGACGAGCTGGGACTCGGCGGCGAGCGTTCGGTCGCCGCCGAGGGCGACGCCGCTCGGGCGCGAAGGCGCGACCACCCTCGGGGTCGCGATCGGCCGCCCCGCCACCGTGGTCGGCGGTAAGCTCGATCGGATCCTCGTCGAGATGGCCGGCCCCTGTCCTGGCGAGTCCGTCGCGGCCACCGTGGCGGCCGAATGCGCGCGCCTCGTCGAGCCGTCCTCTCGACCGGGTTGGCCGGGCGCCGATCCCGGCGTCACGTCTGGCGTCACCTCCCTCGGCGCGGCGGGCGCAGTCGCGGCTAGCGCTGGCGGCGGCCGATCCATCGCGCCGGCCACGCTCCGCGGGCCGAGCCCGGCGCTGCCCACCGCGGCGGCGGCGAGCACGCCCGCCGGCATCCAGGCCAGGACCCCCTTGCCGCCGAGAAGCGAGAGCAAGGACGCGCCCTGCCCGCTGGCGAGCTCGCTGGCGCGCGCGAGCGCCCGCAGGTGCACCGCCCGCGGCATCGGGCGCAGCGGCGGCAACGCGCCCAGCAGCTCGCGCAAGCTGCCGGGGGAGGCTCCGATCGCGAGCCCCCAGGCGAACCCGGGTCGCCGGCGCCGCTCCAGCGTCAGCTTGTGGAGGAGCTGCTTCCGGGCGGCATGCAGGCGCGAGTGCACGGTGCCGAGGGGAACCTCCATCAGCTCTGCGATCGCCTCCGTCTTCAGGCCCTCGAGCTCGAAGAGCACGAGCGTCGCGCGCTTCTCCACGTCCATCGTGGCAAGGATCCGCTCGAGCGTCTGTCGGGTCTGCGCCCGGTCCAGCTCATCCTCGGGCGTCCTCGGCGCGACCGCGTCGGGAGCTTGCGCCACCGGAACCTCCCGGCGAGCCGCGAACCGACGGCGGTGGCGCTTGACGATCCGGAGGCAGATCCCGAAGAGCCAGGTCGTGAGTTTGGCGCGAGCGGGGTCGAAGGTGTGGAGGCGGCGGTGCACGACGAGCAGGACCTCCTGCAGGCAGTCGTCGAGATCCGGCTCCGGAACCCCGAGCCGCTGGAGCGCACGCCACAAGAAGGGGCGGCTCTCGACGTAGACGTCCTGTACCGTCCACGCGCCGACGTCCGAGGTAGGCTCGGTCAAGGCCACCGAATCCAGAGACACCTGCCGTCAGGTATATGCCGGTAGCGCGGGCCTTGCTTCATTCGAAATGCGGGGCCGGCGCCGGCCGAACGGCGGTCGGCCGGACCCCGCCGGCAGTCGGGGCAGGGTCGCCGGGGCGGGGCGCGGCAGCGGAAGGGCTGCGCTCGCGGCAGCGCTACTCCGTCGCGGGGCGATTGACGTTGGAGCCCTCGAGCTCGAAGAGGCCCGTCGCGGGATCCTGGGTCAGTAGCTGGACGCCGGTGTTCATCATGTAGATCGCGTTCGGGCCGGTCTGCTCGATGCCGCCGGTCATGTCGAGGCCGCGCAGGAGCCCGATCAGGATGGTGCCGGAGATCGCGTGGCCCGAGATGAGCACGGTCTTGCCCGACTGTCCGTAGCCGGCGAGCAAGAGATCGCGCGCCTGCATGACCATGTAGAGCCCCTGCTCGTAGGGGTCGATCTGCCAGAAGGTCCCCGGATCTCCCTCGCGGAGCGCCAGGTTCTGGGCCTCCACCGTGATGGTGAAGAAGTCGTAGCGGAGCGGCTCCGTCGGCAGGGGCGCGCCGGTCGGCTCGCCGCCGCAGCACTCCCAGAGCTCAGGCCAGATGACCCCGGTGAGGCCAGAGCCCACGAGGAACGGCTCGATCGTGTGCTGGGAGCGGGGCGCGGGGCTCACGAGCACGGCGTCGGGCGTGACGCCGCTCTCCTGCAGGTACGTGGTCAGGGCGCTGACCTGCCGCTGTCCGAGGTCGGTCAGGGTGTCCGCGTCCTCGGTGCTCGGGCTGTGGTCGTCGAGCGCGTTGGCCACCGTTTCGGCGTGGCGCACGTAGTAGAGCGTCATGCCTTGTGGCTCGGTCGCGGTGCCCCCCGTCGTGCCCACCTCGCCGCCGGTGCCCGCGCCGCCCGTGGGAGCGATGACGCCGCCGGTGCCCGCGCCGCCCGTGGGAGCGATGACGCCGCCGGTGCCCGCGCC
>CAYOLF010000173.1:0-6508 GCA_964404725.1 uncultured Polyangiaceae bacterium
GGCTCGAGGTACAGGCTCCGATCGGGCTCGAGGTTGATGGGGCCGCGCGAGGCGCGAGCCTACTTGAACTGGGAGGAGGGGGGTCAAACGAGAATTCGACTCGCCCGTCGATTCCAGGTTTGCCCGAAACGGGGAAATTCGAAGTCCGCATGGAGTAGGAATTCCAAGTTCATACCCGAATCGTCCGGGCGCGGTTTCGGGGCTCAGGCCCCCCGCGCGACCGCGCGGAGCAGGTGCTTCTGGGTCGCGGCGAAGAGGGCGAGCACGGGGACACTGAGCAGGACGTTCCCCGCCATGACGACGTGCCAGCGGACGCCGGTGCCCTGCTCGCGCAGGAGCGCGACGCCGAGCGGGAGCGTCCGCACCGCGTCGTCGGTAGTCATCACCAGCGGCCAGAAGTAGTCGTTCCAGTGGAAGACGAAGCTGAAGAGGAAAAGCGAGACGAGGGTGGGCGTGAGCATGGGGCCGAGCAGCCCGTACACGATCCGGAGCTCGCCGGCCCCGTCGAGGCGCGCCGCCTCGATCACGGAGTCCGGCACGGCCAGGAGCGCCTGGCGCACGAGGAAGGTGCCCAGGGCGCTGACGCCGAAGGGCAGGACGAGCGCCGTCATGGTGTTCACGAGGTGGACCTCGGCGAGCAGCGTGAAGACGGGGACGAAGCGGATCTGGGCGGGGATGAGGAGCGTGGCGACGACGAGCCCGAAGGCGAGCGAGCGACCCGTGAAGCGGAGCTTGGCGAGGGCGTAGCCAGCGGGGAGCGCCAGCGCGATCTGGAGCGCCGCGATGCCGAGCGCCATGACCGTCGTGTTCCAGAGGTACCTGCCGACCGGCATCGTCCGCCAGACGTCCTGGTAGGCGCCCAGCGCGAGCCCCGAGGGGAGCGGGGAGGTCGGGGCCTGGACGATCTCCGGGAGGGTCTTGAGGCTGGTGAGGACCATCCAGGCGTAGGGCAGGAGCCAGACCAGCGCGATCAGGGCGAGCCCGACGTGGAGCAGGGCGTCGGCTGCGCGCCCGCCGCGTCCCCTCACGGCGCGCGCCGTCACGCCGCCTCCCGCCGGCGCCAGGCCCAGAGCTGCAGCCCCGTCAGCCCCAGCAGCAGCCCGAAGAACACCACCACCTCCGCGCTCGCGCGGCCGACCCGGAGGTTCAAGAAGATCTGCTCGTAGATGGCGTAGACGAAGACGGTGGTGGCGCGCACCGGGCCGCCCTGGGTCATCACCCGCACCACGTCGAAGACCTGGAAGCTCAAGATGAGGCTCGTCGTGGCCACGAACGCCGCCGTCGGCCGGAGCAGCGGCCAGGTCACGTGGCGGAACCGCGCGAGGGACCCGGCCCCGTCGAGGGCGGCCGCCTCGTAGAGCGCGGGCGGGACGTCCTGCAGCCCGGTGAGGAAGACGATGAGCGAGTAGCCGGCGATCTTCCAGATGGTGACCCCCGCCAGGGTGTAGAGCGCGACGTCGGGATCCCCGAGCCAGTCGAGGGGGACCAGCCCCACGGCGCGCACCAGCGCGGACAGCGCCCCGGCGTCCGCGTCGAGCACCCAGAGCCAGAGCAGCGCGACGCTCACCCAGGAGACGACGTAGGCGCTGAACACGGCCGAGCGCACGAACGCCGCGAAGCGACCCGGCCGGTCGAGGGCGAGGGCGAGGGCGAGCCCGAGGGCCATCGATCCGGCGACCACCACCAGGCTGAAGACGAGGGTGGTGACCACCGCGTCGCCGAGCTCTCCCGAGGCGATGAGCGCGCGGTAGTTGTCGAGCCCGACCCAGCGCGGCGCCGTCAGGAGGTCCCAGTCGAAGAGGCTGGTGTGGGCGGCGTAGGCGAGGGGATAGAAGAAGAACGCCGCGAGCAGGGCCAGGGTGGGCCCGAGCATCCAGTACGGATCGAGGCGGCGACGGGGCCTCATCCGCGCCCCCGTCGGGCCTCGAGGCGCGCCTCGGCCAGGATCGACGCGGCGTCGGCGCCGGAGAAGACCGCGCGCTCGAGCCGCGGCTGGACCACCTCGCGCTGCACGCGGAACAGCTCCTCGGACCAGGGCCAGGGCTGCGCGACCTCGAGCTGGTCCACCGCGACGCGGTCGTTCGGGTGCGCGGCGTAGTAGCCGCTGCGCTCCAGCTCCTTCACCGCCGTGCGGGTCACCGGCAGGTAGCCCGTCGCCGTGGCCCACGCGATCACCTGCGCGGGCTGGTGCATGAAGCGGAGGAACGCCCAGGCGGCGGCCTTGGCGCGCGCCGGCGCGTCCCGTAGGAGGATCCAGAAGGTCCCCCCGGTGGGGACGGCGCGCCGGCGCCCCGCCGGCAAGGGCGAGGCGATCACCGGGAAGCTCGCGTTCTGTTCGAGGTACTTGAGGAAGGCCGTGCTGGTCCAGATCATCGCCGCGCGGCCGGCGAGAAAATCCTGGTTGGTCGCCTCCCACGCGTTGTAGTCGCGCCCGACGGGCCGCTTCATGCTCCCGTCCTCGCTCACCAGGGTCTGCCAGAAGCGGACGGCCTCGACCCCCGCCGCGTCGCCGAGGGTCACCGTGCCGTCGGGGCCCACGAGCTCGCCGCCGGCCTGGCCCATGAGCGCGACCCAGTACCACCACTCGACGGGGCAGCCGAAGCCGTAGCGCTCCGTCACCGCGCCGCGGCGGCGCGTCAGGACGCGGGCGATCTCGCGGAGCTCGTCCCAGGTGCGGGGCGCGCCGAGCCCCGCCGCCTCGAAGGCGGCCCCGTTGAGGTACGCGATCGGGGTCGAGCGGTTGAAGGGCAGGGCCCAGAGGGGCCGCTCCGCGCCGCCCGTCCAGGAGCCGGCCTGGCCGAGCTGGGGGACCACGTCGAGCGTGCGCGCGCCGGGATACTCGTCGAGGGGCTCGAGCCGTCCCGTGGCGGCCAGGTAGGGGACCACCTCGCCGACGACGTGGCTGAAGGTGGGCCCGGCGCGGGCGGCCATGGCGGTGCGGAGCTTGGCCAGCCCCTCGAAGTAGTCCCCCTGGAAGACCGCCTCCACCCGGCTCGTGCCCTGGCTCGTGTTGAACTCGGCGACCAGGCGCTCGAGCACCTCGCGGTTCTTGCCGCCGTAGGAGAACCAGAGCGTGGCGACCGCGGGATCCGTCGCGCTTGGCCGGGCGCGGCACGCCGCGGGACCGAGCGCGCCCAGGCCGAGCGCGGCCGGGGCCCAGCGGAGCAGGTCGCGGCGCCCGATCACAGCCGCCGCCCCGTCTCCCCGTCGAACCAGTGCAGCGCGGCCGGGTCGAGCCCCACGCGCACCGTCTCGCCGAGCCCCGGCGCGTCGAAGCCCCGGGTCCTGAGCCGCAGGAGCCCCGCGCCGAGGTCGAGCGACACGTGCGACTCCGCTCCGTGGGGCTCGACCGCGGTGACCACGCCGCCCAGGGTGGGCCCCGGGTGGCCGTCGGGGACCAGGGCGAGGTGCTCGGGGCGCACGCCGCAGAGCAGGCGCTCCGCCTCGCCCGGTGGCCCGGCGAGGGGCTGACCGGCGACCAGGATCTGGCCCCCGTCGCGGACGGCCTCGAGGAGGTTCATCGCCGGCGTGCCGAAGAAGCCCGCCACGAACGCGGTCGCGGGAGTCTCGTAGATGACCCGTGGCGTGGCGAGCTGCTCGAGCTTGCCGGCGCGGAGGACCGCGATGCGGTGGCCGAGGGTCATCGCCTCGGTCTGGTCGTGGGTGACGTAGAGGGCCGTGGCGCCCAGGCCGCTTAGCAGCCGGCCGATCTCGGCGCGCAGCGCGGTGCGGAGGGCGGCGTCGAGGTTGGAGAGGGGCTCGTCGAAGAGGAAGACCTCCGGGTTTCGCACGATGGCGCGCCCCATCGCGACCCGCTGCTGCTCGCCGCCGGAGAGCTCCGCCGGGCGACGATCGAGCAGCTCCGTGATGGACAGGAGCTCGGCCGTCGCCAACACCTGCTGCTGCCGGGCGGCGCGGGGGACGCGGCGCATGCGCAGCGGGAAGGCCAGGATGTCGCGGACCCGGAGGTGCGGGTAGAGGGCGAAGCCCTGGAACACCATGGCGACGTCGCGCTCCTGCGGGGGCACGCGCGAGACGTCGCGCTCCCCGATGCGGATGGTCCCCGCGTCGGGGCGGTCGAGCCCCGCGACCAGTCGGAGCGTCGTGCTCTTGCCGCACCCGGAGGGGCCGACCAGCACGACCGTCTCGCCGGCGGCCACCTCGAGGTGGAGATCCTCGAGCGCGGCGCGGGCGGCGCCGGAGTAGCGGCGAGTGAGGCCAGCGAGCGACACGGAGGCGGCCATCGGAGTCCGTGTACCCATACCAGGGCGCGGACGCCGCGAGAGCCACGAGAATGGTGTATGGTCCCTCGCACCTTGACCTTGGCGCGCGAAGTCCCCAGGAACACACACGAGGTTATCGCGCGCGGGGCGCTGATCCTGGCCTGCCTGGTGGGCGGCTGCGGCCGGACCCCGGACGTGTCCGTGGCCCCCGCGGCTTCTGCTGCCTCGAGCGCGGCGGCGCACCCGTCCGGGCAGGCCCCCGTCCCCTCCGGAGGCCCGTCGGGGGCGCCAGCGCCGGCGGCCAGCGCCTCGGCCTCCGCCGCTCAGCCGGCGGTGACCTGCCCCCCCGAGACGCGCCCCATCCCCGGCGGACGGCTCTGGATCGGCTCGCGCGGGACCTTCCCCGAGCACGAGGACAGCCCGCGCTTCCTGGCCGAGGTCGCGCCGTTCTGCCTCGATCGCACCGAGGTGACGGTCAGCGCCTACGCGGCGTGCGTGCGCGCGGGGGCGTGCCAGCCGGCGGGCGACGAGAGCCACTTCTGCAACGCCGACCGCCCCGACCACGACCAGCACCCGATCAACTGCGTCGACTGGCACCAGGCCGTCGCCTTCTGCAAGTTCCGGCGGGCGCGGCTCCCGACCGAGGTCGAGTGGGAGTACGCGGCCCGCGGCGGCAGCCGCGATCTGCCGTACCCCTGGGGCGACGGCGCGCTCGACGCGCACACCTGCTGGAAGCACGCGGGGGGCTCCTGCCGCGTCGGCGAGTTCCCGGAGGACGTCTTCGGGCTGGTGGACGTCATCGGCAACGTCTGGGAGTGGACGGACTCCTGGTACGGGGCGTACCCGTTCGGCGACGCCCCCGGGTACGCCAAGATCTATCGCGGGGGGAGCTGGAGCCGGCGCTTCGACAAGTGGATGAGCCCCCGCCTGCGCAACCGGTCCCGCCCCCAGGAGCGGGGCTCGCACCTCGGGTTCCGCTGCGCGCTGACCCTCCCCGGCGCGGTCTGTCCGGACGGCGAGCGCAAGGACGGCTCGGGCTGCGCCCACGGAGTCCGCGAGGTCGACTGCCCGTCGGGCAAGACCTGGAACGGCGCCCGCTGCGCCCGACCCGAGGACCCGCTCTGTCCCCCGGACCGCCGCGCGGAGCCCGGTCGCGGCTGCGTGCTCGCGGTCGCGCCCAGCGGCTCGGCCGCGCCGGTGGATCTGTCCGGGGTCACCAGCGCGCGCAGCCCGGAGTTCGATGCCGACTGCGCCGCCCACAACCCCGGCCGGCCCCATGCCTACCGCTACGCCGGAGGCACCCACCACGCTCGCAACGTGGTGAGTGGCGGGGTCGGCTGCAAGAATCGAGACGTGGGAGTCGGATGGAACTCGACCTGCTGCCCCTGACGCGAGCGCTCGCCCTGGCGGGGCTCTTCCTCGGTGCCTGCGGGGGGGCGGCCCCTCCTCCCGCCGCGCCGCCCCCGGCCGAGCCCGTGGCTCGCTCGGACGAGGCCAGCGCGACCCCGAGCGCGACCGCCGACGCGCCGCCGGCGGAGGCGGCGCCGAGCGTCGCGCCGCCCCCGGACTCGAGCACCACGCCGCCCGTGGAGCCCGCGCCCCTGCCCGAGGGCACCCGGGTGCTCCACATCGGCGACTCCATGGCCGGGGCGCTCGGCCTCGAGCTGAACCGTCAGCTCAAGGAGCAGGGCGTAAAGAGCACGCTTCGCTTCGAAACCTCGAGCTACATCCCCACCTGGGCCTGGGGCGACACCCTTCCGCAGGCCCTGGCTCAGGTGAAGCCCGACCTCGTGATCGTCACGCTCGGGATGAACGAGCTCAAGATCGCCGATCCGGGGCAGCGGGCGAAGACGGTCCGGCGCCTGGTCGAGCGCCTGGGGGACCGTCCCTGCGTCTGGATCTCGCCGCCCCCGCTCGCCTCGGGGACGAACGAGCTCCCCACGGTGATCCGCGACAACTGCCCGCCCTGCGCCTTCATGAACACGGACGAGGTCTACCCGGACATGCCCCGGCTCGGGGACAAGGTGCACCCGACCATGCCCGCTCGCGCGGAGTGGGCCCGGCGCGTCATCCGGTGGCTCGCCGAGCGGCGCGATCCGGACGGGGATCGACCCTGGGCCTTTCGAGCGGGCGTCGTCGGTTCGCCGCCGGATCCCTGAGCCCTCCCGCGTCACCGCACCGGCGATCGAAGCGCGGGGACGCCGCCGGCCCGGGAGCCATCAGAGCTGGAGGCTCTGGCTCCGAAACTGTCGGCTAAGTGCTGGTGACCCCAAGGAGATTTGAAC
>CAYOLF010000174.1:0-6271 GCA_964404725.1 uncultured Polyangiaceae bacterium
GCGCCCGGCGCGCCGTTGGTGAGGAGCACCGCCGACTTGACCGCCACCTCCTCGGCCAGCTCGAGGTGGGCCTCGTTCCCCGCGATCGAGCCGCCTTCGAGCCGCGTCGTCGGCTGTTGCAGGCTCCAGGGATCGGTGCCGAACGCCGTCCCGAAGCGGAATTTCTGCTCCAGCACGCGCCGCGCCGACGCATCGATGAAGCTGGTGAGGGACGGATCGGCCAGGGCGGCCGCCGCGAGCTGCTCGTAGTGCAGGGGCCAGGGCAGCTCGACGTCGAGGCCCGCCCGCAACGCTTCGGTGGCCACCGCCCGCGCCGTGGCGGTATCGGGCACCGTCTGGTCACCGGGCATCGCCCACCAGTCGGAGATGACCAGACCGCGGAAGCCCATCCCACCCCGCTCGTATGGCTCGCGCAGGACGGTGGTGAGCAGGTGGGCGTTCTGGGTCGCCTTCACGCCGTTGACCATGTTGGACGAGGCCATGACGCAACCGACGCCGCCGTCGCGGATCACCATCTCGAAATGGCGCCCGTAGCTCTCGCGCAGCGACTGCTCCGTCATGACCGCGTCCTGCTTGGAGCGCATTAACTCGATGTTGTTCGCGGCGAAGTGGGTGGCGCAGCCCATGACATACTGCTGCAGCCCGGCGGTGAACGCGGCCGCCATGCGACCGATGTGGTGACTGTCCTCGCCGTAGGCTTCCTGCGCGCGGCCCCAGAACGGGTGTCGAAGGACGTTCACGCAAGGAGCGAGCAGCACGTTGTTCATCGAGGCGGCCGTTTCGTCGCCCATCGCGCGCCCCACCCGCCACTCGAGGTCGAGATCCCAGGACGCCGCGCGCAGCGACGGCGCCGGGAAATGGGTCGAGTAGTTCATTTCGTCGTCAGGTCGATTGTCCTGGCCCGCGTCCAGGTTCACCCCCTTCGCTCCGTCGCGGAACCGAAAGCCCCGCAGCGTTTGGCCCGCGACGATCGGCCCGTCCGCGGTGCGCTGGATGTCCCGGTAGTTGCGCTCTGCCCCAGTGGGGGAGCCCTGCAGCTGCGCGATCTTCTGGTCCAGGGTCATCTGCTCGAAGAGCTGCTCGACCGCGGGATCGGCGGGCGCATCGTAGCCGGGCACCATGTCGTGACCGTTGATCACCAATTGCAGCGCCTCCGTGCCGTAGCCCGTGGCGGTCGGGTCGCCGCCCGTCCCTGGTTCGACGGGGGGCTCCCCGGCATCCGCCCAGCCGGTGCCTCCCTCGCCGCCGGCGCCCCCGACCGCGCTGGTGCTCACGGCACCGGTTCCGCCGTCCTCGGCGTCGTCCGCCGGCCCGTCGTCGTTGCCCGGAGCCCCTTCGCTCACGAGCAACTCCCCGCCGCACCCCAGCACGGTGAACAGGACCAGGCTGCCACCCAGAGAGAGCAAGTTCTGCGCGATCATCCGGCTACGCATGGCTGGATCCTTTCATGGTTGAGTCGTCGGTTGGGGCGCGCTCGCTCCCAGGAACGACCGCGCTCGATCCACGAGCGGGCTTCCGGGGTGAGTGGCCAAAAACGCGCGGGCACGGTCACCCGCTTCGGCGTCGTCGCCCGCGCGCGCCAGCGCCTCGATGCGCAGCAGCTCGGCCTCCTCGAGCAGGCGACGGCCGCCCGCGCGCTGGTAGGCATCGAGCTCGGCGAGCGCGGCGGTCGGCTCATCGCGCTCCAGCGCTCCGCGCGCGCGGTCGAGGAACGTCAGCTCTGCCGAGAGGGAAGGCGCCGGAGGCGACGCGGTCGGGCGGGGCGTCCGGATGGGGGCGGTGGGGGCTCGATGGGAGGGCAGGGGGGCCGGCAGCTCGCGGTCGCCGCTCGCCGCCGACGAAGCCGTCGCCGAGGGTGACGCCGCGATGGGCTCGCGGGCGATCGAGCTCAACGCGGGCGGACGGCGCGCGAGATAGAGCGCCGCGCCGGCCGCGGCCAGGAGCAGCGGCGCCGCCACCTGCCAGCGGGACCAGCGGCGGTTCCTGCGCGCCTGCACGGTGTCGAGCATCGCCGCCAGCGTGCGCTGCTCGACGCCCGCCTCCGGCCGTTCGCGGCGGGCGGCCGCGAACAGCCGCGCCCCGAGCTCTTGGGAGGGGCCCGGATCACTCGCCATGGTGACCTCGGAAGGGGTGGCGTGTCCCGAGCCCGCCCAGCAGCGCCTGAAACCGCTCCCGCGCTCGGCGCAGGCGCGAGGCGGCCGTCCCGACGGGGATGCCCTCGAGCTCGGCGATCTCCTTGACCTCGATCTGCTCGACCTCGGCCAGGACGAGCACGCGACCGAGCTCGTCGGGGAGCTGGCGCAAGAGCTCGTCGAGCAAGGCCCAGGCCTGGCCGAGCTCGGCCCGCGCCTCGGGCCCCTCACCGGTGACGGGATAGCTCTCCGGCACCGGCGCGTCGGCCTCGCGGCGACGGTTCCGGCGCCGCGCGTTCGTCGCCACGAAGCGGGCCGTCCCGTAGAGGAAGGTCCGTTCGGAGCCCGGCGCGATCCGGGGGAGCTTCTGGGCGGCGGTCATGAAGACTTGCTGGGCGGCGTCGTCCGCGTCGGCGGGGCCGAGGCCGAACCGGCGCAGCAGGCGCCAGATGAACTCGAAATGGTCAGCGACCATGGCGTTTGCGCGGCGCCCGAGATCGTCGGGCGCCGCGGCGTCGGCCTCCTCCGGGATCTCGAGGGACAGGCTCGAGTGACCCACTCCCGGGTAATGTCGGCGCCGCGTCGCCACGATCACGCCGCTCGTCAGGGGAGGCGGATGCTCGCGCCGACCGCGGCCTTCAGGCCGAGCGGCTCCATCTCGAAGACCACCGCGGCCGGGCGGTCGGTGACGACGCGATACGGCGTCAGGGGTGCGGCGAACCCGAGCTCGGCCTCCAGGTTCAGCGCCGGCGTCAGGCGCCAGCGCAGTCGCTCGACCGCGACGAGAGCGGTCCAGACCCCCGTGTCACGCCGCCCGCCTTCGCCAATGAGCTCCACGCTGGTGGCGCCGAGCTCCCCGCCGCCGCACCAAACGGCCTCCAGCCGGCGCCCGCCGACCCGGAGCGGGCAGAGCTCGAGCCGCGCCGTCCACAGGGACAGACGGATCCTGCCCAGCGCCACCGCGCTTGCCCCCGCCGCAACCTCGGCGGAGAGCCGGGCGGTCCACGCCTGTGGCCGCCCCACCTCGACGTGGCCTGCCCCACCCCAGGCCCCGGCCGGTGCGACGCCAGTACGGCCGCTCAGGGATGCGCCGAGCCAGGTCTCGCGCCGCGGGACGGGTCCGCCCCGGGCAGGAGCGCTGCGCGGTTGCGGAGCGGCTGTCGCTTCGGTCGGGGCGAGCTTTGGAGCGCTTGGCGGGCGACTCGGGGCGGCGACTTCCGGAGCGGTCGCGCTCGGTGCGGCCCCGGCGCTGGCGGGCGGCGTTGCGCCGGAGGGTTCGGGCAAGACCGCCCCGGCAGTCGCGGCCGGGATCGCCGCGAGCGCGAGCGTAAGGCTGAGCGCGATGGCGTCCGCCACCTCGTCGCATCGCGCCCCGGCCACCTCACGGATGGCGACGGTGCCGGCGCTCGTCTGCCGCTCGAGGCGTCCGGCGTAACTCTGGGCGCCGGCGCCCAGCGTGACCACGAAGTCGACGCGATCACCCACCTCGGCCACCCGCGCCTGGCGTCCACGGGCCTCCACGAGGGAGAGGAACGTCGCCGCATCCGGGCATTCTGCGCTGCTTCGGTACCAGACCGTCGCGGTCGGGGTTTGGCCGCGTGCCACCCCGGTCGTCGCTGCCAGGCAGCCGAGCGTCAGGATCCCGACCCACCGCGGAGCTGGGCGGCTCGCCCCCGGCACGACGGACTGGCGCCGCCACCGGGGTGCTCGTCGCCGGGTTGGCGTTGCCATGGCTCGCTCGGACTTCGCAGGTCGCGCGACCCCGTGTCAAGCCGAACGGCGCCCTGCGGGCGGTTCGAAAGCCCTCCGCTCCGGGCGCGCAGCACCCGGGAGAAGCCAGGCGACGCGACTAAGGAAACACCCGAAACGGTCGGCTGTCGGGGTGAGGGCCACAGTGTGGGGACACCGTGTAGAAGTGGTGGTGGTGGTCGGATCCAACGGCCAGGCGGAGCGCCGCTCCGGTCTTCTCGTCGGGGACCCGCGCGCCGATGCAATCGTGGCCGAAGCTGTCGTAGCGGAAGAAGGAGAGTGAGCGAAGCTCCGGGCGATCCCGCAGCGCGTTCCGTATGAGCGTGCGACCCTCCTCGGCCGACATGCGCCAGGGCTCACCGTTGAGGGGATCACCGTTGAGCGCCACCACGTCCACCATGATGTACGGGCAGCGGTCGTCCCAGGTGCGTCGCTCCTCCATGAGCGCTTCCCGTTCCTCGGTCGTGAGGAAGATGACCGAATCTTCAGCATCGGCGGTGGACCAGAGCTGACCCGCGACGGCGAGCCAGAGCTCCGACTCGCTGCGACTCCAGAGCTCCCCGTCGTCGCTTCGGCACGCCTCGACGGCGTCGGCGCTCGAGCAGGGTAGATGGGCGATCGCCTGCCAGCCCGATCGACGCCACCGCATCAGCTGGCCCTCGGACAGGACCCAGAGCGCGTGGTCCGTGCTCTTGACGAGGTGGGAGGGCGTGGGCAGGTCACCCGCGGCGACCCAGCGGTCCCCCTCGCGTCGAACGAGCCGCGGCTCGACGGCGTTGGATTTCGTGTTGAGCAGCAGCAGTTGCTCGCCCTCGATGAACAGTCGCCAACGGGGGGGATTGTCGTCGGCATCGAACGACTCCGGAAGCGTGAGGTGCTCCGTGTCGAGCTGCCCCCGCGCGTCCCACTGATGCCGTACGAGCGCCGCGCTGGGCTCGAGCCAGACGTCGTCTCTCTCACAGGCGTAGCCGAAGCCGAGCAACGAGTCGTCTTGCCCGAGCCACGGCAGCGGCCCCGCGCAGGACGAGGCGCCGAGCCGTGTCGACTTCGTTGGCGTCAGCCAGCTTGCGCCCTGCTCGAACAGCAGCGGGCGCGGGACGTGGGGGCTCGTGTGCACCAACACGGCGCCACCGCGCCAAGGAATGACCTGTCCCACGCTCCGTTCGTGTTCCCGACGCAGCGCCCAATGGCCCGTGGGGCTCTCGGCGGAGCGCTCCGGCGAGGGGATCCACTGATAGATCCAGGACCAGCTGGGACCCGCATCCGAGGCCATGGAGAGCGCGAGCCAGACGTCGTCGGGCCAGCTTCCGCCCGCGGCCCAGAACGAGGCCCCCGCGTTGTCGCTTTGGACGAAGCCGTTCAGCCCCTCGACGGCCTGGAGCTTCCGGTCCCGAATCAAGTAGAGCATGCGTGTCCCCCAGAAGCCCGTCGAGAGCAAGGCGGCGTCTCCCACCGGTGCGAGCTGCATTTCGTCGTCGATCTGCGCCACCAGGTTCAGCGGCATGCCTTGCAGCGGACGCCGCCGGGGGGCGGCCGCGGACGGCGCCGCTGGGGGCCGCCGCGCGGACACCTCGCTGGAGGGCGAGCCCGGCGCCAGGGGGGAAGCGCCGGGACCGGCAGTCACGGGGCGGGGCTGCCGGCAGCCGAACAGCAGGGATCCAGCCAGCAGAGCAATCGCGACTCCGTTCGGGGCTCTCCTCATCCGCCGGTTTCCTCCGGTCCGTTCCCTACCGTCACCGCCGAGCCCCGCGCTTCGGCGCGGCTACTCCACGATCTCGAGCGACGTCAGCATCAGCTCGCCGCCGCTCAGATCGCCCCGTGCCACCACCTGATCGCCCACCTCGGGGACGACCCCTGGCCAGACGTCCCAGTCGGTCGAGTACCGGATCCACTGGCTGCGCAGGAGCAGGATGACGGTCTGCTCCTCGCCCACGATCGCGAAAACCAAGCCCGGCAGGCAGGGGTCCGTGGTGCAGGGGTTCGCGACGGAGGTGTACTCGCCGGTGACGGTGGCGTTCGGGGCCCAGCACACGCCCCAGTCCGTGCACTCCTCGCCCCCGACGGTGCAGTCCGCGTCGTCCTCGCAGGGCGTGGCCGTGCACGCATCGCGGCCGCTCTCGCAGGCGTAGCCCACGGTGCAACCGTCCTCGTCGAGCAGCGGCTCGCCGCCGCACCAGTTGCAGGCCGGGCGAGGCCCGCAGTCGTGCACGCAGGTGGTGCCGTCGAAGCACTCGCCCTCCGGACAGGCGCAGGAGAGCACCAAGCGCGCGGTCGCGCAGGTGCAGCTCACGCCGCACCGGTTCGGGAAGTCCGGCGTCGTCTCGCAACAGCCGATCGTCTCGATGGTGCCTCCGGCGTCCGTGCAGGCCTGCGCGGCATCCACCGCGCCG
>CAYOLF010000175.1:0-6018 GCA_964404725.1 uncultured Polyangiaceae bacterium
ACGTGACGGTCGATGATTGTCCTCGACGCGTCTGCCGCCATCGAGCTGCTGCTCTTCACGGAGCTCGGGATGCGGGTGGCCAGGCGTATCGCCTCCCCTGCCGAGACGTTGCATGCCCCGCACCTGATTGACGTGGAGGTGGCCCAGGTCCTGCGGCGGTTCGTGCTGTCCGCTCAGCTCTCTGCGGAGCGGGCCGCCGAGGCAGTCGCCGATTTCGAGCAACTGGACGTGACTCGGTATCCTCATGGCCCGTTGTTGCCGCGCGCCTGGGAACTGCGGGACAACTACACCGCGTATGACGCCGTCTACGTGGCCTTGGCGGAGGCGACGGGCGCCTGCCTCCTGACATGCGACCGGAAGCTCGCCCAGGGCCACGGGGCGACGGCGACCGTCGAGGTCGTCGACTGAGGCCGGCCTTCGGCGCGGCGTCCCACCCCCGCCGCCTCGGGTGCGCGTTTGACCGCCTGTCCCGCGGCTGCTAGCGTCTCGTCGTCGTGACGCGCATGACCGGCATCAAGTGGACCCTCCTTCCGCCCCCATTGGGCGGCTGAGGTCCTGCGCGCCGATTGACCGAACGCAGACCCTCACCGCCCCCGGGGCGGCGAGGGTTTCCTGGTATTTGGGCACCCTCCCGTCCCGCGAGCCCCGCGAGACACCCCATGTCCTCCACCCCATCGAACGCCCCCCCCATGCCGCCCCGCCGCGGCGCGACCGCCGTCCCCGCGGCGCCGCTCTTCACGCCCCGGTTCGTCCTGCTGCTGGCGACGCAGGCCACCTACGGCTGCGTCTACTCGGCGTTCCTCTTGCTGCCAAAGTACCTCGCGCGCGAGCTTCACGCTGGACCGGGCGCCATCGGCTGGGTGATGTCCGCTTACGTCGCCGGTGGGCTCCTGGTGGTCCCCTGGGTGGCGCGCGCGCTCGATCGGAGGCGGCGCGGCCCGCTGATGGTGGGCGGCGCCCTGCTCGGCGCGATGACCGCGCTCGGCTTCCTCGCGGTGACCCAGGTCGGCACGCTGCTGATCGCCCTGTCGCTGCTGCTGGGGGTGGCCTTCGTGCTGGTGTTCAACGCGGGCGGCACCCTCGCCACCGATCTTGCCCCCCCGGCGCGGCTCGGCCAGGCCCTCGGCATCTGGGGCCTCGCCACGCTGGCCACCAACGCCATCGCGCCCGTCACGCTGGAGCCGGTCGCCGATCGGTGGGGCTGGGACGCGGTCTTCGTCCTGGCAGCGCTGGGGGCGCTGGTGGCGGCGATCCTCGGGGCGGTCGGGACCCGGGGCGAGCCGGCCCCCGTCGCGACGGCCCCCGCCACGACGACCCCGCCGACCGGCTCGGTCCGGAGTCGCCCCGGGGGTGAGCGCGCGCGCGTGCTCCTGGCGGCGGCGCTGACCGGCGTCGGCCTGGGCACGCTCTTCACCTTCGTGGTGCCCTACGCCCTCGCGCTCGGGGCCCACCGCGTGAGCGGCTTTTTCCTCGGCTACACGGCGGCGGCAATCGTCGTGCGCCTCGGCTTCGGCAGCCTCGCCGACCGCCACGGGCGCGCGCGGGTGTCGCTGGTAGGGCTGCTCGCCTACGCCGCGGCGGTGGCCGGCGCGGCGTGGCTCACCCCGATCGCGCTCCCGCTGATCGGGGTGGCGCTCGGGCTCACGCACGGGGTCACCTACCCGTCGCTCAACGCGCTCGCCGTGGCGGGCGCGCCCCCGGCCCAGAGCGGCTCGACGATGGCGTACTACTTCGGCGCCTACTCGCTCGGACGCTCCGTCAGCGTGGCGGCGCTCGGCCTGCTCGCGGGAGCGGCGGGCTACCCGACGACGTTCCTGGTCGCCGGCGCGCTGCTCAGCGCCGGGGCGCTCGTGCTCCTGCCGCTGGCGCGAGCGGAGCGGCGCGCGGCGCACGCCCTGGGCGACGCCGAACGCCCCTGCCCCGCCGCGTGAGGGCCGGCGGCGTCGCGGCCGACCCGACCGCGACGCCGCCACGCGACCCGAGCGCGCGGCTCATGCCGGCTTTCCCCCCGCCGGCACGGCCGCACGCCGGCGGTCCACCACGCCGAGGCGGATGAGCCAGTCGCGGCGCTCGATCACCGCCCGCGCCGTCGTCGCCCAATCGCGGTACCAGGCGTGCAGGGCGCGGAGCGCCGCGACGTCGTCGCCAGCGTCCGGGGCCGGCGCGGGGCCTCCCCCGGTCGAGCTGGCGGCGAGCTCCGCGGCGGCGTCCGCGGCGGTGAGCCCCTGCGCGGCCCGCACCAGCGCGCCGAGGCGCGCGCGCTCCGCCCGATCGAGGCCGCGCCGCGCCAGGGTCGCGAGCAGCGCGCGGGCGCGCGGCTCCTCCTCCAGCGCGTCGAGCCGCGCGAGCAGCGCGGCCACCAGCAGCAGCGCGCGGGCGCCGGGCGCCGCCGCCAGCTCGTCGATCACCGCGACCGACTCCGGGTGCCGGTGCTCGACGGCCGCGCGGAGCCGCGGCCATTGCGCCGGCACCCAGCGCTCGATCTCGGCGGCGGCGGCGCGCGCGCGCAGATCCTCGCCCGGGTCGACTCCGCCAGTGCAGAAAGGGCAGGTGGCGAGCAGGAGACGGCGCCCCTCCTCGTGCTCCTCCAGCCCGTAACCGGCGGCGACCAGGCGCGCGCGGATCGGCGCCTGCCCACCCGCGATCCGCAGGAACGTGACCGCCCGCGCCGGGAGCTCCTGGAGCGCCCGCGCCGGGGGCGGCTCGAGGAGCGCCGCGGCGCGGTGCCGAGCCATGATCGTCCTCCCTTCTGCTGGCCATGGGGGGTCTCCCTCACGGCGTGACGCCCGCGGCGGGTCCGGGCGCCGCCGCCAGGGCGCCGGTCGCCGGCGCGGCGTCGAGCGCGGGCGCGGCCACCGGCACGCCGATGGGCACGATGTCGTCGAGGGTGTCATCGTCGCTGGCGGGCGCGCGCCGCCGCGACAGCCCGAGCATCACCCGGTGGTCGCGCCGGTGGATCACCGCGCGCGCCGTCTGCGACCAGTCCTGGTACCAGGCGCGCAGCTCGATCAGGGACGCCTCGCGCTCGGCGGCAGACGTGCTCGGCGCGGGCGACGGCGCCTCCGCCGCCTGCGCGATCCGCACCAGGTCACTGAGGTGCTCGCGCAGCTCCGCCGTGATGCCCCGCGCCGCGAGGGTGGCGAGCGCCGCCCGGTCCGCGTCGCGGGTGACGGCGCGGTCGGGGCCGGACTCGAGCTGGTCGAGCCGCTCGAGCAGCGTCGCCACCACGAGCACGGAGCCCGCCCCGCTCGCGGACTCGAGCCCCGCGAACACGAAGGCTCGCTGCTCGGGGTGCAGGCGTTCGAGGGCGGCCCGGATCCGCTGCAGCCCCGGCTCGTCCCAATCGTCGAGCTCGGCGATGGCGGCCCGCGCCGCCAGATCGTCGGCGAGGGGTCCCGCCCCGAGCAGCCCTCCCGTCGCCTGGCTCACCAGCCGCCAGCCGAGGGCCTGCTCCGCGGACGTGTAGCCCGCCCGGTAGAGCTCCGCCCGGATCTCGCCCTTGATCGCCACCGTGCGGAGAAAGGTGAGCGCCTTGTCCGGCAGGGAGGCGAGGATCCGCTTCTCGTATTCGGTGAGTTTCATGGTCTCTCTATTGGGTTTTGGTCGTGGATGTTTTCGTGGGCTCGCGAGAGGAGCCTCCCGCGAGGTTGCCGCAAAGGCCCGATCGCCCTTGCACCCCCTCCGTCGGTCGCACCCCAAGCCCGGTTGCTGAAAAGAAATCGCCCGCGCCCGACGCCCCACGCGGGTCGCGACGAGCCGCAAGCTCCGCGCCCGCCCTGCGCCGGTTCGCAGAGGGCCCGCCAGGACCCGCCGCCCCGACCGGCACCTCCGCGAACAACCGTGCGAGCTTCGCGGACGCGCGTGCGAGCTGCGCAGACACCCGTGCGAGCTTCGCGGACACCCAGACGAGCCTCGCCAGCCACCACGCGTGCTTCGCGGGCAGCTCCGCGACCTACGCGCGCCGAGCGGCGGCCGTCGCGCTACCGACGACGGGCTCGAGCGGCCGCTAACGGTGTATCACGCGCCGGTCCTCCACCGACACCGCCAAGACCGCCGGCGCCAAGTCACAGTCCGTCCCACGACCCTGACATTCCGACTGGAACCTGGAATTGGTTTCCACCAGAGACATCAAATATCCAGTCCCGGTGACGCGCCCGGTTGGCACGCTCCAACCCGGGCGAGGGGCTGGCGCGATCTCCCGTTGTTGACTGGCTCGGAGGGGCGTACCGTCTTCCCCGGTCGGTGCTCGCACGATCCCGACGGGGGGACGGCGGAAACCTACCGGCCGAGGAGGAGCGGGTCATGGGGTGGAATGATCGTTCACGGTGGGGCCTTATCGATTGCTGCCCGCGCGTCCTGGCGGTCCCGGCGCTGTTCGCGCTCGCCGTCTGCTGCGGGGGGGGGTGCGCTCACGGCGTGTAGCGCCGAGGACCCGGCGGCTACAACGGGCGCCCCGTCGCGCCTGCAGCAATCGCTCACCGACCCCGCTGCGAGCGGGACGGTGGTCGGCGAGTCCATCGGCACCTTCCGCTACTACGAGGAGTTCAAGAACACCGACGGGTCCGTGACCCCGCCGCCTGTGTCTAAGGACGCCTACAACAAGGTGCGGTGGCACGAACTGCGCTGCACGACCGAAGCGAGACGGGGGGTCGAATGGGACTGGCTCACGTTCTTCTTCAACGTGAGCAACACCAGCGCCTCCTACCCCACGACCTTCGACCAGATCAACCAGATCTACCGGACCGCGTGCGACCAAGGCATCGTGGACGAGTGCGACCCCTGGGACTCCCCGCAGTGGAACGATCCGCCGGAAGACCCAGACGAGTTCACGAGCTTGCAGGCAGCTCCGCGACCTCCGCGCGCCGAGCGGCAGCCGTGGCGCCACCGACGACGGGCTCGAGCGGCTGCTGGCGGTGTTTCACGCGCCGGTCCGCGACCGACACCGCCAAGACCGCCGGCGGCGCGGGCGGCGGCGACTCGTCGTCATCCGCCGGATCGCCGCTGGACTCTCCGGCGGGGCACGACGTCTCCGGTCGAGATCCCCGACGCCGACCGCATCGCCCTGCTCGCCGCCGGCGACAACACCTGCTTCACCACGAGCAGCGGGGCCATGCGCTGCTGGGGCAACGCGGAGTGGTGTCGTCCGCTAACGCCACCCGCTCATCTACTCGTTCCAGTTCTTCCAGCCGTCCCAGTTCTTGAACTGAGTCGTCCAGATCCCGCTGTTGTTGTAGTCGCCACCATCGCCAAGGAAGGCGTCCTTACGAGAGTTCTCGCCCCCGATGTGCCAGCGCATCCAGGCCACGTTGGCAGCCGCACCGTCCCAGGGGCCAGAGCCATGACCGCCTCCGGCCATCATGGCCAACCAGCATGGGCCCTGGTTTCCCGGGTTGTTGTAGTCCCCTTCGGCGTTCTCCCTTTCCTGACCAGTTTCGCCATAGATGATGCCCGCCGGCACTCGCATATTGACCAACTGATCATGGCTGAAGGAGCCGCTGTTATCCAGGAGGGCCGTCGCCACCCGGCCATCCACGAGGGCCGTCGCTTCAGAAGAGAGCCCACCCATGGAATGGCCAAAGACGCCAACACGATCAAGAATCAGCTTGTCATACATTGGACTGCCGGAATCGCCGTTCTGTTCTTCCAGCCAGTCGATCGCAGCGGACATCAGCTCGCTCCCTCCGCTCGACTCTCTGATCCCTACGATGACGAACCCCTGAGAGGCCAGGCGGCTCAGGAGCATCAGATAGTCTCCCGGAGGCGTGCCACCACCTGGACCCCAGATAGCAACGGGATGCTTCGTGTTCGGCTCATTGGTCATGTCGGTCGGACGCACGAGGATATGACCACCCCCACTGAAATTGAGGTTCTCCTCAACGGTCGTCTGCAATGGCCCATTGGCATTGACATCATCACCCGCCAGCAGAACCGTGCCCGGCTCGGTCCCGCCCGTGCCCGGCTCCGTCCCGCCCGTGCCCGGCTCCGTCCCGCCCGTGCCCGGCTCCGTCCCGCCCGTGC
>CAYOLF010000176.1:0-6126 GCA_964404725.1 uncultured Polyangiaceae bacterium
TTCGATGAAACTGCGGGCCTTGCACCAGGCGGAGGGCTGGATCTATCGCGAAGCGCTCGCGCGACGCGAGCCACTCGCCGTCGTACTCGAACGCCGCGGCCTCGCGCGCGCCCTGTTGGGTGAAATGGAGCGTCCCGACGGGTAGGGCGTCGTCGCCGAGGCAAACCCGGATCGACCGTTTCACGGTGCCCTTTCCTGCCTCCGGGGCCGGACCCGCTGCGGGAGTCGCTCCTCCTCAAGGAGCAGGCCCTCTTCGTCGCGCGGCGGCTCCACGAGCTCGGCGAAGCGTTCGCCGAGCCCGAGCACGAAGAGCACCATCGCGTAGATACCGACGGAGACGCTCGGATCACCGCGCTCGACCCGCAGGTAGGTGCTCTTCGCGATGGCCGCTCGCTCCGTCACCATGGCGACGGTCAGGCTCCGCCTCTTGCGCGCGACGGTGATGTCTCGCCCGAGCTTCGCGAGCGAGCGGCGGACCCGAGGAGGCAGCGTGTCTTTGGTGGCCGACCGCATGGATACAGTCGATGTATAGCACCGTGTACCGCTTAAGGACTGCTATATCGTCCCCAAAAGCACCCGGGGGATGGACGCCGCCAGGCGGCCCACCGGTCGGTCTTGCCTCGCACTCGCTCGGCGTTACGGCTCGCCCTCGGCTCCCGCCTCGCCTGACGGCGGGCTCGAGCTCCCCCGCGGCAGCCGGACCGCGTCGGACCCGACCGCCAACGCGCACTCCTGTACCCCCCGCCCCTGGATCGCGCGGACGCGAAACTCGACGCCTCCCCAGCGGACCCGATCGTCGACCTCCGGGGGCCGCCCGAGGAGGGTGAGGACGAGCCCGCTGACCGTGTCGACCTCCGGGTGCTCGAGCTCGACGCCGAGCTGTTCTCCGACCTGGTCGAGGCGCGCCACGCCCAGCGCCCGCAGCTCCCCCTCCACCTCTACCACGGGCTCCGTGGCCCCGGGGCCGTCGTTGATCTCGCCCACGATCTCCTCGAACAGATCCTCGGCCGTCAGGATCCCCGAGGTGCCGCCGTGCTCGTCCATCACGACGACGAACTGCGTCCGGTCCTTGCGCATCCGGCAGATCACCGCGTCGAGCCGGGTCGCCTCCGGGACGAACGGCACCGGACGCACGACGCTCGCGTCCAGCGCTCGGCCCTCGACCAGGTGCTGCAGCAGGTCGCGGATCAGCACCAAACCGACGATCCTATCGACCGTGCCCTCGTAGACCGGGTACCGCGCGTGTCTCGCCGTGCGCACGGCGTGACGGATCTCGTCCACCGAGGCCCCCTGCCGCAATCCGACCACGCGAACCCGCGGGGTCATGACCTCCGCCGCCGAGAGCTCCCCAAACTCGAAGAGCTCGCCCAGCACCTGCCCGGCCTCGACGTCGAGCTCGCCCTTGACGGCGCTCTCCTCGACCACGAACCGCAGCGTCTCCGGGGAAGGGGTCTTCAGGGCGGCCTCCCGCCGGATCCCGAAGCCTCGCAGCACGGCGACGCCGATGGCGTCGAGCCCCACCACCATCGGCCAGAGCGCTCGCTGGGCCCACCGCATGGGACCGCTGATCCACAGCGCGGTCCCCTCGGCGTACTGGAGCGCAAGCGTCTTGGGGACCATCTCGCCGAGCACGATGTGCAGGTAGGTCAGCGCGCCCACCGCGATGACGCTGGCCGCGGCGTGAGCGGGGATCACGGACTCGATCCCGAGAGCATGCAGGGGCACGAGCAGCGCCTCCGCGACCTGGTGCTCCCCGTACATGCCGAGCCCGAGGCTGGCGAACGTGATCCCCAGCTGAGCCGTCGCGATGTAGCGGTTCTGGCGGCGCGGATCCCGCAGCACCTCGAGGACGGCCGCCGCCAGGCGGCTCCCTCGCGCCGCCTCGTGTTCGAGCGCGGGCCGCGGGACCCCGATGATGGCGAACTCCGCGGCGACGAAGACGCCATTGAGCAGGATGAGCGCGAGGATCACCAGCGCGGGGACCATCCTAGCCCCTCCCCCCGGTCGGCGACGCCTTCGTCCCCGCCTCGGGACGGCGCTCCGGTGGGGTCACCGTGAGCCAGGCGATGGCCGTCGCGCTCATCTCGGCGATGGTGACCTCGACCCCGTCGATCGTGAGCCGCTCGCCCTCCTGCGGGAGCCGTCCGAGCGCGTCCACGACGTGACCGCCGACCGTCACCGCCCTCCCTTCCCAGCGCAGGCGGAGCCACGGCTCCGCCTCGTCCAGCCGCATCGTCCCGGGGACGCGCAGCGATCCGTCCGGGAGCCGAATGGCGCCCGCGTCCGGCTGCTTCAGCTCGTCACCCAGCTCGCCGAAGAGGTCGGCGATGACGTCCTCGACGCTGATGATGCCCTGGATACCGCCGTGCTCGTCCACCACCATGGCCCTGGCGCTGCGCTGCTCCTGCAGGAGCCGGACGAACCGGTGGGACCGCAGCGACTCCGGCACGAACGGGATCGGGCGCAGCACCTGGTCCAGCCGCGGCAGCGCCCCCTGGGCGACGAACACAGCGACCACCTCCTTGATGCTGACCACGCCGAGGACGTCATCGAGCGAGCTGCGGTACACGGGCAGCCAGCCGTAGGGGCTCGCGAAAACGCGCTCCAGCATCTCGGCGGGCGGCATCGACACCTCGAGCCCGTAGACCTCGCTGCGGGGCGTCATCAGCTGGCGCACCGTGCGGGACGAGAGGTGGAGCCCCCGCTCCAGGCGACGATGGGCGTCGGCGCTCAGCGCGCCCTCCCGCCGCGCCTCGGAGAGCAGGACCTCGATCTCCTCGGGCGAGTGCACGTGCTGGTGCCCGCCCGGAGTGATCCCGAAGGGCCTGAGCAGCCAATGCCCGCTGCCGTTGAGCAGCCAGATGAACCCCCGGAACACGGACACGGACCAGCGCGTCGGCAAGAAGGTGACGAGCGCGCTCTTCACCGGGAACTGCAGCGCCAGGGACTTGGGCACCAGCTCACCGAACACGACCTGCAAGGTCGTGAGCAGGAACAGGACGATGACGAAGGCCGCCGACTCCGCGGACGTGCGCCCCAGCCCGAAGATCCGACCGAGCCACGGCTCGAGATCCACGGCGATCGTGGCCTGCGCGTAGGCGCCGGCCACGAGGCTCGAGAAGGTGATGCCGATCTGGCAGGCCGCGATGGTTCGATCGAGCCGGACCCCGTCTTCGATGACCGCCAGGAGCCTCCTCGCGAGCGGGCTCCCCCGGCGCGCGAGCGCCGCGACGTCGCTCCGCTGGACGCCCACCGCCGCGAACTCCGCCGCGACGTAGAGCGCGTTGATGGACACGAGCAGCAGGAGGACGAGCCAGGGGACCATGGCTGGTGGAGCTGAGCGGGGACCGCGAGACGCTAACACGACTCGCCCGGCTCGGCCGCGACCGGGCGCCCCTCCGCGGGCCATCGTGCCGTCGCACGGCGGCGGAGCCGCGCCGGGACTACGGCGCTCCGTCGAGGGTTTCGCGCACCTTGCGCAGGAGATCGTCCCGCCCGAAGGGTTTCTGGAGGAACGCGATCCGCTCCGGCGGCGATTCGAGGGAGCGGCTCCGCCGCCCGTACCCGCTGGCGAACACCACCGGCACGCCGGGCCGTCGCTCCCGCAGGTACCGCAGGACCGCCTCGCCCCCGAGCTTCGGCATCACGACGTCGAGCACGGCCAGGTCGATCTCCGTCGCGCGGTCGTCGATGACCTCGAGCGCCTCGACCCCGCTGCTGGCGGTGAACACCGTGTAGCCCGCGCTCACCAGGTACGCCCGCGTGAGCTCGAGCACCAGCGCATCGTCCTCGGCGACGAGGATGGATTCCGTGCCTCGAGACACGGCGAGCGGTTGTCGCGGGACCGCTCGGTCCGCCGCGGGGTCGGCGGTGGGGAGGAATACCTCCACCCGAGTGCCGCGCCCCACCTCGCTCTCGAGCTGGACGGCGCCGCGGTGCTGGGCGACCAGGCCGTGCACGGTCGCCAGGCCCAGGCCGGTCCCTCGCCCCGGCCCCTTCGTCGTGAAGAAGGGCTCGAACACCCGGCTCCGGATCTCCGGGGTCATCCCGGTGCCGGAGTCGGTGACCGCCAGCCGAACGTAGGCCCCGGCGCGCGGCAGCGACAGCTCCTGGCGCTGTCGCTCGTCCACCAGCGCGTTCTCGGTGGAAATGACGATGGTGCCGCCCTCGGGCATCGCGTCGCGCGCGTTCACGCAGAGGTTGACCAGCACCTGCTCGAGCTGGTTCGGGTCGGCCTCGATCCGGTCGAGCTTGGCCCCGCGACGGACCTCGACGGTGACGTTCTCACCGAGCACGGGGCGCAGCATGGGCAACAGCCCGCCGATGATCTGGTCGAGGTCGACGATGGTGAGGCTAAGCACCTGGCGACGACCGAAGGCGAGGAGCTGTCGCACCAGCAACGCGGCCCGCTCCGCGGCCTGCAGTACCAGCCCCAGGGACTCGTGCACGGTGCCACCCCGGGGGGCCTCGTCGCGCGCGAGGCTGGTGTACCCCTGGATGACCTGCAAGAGGTTGTTGAAGTCGTGGGCCACGCCGCCCGCGAGCTGCCCGACGGCCTCCATCTTCTGCGCGTGGCGCAGCTGCTCTTCCAGCCGCTTCTGCTCGGCCATCTGCCGCTCGAGTTCGGCCGCGTAGCGCTTCAAGCCCGTGTGTAGCCGCGCGTTCTGGACGCCGACCGCCAGCTGGTTGGTCAACGTCCGACACAGGTTGATCTCTTGCACGTCGAAGGCGTGCTCACCGGTGGTGGTCCCGAGGATGAGCACCCCGATCGGCTGCTGATCGAGGCAGAAGGGGAGAAAGAGGAGGCTGCGCAGGCTCCGTGCCTCGACCACCGCGCGTTCCACTGGCGAGAGCTCGACGGCGGGCGCGTCCAGGAGGATCACCGGCTCGAGCGCGCGGACCGACTCGAGCAGGTGCGGAAGGTCGCCGACGAGAGCCCAGCGCAGGCTCTCGGGGAAGTCGGGAGCGAGCGGCGGCGTCGTCGCCCCGAGGAACACGTGGTCCCCCTCGAGCAGGTAGACGGCCGACGTTTCGACGCCGACGAGCCGCGCCGTGCCATCCGCGATGATCTGCAGGACGGCCTCCTGGTCCAGCGTGGAGCTGACCGCCTGACTGACCTCCAGCAGCAGCTCCTGCTCCAGCTGGTGTCGCGGAGGGCTCGGCGCAGCGCCGGCGCCTCCCAGCTCGTCTCGCCCGTTCACGTCACCCCTCCACCGACCATTTTGGCCTCCACGGCCGACGCCGGAGAGATCGCCCTGCCCCCGCCTCGTCCCACGAGAGCACCATCGTACCGCCCCCGATCCCGCAGCACCAGGGGAGCGCCAGCAGGGAGCGCCGCGAGGGGCGGAGCGTCAGCCCCCTCGCGCAGGGTGCATGCGCCCGCGCGGGGGGACCGAGGGGGAATCACGCCGCGTAGGCGGCCGCGAAGACCGGCCCGAACGCCTCGAGGGGCGTCTCGAGGTGCACCGTCACGGTGCCGGGCTCCGGGGCGAGCAGGCCGGCGGCCACGCCCCGATAGAGCTCGACGTACATCGCGGCGAGGCGCGGCTTGAGTCCCATGTCGATCAGGCCCCGCTCGAGGTCGTCGTAGCCCACCTGCACGTACGGCAGCTCCGGCTTGCCGATGGCCTGGCCGAGCACGCGGGTCGTCTCGCTCATCGAGACCGGGCGCGGCCCGACCAGGTTGACGGCGGTGAAGCCCGCGAAGTCTCGCTCCAGCAGCCGGCGCGCGGCGTAGCGCCCGATGTCGGCGGCCGCGATGATCGCCAGTGGCGCCTCGGCGGGCGACGGCGCTCCGTTGGCTCCCATCGCCTTGATCATCGGCACGTTCATCAGGAAATTCTCGTAGAAGAACCCCGCGCGCAACGCGAGCACGCCCAGGCCGGGGATCGCCCGCAGGCGCCCCTCCAGGTGGTGGAGCGCCACGATCGGGCCCGTGCCCACCGCGTGCTGCGCGCCGAGGCTGCTCAGGAGCACCACCTGGGGCGGGCGCCGAGCCTTCACCGCGGCGGTGAGAGACCGAACGACGATCTCCTGGTAGGCCGCGAAGTCGTCGACGACGAAGCTCGGCGGCACGACGAGGTACGCCGCCGTGGCCCCCGCGAGCGCGGCCTCCGCTGCCGCGGG
>CAYOLF010000177.1:0-5983 GCA_964404725.1 uncultured Polyangiaceae bacterium
CAAGCCCGAGTAGCGAATCGCGCTGGTCGTGACCGGCTCGCCCACGACATGGCCGTCCGCGGGCAACGCAACCTCGGCCATCGCGGCGGCTTCCAGCGCGCGGAGCTGCGCGTCGTCGGTCATGACCCCTTCGGAGGCGGCGCCAGCAGCGCCGCTGCTGTCTGGAGGGTTCGGCTCCACGGCGGCGCATTCTACGACGAAGACGCCCCACACCTCAACACCCGTTCAGCAGTCAAGGAGGCTCGCCGTCGCTCCCCACCGCCGACCCGAGAGGCGGCAAGAGCGGCCTTGCCCGTGCCGCCAACCTGCGCGTGCACGGCACCACCCGCCGGGTCGTCAACGAGGCTTGGCGCGAAGAGCGCCCCTTCCTGATCCAACTCCCCGACCAGCGCTTCGCGGTACACGAGGAGGGGTGCGCGTGGTCGTCCTTCTCCACGAAGAGCCGCTGGGCGAGCACCGCCGCCACTCGCGCTGGCATCGGTCCCGCGATGCGTCGCCGACGCGGGCTACCCGATCGCCGCGCGAAGCGCAGCCGCGCGCGGTATCGCCTCTGCCAGCTCCGCCTCGAGCCGCTGTATTCGAGCCTCCTCCTCCTCGAGCGCCTCGACGAGCTCCTGCTGCTGCGCGATCCCCTCGGTCGCACCGGCAGACTGCGTTCGGGTCACCATCGGCGGGAGTCCTCGACTCGGGCCGCGACGGCCCTCTCCGTCCAGGAAGCTACACTCACCCTTCCGAGTTCGGCGCCCCGAAGCGCGCGTCGAGGAGCCGACCGAGGGCTTCGTGGTCAACGGTCTTCCCTGCCTCCGCCTGCTCGAGCCCTTCGCGAACCGCCGCGACCAAGCGAGCTTGGTACGTCAGCCGATCGAATTCCTCCGGCGAAAGCATCACCGCCGCGGCCTTGCCGTTCAGGGTGATCACCAGCGGGCGCGGACACGACCGCAGCTCGCGGATCCGCTCGGACAGGTGCGCCTTCAGCTCGGCGATGGGCACGATGTCCCGGGCCAACCTGACCACGGGGGCTACTGGCCACCGCCGTCTCCGTGGCCAGAAGCGCACTACGCGCGGTACGAGGGTGCTCTCGTCTCCCGGACAGGTTCGACCTGCCCCCCGCAAGGAGTTGCCCGGTTCATCACGCACTCGGGAGAACTTGACAATCGTGTCTAGCTTGACACATTTGACGTTTCTCCTCATGCGCTCGCTCCGGTTCACCCAAGATGGCCTGCTCCCCGCAGGCGACGTCGCGATGACGTTCCCGGAGTTGCGCGAGTCGACGTTGGTCCACGGGCCCGGACCTTCGCACCCGACGTGGGATGCCGCATGGCGCCGCGCGCTCGTCGACAGCCTCGAGATCATGGCCCGTCAGCTCTGGACCGTGGGCATCACCGAGGACTTCGCGGACGGGTCTTTCGCAGAGGACAAGGGCCACCCGAACGACATCGACGGCTACTTCGTCTGCGACCTTCGTGACTTCGCTTCCGGGCGCCTCGAGCGCGAGCTCAACCTGCTGGATCCGCACAAGGTTTGGACCTGGAGTCCCGCCGCCCGACGTCCCTACCGTGGGTATCCGAAGCGTCAACTCCCGATGTGGCACGTCTACGGCGTCGAGCTCTATCCGCACTACGGTCAGTTCTCGGGCATCGTCGATCAGTTCGGCAACGAGCTGGAATTTCCCTCCGCCTTTCGCCTCTCGCGTCGCGACGGCAAGCCGCGGGGCATCGTCAAGCTGCTCCCTGGAGGTGCACCATGATCCGCAATGAGTCCGAGTATCAGGAGGCCACTCGCCGCCAGCGTGAGGAACTCGAGCGGCTCGACCAGCATCGCGGGCGGCTAGTCGCAGCGGGCTTGACCGCAGAGGAGGTCGAGCGCGCGCTCGATCCCCTGCGCTCCTTCCACCTGCAGCTCGCCGAGGAGATCGAGAGCTACGAGCGGCTGCGCCGCGGCGACCTCGGTGAGCTCGTCAATCTGCACGGGCTCGGGCGCACGCTCATCGCGCTGCGCATTGCCCGTGGCCTCACGCAGCGCGAGCTCGCCGAGAAGCTCGGCGTCCACGAGTCGCAGGTGTCGCGAGACGAACGAAACGAGTACCACGGCATCACGGTCGACCGCGCCACGCGCGTGCTCGATGCGATGGCCGTCGAGCTACGGAGTCGGTTCACGGAGCCGGTGCTGCCGCGGGGCGAGGCGGCGGAGTAGGACCCGCGAACATCAGGTCGATCCGCCAGCACGGTTTGGCGGCATATCAAGACGCAGGCTCGACGCGTCCTGAGCGCTCCGCGCGCGGCGGAGCTCGTCGCGGGTCATGGGGCCGCGGAGCAGGCTCATCGCCCAGCGGGGTTGCAGCAGCCGGACGCCGTCGCCCGCCTGCGCGTCGCGCATCACGAACCACCGCGGCGCCAGCCGGGGGATGGTCGCCGCGACGTCGTCGATGGAGCGCCCGTCGCCGTGGCGAAGGCCGTCGACGAGGCGCCGCTCCGCGAGCATGCTCAAGAGGACGTGGTCGCGGCTGCGCGCCGGGTCGGGGTTGCGACCGACCAGGCGCAGCACCAGCGAGAGCGCCGCCGAGAGCGCGGCGCGGGCGGCCTCCGGATCGCAGTCCCAGCGCGCCGAGCGCCGCTCGAGACCCGAGAGCACGTGCAGCGGCTCGCCGCCACCGCCGCCCGGCGTGAGCACGCGCACCGCGGAGCCCGCGACGTACTTCGCGAGCACGGCCTCGTGAAACCCCCAGGGCAGGAGCGCCGCCTCACGCGAGGCGGCGAGGTCGGCGGCGAGCTCGGTCGCGGGGCGCCCGTCCCCGGGCCGGGCGCAGGCCTCGGCCCAGGGGAGCAGCGGCTCGGGCGAGAAGCTCGGGAAGCGGAGCAGGAGGTTCGGGAGATCGCCCTTCACGTCGAGGACGAGGACGGGCACCCCGCTGCGGAGGGCCTCCTCCGCCAGGACGGTGACAAGGCCCGTCTTGCCGCTGCCGGTCATCCCGACCACCACCCCGTGGGTGACGAGGTGGTGCGCGGGCAAGTAGAGCGGAGCGGGCGATCCGCCGCCGTCGAGACGGCGGATCGCGCCGAGGTACAGCGTGCCGGGGGGTGCCATGGGTTTGCTCCGTCGAGCCGAGCTCCGCAGGAGGCGGCTCACGCGACGAACGGTCCCCCTCCGGCTGCGGCCGCGCCCGCGGTCGTCGTCGCCGCTGCGGTGGGGGCGGGAGCGGCTGCCGCCGGCGTCGCAGGCGCCGCGGGCGCCGCGGTGGCGGCGCCCGGGGCCATCACGCCGCCCGTGACGCCGGTCGCCGGCGGGGCGTCGAGCTCGGCCGGCTCGTCGCTTTTGCGGCTGGCGCGGCCCGCGTAGAGCGAGGGAGCGTAGTCGTCCGCGTCCCCCTCCTGCCAGCGCACGAAGGCCACCGCGCGCCGCACCTGATCGTACCGCTTCACGAACAACGCGAAGGCCTGGTCGCGCACGCGCGCCGTCTCACTCGGCTCCAGGGGGACGACGCTCTTGGTGCCGGCGGCCATCAAGAGGCGGCTGGCCGTCGCCGCGTCCTGCTCGAGCGCGGCGGGGCTGAGCGCCGTCTTGTCGGCGATCCGCGGCCAGGCCTCGACCAGGAGGTTCCGGAGCAGGAGCAGATCGTAGGCGACGTTGCGGTAGCCGACCGCGCCCGCCAGCCCCGCGAGCGGGGCACCGTCGAGCAGCCCGTGCGCGACGAAGGCGTTCACGTCGGCGAGCAGCACCGCTCGCCGCTCGGCGGCGAGCGCCGCCAGCTCAGCGAGCTCGGCCGGCGTCGCCACCGCCATCTGGTTCAGGAAGTAGGCGTGCGCGGCGGCCAGCGCGTAGGTGCCGAGCCGGTCGAGCGCGCCGAGCTCGAAGCGGGGCAGCTCCGCCGCGATCTGCTCCCGGAGCCCCTGCAGGCGCGGGAGCCGGGCCAGGGTGTTCACGGCGTCGACGCGGTCCGACGACCAGGGGCGCTCATGTCTCGGGTCGCGGGTTCCTCGTGATGGGCGGCGCGAGGCCCGGGCTTCCCCCGCAACTGCTCCGACCCCGCGCTCGCCCGTGTTGGGGCGCCGTCCAGTGTCCAGTGAACAGTGGACACCCCGAACCCCACGCGCAGGATCCCGCGGAGGACGGCGCCGAACAAGCCTGGTTTCCGGCCGCCGGATGAGGATGGATCCGGCGGCCCGCCGTGCCATCCCCTGCCCCGCCCCGCCTCCGAACGGTCGCCGCGTTCCTCCGCTGGTGGAGCCGGGACGTGGCCGCGGTGACCGTCCGCGCGACCACCGCCGCCGCGTACTCGACGGTGGTCCACCACCGCCTTGTCCCGGCGTTCGGCGCGCGGACGCTGGTGGGGCTCACCGGCGAGGAGGTCCAGACGTACCTCGCCGGACAGCTCCGCGCGGGTCGGTCGCCCTGGACGGTGCGCCAGACCTTGCGGGTCCTGCGCATCGCGCTCGAGCACGCCAAGGGCTTCGGGCTCGTCGCTGAGAACGTCGCGCGACAGGTGCCGACGCCGCGGGTGCCGCGGGCGCTCGTCGTCCCCCTCTCCCCCGCCGCCGTGCGGGGTCTGCTGCGCCGGGCGGAGGGGCGACTGGTCGAGCTCGCCGTGGTGCTCGGCCTGAGCGGCCTGCGCGCCGGGGAGATCCGGGGCCTCCGCTGGGAGGATCTCGATCTTCGCCGCCGGCTGGCCCAGGTCCGCCGCACGGCCCAGTGGGCAGGAAATGGCCTGATCATCGTCCCCCCGAAGACGGCCGCGAGCCTGCGCACCATCAAGCTGCCCGCCTTCGCGGTGCGTCCGCTGCGCTGCGTCCCCCGCCGGGAGCGACGCGGCTACCTGTACGCGGGAGCCCGCGGCACACCCCTGCACGGCACGGTGCTCGGGCGCTGGCTCGCCGAGCTCGCGGCGCGCGCTCGCCTACCTCGCCTCACCCTGCACCTGCTCCGTCACACGGCCGCCGCGATGATGCTCGAGAGCGCCGTGCACCTGCGCGTGGTCATGAACGTCCTCGGCCACTCCCGCCTGCAGACCACCCTCGACCTCTACGGTCACCTGCGCCCCGAGCTCCACGCCGACGCCGCGAGGGCGATGGACGCGTGGGTGCACCGGCAGCGGTAGCGCGGCCGTGGAGGCGCCGGCCGCGCGGACGCCTCCTGGCGCTCCCGGGCGGCCGCCGTTATACTCCGGTTAGTACGCTGTTAACACGGAGGCGGCGGCCATGATCAAGAGGCTCACGGCGATCGGCAACAGCCTCGGGCTGATCATCGAGCGACCCATCCTGGAGCTGCTCGACATCGACAAGGACACCCCGCTCGAGGTGCGAACCGACGGCGAGGCGCTCATCATCCGGCCGCAGCGCAAGAAGCGCTCGGCGCGGCTCACGGCGGCGGCCGAGCGCATGATGGGCGCGCACGACGAGACGATGAGGAAGCTCGCCAGGTGAACGACGCGGCACCCGACTTCCTCGACCTCGAGGACGTGCTCGAGTTGCACGCACTCCAGCTCGCCCGCTACGGCGGCGCCGACGGCGTTCGCGACCGGGGGCTCCTCGAGTCGGCGCTCGCGCAGCCGCAGGCGACCTTCGATGGGGCGTTCGTCCACGACGGCCTGTTCGCCATGGCCGCCGCGTACCTGTTCCACATCGTGCAGAACCATCCCTTCCTCGACGGAAACAAGCGCACCGGCGTGCTCAGCGCCCTGGTCTTCGTCGATCTGAACGGCATCTCGATCGAGCAGGGGTCGTCGGAGCTCTTCGACCTGACCCTTGGGGTCGCCGAGGGGCGCATCACGAAGACCGAGGCCGCCAAGACGCTGCGCCGGATCGCCCACATCGACTGAGTTTCGACTCCATGCGTTCACGCGCCTGGTCGGCGCGCGCACGGTGGAAGCGTGGTTTCCGGCAGCGGTAGCGCTATTACCGCTGCAGCACCCGCGACCACCACGGCCCCAAGGCTTGCTCGGCGAGGCCGCTCCCCGCCGAGGCCATCGAGCGCTTCGTGGTCGAGCGCA
>CAYOLF010000178.1:0-5886 GCA_964404725.1 uncultured Polyangiaceae bacterium
GGCTCGACCAGAACCGGGTGCTCTCTGGACTGCGACGCGCGATCGCCGAGAGCGGAGACTAGCGGGTCACGATTGGAAATCCGCGAGCGCGCGAGGCCTCCCGCTCATGCCTCGGCTCGCGTCGCCCCCCTCCCCGCCCGCGACCCTGACTTGACGTCGACACCACTGGGGCCCGAGACTCCCGCGGATGACGGGGACCGGGGGTGCCGAGCCCGAGGCTGAGGCCGAGGGCGCGGGTGGGGGTCCGCCGGGCGGCGCCGCGAGGGTCCGCCGGCGGCGGGGGTTCTGGGCCACGGCTGCCGTGCGCTCGCTGCAGGTGCTGCTCGGCCTCGCCGTCGGCCTCGTGGTCGCCGAGGGGCTATTCCGGTGGCGCGATCGGGGCGCCTTCCCCCACCTGAACCTCTACGTGGCCGACCCCGAAGTGGGCCTGCGCCTGCGCCCCAACGCCGCCCAGGCGGTGCAGTTCGGGGGCGCGGCGGTGACCTCGGTGCGGACCAATTCGCAGGGGTACCGCGGCGGTGAATGGCCCCCGCCGGGGGACGTCGCGACCGGCGAGGTGCTCGTGCTCGGGGATTCCCAGGCCTTCGGGCTCGGCGTGGAAGAAACCGAAACCTTAGCGGCCCTGCTCGCGCGTGAACGGGGCGGTTCGGTGTTGAACGCCGGCGTGCCGACCTGGGGTCCGCCGGAGTAAAACCTCGCGCTCGCCACGCTCCTCGAGCGGCGCCGCCCGCGCCTCGTGCTCTGGGTGGTCAACGCCTACAACGACTTCTTCGAGGCCGACCGGCGCAACGCCGAGCGCCACGCGGAGCTGGACGGCTGGGCCGTGCGGCGCGAGCTCGCGCCGGCGCGGTCCGCCTTCCCGGGCCGCGCCTGGTTGTACTCGCAGAGCCATGCGGTCTACGCGCTGCGGCGCTGGCTCTACGGCAAGCGGCCCGATCCGAACGCCCTCGGCACCCCTTCGGAGGGCACCTGGCGCGACCTGGTCGGCGTGTCGGCGCCGATCGCCCAGACGGTCGCCACCAACGCGGCCGTGGAGAGGGAGTACCTGCACGTGCGGGACGACGAGCTCCGCGGCGCCCAGCAGGCGCTCGTCTCCGCGCAGGTGAACGTCGAGAAGCTCGCCGAGCGCCTGCTGCCGTCGGTGATGACCCAGCCGGGCGACGGGGTGACCCTGTCGACCATCCGCTCGACCCCCGGCGACATCGTGGATTACGGGGACGGGGGCGAGTTCGCGCGACCGGGTCCGGTGACGGTCGATCACATCCGTCTCGCGGTGCGCGCGCGCAACCACGCCATCGAGCTCTTGCGCGCCCGGGCCGCCAAGGAGACCGGGACCGATGCGGCCCAGGAGATCGCGGCCGCGCTGGCCAAGGAGACGGCGTTCGGCGAGCGACTGCGCGCGGTGAGGACGCAGCCGGTGACCCTGGTGCGCGCCCTGTCGCCCCTCAGCCGCCGCGTCGAAGCGGCCAAGGCCCTCTGCGACCGCGCGGGTGCCGAGCTCATGGTGGTCGTGATCCCCGTGGACGTGCAGGTGTCGCCGTCGCAGTGGCAGAAGTACGGGGTGGCGCCGGTCGACCTGGAGCCCACGCGGGTCCTGATCGAGGACGTGGTGGAGTCGGCGCGGGCCATCGGCGCGCGCGGCCTCGATCTGACGGACACGCTCCGCAAGGCCGGCGACGACGCCTTCCTGCCGCGCGATCTGCACCTCAGCGTGAAGGGGCATGCGGTCGTCGCCGAGGCGATCGCGGCGTCGCTGCGGGAGTATCGACCACGGCTGCCGCACGGGGGTCTGCCGCCCGGGCGCTCTCGCGCGCCGACCCTGGCGGAGTGGAAGAGCGTCGGCGAGACGCTGGTCTACGGCTCGACCGCGCGCGCTACGCGCGCGAGCTCCTGGTCGAGCTCGCCGGCGGCGAGGGTCCGGCACGCGAGGCGCTCCGCTGGGCCCGGTGGTGGGGGGCGTGGCGCACCTGGCGCCGGCTCGGGAGCTCCCTCGCGCAGCGGCTCTACTTCGTCCTGATGACCGCGCTCTACCTCACGCTCATCCCGTTCGTCCTCCTCGTGATCGCCGTGCGTCCGCTCCGGCCCGGGTGGGCGCCGAGCGCGCCGCGGGAGGAGGCGTAGCGTGAGCGCGGTGCTCGGCGTCTCCTGCGGCTACCACGACGCGGCGGCGGCGCTGGTGGTTGACGGCCGCATCGTCGCCGCGATGCAGGAGGAGCGATTCTCGCGTCGCAAGCACGACGCCGCCCTGCCCCGCCACGCGATCCGGGCCTGCCTCGCCGCCGCCGGGCTCCACGCCGGCGAGATCACGGAGGTCGTCTACTACGAGAACCCCTACGCCCGCCTCGAGTGCGTGCTCGTCTCGCTGCTCCGCGCCTACCCCCGGAGCCTACTCCAGTTTCCCCGCGCGATTGCGGTCCAGCTCGGCGACAAGCTCTGGGTGCTCGACCAGCTCGCGGACGTGCTCGACCGCCCCCGGGCCCAGATCGTGACCCGCGAGCACCACGAGTGCCACGCCGCGAGCGCCTTCTTCACCAGCCCCTTCCCCCGCGCCGCGGTGCTCACCGTGGACGGCGTCGGCGAGGAGAGCTCGACGGCGATGTGGCTGGGCGAGGGCTCACGGCTGACGTGCCTCGGCACCCTGGCGTTCCCGCACTCCCTCGGGCTGCTCTACGCCGCGCTCACCGCGTGGCTCGGCTTCGCGGTCAACGACGGGGAGTACAAAGTGATGGGCCTGGCGGCGTACGGCAGGCCGCGCTTCCGCGCCGACTTCTCGCGGCTCGTCACCCTCCACGGCGACGGCTCCTTCACCCTCGGGCTCGAGTACTTCGCTCACTTCACCGACCCGGACCTCGGGTTCGGTCCTGCGCTCGAGCGCCTGCTAGGACCGCGACGCCCGCCGGGGCGGCCGTGGCGCTGCGGCGAGGATCCAGCTGACGATCGCTACGCCGACGTGGCCGCGACGCTGCAGGCGGTGACCGAGGAGGCGCTCCTCGGGCTGGCGCAGGAGGTCCGCCGCCGCACCGGCGCCACCGCGCTCTGCCTGGCCGGTGGCGTGGCCCTCAACGCCTGCGCCAACCGGCGCCTCGCGGCCGAGTCGGGGTTCGCCGAGGTCTACGTGCACCCGGCGGCGAGCGACGCCGGCGGGGCGCTCGGGGCGGCGTTGCTCGGCGCCCTCGCCGCGGGTGAGCCGCGACCGCCGGCGATGGCGCGGGTGGACCTCGGGCTCGAGGTCGATGCGGACGTGGTCCTCGGCCTCGCCCAGCGCCTCGGCGTTCGCCATCGCCGGGTCGCCGACGTGGTGACCACGGTGGCCGAGCTCGTCGCCCGCGATCGGGTCGTCGCCCTGGCGCGCGGGCGCTTCGAGTGGGGGCCGCGCGCGCTCGGGTTCCGCTCGGTCCTCGCCAGCCCGCGTGACCCGGCGATGCGCGAGCGCATCAACCGCGCCATCAAGCACCGGGAGCCCTTCCGCCCCTTCGCGCCCGCCGTGCTCGCCGCCGCGACCGCGCGGTGGTTCGAGGCGACCCCGGACGCGCTGACGCCGTTCATGACCACCGTGGCGCCGATCCGCGCCGAGCGCGCCGCCGAGCTCGGCGCCGTCCGGCACGTCGACGGGACCGCGCGCCTGCAGACCGTCACCGAGGCCTCGTCGCCGACCCTGGCCGCGATCCTCGGGGAGATGGAGCGACGGACGGGGGTGCCGATCCTGCTCAACACCTCGCTCAACGGTCCCGGGGAGCCGATCGTCGCCACCGCGGAGGACGCCGTGGCGTTCTTCGTGGCCCACTCGGTGGACGCCATGGTAGCGGGAGACGTGCTGCTCGAGCGGGAGGCGGGACCATGAGCGCGGCGCGGCGTCTGTGCTCGCGCTGGCGCACGCTCGCCGGCCTGTTCGCCCATTTCGCCCACCGCCAGCGCTTCTTCCTCGCCCCGCTCCTGCTCGTGCTGCTCCTGGCGGGCGTGCTGCTCCTGGCGACGGGCGGGCTCGCCTACGTCGCGCCGTTCGTCTACACGATCTTCTGACGCGCGGCCGCCGCGGCGACCCGATGACGGGGACCCGGGGCAGGCGCCGACGTGGCGCTCCATCACGCAGCGAACGCCGAGGTGTTCCAGCGAAGTGGGGCGAGCTTGCTCCGCCACTCAGAGCTCGAGCGGGATCTCCGCGCTGAACATCAGCCGCGGATCGCCGCGCTCGGCGAGGGTGGCGGCGAGGGTGGCGATGGTGCGGGGCACGCTCCCGGCGAACGCCTCAGCGCCGTTCGCGGTCACGGTCAACGCCTGGGACAGGTCGAGCATCTCGTCCGAGAGACGCACCCTCAGCCGGGAGAGGCCGGTGGCTTCGAGATCGATCGCCTGTCCGGCCAGGGTCGCGCGCACCTCGGTGGTGGCGAGGGCCTGGTCCGCGTCCACCGCGAGCCAGTAGGAGCGCCGCTGGGGGACGTCGTCCTGATACCAGACGACGGTGTCCGGGGTGGGATCGCGCGTGAACGCGGCCATCCACGGGACGGCGACGGCGTCCTCGAGGTCCATCCAGTGCGGCTTGCCGGCGTGGATCTCGACCACGTGCGGGTAGGCGCCGGGAGCGGCGGCCTCCAGCGCGTCGAGCCGATCCGACCACTCTGCCGCGACGAGGTTGCGATCGTACGCGGTGTCGAGCTCGCCCACGTGGATGGTGAAGCCGAGGTTCCGGAGGCTCTGGGGCTGGGCGTCGTTGGGGTGCCCCGCCATGGCCGCCGCGGCCGCCCAGTGGTCGGCCAGGCGGGGGCCGAGCTGGTAGACGCCGTCCCCGCCCGCGGAGTAGCCCATCACGTACACGCGATCGGGGTTCACCCCCTCGAGCACGACGTAGTTCTCGATCAGCCGCTCGAACAGGGGATCGACGTGCGCCTCGTGCCAGAGGTTCCAGGTGTCGGTCGGCGCGCGCGGGCAGAGGTAGATCCCCTCGTCCGGCTGGTAGAGCGTGAGCTGGTTCTGCCACTGCTCGTCGTTGACGCTCGGCTCCGCGTTGCCGCCGCCGTGGAGGGAGATGAAGAGGCTCCGCCCGGTCGCGGGCGCAGCGCCGAAGACCCGGAGGTCGTAGCGGAGGGTGTGCTCGCCGATGGTGATGGCGCGCGCCTCGTGCTCCGCCTGGCGCGTCTCGCGGACGAGGGCGGCGTGGTCGTCCCAGAGCAGCGCGCCGCAGCGCTCCGCTTGCTCGCGAGTGAGCGGCACCGCCGCGAACGGCTCCTGGTCGATGGCGCCGCGATCGGCGCGCGGCACGGCGAGGTAGGCCTCGAGCGCGGCCACCACGCCCGGGTCGACGGGGATCTCGCCCCCGGCACCGCCGGTCGCCGCCCCGCCCGCGGGCTCCCCGCCGGTCGCCGCCCCGCCCGGCGTGGACCCGCCGAACGAAGCGCCCCCCGAGGTGACCCCGCCCGTCGCCGCCCCGCCGGTCTCGGCGCCGCCAGATGAGGCGCCGCCCGCGGGCTCCCCGCCCGTCGCCGCCCCGCCCGCGGGGCCCCCGCCGGACACGGCGCCGCCGGACACGGCGCCGCCGGATGACGCGCCGCCCGAGCTGGCCAGGGTGCCGCCGGTCATCGTGCCGCCCGGGCTGCCGCCCGACGCGGGGCTCCCGCCGCTCGACGGGAGCGCGCCGCCCGTGGCCGCGCCAGCACCCCCGGTGGCCGCCCCCGTCCCAGCGCCTCCGCTCGAGGCGCTGGCGCCCCCGTCCCCCGGCGAAGCGTCCCGCGACGACGGCGCCGAGGAGCAGGCGACGAGGCAGAGGGCTCCCGCGAGGACACGCCTTCGAGTCATGACTCGGAGGGTACCACTCGAGACGTCGAGCTGCCGTCGACTCGCTCACTCCCGTCCTCCCCGCCCCTGCGGTTTGACTCGACAGGGGCGGCGCCG
>CAYOLF010000179.1:0-5755 GCA_964404725.1 uncultured Polyangiaceae bacterium
TCGCCACCGCACCCATCAACGTCGGCCGACCGCGGCCTCGGTTGCGGGCTCCTGCGTCGAATTCGTCGGGGCCCCGCCGGCGAGCACCCCTCGCTTCTGCGCCGCCGGGCTTCGGTGGTCGGGCGACTGCGCTCGCCTGGCGTCAGCCCGCGCGTTCAGCTCGCGACGGTCCGCGCGGCCTTCCCCGCGCGACCGGCGAAGAGCGCGTACAAGGTGGGCAGCACGAGGAGGGTGAGCAGGGTGGAGGTGACCAGGCCGCCCATGACCACCACCGCCAGCGGCTGCTGGATGTCCGCGCCGGAGCCGGTCGCGTAGAGCATCGGCAGGTGACCGATGAAGCTCGTCAGCGCGGTCATCAGGAGCGGCCGGAAACGCCGGTCGCAGCCCTCGAGCACCGCTTCGTCAACGGAGGCGCCCCGCTCCCGGAGCTGCCGAAAGAAGGCGACGAGCACCACGCCGTTCTGGACCGCGATGCCGAGCAGGACGATGAAGGCCACGGCCGCCGACACGGAAAGCGGCATCCCGAAGACCACCACCGCGACCACGCCGCCGACGAGCGCGAAGGGCAAGTTCAGCAGGACCAGCGCCGCGTTCCCGACCGACCCCACCGCCGCGTACAGAAGCAGCAGGATCAACCCGAGCGCCACCGGGACCACGATGGCGAGCTGCTGCATGGCCCGCTGCTGGTTCTCGAACTGACCGCCGTAGGCGACCGTGTAGCCGGGGGGCAGCGCCTCGATCAGGGGCGCGAGGCGCTGCTGCGCCTCCCCGACGAAGCCGCCCAGATCGCGCCCGCGCACGTTCACCTCGGCCACCACTCGGCGCATACCGTCCTCGCGACTCACCTGCGCCGGGGCCTCGACCAACCGGAAGCTCGCCAGCTGCCCCAGCGGGACCCGCTCGCCGCCGGGCGCCGGGACGAGCAGGCGCTCGAGCTCGGCCACGTCGCGGCGGGCGGCCTCGGGGAATCGGACGACGACGGCGAACCGGCGCTGCTCCTCGATCAGCGTCGTCGCCCACTGGCCGGCCACGGCCGTCTCGATGACCGCGTTGACGTCCCCGACGCGGATGCCGTGCCGCGCGACGGCGTCCCGGTCGATGACGACGTCGAGCTGCGACATCCCGGTGACCTGCTCCACCTTCACGTCCCGGGCGCCCTCGATCTCCCCGAGCGTCGCCGCGGCGCGATCCGCGAACTGCTTCAGCACGTCCAGGTCGGGCCCGAACGCCTTGACGGCGAGATCGCTCTTCACGCCGGAGACGAGCTCGTTCACCCTGAGGGCGATCGGTTGCGAGAACGAGGTGCGAAGCCCCGGGATCTCGCCCAGGCTTCGCTGCATGGCCTCGACCAGCTCGGCCTTGTCACGGCCGGTCGGCCACTGATGCGCGGGCTTGAGCATGACCAGCAGGTCCGTCTGCTCCGGCCCCATCGGATCCTCCGAGATCTCGGCGCGGCCGGTTTTACTGACCACGGTCTCTACCTCGGGGAACTCCCGCAGCCGCTGCTCCAGGAAGGTCGCCACCTTGACCGAGCCCTCGAGCGAGGCGTTGGGGAGGCGCACAACGTTGATCGCGACCGAGCCCTCGTCGAGCGGAGGCATGAACTCCGTTCCCACCCGGGGCAGGAGCGCGAGCGAGCCGATGAGCACGGCGACCGCGACACCGAGCGTCGTCGCCGGCCGGCGCACGGCCCCCTGCAGCAGTCGGAGGTAGCCCCGGTGCAGGCGCCGGATGAGGCCGAACTCCCGCTCGTGGACCCGGCGGAGGATGGCCTCGGAGAGCACCGGCACCACGGTCAGGGCGACCGCCAGGGACACCAGCAGCGCGAGGAACAGCGTCGCCGCGAGCGGCGCGAACATCCGCCCCTCGATGCCCTGCAGCGTGAACAGCGGCAAGAGGATGATGGCGACGATGACCACGGAGAAGGCGACCGGCCTCGCGACCTCCACCAGCGCCGCCGCGACGACGTGGCGCGGGTCGGCGCCCGGCGGTCGCTGTACCAGGTGGCGGCGCACGTTCTCGACGACTACGATGGACGCGTCCACCACCATGCCCACGGAGAACGCGAGCCCGCCGAGGCTCATCAGGTTCGAGCCGATTCCCGCGGCGCCCATGAGAACAAAGGTGACGAGGAAGGTGAGCGGCAGCGAGAAGACCACGATGAGGGCCGTGCGGAGCTCCGCCAAGAACAGGAAGAGCACCAAGATGACGAAGAGCCCACCCTCCAGGAGCGCGCGGACGACGGTGTCGATGCAGGCCTCGATGAGCGACGTGCGGTCGTAGAAGACGTCTAGGCGGACTCCCGGCGGGAGGGCGCCCTGGACCCGCGGGAGGGCGTCCTTGACCCGCGCGACGACCTCGCGCGAGTTCTCGCCCTTGAGCATGATGATCATGCCGGCGACCGCCTCGCCCTCGCCGTCGCGCGACACGGCGCCCTGCCGGGGCTCGGCGCCGATCACGACGTCGGCCACGTCTCGCACGTGGACGGGTGCGCCGTCCCTCGACTTGAGGACGATCCGCTCGAGGTCGGGGACGTCTTCGGCCAGGCCGACGCCCCGTAGGTACACCTGCTCCCAGCCCTGCACGACTACGCCGCCGCCGGCGTTGGCGTTGCCCTGCTCGATGGCCTCCACCACGTCAGTGACCGTGAGGTCGTACTGGACGAGCTTCTCGGGGGTCACCAGCACCTGGTACTGCTTCACCTGCCCGCCGAAGCTGTTGACCTCGTTCACGCCGGCGAGCGGCGCCAGCAGCGGCGCGACGATCCAGTCCTGCACCGTGCGCAGATCCATCAGGGTCTCGTCGTCCCCCGCCAACGTGTACTGCAGGATCTCGCCGAGACCGGTGGAGATCGGTCCGAGCTCGGGCTCGACGCCCGGGGGGAGGTCTTCCCGCGCCAGGCTCAGCCGTTCGAAGACGACCTGGCGGGTCCAGTAGGTGTCGGCGCCGTCCTCGAAGACGATGACCACCTGCGAGAGCTCGGCCCGGGACAGCGAGCGCACCTGGGTCACCCGCGGGAGCCCGCGCATGACCTGCTCGATGGGGTAGCTGACCCTTCGCTCGACGTCGACCGCGGCGAGCCCCGGGGCCTTGGCGAGGATCATGACCTGGGTGTTGGTGACGTCCGGGAAGGCGTCGACCGGGAGGCGCTGCCAGGCGACCGCGCCGGCGACGAGGAGCGCGGCGGTGACGAGGAGCACCAGCCAGCGGCTCGAGAGCAGGAGCAGGGCGGCCCTCATGGTCGTGCCCCACTCAGTCCGCGCACCCCGCGCCCATCTTCGAGCGCAGGACGTCGGACTTCATCAGGAAGGCGCCGTCGGCCACCACCGTCTGCGACGGCGTGACGCCGCGGCGGATCTCGACCCACCCCGCCCAGCGTCGCCCGAGCTCGACGGGGCGGCGGACCCAGTAGTCCCCCTCGTGATGGACGAAGACGAACGCGCGGTCCTCGTCGGTGAGGACGGCCTCCGCCGGAAGGGAGAGCGCCTCCTCCGTGCCCGGCAGGAAGACCTCGACCCTGGCGAACATGCCGGCGAGCAGCCGGCCGTCGCCGTTCGCCACCTGCACCCGCGCCTTCACCGTGCGCGATCGCTCGTCCATCACCGGGCTGACCCAATCGACGGTCCCCCGGAACTCATCGCCGGGGTACGCCTTCACGGTGATCCTGGCCACGAGGGGCTCGCTCGCCGGCGCGCTCCGCACCGCGGCGAGGTCTTTCTCGTACAGGTCGGCCCACACCCACACGGCCGCGTGGTCGCCCACGGTCAGCAGGGGCTCTTCCGTCCGCGCCACCTCCCCGGAGACGACGTGCATCGCCAGCACCGTGCCATCGAGCGGCGCGCGGAGGACGAGCCGACCGCCCGTCGTCCCGCCCGCGCCCAGGCGACGGAGCGTGGCGCGAGCACCTTCGGCGCGGAGCTCGGCCGCGTCGAGCTCCTGCTTGGCCTCGAGGAGCTCCTTCTCGGCGGCGATGCCCGCCTGGCTGAGCTTGGACACCCGCTCGAAGCTCTGGCGGGCCAGCTCGAGCAGCCCCTGGGCCTCGCGGTACCTGATCTGCTCCTCGCCCACGGCGACGCTCTCGATCTCGACCAGGAGCGCCCCTTTCTCGACCCGTTCGCCGAGCAGGACGTGGACCTTCTGCACGAGCCCCTCGACCTGGGTGCTGACGTGCCCCACCCGCCGCTCGTCGAACTTCACCTCCCCGGTGAGGACGACGGGCGCCGACACCTTCCGGCGCTCGGGGCGCGTCGTGGCGAAGAGCCCCGCCGTCACCAGCGCCGCCGGCGCCCGGACGAAGCCCACCTCGTAGCGGCATTCGTCGCACTCGAGGGTTCGCTTCCGGTGCTCGCAGGTGGCCGCGGTGAGCTCGCTCACCGGTCGGTCGAGATCCGAAGGCTCCTCGTCCGCACCGTGCGCGTGCGCCGCCGCGGGGGCCCGGCCCTCGTCGTCGTGGGGATCGCCCCCCGGCGCCGGGAGCGACGCGCGTCGGCACGACGCGAGCGAAAGGAACAGCGCCAATGGCAGGAACAGGGAACGAGCCAGTCTCCGGCCGGAGACGCTCTCGAGCGCACGCCGCATCTTCCAACACCTTCCTCTGGGGACGCCCGCTCGGGCGTCTCGCCTGCACCACGGCCAGCGCGCCAACGGGCGCGAGCCGGCCTCCTACGAGGGGAGGCGTCAGGCGCGCGGCGGGTGGAAGATGCGGCGGCGGACGTCCTGCGGCAGCCAGCCGTCCGGGGCCGGCAGCGTGGACTCCCAGGCAGGGAGGTCCAGCGTGCGAGCGACGGAGGGCGCGGGTGGGAGGAGGGCGACCGGCGCGTGGCAGCAAGCGCAGGGGCAGCCCGGGCCACAGGGATGGTCGCCGTCGGACGGATCCGGGCAGGGAGCGCCGCCGGCGTGGGCCACCTCCGGGGCGCCGCTCCACGAGTGCAGCAGGTGCCCAACCGAGGACGCGCAGAGCCCGAACACCAACGTCACGAGGACGAGCCACGCCAGCCGGCGGAGAGGAACCGTTCGGCTCCGGAGCGCAGTCGGGGCGGGCGTGGGGCTCGTCACGGGTCGATGGTTCCCTAGCGCATGAAATCTACGGGCATCGCCCGCCTCGTCAAGCCGCGCACCCGGGACCGCGGCTGCGAGCGACGTTCTAGAGCACCGAACAGGTTGCCGACAGCAACGGAGGCCCGGAAGATGCGTCCGTGCAGGGCGAGGAGACATTTTCCAGGCCTCCTTCGCCGGAGTCTGCTCCCAATTCGGTACCCCACGCCCTCACCCACCCAGCGGTGGCTGGGTGGGACCCGGAGGACGCGGGTCCCTAGGTCGTTGATTTGTCGCAGCAATCAACCTGATTGCTGCTCTAGCGGGCAGCGTCGCCCTGCCGGACGTTCAGAGCGCGACGTCGGCCCAGGCCACCCCGAGCTCGAGCGCGACGGCCTCGAAGGGCTCCGGCGCGCACCTTCGCGTCGTCGGAGAACAGCGCGAGGATCGACCCGGAGTCGCCCCCCGCGGGACCTCCGGCCCGCCTGCCCCCCTCAGTGCTCCGGCCATTGTCGCCGGTGACGGAGCGCGTCGAGCAACGCCGTCAGCTCCGGCGCGCTCATCGCACGCAGCGCCGCCTGGCGGGTGGCGGTCAGCTCGATCCCGAGCACCTCGCAGAGCGCCTCGACCGCGGCGATCGCCGCCCGCATACCTTCTTCGCGCCCCTCTTCGCGCCCCTCTTCGCGCCCCTCTTCGCGCCCCTCTTCGCGCCCCTCTTCGC
>CAYOLF010000180.1:0-5581 GCA_964404725.1 uncultured Polyangiaceae bacterium
TCGCCACCGCACCCATCAACGTCGGCCGACCGCGGCCTCGGTTGCGGGCTCCTGCCTCGAATTCGTCGCGACCCCGCCGGCGAGCACCCCCAGAGCACCGATGGGCTCCGGTGGTCGGAAGCCTACGCCCGCCCCACAGCCGCCCCGCGCCGCCTGGCGCGCTCGTCGCGCGGCGCATCGCGCGGCCCTCTTCGCACGAGCAGCGAGGTACAAGAGGCCGGGTCAGCAGACTTCGCCATGAGTGACCGCGAACCGCGCGTCTCATCCGCGCGTGAGTGTTACCGAGGACGTCCGTGGTGTGTGGATCCCGTGGAAGCCCATGGCCAACGGGTCATGCTGGTCACCCCCCCGGGCGCGGGCCCGCGGGGACCGATCAGAGGGCGCGAAGGGAGGTGATGCAGAGCGTGCCGCTACCCGCCGCATCGCCACCCGGGATCTGGAAGAAGAGGTCGTAGGACGACCTGGCTTCCGCCGGCACGCAGCCATTTTCGACCGCCCAGCGTGGGCAGGTGGCGTCGGTGAACGCCACGTCGTAGGTGCCCGGACCGTCGACCTCGGTGAAGGGTCCGTTCGACACCTCACCGCGAGGCGGATGGCGCGGCGCCGAACTGCGCGCGGGCGAGGGCGGGCGAGCGGCGCCGGCCGCGTCACTGAGTGAAGAACGCGCAGTGGCCATCCACGCAGCCGCAGAGGGAGTCGGGGTTCTCCTCCAGCTCGCGCGGCGCGATGCAGTTCGTGACGATGCCGTAGTGGGTGAAGGGCGCGCAGGCGTTCCCGCAGCCGACGATGGCGCACTCGCCATCGTGACGGCAACGGTTCCCCCCGTTGCGGGAGAACTGGAGGACGACGGTTCGCTTGGCATCGGGGCGGTAGCAGCCGTCGAAGCCCCGGTGCGGCTCGGGGCCGCAGCTCGGATCGTCGGGGAGACAGCGGGGGCTGAAAGGGCCGTGGGTGAGGCACTCCTCAGGAGCGACGTCGCAGACGCCGCCCCGCGGGATCGGAGGCGGCTGCGATTCACGCAACGGCTGGCACGGGGCGCAACTCGTCGCGAAGAGCAACGGGAGCAACGGGAGCAACGGGGTGCAGCACCGGTCGTGTGGCATCTTGGTGACTCCCGCTCGCCCGTTTCGACAGCGGCCCCGCGTGGCGCCCCGGGCAAGGCGACGGCCGCCGGGTGGAGGCCGGCGCTCACTCGCCGTCGCGGCCTCGCGCGGCGAGCTCGAGGGCGAAGACGGCGAGGTCGAGCGCGGCGTCGGTGAGGGCCGCCCCTTCCACCTCGCCGAGGTCCGCCACCTGGGCATCGATCCTGGCCAGCAGCGCGTCCACTTCGCGCGGCAGCGCGCGGTCCGCCACGAGCTCGCCCCGCCGGCGCTCGAGGTCACGCTCGAGCGCGGCGAGCTGCGGTCGCGCGGCAGGGTCCTCCTCGTCGTCGAGGCGCGCGTCACGTCGGCCCCGCATCAGCGCGGAGACGTCGAACGGCTGCGCGCTGGAGCGGGCGACTTGCTCCCGCCCGAGCTCGGCGAGCCGCGTCCGGTCGCGTGCCGCCCGCTCCAGCACCAGGCGCAGGACATCGACGTAGCTCGCAGACGGGAGTCCGAGCTCCCTGCGGGCGCCATCGAGCTCGTCGAGCAGCGGCTGCCAGGCGTCGATCGGGGGCCCCAGGCGTTCGATGCGGCGCTCGGCGCTCGCGATCATCTCACGCAAAGCCTGTACGGAATCCCACGCTGCCTTCTCGGTGTGCTCGAGCCACAGCTTGCTGGTGGGCATGGCCAAATCCCTTGCCGGCGCTGCCGGGGCCGCCACTCGGCCCGGGAAGCCCGCGGATACTACCGCGAATCGCCACCGTGCCGCCCAACACCTGCGCTTGGACTTCGATCCGCCCGTAGCCGCGGACGTTGCCAACGATGACGTGCGCGTACCGACCCAAGTAGACGTTGGGGGGGCTAGCGCGTTCAACCGTCCTGGCCGTGGGACCGGGTGACATCATCGGCCTTTCACGATCGGACCCGAGCAGTGATGCTGGAATCTAGGCCAGGGTGGCGGATCTAACGATACCCCGCGACCAGGCACCAATCGCGGCACGACCGACCGGCGACGGCAGGAGCTTGCAGCCCCCCCCGAGGTCAACGTACTGCGTGCGCACCGGGGTGCTACGGTTGCAGGGCCGTCCCCATGGCGCTCTCGAGGAGCGCAGAAACAGGAACAAGATGAGCACTCTCAAGCGCCTCGTCCCCAGCTGGCTTCCGGTGCTGGCCCTCGGAATGGTTTCTTGCGGCGGTGAGGATCCCCCCGGCGATGAGTCGGGCGGCGCATCCGCGGTCGGTTCCGGCGCCACCGGTGGCGTGAGCGCGACCGGTGGTCTGGGCGGCACGGGCGGTGTCGCCGGCACGGGCGGTGTCGCCGGCACGGGCGGTGTCGCCGGCACGGGCGGTGTCGCTGGCTCGGGCGGTGTCGCTGGCTCGGGCGGCCTGGTCGCCACGGGAGGGGTCGGCGCTACGGGTGGCGTGGCGCTCACCGGCGGCGTCGGTCCAACCGGCGGAGTCACCCCCGCCACGGGTGGGGTCGGCCCCGGCACCGGCGGCGTGGATCCAGGTACCGGCGGCGTGGATCCAGGTACCGGCGGCGTGGACCCCGGCACCGGCGGCGTCGAGCCCGGCACCGGCGGCGTCGAGCCCGGCACCGGCGGCGTCGAACCCGGCACCGGCGGCGCGGATGCGGGCGCCGGCGGCGTGGATCCGGGCACCGGCGGCGTGGACCCCGGCACCGGCGGGACGGGCGCGCAGCCCACCGAGTGTCCCTTCTCGCAGACCGCGACCCCTTCGGGGACCAACTGGGTCGACGGCAATCTCATCACCTTCAACAACAGCGGTGGCTGGTGCTGGTACCAGGACGAGCGCGCGATCGTGGACGCCGAGAACAACCGCCTCGTCATCGGCTCCGTGCAGAATAGCCGTGTGAACGTGGTCCACTGGGACCTCGCCGCGGGCAGCGGGAACACCTCCACGATCGACAACGCGCTCCCCTACACCGACGACCACGACACCCCCGCGATCGTCAAGACGAAGGACGGCGGGTACGCGGCCATGTGGGCGGGGCATCGCAACGACTGCTACAGCCGCCACAGCTATTTCAACGGCAGCTCTTGGTCCAACAAGGCGAACTTCGATTGGTCGCCCCACGGCTGCGTCAAGGACGGCGACGGAATGGTCACCTACGCCAACGCGTGGTACCTCGGCGACACGCTCTACAGCTACGTAAGATCCGTCGACACTAGCCCCAACTACCTCTCTAGCAACGACCACGGAAAAACCTGGAACTTCGGCGGCCGACTCACCTCGACCCCGCGCGTAGGGTACGTGGCCGGGTACTACAAGTACTGGGGCAACAACGAGGATCGCATCGACTGGCTGGGCACCGAGGCCCACCCGCGGGACAACGACAACAGCCTCTATCACGGCTACGTTCAGGACGGCCAGATCCACGACTCCACGGGTCAGGTGATCGATGGCGACTTCACCGACTCCAACGCCAACCAGGTCACCGAGTACACCCGGGTGTTCGCGGCGGGGTCGTCGGTCGGGGGCGTCGCCCTCAACCATGCCTGGAACGCCGACCTCGTCCGGTACGACGACGGCACCATCGCGGCGATCTGGACGGCCCGGGTCGTGGGCACCTCGACCGACGACCCCGACAAGCGGCTCATGTACGCCCGGTTCGACGGCGACAGCTGGAGCTTGACCCACCTCGCCCGCGCCGGGACCAAGCTCTACGACTCCGAGCAAGACTACACCGGGCTCGGCGCGCTCGATCCGAACAACCCCGAGGTCATCTACATCTCGACCCCCTACGATCCCCGCACCGACGAAGGGAACTTCACCGGCAAGAAAGAGATCTGGAAGGGGGTGACCTGCGATGGTGGCACGAGCTTCGATTGGGTCCCGGTGACCGCCAACTCGTCGATGGACAACCTCCGACCCATCGTGCCGAAGTGGGATGCGACCCACCGGGCGCTGCTGTGGATGCGCGGCAGCTATACCTCGGCACAGAGCTTCGACACCGCCATCGTCGGCCTGATCGAGGGCCCGTGACACGGTGCGCGCTGCGCGTCGGGTGCCGTCCGAGGCCGGGACCGTCGTAGAGCTCCACCTCGAACGGTACCGCGGTCGGGCGCATCACGGCGCCCCGACGCGCGAGACGGACCCCTCAGCCGCGCACGGCGTGCAACACGAGCGGGATGACGGCCGCGAAGTGCTGGAAGTCGCCGTCGGTCGTGAACACCGCGAGTTGCTTCCGGGCGGCGACGGCGCAGAGCAGAAACTCCGTGTTCGAACCCTGGACGCCCGCGGCACGACACCGGTTGAAGAGCTCCGCCGCCAGCTCGTGGTCGGCCGCCTCCAGCGCGACGTCGGGGAAGGCCCGCAGGAGGTCGCGAAGGCGGTCGAAATGCGCCCGTTCCTTGATGCCCGAGAGGAGCTCCTGCCGCACCGGGCCGACCATCACTACCCTCCCCTCGTCGATGAGGTCAGCGAGCTCCTGCGCGACACCCCGGTCCTGGCGCCGCGCGCGGCGCAGGGCGATCGACCACACCGACGTGTCCACCAGTACGTTCACGCGCGCCGCCGCTGCTGCCGGTAATCGTACCCGGGGTCGAAGTCGACCTTGCCGAAGAGCTCGACGATCTGCTTCTGCCTGCGGCGGCGGATGTACTCCTCCAGCGCCTCGGTGACCGTCGCCTTCTTCGTGCGGTGGCCACCGACCCGCTGGGCCTCGGTGAGTAGGTCGTCGTCGATGGCAAGGTTTGTGGCCATGTGCGCAATCTCACACATCGCTCTGTGTGGCGCAACCTGACGCGACCTCGCGGCGGGTGGGCGCGCGTCCGCCTGACCCCCGAGCGCTCCCCGAATCGCCGGTCAGACGCCCGTCGAGCAGCCGAACAGCGCCCGTCTCCGTCGAGTGGCACAACGACGTGCGTCCCCATCGAGGCCTCCGGAGCCAAGCCCAACGAGCTCTACTTCGCACGCGCGCACGCGCTCTGGACGGACCGCGCTTCGAAGTCCGGCCCGCCCGACCGCGGCCAACCCATCTGCCGCTCCTCGCAGGGCGCGCCCCGCGCTCCACGCCTTGTACGCGCCGTATCCGCTCCGGGACAGCGTGTAGGCTCCGCGTCCGGCCTGAGGAATCGCGATCGCGATGTCGAGCGCCATCGCCCCGTAGTAGCCCGCTCGCTCCACCTCGTCCGTGGGCACGTCGAATGACGCGCTGTCGAGTTTTTCGTTGATGACCTCCTGGCCAAACGCGCTCTGCGCGCCCGATGCCAGCGTCGCGAGCCGCACCGCGTCCACGGCGCTGTTCCACAGGTACTTGGCTTGCCCTTGGTGGATCTGCTGCCGCTGCTCGTCCGACGAGCCCGCTAGCATTGTCTCGTAGTTCGCCTGGTGCACTCCCCCCGAGCTCGCGACGTTCCGCCGGAAGTCCTCCCAAGTCATCTCCCCCGTGGAATCCCAGTACCGCCCCGGATTCCCATACGCCTTTGTTGCCCCCCCGTCGGTGGGGCGTCGGCTCCACGCCGCGCGTCCTCGCT
>CAYOLF010000181.1:0-1089 GCA_964404725.1 uncultured Polyangiaceae bacterium
CAACTCGACCACCGCGGGGAACATCTGGTCGTTCTTCAGCGGACTAGAGTAGGGCCCGCAACTCCGAGGCGCGCGCCGATCCTCCGATTCGGCGTTCGAACGGGTGCGTCCGACCGAATGGACGACGCCCTCGAGCCGCGCGCCGGTCGCCACGCCACGGGCCCGTGGTGACGCCGGCGCGCCCGAGGCCTCAGAACTGCGAGATGAACTCCCAGGCTTCGCCGGGGACCCAGCTCTTGCTCTGACCGCTGTCCTTCTCCGTGGGATTGTGGTCGCCGCCGTGGGCACACCAGCGCAGTGGGTGCCCCTCCGAGCACCCTTGATACGACGTGCAGGTGTGGGTGCCGCTATTGCCCGCCGGGTCGGTCGGGTTCTGCGGAGTGCAGCCGTTCACCGTCACGAAATGATCGCGAAGCTGGCGCCCCTGCGAGATGTTGAGCACCGAGTCGTTGACGCCGTGCACATGCATGTATGCGATCGGGGTGTTCCCTCCATCACAACCGCTGAGCTGTGCGCCCGCGTACAGGACGACGCCACGGAAGACGTCCGCGCGAGCACAGGCGAGCGCGTAGGACATGCCGGCCCCATAGCTGAATCCGGTGGCGAAGATGCGCGTCGTGTCGATGCAGAGGTCATTCTGGATCTGATCGAGGATCGCGTCGGTGAGCGCCACGTCCCGGCCGCCACTGTTGGCCCATCCGGCGTCGAGACCCTCGGGCGCGACGAAGATGGTGCTGTTCTCCGCGAGATCCCAGAGTCCATAATACGGATCCTCCGTCGATCCCCCGTTGCCGCCCTCGGCGACTTGGGTCGCGTTGCCGCTCAACCAGTGATAGGCGATGATCAGCCGGTAGGGCTTGGTGTTGTCGTAGTCGCCGGGAACCCTGAGGATGTACTCGCGGTTCCCACCGCTCTGGATCGTCTTGCGACCGTCCGTCAGGGTGCGGGTCTTGCCGCAGCCGGCGCTCTGCCCGACGTCATCGGATCCACCGCTGCCGGTGGCACCCGCGGCGCCCGCCGTACTTCCACCGGTCCCCGTGTCGGTGCCGCCCGTAGCCATCCCGCCCGTAGGCAGACCGCCCGTAGCCA
>CAYOLF010000181.1:1189-5534 GCA_964404725.1 uncultured Polyangiaceae bacterium
CCCGTAGCCATCCCACCCGTGCCCATCCCACCGGTGGCCCGACCGCCCGTGCCCATCCCACCGGTGGCCCGACCGCCCGTGCCCAGACCGCCCGTGGCCAGACCGCCCGTGGCCAAACCGCCCGTGGCCTGGCCGCCCATGGGGCTGCCGCCGGTGGGCGTTGCACCACCGGTGCCCGTCGTGCCGCCCGCCGCCGTTCCGCCGGAGTCACCGGGGCCGAGGGATCCACCCGACCCGCCGCTGGCGATGCCGCCGCCGGTCCCCAGGCTGTCGGTTTGGTTGTCGTCCTCTCCGCCGCTGCACGCTGCCACAACGATTGCGGTGAGAACCAGAAAGCCTTCGAAACGTCGCGTCCGCTCCACCTGCCACCACCTCTGGTAGGGTTCTTGATCGGAGCTGCCGTCTCCTCCCGACGCCAAAGATGACGGCAGAGGGGGCAGCGGACAGGGGAGCTTTTTCACCCTCGCAACCGAATATTTCTGCTGGGGGAGGAAGGGCGCCCCGGCACCCCGAACGATTCGCCCGGCCGGGCCGCTCGACGTTCCGGGATCGAGCGGCGGCGTCGGCGCCCGGCAGGGCTCCACTACAGGATCGGCGTTGGCACGCCCGGATAGGCGACCTCGGTCACGCGCGCGATCTCGACCACACGGCCCTGGCGCAGGTCCACGGTCGCCTCGAGCAGCGGGTGGGTCGACTTGGCGACGAGCAGGATCTCCCGCCCCATCGCGTCAGGGCTGCTCCCCAGCGACGCCCGCGTGAAGACCACGCGATAGCGTTCGCGGTCGTGAGCGGTCGGGGTGTGGTGGCAATCGACGCCGACCGGTCGATTCATCGGTATCTCCGGCACGTACCAGTCGGCGGGCAGCACGTAGTTGATGAGCCTCGACGGCGCCGTCCCCAGGGCGCCGTCGAGGTCGGCGCTGAGCCTGGGGTCCGCTTGCGACAGCGCCACGATGCGAGCGAGCGTGTCCGGTTCGGTGTCCGTGACGGCCACGTAGACGGAGCGCTCCGTCGGGATCGCCGCCAGGGCGCGGACCGAGGACGAGCGGACCGAAGCGGCCACGCCGAGCGCTGCCAGCAAAGAGACGACGTAGAGCAGCGGGTAGCGCAGCCACTCGAGCGGGCGCGGCACGAATCCGCCCGTGCGCCGGCAGTAGGCGACGTAGGGGGCACCGAATTTCGCCGCGCATTCGCGCTCCTCGAGCCGCGCCAGCCCGACGTAGGCGAAGAGCATCGTCACGAACATGACGAGCACCAGGAACCGCGGCCAGAGCAGCAGCATGCCGACGCCACTCACCGTCAGGGCCGCGTATTGCGGGTGGCGAACCAGGCGATAGATGCCGCCGAGTACCGCTCCCTTGCGGGCAAGCTTCGCGGTGTAGACCTGGCCCGCGGCGGCGGCGAACCCGACGAGGCCGAGCACGAACAGACCGGTGCCGAGCGCCTCGTGCACCTTCACGAGGGCGGAGGACGTGGCCGTGACGTAGTGGGGCAAGAAGAACGCAGCGAGCCACTCCGCCCCCGGGATCGCGGTCAGGACACGCAATCCCGGCAGGTACGCGCCGTAGAGGTACAGCGCGAACGGGCTCGCCATGTAGAAGAACTCGAAGGCGACCAGCCCGTAGAAGGCGGCGAGCGCCCAGAAGGTCGCCCGCGTGCGCGGGCGAATGGACGCGGCGGGGTGGGCTGGGTTCGGCTCTGGGACGGTGATCAATTCTGCCATGAGAGCGGCTCCTTAACTAAACGTACGGTTAAAAAAGCGGACAGGGCGACGGGCGAGCCGATCCCGGCGGCGCCGCAGCGTCGAGGGCTCAGCTCAGGTGGGAGTCGATGTGGGAGCGGAGGAAGGCCTCCACGAACAGGTCGCGGGCCTCGTCGGGCTCGAGGTGGAAGTGCTCGCAGAAGCGCGACCGGAGCGCGACGAAGGCGACGAGCGGGACGAAGCCGGTGAAGAACTCGTGCACCAGCTGCTGCCGGCGCGCCCGTCCGCGCGGGCGCCGTGGGCCCGGGTGCTCCCGCTCGATCCCAAGCTCGGCGCACTCGAAGAAGGTCCGTCCGCGCGGACCGGCCTTCAGGGCTTCGCCGAGCATCACGGCCAGGATCTGCCGGTGGCTCTCCAGGAGGTCGAGCTCGGTGCGGATGGCCGCCCCGGTGTCGGCGCCGGGCTCGAGTCCGCCGGCCTCGTCCGCCGTGGCGCGCTCGATCTCCTCGATGATCTGGGCGAAGAGCGAGGTGACGAGGTCCGCCTTGTCCTTGAAGTGGTAGTAGATGAGCGCCTTGTTCACCCCCGCCGCGTGGGCAATCGAGTCCACGCTGGTCCCGTCGAAGCCGCCCTCTGCGAAGAGCTTCTCGGCGACCTCCAGGATGCGGGCCCGGGTCTTCTCGCCACCACTGCGCGACATGATAACTAACCGCCTGGTTAGTTATAGTCCGGGCGCGGCGGGGCGCAAGGGAAACCGTTCATCCGGGGTCATCTTCCGCGTTTCTAGCGGCGCTCGGGGCCGACCGGGGCGTCCTGGTCGCTCCAGGCGGCGATGCGCTCTTGGATGAGCAGCGCGGTCACGTTGTCGGGTGCGCCGGCGGCGTCGGTGGCGTTGAGCAACGGCGGCACCGTAGCGCCCGCCGGCCGCACGCCGACACGGAGAAATCACCTATGCCGCAGACCACATTCCCTCTGCGATGGAATTCTGCATGGCGCCGGAGCGGAATCCCTCCGCTCGTTCATCGCACGCCTGCACCCAAGACTGCGCACGGATCCCGCGTCTTCGGCCCACCTCGGGTGGTAGCCCGCTTCCGTTGCGATAGCGGCGATCCCCCAGGAGGACGGCGTGTCGAAATCGATCCGAGTCTCTGTGAACCGGCGCCCGTCGCACGGCTCCTTCGCGCGCCGTTGGTACCTGCTTTCTGCGCTTCTCGCGGCACTCTCGCCCGCTTGCGGCGAGCAGGAGCCCCCGCTGGATCCCGCGGGGACGGGCGGCGCAGCACCGACCGGTAGCGTTGGTGGAGCGCTGACCGGGGGCGCGCTCGCCGGCGGCGGTTCCACTGGTGGACTCACCTCCACCGGTGGACTCCCCACCACCGGTGGCAGCAGCCCGGCAACCGGTGGTGCCAGCGGTGGCCTGGCACCCACCGGAGGTAACGGTTCAACCGGCGGCGCCGGCGCTGGTGCTGGTGGCACGAGCGCCGGCGGCACCCAGGTGGGCGGCACCGCCTCCGGAGGATTGCCGACCGGTGGCGCGGCGACCGGCGGTACTGCGACCGGCGGTACTGCGACCGGCGGTACTGCGACCGGCGGTACTGCGACCGGCGGTACCGCGACCGGCGGTACCGCGACCGGCGGCGCGGCCACCGGTGGCGTGCAGCTCGGCGGTGCGAGCTCTGGCGGCGAGAGCTCTGGCGGCGAGAGCTCCGGTGGTGCGAACGAGGGCGGTTCTGCGGGATCCGGCACAGCGGGCGACGCTGTACCGAGCGTCGGGTGCGGCAAGACGCCCACGCTGACGAGCGGCAACGTCACCGTGGGAAGCCGCGATTACATCCTGAACGTTCCCGCCGACTACGACAACGAGCATCCGTATCGAATGATCCTCGGCTTCCACGGCGCCACGGGTAGGGCCAGCGACGTCGCGGGTGACTACTTCGGACTCTTGCCCCTCGCGCAGGGGAGCACCATCTTCGTCGCCGCCAACGCCGTCGGCGGCCTCTGGTCCGCCGCCACGGACGTGGACTACGTCGATGACATCCTCGCGCAGGTGACGGCCGACCTGTGCATCGATACCTCGCGGATCATGCTGGAGGGTTTCAGCCAGGGAGCCGCCATGTCGTGGACGATCGCCTGCTCACGACCGCAGGTGTTCCGCGCCGTGGCGGGCCACTCCGGAGGCGGAGTGGCCAATCCCACCAGCTGCGAGCCCGTCCCCTACCTGGGGTCGCTCGGCCTGGGCGAGTCCGGCAACTCGCAGACGACCCAGACCGACCAATTCGCGCGCTGGAACGGGTGCACGGTCGAAACCCTGCCCACGGCCCCCACCGGAAGCCACGTCTGCACGGACTACCAGGGCTGTCCGGCGCAGGCGCCAGTCCGCTGGTGCTCCTACGACGGCGGGCACACTCCTTCGCCCGTCGACGCGGGGCAGGGCCAGTCGTGGATGCCGCAAGAGGTGTGGGGCTTCTTCACGCAGTTCTAGGGAGCGTGGGGGTCTCGAACCGATCTCGGCGCCGCTGGATGGTATTCCCGCGCAGTGGCAGTCCCGCGCAGCCGAGCCGGCCTCTCGCGCGATCCAGCCCGAGCATCGAGCCCCCCGTCGCGCCCGACGGGGTGACCGAGGGGACGTGCCGAGGGGTTCGA
>CAYOLF010000182.1:0-5424 GCA_964404725.1 uncultured Polyangiaceae bacterium
GCGGGGAGGAGGGCGTGGGCGGGGAGGAGGGCGGGGGTGGGGATACGGGCGAGGGCGAGGGGGGTGAGCGCTCGGGTTTGGATCTGCAGCGGAGGGGCGGTGCCACGCGCGCGCGGCGCGTCAAGGCCGCTCGCTGGCGCTCGCGCCCTGCGGGTGGCGCCTGCGGCGCCAGCCTGGACTCGCCGCGCGCGCGTGGCGCGGGGGGGGAGTGCCATGCTGCAGATCCAAACCCTCGTTGTTCAATTCACCACTTAACTCCAACCGCAACTTGCCGCGGTGGAGGCACGGGACGCGAAGTTCTACGCGCTGAGCCAGCCCGCGGGATTCACGGCGGCCATGGTCTACCCCTGTGACGACCCGGCCGCGCGGGAGGCGCGGGTGGAGGTTCGAACCGGAGCCGGCGCGTCGAAGGTGGCCCTTCGTCCGCTCTACCTGCCGGAGCTGCTGCGCGGGGTACAGGCAGAGCAGGAGGGAAGACCGAGGGAGCTGGCGGCGCTGGCGAGGCGAGTGGCGTTCGGGGACGCGGGTCGGATGGTTACCGGCGCCACGGCCTCGGGCGGTTATCGCGGGTCGAGCGGTCCGGCGGCGGGCCGGACTTCGCCGGAGGCGTGAGCGATGCCGCCCCAAAGCACCAAGAACTCTCACTACATCGCGCGACACTTGACCAAACCGTGGGAGGTCAGCGTTCCCGGGAGCCCACGGGCGCTCTGGTACTACGACTTTGAAAAGGACCGGTTCGGTACCCTCACTTCAGAGAAGATGTTCACGCGCAAGGCACCGTTCTCCCAGGACGTCGAGGACCTCCTTAACCGCTATCTCGAGGCTCCGCTGTCGAACTTCTTGGCGCGGTTCTCAGCGACCCGCGACGCCGAACCGAGCCAGAAGGAGCTTCGTGCGATGAAGCTGTCCGTGATACTGCAGGGCGCACGAAGCGTAGGCGCAGAGGCGGACCTGCACGAGACGCTCGGGTGCGGCGAAGAACACGTGGATAGGATCGTGTCCGAGGTTGACAGGGATTACTTCGAGTTCGTGCACTTTCCGCTGAGGGCCGAGCGTTTGTTCCTCCCTGATGCCGGATTGGTAGCGCTACCGCTGCGCCGCTCACCCCCGGCTTTGGCGCTGCCGCTACACCCGTCGTTCATGGTCGTGGCTGTCCCGCACGCCTGCCCTGGGGGCACGAGGCAACTGGAGAGCCTCCTCGATGACGAAGACAAGGTTACCGCGCTCTCGGCTGGTCTCGACGTCGTTCGGCGGTTGGCGATTCCCGGCTCTGCCCACAGAACAACCGACGAGAGCACAATGAGGTCGGCCATCCAGCGTTTCCGGCGCCGTTGCATCCAGCTTCACGCGGAATTCGCACGCGCAACCGACGCACTCGGCGACCCAGTTGATCCGTCCGAGGCCCTATCAGAGGTGACGTGATGCCCATCACGCAGAACGAGTTCGAGGCGCTGCTGGCCGATGACACCAAGCGAATCGAGGGTGACATCCGCTGGGGCGAGGACGAGGACCACTCCCCGGCGGTGCAGTTCAGGGTGGATGTCGAGTCCGACGCCGGTTACCCCATCTTCGTCTTCGGTCGCCTCAACGTGCTGGCGGGCACGTTGTCGTTCGCCCTCGTCCATCGGGGGACGGGCCGTATTTACGCGCTGGACCTCGGGGCCGACCACCACAACCCGAGCTGCAACCACGTGGGCGAGAAGCACAAGCACCGCTGGAGCGTCCAGTTCGGGGACAAGGACGCGTACGTGCCCGAGGACATCCAAGCCGGTGCCGACGACCCAGTCGCCGCCTGGGCCGAGTTCTGCGCGGAGGCTCGTATCCAGCATCGTGGTACACTCGAGCGGCCACCAGCCCGACAGCTCGAGCTCGGCCTATGACCGACGACGTCCTCACGAACCTCCAGCAGGGCCTCGGCGCGATGTTCCTGGCGGAGGAGCGCGGCGAGTTCGTCCGGGTGCGCACCCCGTTCTGGTACCCCGACGGCGGCGTGGTCGACCTGTTCGCTAAGGAGCACCAGGGCACGTGGACGCTCACCGACCTCGGGGAGGCGCTCGGCTGGCTCCGCATGCAGTCGATTTCGTCGCGACGGTCGCCCAAGCAGCAGAAGCTCATCGAGGACGTGTGCCTCACCCACGGGGTGGAGCTGTTCAAGGGCCAGCTCCTGATGCGCTGCGACGCCTCGAGCCGCATCGCGGAGTGCGTGGTGAGGCTCGGTCAGGCGATGGTCCGCGTCGCCGACCTCTGGTTCACGACGCGCACCCGGTCGGTGGAGGCGGTGACCGACGAGGTCGCGGACCTGCTGCAGGAGCGGCACATTGCCTTCGAGCGTGGGGTGAAGCTCGCGGGTCGCTCCGGGAGGGAGTGGGCGGTGGACTTTCAGACCCGCACGCCGGTCCGAAGCTCGCTGGTGTTCGTGCTCGCCAGCGGCTCGCGCGCCGCCGCGCGGCGGGTGACCGAGCACGTGGTCGCCGGTCTGCACGACCTGTCGCACCTCGCGGTGGGAGCGCAGCCGGTCGGCTTCATCTCGCTGTTCGACGACACCGCCGACGTCTGGGGCGAGGAGGACTTCCGCCTCGTGGAGTCGCTCTCGACCCTCGCGCGGTGGTCACGGTCGGACGAGCTCGAGGAGTTGCTCGGCGCGGCCGCCTGATGGCCTGACCTGTGGACCGGCTCCGCCGGAGCGCATGGGGTCGGCGGGGGTCGACACTCGGGGTCCGAGCGCGCGGAGCGGGTCTTTCCCATTTCGCGCCGCCTCGAAAATGACCTTGGGGAAGGCGAGAAAGGCGCGAGGTCACGGACACTTGGCCGCCGAGCCATTTTCACCAGGGTGGCTGGGGCCTTCCGCTCTTGCGTGGGCCAGCGGGCCGGGAACCGGGGCCGTGCGGGTGGGACGTCGGGGGCGGCCGTCGTTTCTTTGGCCGATGAGGGGCCCGCCCAGGAGGCTCGAGCGTGCATGGCGGCATACACCCCCGCCCAGCGCACCGTCATTGACGGCTACCTCGCCACCGGTGACCACGGCGACCTCCTCGTCGCCCCGTGGCCCGGCGACGTGGTGGAGTGCGCACGCTCAGCTACCGAGGCCCTTCGTTCCGCCCTCGTGGCGGAGGTTCCTCGAGCAGGGCCGGACCAAGAAGGAGCGGGAGGCGCTGTTCGAGGAGTACGCCGAGCGCCCGTTCGTCGGCGGGGAGGACCTCGACGAGCACCTCGACATCCTGCGCGAAGCGGTGGTCGCCCGGAACGGGTGGAGGCGCATCCTTGCGCGGTGCGCAGAGCCCAGTCCGCGTCAGCGGAGAACGGCGGCCGCCGCATCGACGGCGTCGACGTGAAGCAGGAACCCGTCGCTGTGCTTCTCCAAACGCAGCGGCCCGATTCGCACCGTGGAGGCTGCGAACGCGGTGCGGCGACGCTCGATGAGCTCGGCGACGTGGTCGGCGAGCTCGGAGCCCAGCTGGCGTGCGAGGGAGCCGAGCATCTCGGCTCTCTCGGCTTGTGGCTGCAGGCCTTGTTCCCAGGCGAACTGCGCCCAGAGGAAGGTGTCCTGGACACGGCGCTGGGCGGGGCGGGACCCTAGTTCGCGAATCTCGGGAGCCGCGAACGCCAAGAGCATCCGGGCAGCCTCCAGCGAGGAGCCCGGCTTGTCGTCCAGGGCGAACACGAGCGCCTTCCGTGCCGGGCGGGCTTTGCGCTTCGAAGCCATCGCCGGTGACGACTACAAGACGCACGACCGGAAGTCATCTCCCGGCTAGCGCCGCGGCTTCGGGGCGTCTCCGGCTCAGTTGCTCCCTCCGTCTACTCCAGTACGCTCGACGTCGGCATGGCTGCCCGGAGGACGTCGCCGAAGAAGAAGGCCAGGTCGACGTCGACCGCCATCGCGCGTCGGCACGGGCCGAGGCTCAAGGTGATGCGATGACCGACGTACTCTTCGACTGCGACGCCTGTGGTGGTTCCGTCGTCATGGCAACGGGGCCTGGGCGCAGGCGGGAATATCGCCCTGGAATCACCCTGGATGTTCCCGCGGACCACGCCATCCCAACCTGCGAGGGTTGCGGCGAAACCTATCTGACGTCTGCCGAAGCCACGGCTCTCGAGGAGCGACTGAAGGAAGCCTACGCTGCGTGCTGCGGGCAGCTTGAGGAGTCCGGGGAGGATTGACGGAGAGGGCTTGACCCACGGGCGGCTCCTGTCATTCCGGGGGGGGCCGAGAGTGAGCCGTGACGGAATCGCCAGACGCTGTCTGGCGAATCTCGGGGGGCTGCGATTGCCCAGACAGCGTCTGGGCAGTCGGCCGCGGGACCGAAAACGCAGACACTGTCTGCACAATCGGCCACTGGTCCGAAAAGGCAGACACCGTCTGCCGAATCCGCCCCGCCGCCCCCCTCCCCTGGTCCCACTACGTCCTCCTGCTCTCTGTGGACACCCCGAGGCCCTGCGCTACTTCGAAGCCGAGGCCCTGCGCGGCTGGTGGACGGTGTGGCAGCTCAAGTGGCAGGTGCGTCTTCCGGGCCGACCTGGGCACCGATTCCGGTGGCACTTGGGCGCTGATTCCGGGCCACCTGGGCGCCGTTCCGGCGCACTTGGGCACGGGCCAGAGCGCCGGGGCCTGATGCCCAGGCGCCCGCCACGTCCCCCACCTCCAACGCCTCCACCGCGCCCGCCGCGCCCGCCGCGAGGACCCTGGCGGCAACGGCCCTCGCCGGCATCCCCCGCGGGCGGGATGAAGGCGGCCAGCAGCCCGTCCGGCGCCAACCGGCCCGTCGCTCCCCCCCAACGCCTTGTTCCACCCCAGTGCCTCCGGCGACCAGGCCGGCGCCCCCGGCTGGAGCCAACCGGTCCACCGCCACAGGCGTCGCTCGCCCCGCAGTCGGCGGAGACGCCCGGCGGTGGTTCACATCACGCCCCCCGCCGGCTCACGCCGCCGTAGGTGGGCCGATGGTCCCCCAGCTTGACGACCGTGCCCCCGGCGTCGGGAAGGGCCTCCAGGAGGGCGAGGAGGTCTCTGGCGGCGGCCTTGGAGCAGTTAGTGGGAGTTGAGGTGACTGGGGCATTCGACCCTACCTCCGCTACATGGGTGACCTGACCTGGCGCCTCAAGCGCCAGAGCCTCCGCTCCCTTGGGCTCTCCCTCGACTCCGTTGAGCCCCCTCTCTCGGACGAGTAGAGGGAAGGAAGGGAAGAGATTGGAGGGACATCAGGGACGGGCGCAGCGGAAGCCGTGGTAGTCGTTGCGGACCGCGGGCGCGTCCATGCCGCGGTCCGCGGCACGGACAATCTGCGCATCGTCGATGTCCCAGCTCCCCCCGCGGATGACACGGGCCGAATCACAATCAGCCCTAGGAGCATACGAATCACAGTATTCCGTCGAAGTCCACTCCCACACGTTTCCCGCCATGTCCTTGACCCCGAACGGGCTATCCCCAGCAGG
>CAYOLF010000183.1:0-5319 GCA_964404725.1 uncultured Polyangiaceae bacterium
CGGCCACAGGCTCCTCCGGGACGGCCTCCGGCTCCTCGGGGACAAACTCCGGCTCCGTGGCGGCAGCTTCGGCGACGGCGGGCTCCTCGGCGGCCGACAACTCGGCGAGGACGGACTCGGGCTCCGCTGCTGCGAGCGGCGGCAGCGGGCCGAGCTCGCCGAGCGGCTCCACCGGCGGCGCGTCACCGAGGCAGGCCTCGACGAAGATGGGGGCGAGCGGCCCATCCTGGGTCAGCCGGGTCATCCTCAGCCGGGTCATCTCCAGCAGGGCGAGGAACGTGGTGATCACCTCCATCCGCGTGCGCTGGTCGGTGAACAGGTCCGTGAACTCGCACCGCGGCCGCACCCGCAGCAGGTCGACGATCTCGTTGATCCGCTCGGTGATGGATAGGCGCTCGAACTCGATCTGATGGTCCAGCTTTCGATCGACGCGGTCCAGCACCTGCTGGAAGGCATCGAGCAGCTTGAACAGCCCGACCTGGGCGAGCGGTGCCGGCTCGTCCGACGCCGGGGCGACGCTCCCGCGACCGAAGACGTCGCGGCCGACGACGCTGCGCGAACCGAGCTGGTTGGCGGCTTCCTTGTACTTCTGGTACTCGAGCAGCCGTCGAATGAGGTCGGCGCGCGGGTCGAGCTCCGACTCCGCCTCGGCGTCCTCCTGATCCGCGGGGGGCGTCGGCAGCAAGAGCTTGGACTTGATGTGGATGAGCGTCGCCGCCATGAGCAGGTACTCGCTCGCGACGTCGATGTTGAGCTCCTCCATCAAGGTCACGTAGGCGACGTACCGCTCCGCGATGAAAGCGATCGGGATGTCCAGGATGTCCAGCTCGTGCTGCTGGATGAGGTGCAGCAGCAGATCGAGCGGCCCCTCGAAGTTGTCGAGGCGCACGAGGTACTGCGCGCCGGGCTTCGCCAGCTCGTCCGCGCCCGCGGGCGGCGGGGAAGAGGTCGACTCGCCGTGGGTCACGGCGACACCCCCCGCTCGGCGCGCGGAACCTGGGCCCAAGCGCCGACGCACCCCTGGCGCCGCCCCCGGCGGGGCGCGGGCGCCGACGAGCGGCGACGTGGGGCGGAGCGGGCGAGGTGTGGACGCATCGACGCTGGACCGGCGGGGGGTCGGGAGCCTACCGAGGCTGCCGGAAATGTCATGAGCCCGCGCCAACAAATCGCGTTTGGCGGGCATTGTGCCGCACGGCGCGCGCGCGACGCCGACCGCCCGTCGCCAGTCCTTCCGGCCGGCTCCGCCGGCGTGCCTTCCCGTGCTAGCGTCGTCGTGGTGGTCGACAGCGCGCGGGTCTGCCCCGAATGCCGGGGAGAGTACGCCCTCGACGTCCTCTTCTGTCCCCGGGACGGCACCCCCCTGAACGGGAGGGAGGAGCCCGGGATCCGCGCGCCCGATCCCTACCTCGACCTCGAGATCGCCGGGCAATTCCGGATCGAACGGCTGATCGGGGTGGGCGCCATGGGCCGCGTCTATCGCGCCCACCAGCGCGACGTCGATCGCCCGGTCGCGATCAAGATCCTGCGCCGCGACCTCATGAATGACGCCACCATCAGCGAGCGCTTCCGGCGTGAAGCGCGGGTCGTCAGCCGCTTGAGCCACCCCAACGTGGTGGGGGTGCTGATGTCCGGCGAGCTGCCCCGGGCGAGCGACGGCGCCGCGGGCGAGGCCTACCTGGTGATGGAGTACCTCGACGGCCCGTCGCTGCGCTCGGCGCTGGCGGCGGCGGGCGGCGCCCTGTCGTTGCCGCGAGCGCTGCACGTGATGCTGCAGGTCTGCGACGCCGTGGGCGAGGCGCATGCGCATCAGATCGTGCACCGCGATCTCAAGCCCGAGAACGTGATGCTGATCCGTCGCGGTGACGATCGCGATTTCGCCAAGGTGCTCGATTTCGGGGTCGCCCGGGTCGAGCACGCGGATGCGACCGTGGCCACGCAGGCGGGCGTGATCTTCGGGACGCCCCGCTACGTCTCGCCCGAGGGGGCGCGCGGCGAGGTCGTCACGGCGGCGAGCGACGTCTACTCGCTCGCGGTCATGCTGTTCGAGTGCCTCGCCGGCCGAGCGCCGTTCGAGGGGAACAGCCCGGTCGCGATCCTGGTGCAGCACACGGCGTCGCCCGCCCCCGAGCTGCGCGAGATCGAGCGCTCCAGCTATGTCCCCGACCCCATCGCCCGGGTCGTCGCGCGGGGGCTCGCCAAGCAGCCGGCCGAACGCCCGCCGAACGCCCGCGAGCTCGGCCGGGCCCTGGTCGAGGCGGCGCGCGGGAGCGGGCTCCGCCCCGACGACCTCGTCACCCGTTCGCCCCTGCTCGGGGACGCAGCGAGCGTGACCGTGCTGGAGAGCCTGGAGCGCACCCGGTCGCTCGAGCTCGGGCCGAGCGTGGTGGCGCAGCTCGCGGGGACCGCCCCCGCGACGGGCGGGCTGCCCGCCGCTCCCCCCCCCGACCTGGCGCCGCCCGGCGAGCCGCCCGCGGGTGGCTCGCGGCGCTCCCGGCGGGCGCTGGCCGCCGCGCTGTGCGTCGCGGTCGGCACGCTGCTGGCCGCTCTCGCCGGAGCACGCCTGGGCGCCTGCACGCCGAGCAGCGACGCGACCGCGCCGCGCGAAGGAGGGCGGTGATGAGCTCGGCCGCGACTCGCGCCGCACCAGCGCTCCTCGCCGCGCTCCTGGGCGCGGGCCCCGTCGGCGCCCAGCCGGACCCCGCCGCCCCCGCCGCCCCCCCCGCCGAGCCCACGTCGGACGGGGAGGGCGCCGCGCCGCCCCTCGAAGCCGCCCCCGAGGGGGTGGCCGAGCCCCCGGTGACCGACCCGGTCCCGAACGCGACGGTGACGATCGAGACCCCGCTCCCCGCCGCCCCGCGCGCCTTGGCGCTCTCCACGCGGATGCAGCGCCTGCACGGGATGGTCGAGGTTGGCATCGGGTGGCTCACGCTGCCCGACGCCGAGGTGTGCAGCGTGCGCACGGGAGAAACGGACTGCCTCCGCGGGGACTCGAGCCCCGCGCTCGAGGCCTGGCAGCTCTTCCGGCTACCGCCCGCGCTCGCGCTGGGCGCGGGCGTGATGCTCGGCCTGACGCCGACCACCGATCTGCCCGAGCGCCAGCTGGAGGGGATTCGGCGCGAGCAGTCGCGCCGGTACCTGACCATCGAGGCCACCGCCCGCGTCTACCCCTACGTGCGGGACGCTTTCGAGGCCTGGGCCGGCGCCACCGCCGGCCTGGTCGTCGTCAGCGACAGCTTCGAAACCGAGACGGACTCGGCCACGGACAGGCCGCTCATCGGCTCGGGCGGGGTGATCATCCGCACGGAGGGCTTCACCTCGACCCTCGCCGGCGGGCTCGCCTACGAGGTGAGGCGCGGCTGGTCGGTGGGGGGCACGCTGCGCATCGGCGCCTGGTTCCTCCCGCCCGACCCCAAGCTGAGCCCTCTCGGCGACGAGGCGTCGCTCGCCGGTCGGGCGTCGTACTTCGTTGCCAGCCTGGTCGCCGCCTACCGCGTGCCGCTCTGAGCCCGCTCGGCGACCAGCACCGTCAACGCCACCAGCCGGTCCAGCACGAGCGCGGTCGCGCCGAGCAGGACCAGCGACCGCGCGGGGGCGAGCACGGGCGACACGTAGGCCGGGCTCGCGGCCCGCGCCGTGAGCGCGAAGGCGACCTCCACGACGATGCTGACGACCACCAGCGGCATCGCCGCCGCGACGGCGATCACGACCCCCCGCTCGAGCGCGAGCGCCGCCCCCACCAGACCCGACGGGGGCGGCGCGGCGGCCAGCTCACAGAGCGCGGTCGCGCCGCCGCCCTCGAGGAAGGCCACCGCCACCAACAGCCCGAGCAGCACGCCCAAGGGCGAGGTCCCCTCGGGCAGGCCCGGGACGAGCGACGTCGCCCGCTCGGCGCGCAACGTGTCCACCAGACCGCCCACCATCGTCGCGACGTGCAGCGCCGCGGCGGCCGTCAGGGCGACGGGCAGGCCACCGAGCGCCTCCTGCCCGAGGCGCAGCGGGGTGACCGGGCCGCCATCGCCCCCCGCGTCCAGGGCCGGGCTCACCGCCACCGCGAGCGCGAGCGCGAGCCCCACCCGCACCGGAGCGATCACCGCCCTCAGCCCGAACGCCGGTACGAGCGCCACGACGGGCGCCATCCGCGCCCAGGCCACTAGCGTCCGCGCGAGGTCGGGCCAGGCCCCCCGGAGGGTCGCGAGGGCTTGTTCGACGAGGGGATCCATGGTTTGAAGCCGGCGCGGGAGGCCGCTCTGGCGCCCGGGAGCACCGCATGAGCCTGGACGCATCCCTGGTTGGAACCAAGGTCGAAGGTCACGAGTTCAAGTACGACTGGAAGGCCACCGTCCTCTACGCGCTCGGGATCGGGGCCCGCCGCGCGGAGCTCGATTTCCTCTACGAGAAGCGCGGACCGCTCGTCTACCCCTCCTTCGCCGTCATCCCACCCGTCGGCGCCGTGCAGGAGCTGCTCGAGCGCTCGGGCGGCGATCTCGGGCGCATGGTCCACAACACGCAGAGCATCCGGCTGTACCGCCCGCTCCCCGCGGCCGGCACGGTCGTATCGACGGCCTGGATCTCGGGCCTGTACGACCTCAAGCGCCTCGCGGAGCTCAGGATCTCGACCCGCTCCGAGCTCGACGGCGAGCTCGCCTTCGAGACGGAGTGGACCCTCCTGTTCCTCGACGGCGGCGGCTTCGGGGGACCCCCTCCGCCGAAGAGCGATGCCCCCAGGGTGGCCAAGGACGCCGTCCCGAGCTTCGTCCACGAGGACGCGACCAGCCCCGAGCAGGCGCTCCTGTATCGGCTGTCCGGCGATCTCAACCCGCTCCACGCCGATCCCGAGTTCGCGGCGCGCGCGGGGTTCCCGACGGGCCCCATCCTGCACGGGCTTTGCACCTTCGGCCATGCGGCGCGGGCGGTGGTGCTCGCGGCGTGCGGCTCCGACCCGACGCGCCTCGTCGAGCTCGCCGGACAATTCCGCAAGCCCGTGTGGCCAGGTGACACGATCCGCACTTCGGGTTACGACCTCGGCGGCGGAAAGCTGGCTCTCCAGGTCCACGCCGGCGGCCGGCCCGATCCGGTCATGACCAACTGCTGGGCCTCGCTCCGACCCCTGGAAGAATAGGCGACCGATGGCGAAGACGACGAAGAAGGCGGACGAAAAGACGGCAAAGGGCAAGGACCAGGCGAAGAAGCCGACCTCGTCGCAGGGCGCCGGCTCGAAGCCCCCGTGGGAGGACGAACAGGGCGCCGCCGACGACGACGGCGAGGACGACGACGACGACGACGACGACGACGACGACGACGACGACGACGACGACGACG
>CAYOLF010000184.1:0-5242 GCA_964404725.1 uncultured Polyangiaceae bacterium
GGAGGCATTTTCCGGGCCTCCGTCGCTGTCGGCAACCTGTTCGGTGCTCTAGGCCTACTCGCCGAGGCGCTTGCTGAAGGCGGCGCAGGTGAGTAAGCTCGGCCTTCATCATGGGGGTGATGGCACCGAGGGGATACGAGGGAGGGGCGCGGGTTCGGAGCCGAGGCGGCGGGCGTCCTTCACGCGGGGCCACGACAGCGCGGCGGCGCGCGCGCCGCGTGCTCGGGCTGGGGGCGCTGCTCCTGGCCGGGTGCGGTGGTGATCCCCCCCCCCCCAAGCCCGTCATATCGCCGCCGTAGCGCAGCGCGTCGTTACCAGCGAGGTGGAGCTCCGGATCACGCTGCCGGTCGCGGTGCCGTTCGAGGGGGTCGCGCTGAGCGCGAGCAGCAGCCTGGCGCTGGCTGATCGCGTGATGGTCGTGCAGCCGGACGGGAGCCACTCGCCGATCGTCAACTCTGGCACCAGCTCCACCAACGTCGGCGCCGATGCGCAGACCGGCTCCATCTGGAGCGCAGCCCCGCTCACGCTCCGGAATCGGGCGCAGGTCACCGGCGACCCGCGATCGGCCCGCGCGATCACGCTCCAGAGCGGTGCCTCCGTCACCGGCCAGGTCGTGGCGAACACCCCGATCCCCACCGTCGTCCATCGCTTCCGCGTGCTGCGCGCCGCCACGGTGCCGCCGCCGGTGTCCCTCGAGCCAGACACGCAGCGGACGCTCGCGCCGGGTTTCTACGGCCCGCTGAGCGTCAAGTCGCGCGCGACCCTCACGCTCGGCTCGGGCCACTACTTCTTCCAGAGCGTCACCGTGGAGCCGGCAGCGAACCTGCGCCTCTCGGATTCGCTCGCGCCGACCACCATCGCGGTGGCTTCGGCCGTCACCTTCCGCGGCGAGCTCGAAACCGCGGACGGCCTCTTCCCGAACCTCGCGCTCGAGGCCCTGGGGGCTGACCCGGTGACCATCGAGGCCCCGTTCCGCGGCACCATCCTCGCCCCGTCGGGAACGCTGAAGCTTGGGGGCAACGACGTCGCACACGAGGGCTCGTTCTTCGCGCGCTCGGTCCAGATCGAGCCCGGCCTGCGCATCGTGCACCGGCCGTTCCGGTGGGGCCTGCTCCAGGCGCCAGGACCGCACGGCCTCAAGCCCCTCACCGGCTGCGTCGAGCCCCTCGGGGGTGGCCGGTACCTCGCGCTGTTCGGGTACGGCAACGCCGGGGCAGCGCCCGTGACCCTGCCGCCCGGCGCCGGGAACACCTTCACTGGCGCCACGGAGTCGAATGGGTTCGCGACGTTCCTGCCCGGCTACCGGACCGGCTCCCACACCGCGGCCTTCACCGGCGACTCCGTGTCCTGGACGCTCGACGGCGTGACCGCCACCGTCTCCCGCCGCTCGAACCCCTGCGCCCCGGTCGAGCTCGGCGCGCTCCGCGACACGACGGCGAGCGCGACCGCCCCCGACGCGGTCCTGGGTGCCAGCACCACACTCGAGGCGGGGCCCTCCAAGGTCGCCCTCCTCGCCTTCGATCTCCGCGCGCTCCGCGCCACGCTCGGCGCGGCGACCTACGTTGACTCCGCGACCCTCGAGCTCGACCTGCTCGGCGGCTCCGCGACGGGCCTCGAGCTGCTCGAGATGGAGGAGCCCTGGACCGAGAATGCAACCCATAGCTGCTCGGACGATGCCAATCCCGCCAATGCGCTTCCGGACTGCTCGGGCGTGAGCCGCTGGACGCTGGGCGCGCCGGGGTTCCCGCCATTCAACCCCTGGCGGGACCGCGAGCCCGGCACGGCGCCAAGCGTCACCGTCGTGGGGGATCGGGTCCTCATCGACGTCACGGCGGATGTGGAGCGATTGGCCTACCTCGAGGCGGACCGATTCGGGTGGGTGCTGCGGTCGAGCGGCGTCGGCGCGACCTTCGGCTCGCGCGAGTCGAGCCGCGGTCCCAAGCTCAGGGTCACGACCTACCACCGGGAGCCGTCGTTGGTCGCGACCCTCCAGCCGCTCTCCGTGACCGTGGACCCGACCCTCTTGCCCTCCGTGCCCACCATCACCGGGGACGACCCCTTGGGGACTCCCCTGCCGGTCGGCGTCCTCGCCGATCCCGATGGCTTCACCTCCGAGGTCGTTGCCAACGAGCTCCTGCTTACGACCGCGGACCCCCAGGTGCTCGCCAACTTCGTGGCGCGCTGGAACGCGCAGATCCTGTTCTCCGAGCCCGCGGAGGACGGCCCGGAAACGACCTACTTCGCGGTGATCGACACCACGCGGGCGAACGCCGACGCCCTCCCCGCCTACCTCTCCGAGCTCGACAACCGCCCCTACGGGGCCCATCGCGCCTCGAGCCCCATGGTCCGCGGCCTCCTGGCGGCCGCCGCCGAGAGCACCCTCGCGGGCCTCACCGTGGATCTCGAGTGCCTCCTCGAGAATGACGCGCTGACGGGGCCGTTCGTGGACCGGGTGATCGCGGAGGGGGGAACCCTGACGGGCTTCGGCAGCAATCCGTTCTTCTGGCCGCAGCTACAGACGGGCGGCGTCTGGGACACCGGCGTGGCCGAGGCCTGGCGGCTGCTCGAACTCGCTGGCCTGCTTCGGCAGTCGATCACCGTCGGGATTTCTGACGAAGGCTTCCACGAGAACGCGGACTGGCCTCCCAACTGCTCGGTGCGCGCCGTGCGCGACCGCTTCGACCCCTACCAGGAAGCAGATGGAAGTGAGCCGTGGCACGGGTCCCGGGTGGTCGGGGCCGGGTTCGGGCAGGCGAACAACGGCTTCGGCGCCGCGGGGCCGGGCGGTCCGGTGTCGCGCCTCATCGCGACCTTCAACGGCTATTACCAGTCGGGAGCGGTCAAATCCATCAAGGACCTCGACGACGAGACGCGCATCATCAGCATGAGCTTCCACTACGATCGCGCCAAGGCCTTCGGATGGACGAGGCGCGGGAGTCGCGCGGTCAAGAGAGCGCACGAAAACGGCGTCCTCCTCTTCGCATCGGCGGGAAACGACGGCGACGACGTGGACGCGGAGGACTGTGTCCTCGGCCGTTGCTGGGAGAAGCGGATCTATTACCCATGCGAGTTCGACCACGTGACTTGCGTGGGAGGAATGGCGTTCGGCACTCTCGAGGCGGATGAGGAGTCCAACTACGGTGATTCGAGCGTGGACGTCTGGGCCTCGTTCCAGCAGTTCAGCGACGGGGACCCCACCGACACCGTCGGTGATTTCGTCGCGGTCGATGGGACCAGCTACTCGACGCCCTTCACGGCGGGGATCGCGGCGCTCGTCTGGGCAGCGAACCCTGAGGCCAGCGCTCACACCGTGATGGACCTCCTGGAAGGCGGGAGGCGACCCGGGACGGGTCGAGCCGCGCGGGGCTACTTCACCGCGCTCGACCCCGTCCGGGAGGCGATCGCGTCGAGGGGGCCGGAGAGCTACACGCGCGCGGTGGAGATCGTGGCGCCCGCCGATGGCGACCGCATCCCCCTCTCCGCGGGATGGATGGGCTTCGACTCGCGGGTGTTCTACTTCTACACCGATCCGGATGGCGCCGCGCAGACCACGGAGTTCGGGCCCGTTCGCTGGGTCCTCGAGGGGCCTCTGGATTGCGACGAGTACCCCTGCGTCGTCTACAGCACGGTCGTCGCTGACGGCGCGATGGTGGGGAGTTTCCCGGTCCCGTCCCCCGGTCGCTACTCGCTCACCGCGACCCTGACCACGCCGGACGGTCAGGAGACAGAAGACTCGGTCACCTTCACGGTGGAGAACTCCCTACCTTTGCTCGAGATCGTCTCCCCCGAGCCATCCGGCGCCGGGATCACCCTCTGGTACCCGGGCCAGAACGTCGTCGTCGCACGGGCCTGGGACGACGAGGACGGCCTGCTGACCTGCGACATCGCCTGGGAGGTCGACGGCGGGAGCGTCATCCAGGACACCGCGGTCTGCGGACGTCGCGTGGTGCAGATGAGCGAGCCCTTCGGGACGCTCCGCCTCAGGGTTACCGACTCGCAGGAGGACTCGAGCGCCCTTACCATCCCGATCAACGCCTGGGGAACCTACGAGGGGATGCCGCCGCAGGTGCAGATCGCCAACCCCGTCACGGGCTCCAGCTACTACCAGGACGACGTCCTGACGCTCCACGGACTGGTCGGGGCGGTCGGCGCCAGTGGCGCCGACCCCTACTACTGGGCGTGGTACGCGACCTCGTCCTACCGTACCCTCGTGCTCCAGCCAGCGACGGCGTCCCCGAGTGTCCCGCTCACGATCGACCTCTCGAGCACGTTCGGCGCCGGGGCGCCGGAGTTCCAGAACGGCTCCACACCGGTGACCTTCGGCTTCCGGGTCTGGGATGTTGGCCAGGGGCTGGAGGCGAACGATTCGGTGGTGGTCAGGTTCCTCGACGACGACACCTACCCGAGCGACTGCGGGTACTTGTCCTGCGCGGAAGACGCGGACTGCAACTCGGTCTGCGTGTACAACGGCGTCTGCGACAAGGACCAGTGGGAGGAGCTCGGCTGCTGCCGGTGCGCGGTGCCATGAGGGCGCGGGCGAGGGGCAGAGCCGTGGGTTCCGTGCGCAAGATCGCCGCCATCGCCGTGGGAGTGGCCCTGGCTCCCGCGCCGGCCGTGGTGACGGGGTGCGTGACCGAGTGCGAAGACGCTTATCTTTGTACCCGGACGCTCGAGATGCGGTTCGACCCGCCGCTAACTACCCCTGGAACCTACTCGGTCGACGTTACATACGACGAACACACTGCGTCCTGTGTCTTGTTTTGGTCCGGGCAAGGCGTTTGCCACACTGACAGTCTCGCGGGAATGGCGGGAGCTCTTGCATCGGGAGGATCAGCAACCCTTGGCGGCGCCGGGGGGACCGTGCCCCCAACGGGCAGCCCCTTGAGTTGCACCGACTACGATCTCGCGTTTCTCTTGGATTGCGGGATTGCGGCGGTCTACTTCCATCGTGCCACTCCCCGAACTGCGACACTGGAGGTTCGCCGCGACGGTGAGCTCGTCGTCGCCTCGACGCTCACGCCACAGTACCGAACGTACCAGCCGCACAAGAAGGGCTGCGGAAACCCGTGCACCGTGGCCGACGAGACGATCGAGACGCCGTGACCCCCCCGCTCGCGACGCCCCGCCCCGAGCGGCCACGCACCACCGAACCTGCACCCCTCGCGGCCCTCGCGCCGCCATGTCGATCCGCACGCCTCACGCCCGCACGGTGAGACGGGCGCGCTGGCCGAGCTCCGCCGAG
>CAYOLF010000185.1:0-5189 GCA_964404725.1 uncultured Polyangiaceae bacterium
TTCCGGAAGCTCCTCACCAGCCAAAGAAAAATCCAGCGGCGACGCTGGCTTCGGGAGGGTGGGCCATGACGGACTCGAACCGTCAGCCTCCGGATTAAGAGTCCGCTGCTCTACCAATTGAGCTAATGGCCCGGAGCCCCGGGGCGAACGCCCTGGGGAACGCGGCAATTATCATGGCGAGCGGTCCCGTCAAGGCTCAACGGCCAGCCCGGGGGCGTCGGACCCCACACGCGCGTCTTGGTCGCGTATCCTCGCCGCGAGGAGCCGAGCCTTGACCGCCCCCGAGCCGTCCCCGTCCGAGCCGAACGGCGCACCGCCGGTGGCGACTGCGGGCGCAGATCCGGCGTTCGAGCTCGGTGGGGGCTCGGGTGAGGGGGCAGGCGAGGGGCTCGCTGAGCGTGACGTCGTCGCTGAGCCGGCGCCGGTCCTGCGTCGCGCGATCACGGCGCTCTGGGTCGGGTACCTGCCGCTGTGGCTCGTCATCCTCGCGATGGTGACGCCGAGCGTGCCGGTCGTGCTGGCGGCGTTCGCGCTCTTCGTCCTCCTGCTCGTGCGGCTGCACCAGGGTCTTCGTCGCTTTCGCTGCGCGCGGTGCGGGGGGCGCTATTACGCGCGCGACCTGTTCGGGGTGCTCGGCGGGAACCGCTGCGCCGGCTGCGGGCGCTGATCAGCGATCGAACTGCGCGCGCACGGAATCGCGGCCCAGGGTCACCAGGGCCAGGACCCCGAGCACGGTGCCCAGGGGCATCTGCAGGCAGTCGACGGCGCTGGCCACCGTTACCAGGGTCCGGGAGCGGCGCTGCTGCACGGCGCGGCCGGCGGCGAGGTTGAGCAGGGCCATGGCCTCGCCGATCACAACTGCCAACGTCCCGATGGCGATGAAGATCCACCCGAACCACTCCGGAGGCGGATCGCTGCCGCCCGACGGCGGCGAAACCAGGAACATGATCCCCATCCCGATGTGGAGCAGTGGGATCAGCGCGACCAGCCCGGTCACGCCGCCGAGGACGTAAAAGCCGATCATCAGGAGCTTCAGGTGCTCGTCGTCACGCTGACGCTCCTGTCCCACCGCGTTGAACGCCGTCTCGTTGCCCGTTGCCACCGGGCCGAGATTACCTCGGGCGGCCCTCGTTGTCTTCGGACCCAAGGACAGCAGGGCGGGATGTTTCCATCTTGGTGGTTGCTGCGCGAGCAATGGATCCGACGCGGAACCCACATGCCCCCCATGCTCTGCCCTGCCTGCGGTGCCCCCGTCGTTTCCGGTCGGCTCGGTCCTTCGGCTGAGCCCAACCCCTGTCGCCGCTGTGGATGGCGGTCATCCACGCCGCCTCACCGGCCCTCGGTGGGGGCTCGGGACACCGCCGGAACTCGAGGTCACGGTGCCCCGAGCGCCGCCGCGCCTCCACGCTCGCCCGCCACGGAGCGCGCGGAGGTGTCGGAGCTCTTCTCGCTCGCCTCGCTCGCGCGCAGCGCCCCGAGCTCTCCGCACCCCCCGCCCGACCGGGGCGCTGGAGTCGCCGCCGACTCGACGCTGGTGGACTTCGCAGCGCTGGGCTGGGGACAGCACGAGGCGGCGAGCGCGGCGGCCCCGGTGGTGAGCGCCGTCGTCCCCGCGAGCCCCTTCGTGCCGCCGCCGCTCGGCGGGGCTGACGCTCTGGGGACTCCGCTGCCCCTGGTGTCGTCGCCCGTCCCGGGCTCGGGGCGCGGGCGGCACGCTGGCTGGTTGTTCCCCGTCGGCGGCGTCGCGTTCGCGGTCCTCGGGCTCACGGTCGCGCTGTTGGTACCGGAGCCATCCGAAACCCCGCTCGACCCGCGCGCCCCGTCGTCCGCTCCGCGAGACGGAGCCGGGGCGCCGGGCGCCGCGGCGTCCGCCTCGCCGGCAGGCGACACCGACGCTCCCACGCCAGTCCCGTCCACGGCTCCGGCCCCGTCCACCGCGCCGAGCGCGAGCGCCACCGCGCCGCCGCGGCGGGTGCCCCCGCTGCGACGTCCGCCCCCGCCGAGGCCCACGGCAACGAACACGGCGCCGGAGCGACCTCCTCCGTCGCGGGACCCCTGCGCGCGCTGCGGGGCCGATCTAGCGTGCAACATCGCGTGCAAGGCCGGGGGCTGATCACCGGACTTTCGCCTCACTCTGGCGCGGCAGCGACCCCTAGGGCGCGGGCGCCACCCCTCGGGCGAACTCGCCCGTCGCGAGGAGCACGAGCGTGCACGCCTCGATCACCTCGGCGCCACCGGCCGCGAGCCGCGCGGCCAGCGCGGGGTTCTCGCTGCCCGGGTTGAAGATCACGCGCGCGAACCCGGCGGCGTTCAGCTCATCCTCGAGCCCGGCGCACCGCTCCGGGGCGACGTAGACCGTCAGCGTGTGCACGCCCGGGGGCAGCTCGCGCACGCTGGCCACCACCGGCACCGGACCGAGATCGGGCAGGCTTGGGTTCACGCCGAACACCTCGTGCCCGAGCGTGCGCAGGCGCTGGACCGCCCGGTGCGAGTAACGAGCAGGGTTCGCCGATGCGCCGAGGACCGCGACCTTCACGGGCGGAGCGTAGGACAGGATCACCGCCGCGCAAGGCTCCACGGACCGCGCGATTCGCGGGACAGGCGACGCTCGGGATGTCACCCTCGGGCCGTGCGTCGGCACTTCGTCCCCTGGCGCGCTGCTTCGCGGCGCTTCGTCACCATGGCGGCGCTGCCTGGCGCGCTGGCCTGCGCTGCCGCGCGTTCGATGGCGCCAGCTCCCGCCTCGGCCCCTGCGGTCGCTCCTCAGCCACCGCCCGCAGCGGCGGCTGGGGTGACGCTGAGTTCGCCCGAGGCGTCAGCGAGCGCCGAGCCCTCCACGACGGAGGTGCCATCCGTCCCGGCGCCGGCGGTGGACTCGGTCGACGATGGGGTGTGCGCGGCCGAGCCCCTGGCGTCGGTGGCGAGCGCCGAGCCTCCGCCGCCCTTTTGTGACCCGCTCCCGGGCCCGGACCTCCCGCGAAATGCGCCCGCGCGGCGCATCGCGGACCTCTCACCGGCGGACTGCCGCGCCGAGCTCGCGCGGAGCGGGCTCCCCGTCGAGCGCGACCGGCGGCCGACGCCCGGAGTGGCGACCGCGACGCGCGTGACCGGTCCCTTCCACGGCGTGCGTCTGGTGGTTCCCCCTCGGTCCAGCCCCTACGGCGTGCTCGACTGCCGGCTCACGCTCGTCCTGGGCGAGCTCGCCGCGCTCCTCGCCGAGCACGGCGTCGTCGCCGTGCGGATCGACAACACCTACCGACCGCGCGCGCACCTGCCGGGCAGCCGCCGGCCGAGCCAACACAACTACGCGCTGGCCCTCGACGTGACGGCGTTCACCCTCGCCGACGGTCGCACGCTCGAGATCGAGCGCGACTGGCCAGCGGCGATCGGGACCCCGGCTTGCGGTCCAGAGGCGGAGCTCGGCAGCGACACGCCTGAGGCGCTCGAGCTCCGAAACCTGATCTGCGCCATCGCCGCGCGGCAGCTCTTCCACCACATCCTGACGCCGAACTACGACGTCGCACACCGTAACCACCTTCACCTCGACCTCCAGCGCGACAACACCCGCGGGAACATCCGCTGAGGTCGCGGGACTCCCCCGCAGGGTCCTCTCCGCCGCTGCGGGGATCGAGCGAAGGTCGGGCCTAGAACCCGAGGCGATCCCGCCGGGGTGCCGGGGGCTTGGGGACGACGACGGCCGGCGGTTTCGCCGCGACCGTGGGGGCGCGTGCGCTCGCGGACGCCGTCGGGATCGCCGTCACGATCGCCCGTGCCGCGCCGCCGACGGGGGGCGCGACGACGCGGACCGGCGGGGTGGCGGACGTCGTCGGGGCGGCGACGATGCCCGCGCCAATGCCGACGCCGGGGGGCGACGCGGAGGCGCTCGCCGCCGCTTCGAGCGGAGGGCCCGCGGGATCGGGCAGCACGACGTCCACCACCGGCGGCGTCGGCGAGGGGGTTTCCGCCGCCGCCGAGGCCACGTCGCTCACCGGCTCCGCCTCGTCCCGGAGCGCACCGAGCAGGGCCGCGGCCGCGACGCCGCCCAGGATCAGGACGCCCGCAACCACCGCCAGCGCCAGGGAGAACCCGCCACGCTTCGAGGTCCGGCCTTTGGCGCCGGCCATGGCGCTGGCACTCGTGGTGGTGACGTGCGCCGTGTTCGCCGGGGCGACGACGGCGCCGGAGCCCGTGGCGAGCGCGACCGTCCCCGGCCCGGGCTGCGACGCGGAGAGCTCGGCGTGCGGAGTGGGGGCGGGCGCTGCCGGGGTGCCCCCGAACGTGCCCGTCCCCGGGCCGCCGCCCGCCGGCGCGCCCTCTCCGTCTGAGGCGCGCCCGTAGCTCCCCGCGCGCAGCGCCGTCTCGCCCTCCAGCAGGACCGCGCGCAGCGACGTGGCGAGCTCCTTCGCGCTCTGGAAGCGCGCCGTCGGGTCGCGCTCGGTGGCCTTCGCCCACCAGGCGTCGAACCCCGGCGGCACCGGCCCGATCGCCGAAGGCACTGGGATCGGTGCAGCGCAGATCTGCATGATGAGGGAGCCGAGCCCGTCCGCCTCGAACGGCCGCCGCCCGACCAGGCACTCGAACGCGATGACCGCCAGCGCCCAGAGATCCGTGCGCCAGTCGACGCGCTTGTCCCCCTGCGCCTGCTCCGGGCTCATGTAGTACGGGGTGCCGAGGATCGCGCCGGTGCGCGTCCTCGACGTGGACGCGCCGACCGTGCCGGTCGCCTTGGCGATGCCGAAGTCCAGGACCTTGATCACCTCGTCGTCCTCGTCGCGGGTGAGGAAGACGTTGTCGGGCTTGAGGTCCCGGTGCACGATCTCCGCGGCGTGCGCCCTGCCGATCGCCTTGGCGACATCCACCACGATCCGGGCCGTGTCCGCCGGGGTCAGCCGCCCGGCGCGGGCCAGCCGATCGGCGAGGCTCTCGCCGAGCAGCAGCTCCATCACGATGTAGGGGACGTCCTGGTCGACGCCGAAGTCGAGCGTCTGTACGACGTTCGGGCTGCGGAGGGCGGCGGCGGCCTGGGCCTCGCGGAGGAAGCGGGCCCGCGCCTCCGGGCTGCCGGCGAGCGCCGGATCGATGAGCTTGATGGCCACCGGCGCGTTGAGGGTGAGGTGGTGCGCGCGCCACACCGAGCCCATGCCCCCCTGCCCGAGCAGGGAATCCAGGCGATAGCGCTCGGAGACGAC
>CAYOLF010000186.1:0-5189 GCA_964404725.1 uncultured Polyangiaceae bacterium
CCCCAATATTCACGAGATCCCAATCAATGCTCCACTGGCGTCGGTACAGAACAACCAACGCGATGGCTTGCACCGTCAGTCGCTACATCGCGGGCGCGTTGCGTACGAACCGAATTCCTTGGCGGGTGGCTGCCCCTTCCAGGCCGGAACTGCAGGCTTCGCGTCCTTTCCCGAGGCCAATGCCGCCGACAAGGTCCGCGGCAAGCCGGAGAAGTTTGCCGAGCACTATGCGCAAGCCACCTTGTTCTACCTAAGTCAGACGGCCATCGAGAAGGCGCACATCGCTGCCGCGTTCCGCTTCGAGCTGAGCAAGGTCGCGGTCCCCTCCATCCGCAGGCGCATGTTGTCCTCGCTGGTGAACGTCTCGCCGGAGCTGGTCGCCGAGGTCGCGGCCGGTCTGGGCATGGAGGTGCCCGAGGCAATGCCGAAGGCCATCGACGATCCGGAGCCGCCGGAGGTGACCGTCTCTCCAGCGCTGTCGCTGCAGGCGCTGCCCGGCGAACGCGGCATCCGTACCCGGCAGATTGCCGTGTTGGTCGAGAACGGCGTCCACCATGCCTCGCTCGCCGACCTTCACGGTGCATTGACCGAAGCGGGCGCAGTCGTTCACTACGTGGGGCCACGAGTGGGCGTGTTCATCGGCGACTCCGGCGAGCAAGTAGAAGCCGACAGGTCGATGGAGAATTCTCCGGCCGTCCTCTTCGATGCGCTGGTGGTGCCCGATGGCGGCGAAGCGGTCGAGGCGCTCCTGGGCAACGGGCATACGTTGGAGTTCGTCAAAGACCAGTTCCGGCACGGCAAGACGATCCTCGCCCTGGGCGCGGGACGAGAGTTGCTGGAAGTCGCCGGCCTCGGGCCGGACGTGGACGAAGACCCGGGCATCCTGCTGGCCGAAGGCGCCGACGCCGCCGAGACGGCTGCGGCATTCATCGACGCGATGGCCGCTCATCGCCATCCCTCCCGCGAGAGCGACCCACCGACAATATGACGCGAGCCGCCCGTCGCCAGACCCGGGCAGTGGTCGCCGGGTGAACGGCCCTCGAAGTCGGGGTCGAGCCACGGGTGGCGTTCTCACCAGCCTAGCGAGGCTCCCCGGCGCTGGTCCAGTGGGGGCGAAGCCTCGATTGTGTTCGGAATGACGTCCTGCCTTATCACGTTGCTGCACCAGCCGAGACTGGCCAGGTCATGGAACTCCAAACTCTCGTGTTGCACTTGGCGCGTTCAGGGCACGAGGTGGCGAGTCAGGCGTGGGGGACGGCTTCCACAGTTCGGCGGCAGTCGCCGCCACCAGAAAGGAACCTCACATGAAGAGAGCTGTTTTCGTGCTCCTAGCGATCGCCGCGGTGGGCTGCAAAGGCCCGGGAAACGCCGCCGCAGAATCCGAGAAGCTCAACGCCCCCGTGGGCAATGCCGCGGACAACACGGGGAAGAACGAGCGTGATCGGGACCTGAAGACCCTCACGCCCGGAGACCAGGGAGGGGGTGAGGTGGACAGGACCATCACGCAGCTCGTGCGGCAGGGCGTGGTCGAGGAGTACGGCGCGACGGCGGCCGCGGCGAACGTCAAGATTGTCACGGTCGATCGGGTCGTGACCCTTCGTGGTCCCGTCAACAGTGCCAGCGAGCAAGCGACGATCGGGACGATCGCCGGACGGGTCGATCGCGTTGCGCGAGTCGACAATCAACTAGAGGTTGCGAGCAAGTAGGCAAAGGAGGCGTTCATGACGTTAAGGCAATCAGTCATCGGGATCGCTTCGTCTCAACGGCAGGCGGAGAGTATCGTCACCCAGCTTCAGCAAGGGGGCTTTTCCAACCGCGACATTTCCGCATTGTTTCCCGACCAGAAGGGCACCCGGGACTTTGCGCATGAGCAGAAGACCAAGGCCCCCGAGGGTGCTGTGGCGGGTGCCAGCGCCGGCGGGGCGGTCGGCGGTGCGATCGGGCTACTGGCAGGGATAGGCGCGCTGGCGATCCCCGGCCTGGGCCCGTTCATTGCGGCGGGTCCGATCATGGCCGGGCTCAGTGGAATAGCGGCCGGAGCTGCCGTCGGCGGACTCGCCGGGGCGCTGGTCGGCTTGGGGGTTCCGGAGATCGAGGCCAAGCAGTACGAGACCAAGATCAAGGGTGGAAACATCCTTCTCTCGGTCCACGTCGCGGACGGAGAGCAACGAGCTACCGCCAAGAGGATCATGGAAGCCGCAGGTGCGGTTGACATCGTGACGGTGGGCGAGAAGGGCGTCCCGTCGAAACAGCAGCTGGGCAGGCAAGCGGCGGCGACGGGACGCTGAGCTCGAGCCGCTGGACCCCGACCAGGCGAAACCCTGGCGGGCATCAGGGGGGACTGGTGGACTCCCGGTTGTCGCTCTCGTTGGTAACCCCAACGAACCACAACCGGGAGTCCCTTTTTCAAGTCGAGCCGATCAGGCGTCGACCATCGGAGCGGACGCGAGCGCAGCGGTCAGCTCGGTTCCGGTTGGGGGAGCGCGCATCTCCTCGGCCGTCCGGGGCCTCCGGGGCCCCCCCGCGTCTACAGAGTGGTGCCGCGGAGCCGCAGGGCGTTGGCGATGACGGAAACCGAGCTGAGACTCATGGCCGCGCTCGCCAGCATGGGGCTCAAGAGCAGGCCGAACACCGGGTAGAGCAGACCCGCGGCGATGGGCACGCCGAGGGCGTTGTAGACGAAGGCGAAGAAGAGGTTCTGGCGGATGTTCCCCATCACCTGCTGCGAGAGGCGGCGCGCCTTGAGGATACCGCGCAGATCGCCCTTCACCAGCGTGATGCCGGCGCTCTCCATGGCGATGTCGGTGCCGGTGCCCATGGCGATGCCGACCTGGGCGCGGGCCAGGGCGGGCGCGTCGTTGATGCCATCGCCGGCCATGGCGACGATCCTCCCCTGGCTCTGCAGCTTGGCGACGACCGCGCTCTTCTGCTCCGGCAGCACCTCGGCCTCGACCTCCGTAATGCCCAGCTTCTCGGCCACGAACCGCGCGGTCGTCCCGTGGTCGCCGGTGAGCATGACGACCCGCACGCCGGCGGCGCGCAGGGCCTGGAGCGCCTCGGGCGTGGTCGCCTTGATGGGATCGCCCACCCCGAACAGGCCGGCGAGCTCACCGTTCAGGGCGACGAAGACCGCCGTCTGCCCGTCCTGGCGGAGGCGATCGGCCTCGACGATACCCGGCGCGAGATCGACGCCCAGCTCCGTCATGAGCGTCGCGTTGCCGAGCGCCGCCGGGCGTCCGTCCACCTCGCCCGCGACGCCCTTGCCCGTGAGCGAGCGGAAGCCGGTGATCGGTAGCGGTGGGGTGCCCCGCTCGCTGGCACCGGCGACGATGGCCGCCGCCAGGGGGTGCTCGCTCCCCTGCTCGAGGCCGGCGGCGACACCGAGGAGCGTCGCCGCGTCCACCGCCAGTGGGCGCACCGACTGGAGGCGCGGCTTACCCTCGGTGAGGGTCCCGGTCTTGTCCACCACCAGGGTGTCGACCTTTTCGAGGGTCTCCAGGGCCTCCGCGTTACGGATCAGCACGCCCTCGCGGGCGCCGCGCCCGGTGCCGACCATGATCGACATGGGCGTCGCCAGACCGAGGGCGCAGGGGCAGGCGATGATGAGCACGGCCACTGCGTTGACCAGGGCGTGCGCGAACTGCGGCGCGGGGCCGAAGAAGCCCCAGACGATGGCGGTGAGCGCCGCGACCAGGACCACGGCCGGCACGAACCACGAGGAAACCAGGTCCGCCAGGCGCTGGATGGGCGCGCGGCTCCGCTGTGCCTCGCCCACCAGGTGCACGATCTGCGCGAGCAGCGTGTCCTTGCCGACGCGCTCTGCCCGCATGAGGAGCCCGCCGGTGCCGTTCACGGTGCCCCCCGTCACCCGGCTCCCGGGGCCCTTCTCCACGGGCACGGCTTCTCCGGTGACCATCGACTCGTCGATCGAGGTTGCGCCTTCGAGGACCTCACCGTCCACCGGCACCTTCTCCCCGGGGCGCACCCGCAGGCGATCGCCGACCCCCACCTGCTCCAGGGGCACGTCGCGCTCGGTCCCGTCGTCGCCCAGGATCCGCGCCGTCTTCGGCGCCAGCCCGAGCAGGGCCCGGATCGCGCTGGAGGTGGCGCTGCGGGCGCGGAGCTCGAGCACCTGGCCCATGAGCACCAGGGTCGTGATGACGGCCGCGGCCTCGAAGTAGATCGGGATCCTGCCGCCGTGCCGCACCGAGTGCGGCAGCCACTCTGGCACCACGGTGGCGAGGACGCTGAACCCGAAGGCCGCGCCGGTGCCGAGGGCGATCAGCGTGAACATGTTCAGGTGCCGGTTCACCAGCGACGCCCAGCCGCGCTGGAAGAAGGGCCAGCCGCCCCAGAGGACGACCGGGGCGCTGAGGGCGAGCTGTACCCACGCCTGGAGGCGCGGCGCGATGAGGTGCGCGACGGGATCGCCGGGCAGCATCTCAGACATGGCCAGCAGGAAGAGCGGCAGCGACAGCGCGAAGCTCACCCAGAAGCGCCGGGTCATGTCTGCCAGCTCCGGGTTCGCGGCCTCGGAGAGCGTCACCGTCCGCGGCTCGAGGGCCATGCCGCAGAGGGGACAATCCCCCGGTTTCGAGCTGACCACCTCCGGGTGCATCGGGCAGACGTACTCGGCTCCCTCGGCGGCGACGGCGGCGACGGGGGCGTCCGGGGAGACAGTGGCGACGGCGGCGGGAGCACCGCGCGGAGGAGCGGCCTTCGCCGGGGCCTCCAGGTATCGCGCCGGGTCGGCGACGAAGCGGGTCCGGCAACGGGGATTACAGAAATGGTACGTCACCCCGCCATGCTCCGCGCTCCCGCCGCGCGCCGACTGGGGATCGATCCGCATGCCGCAGACGGGATCAGTCACCAGGTTTGGCTCTGGTGCCGTCACCGTAGACCCCCCGCAGGAGGGGCAGTGGTGAGCGGCCCCGTGGGCGTGACCGACCGGTTCGTGACCGCCGGTTCCGTGAGCGTGGCCCTGGGCTGCACGGGCTTGGTCGTGGGACATGGAGGCGCTCCTTCTCGCTGCGGACGGGGGCGGCCCGCGGTCATTACGAGCCAATGGGGCCCGGCCGTCCGGGCCGCAAGGCCGTCCGCCCCCTCGGGGAGCCGGGGCCACCACGCTCTGCTACGAGCCGGGGCCCGTCGCTCGCGCGAAACGCGCGAACGACGGCGAGCGCGCTCGC
>CAYOLF010000187.1:0-3234 GCA_964404725.1 uncultured Polyangiaceae bacterium
TCTGAACCTGGTGAACGGCGACGAGCTCCCCAGTTGGATCACGAGCAAGTTCTATGGCGAGCCCTTTTCGCTCGAAGCCGCGGTCGAGCTGAGGAACGGGATCGTGCGAGTCAGCGACTTGGAGCTCGAGCGAGGCGCTCTCACTCTTCGGGGCTGGTGGCGGCTCGACCCGGAGCCCAGCGACGGTGCGCTGCTCATGGAATACGGTGGATTGATGGTCGGCATCGGCGGTGGACAGCCGGGGCGGGTGATGCTGCGTGCCAGCCAAGAATGGCTGCAGTCCAGGCCGCCCCCAAAGCTCTTGTCCCCGGTCGTTGAACCGTAGCCGCCCGCTGGAGAGCCCCCTGGCACGCATCGCGGGGGGAATGGCGTGGGATAGGGGGCGCAGATCACGACGCAACCTGGCTGAGCACCGTCACGCAGAGCGAGGGGTCCACGCCCGAGCCTGATCGCGTTTCGCGAGGGGCGGACAACGAGGCCCCCTCAGAAAACTGTATATGCTCGCCGCTCCCCGTTCTGTCGACGTTGGTGAGCGCGATCATCTCGGCGTCGCGGGATTTGTCGACCTGCTTGCGCACCTACGTCAGATCGGGACGACGGCACCGGAACGGTGTGGAACGGTACCGGGAGGTGCGGTCGAATACTGCTGCCGCCGGTCAGGCCGGGACCCACTTCCACCGATCTCACCGGGAGGCGCGACCGGTTGCCGCGGGCCTGCATCTGCGAGCCGCGAGGTAAGGACCGTCATGCGGAGCGAGCGGGTAGAGTCCGATTCCACTTGCTGGCTGCCCCGCACGGACCCCCCGGGTCCACCCGCTGCTAGCTGGCTGCCCTTCGGCGGACCCCGGGAGTCCGATCCTGCTAGCCAGCTGCCTCTGCACGGACCTCGCCGGTCCGCCCGCTGCCAGCTGGCTGCCCTTCGGCGGACGCCGCGGGTCCGATCCCGCTAGCCAGCTGCCCCTGTCCGGACCTCGCGGGTCCGATCCTGCTAGCTGGCTGCCTCCGACGGACCGCGGGAGTCCTATCCTGCTAGCTCGGTGCCTCTGGGAGAGGTCGCGAGTCGAGGGCCGACGAGCGCGCTGCCCCGTCGGTCGATCGCTTTTTTTACGAAACCGGCGACGAGGGGGGCCGACGGTGACGGTGCGGACGCGCAGAAGGCGCCGCACCAACCGAAAGGAAACCATTTGCCATGTCACCGACCCCCATCAAGACGTCCCAGGACGACCGATCCGCCGTGGATCGGCCTCTGACCACCGACCCCGCCACCGGCACCCCCGGCTCCCCGGGACCGGACGTCCGCTTCGCGGAGCCCTATGCGCGCATGCTCCCGAGGATCCTGGCCGTTCCGGACGCCGAGCTGGTGCCGGTCAACCTCGACATCACCTCGGCCGTCGCGACCACGCTCGGGGCGTTGCCGGAGATCCGTGCACTGCGGCCGCGGATCGTCGAGGAACTCCCCCGCTTCGACCTGACCGACTTCGACCAGCTCCAGGACATCGCGAGCGCGCTGAGCCACGCTCACACGCAGTATGTCACCGCCTGCACCCCGCCCGACGATCTGCAGGACCTCTACACTGAGGGCCTGGGTCTCCGGGACAACCTCCGGGGGGACGCCGAGCAGCTCGCGCGGCGCGGGCTCGTCAACGGCCAGGCGCTGCGGGAGGTCACGGCCGGCAACGGCTACAAGAACCTCGCGCGCGATCTGCAGGTGCTCGTCTCGGTGCTGCGCGAGCGCTGGGTCGCGATCGAGGGTCGCTGCGCCGTCGACCACGCCGAGCTCGACCGCGCCGAGTCGGTCGCGGGGCGGATCCTGCAGCTCGTCGGGCTCCGCGAGCAGGGGCCGGCGGTGGCCACCGCCGCCACGGAGACGCGCCTCCGCGCCTTCACCCTCTTCTGGAAGACCTACGACGACGTGCGGCGCGCCGTCAGCTACCTCCGCTGGCGGGAGGGCGACGCCGACGCCGTGGTGCCGTCCCTCTACGCGGGACGCGGCGGGCGCCGCCGGATAGCGGAAGAACCCCCCGCGCCAGTCGCGCCCGCCAGCGGCGCGACGACGCCCGGCGCCGCCACGACGAGCGCCCCCGCAGCCGGAGCCGCAACCCCGCCGGCCACCGCTGCGGTCCCCGGCGGCGCTGCCACCCCGAGCTCCGGCGGGCCCGCCGGCGGCCCGTTCCTCGCGTGACCTCCCGCAAGGCGAGTGCGACCCGGTGCAGCGGTTCCGGTCCCGGTCCCGGTTCCGGTTCCGGTTCCGGTACCCGGAACGTCCCGGCCCCGCGCGGGTGACAGCCCGCCCCCGCGACGCTACGTTCCTCGCCATCATGAACCGGCGCCTCGCCATGCTCACCGAGCTCGTCGAGTCGGGGAAGGCCGACGCCTTCGCGCGCTATGCCCTCGCCCTCGAGCACCGGAAAGAGGGGCGGAACGAGGCGGCGCTCGATGTCTTCGCGGCGCTCCGGCGCGATGAGCCGGGCTACCTGGCGATGTACTTCATCGCGGGGCGCCTGCTGATGGACCTCGGGCGGGACGCGGAGGCGCGGGACTGGCTCGAAGCGGGCCTGAAGGTCGCCGAAGGCAAGGGCGACGGCAAGACGCTCCGCGAGCTCGAGGCCGCCCTCTCCGAGCTATGACCGCCGCCCGGGTGGAGGAGTCGGGTCCGGCCGCGCGCCGGCAGCGGGTCGTGGTGGTGGGCGCCGGCATCACGGGGCTGGCGGCTGCGCACCGGATCGCGACCCTGGCGCCGGAGGTCACGCTCACGGTGCTCGAGGCCCGGGCGCGGCCGGGTGGCAACATCGAGACCGAGCGCCAGAGCGGCTTCCTGCTCGACGGGGGACCGGACGCGTACCTGCGCACCAAGCCCGAGGCGACCCGCCTCGTCGGGGAGCTCGGGCTCGGGGACGAGCTCGTGTCGCCCCTCGCGCGCAGCGCTTACGTGGCCTGGCGCGGCCGGCTCGAGCGCCTGCCGGGCGGCATGGCGCTCGCCGTGCCCACCCGCCTGGGACCGATGCTGAGCACCCCGCTCCTGAGCTGGGAGGGGAAGGCACGAGCGCTCGGCGATCTGCTGCTGCCGAGCGGCTGGGGCCGCCCCGCTGGCGCCGAGGAGGCGCTCGGCGGCTTCATCCGGAGGCGCTTCGGCGACGAGGCGGCGCGGGTGATCGCGGACCCGTTGCTCGGCGGGATCTACGCCGGCAACGCCGAGGCGCTCAGCGCCGAGGCCACCTTCCCCCAGCTCGTCCG
>CAYOLF010000187.1:3334-5045 GCA_964404725.1 uncultured Polyangiaceae bacterium
ACGCCGGCAACGCCGAGGCGCTCAGCGCCGAGGCCACCTTCCCCCAGCTCGTCCGTCTGGAGGCGCGGCACGGGAGCCTGGTCCGCGGGCTCTTCCTCGCGCAGCGGGCGGCCGCGGGTCGACCGGCGGCGGCGCCGGATGGCGCGGCGACCGCACCGTCGACGTCGCACGGCGGGCTCGGCGAGCTGCTGCGCTGGCTCCGGCGCGCGGACGAGCAAGCCCAGAGCCCCTTCATGACCCTGCGTCCGGGCTTGGGCGCGCTCATCGACGCGCTCGTTGCGCGGCTGCCGTCCGGCGCCCTGCGCCTAGGCGTGGGCGCGACCGCCATCGAGCGCGGCCCGGACGGCTACGTCGTCGCCTGCGGCGAGTCGGAGCGGCTGCCGGCCGACGCCGTCGTGGTGGCGGCCCCGGCCCACGTCGCCGCGCGCCTCGTCCCGGACGCCGGGCTCGCGGGCGAGCTCGCCCAGATCCCCTACGTGTCCACGGCCACCGCGTTCTTCGGGCTCGACGCCGCGGCGGTCCGTCACCCGCTCGATGGCGTGGGCTTCATCGTGCCCCGGGGAGAGGCGCGCATCATGGCCGCCACCTGGGTGTCGTCCAAGTGGGCGGCGCGCGCCCCCGCGGGGAGCGTGCTGCTCCGCGCATTCCTCGGCGGAGCCCGCGATCCGACCCTCCTCGACGAGCACGACGACGCCGCGCTCGGCGCGCTCGCCCTGGCCGAGCTCGAGCGGCTGATGGGCTCACTCGGGCGCCCGCGCCTTCGCCGCGTCTTCCGGCACGTCGCGGCCAACCCCCAGCCCGTCGTCGGTCACCGGGCGCGCGTCGCGCGGATCCGCGCCCGGCTCGCCGAGCTGCCGGGTTTGTACGTCACCGGCGCCGCCTTCGATGGCGTGGGGATCCCCGACTGCATCCGTCAGGGCGAAGCCGCCGCGCTGGCCGCGGTGGCCCGCCTCCGAGGGAGCGATGCGCCCGGCGCGGTCCCCCGCGGCGCCTGACCCTGCCCCGTACCCGAGGGACGAAAGCCGCCTTGCGCTCCCGCACCGATCCCTCGCTCCCCGGCCGCTGCCCGCGCTGCTGGCTCGTGCGCGCCTACTGCGTCTGCGCGCACGTCCCCACGCTGGTACCGCCGATCGAGATCGCGATCCTGCGCCACCACGCCGAGGCCCGTCGGAGCTCGGGGACGGCGCGCCTCGCGTTGCTCGCGCTCCCGGCCGCTCGCGTGATCGAGTGCGGAGACGATCTGGTCGCCGCGTCGGAGGCGCTCGGGGATTGGCTCGCCGCCGCCCCCGCGCCCGCGGCGCTCCTCTTCCCGGACGGCGGCGCGGAGAGCGGGGCCGCGGCGGCGGCGCAGCGGCTCGTGGTCCTCGACGGGACCTGGCGCGAGGCGCGCCGCATGCTCCACCGCGTGCCCGCGCTCTGGTCGCTGCCTCGGCTCGCGCTGCCCGCCGCCCCGCCGCCACCGCTCCGGCTGCGCCGCGCGCCGGCCGCGGAGAGCCGGAGCACCATCGAGGCGATCGCGGACGCACTGGCCCGGCTCGGCGACGCGGACTCGGCGCGGGCGCTGCACGAGCTGTACCGGCGCTTCGCCGAAAAGGGGCTCAGGGCGCGGGGTACGTTCGGGTACCACTCGCGCGCCACCGCGGCCCCCGCGGGCACCGGGCCGGGGTCGCGCGACCGCGGGTGAGCGGCGCCCGCCCGCAGTCGGGTTCCG
>CAYOLF010000188.1:0-4985 GCA_964404725.1 uncultured Polyangiaceae bacterium
CGATTTCGAAGCTCAGCGTGCCTTCGGCGCCGGTTCCGCCACCACCCCACCAATCTACCCCGAGGGCCTCGACCCAGGCCCCGTCCGAGAAGTCGCCGACCATCAGATCCTCGGCGCCGTCCCCGCCGATGAGCTCGACGTCGTCGAGCCAGAGCTCGAAGTCGCCATCGGGCCAGCTCCCCGTGAAGGTGAGGTAGGCGGTCGCTGCCAGGTCGAAGGGGAGCACGGGATCGGAACAGGTGCCCTGCGCGAACGCGGAGAAGGGAAGCTCGTAGCGACCGAGGGTCGTCCCCGCCGGCACCGTGGCGGCGAAGTACCCGGTCGCGCCCTCCTGCTGCTGAGTCAGGCTCACGGTGAGGTTCGGGGAGCTCGGCATGACGTTGTTCGCGATCAGGGTCGCGCTGAGATCCTGGTTCTCTTCCCCCTCTGCCCAGGGCGGAGCCGGCATGTAGGCGATGGGAACAGTCCCGGCGGGGAGCACGGTGTTGCTGAGCACGTGGCTCGGGCCCTTGATCATGATCCCGGCCTGTGCGTAGTCGAGCACCAGGTTGTGGTGAACCACGAAGCCCTCGGTCATGTCGTCGAGGTAGATCGCGTTGGCCAGATCTCTCCAGCCGCTGACGGAAACGCGATTGTGGTCTAGCTCCGCGCCGAGCCCGTCGGTGTGGGCCGCGTAGAGTCCCCCACAGTCCGGGACCCAGAGGCAGACGGCGGAGAGGTCGTTGTGGGAGATCCTGCCGCTCGTCAGCCCGTCGAAGCGCACTCCGTACACCCCGGTCCGGGTGATGGTGTTGTAGGAGAGCCGATTGCCGGTGGTATGCCCCCAATTGGCGATGCCAGCGGTGGTGGAAGAGAACGCGTAGCCCGCGTCGGAGAAGACGGAGTGCTCGACCAGGTTGTCGTCACCGAGCAGAATCAGCCCGCTGTGAGAGGACTGCGACACCGAGCCGCGCCGCCAGATGCTGTTCGAGCCGAGCCGACAGGTGGCGCGATCCGGCGTCGCGTAGCCATCGACGATGAGCTCGTGCACCGGATAGCGGACGTGCACGTCCTCGACCACGATGCCCGAGCTCTTCCCCGCCTCGATACCGGCGGAGAAGATCCGTAGGCCCGAGAGCTCGACGTGATCCTCGGCGTGCAGGTCGAAGGCGTAGTCACGAACGCGCGCCTCGACGTCGAGCTGGTTCGGATCCGAGCCCTCGGGGGGCATCAGGTAGAGCGACCCCTCGGCGGCGTCGTAGAACCACTCCCCCTCGGCGTCGAGCGCCGTCAAGGTGCCGAAGACGTAGTACCAATCCCCGGGCTCGAGCTGGAGCGGGAGCTCCTCGTCGGGGTCCCGCATCGGGCGGTCGAACACGGCGGTGCGGGTGGCTTCGTCGTAGCTCGAGATCTGCCGAACGTAGGCGAGCCAGGCCCACCCGGTGACGGCGCTGACATGGGCGCCGGTCCAGTCGCCGTCCGGGAGGTCCGGAGCGACGAGCGCCGTCGGGGTGGTGCCGAAGCCCGCCTTGGCAGCGGGAGCGTCGACGAGATGGTCGATGGTGGTGTTCGGCCATCGCGCGTCCACCATGGCCCGGCCGTCCACGAACAGCTGCGTGATCGGCCGCTCCACCTCGGCGCGCCAGATCCCCCGCTCGTACGGCTCCCAGTCGAGGTCGAGGTAGTCCGCGCCCGAAACCACGACCGCCTCTCCCGGGGCGGCCTGAAAGCGGATCGGCGCCGGTGCGGTGCCGGAGCTTCTCATGGTCACCTGCTCGCGGTAGAGCCCGCCCGCGACCGTCACCACGTCGCCCGCCGCCACCACGTCCGCCGCGCGCTGGATGGTGCGGAAGGGGGCCTCCGCGGTCCCTGGACCGTCATCCCGTCCCTCCGTCGACACGAAGTAGGGGCCGGTCCCCGTCCAGGGCGGGGGGCAGTCGATCTGGCCCGCAGCGCCGCCCGAGTCCGAACCCGCAGCGCCGCCCTCGGGCGACCCTCCGCGTGCGCCCGAGGCCGAACCCGCCGCGCCACCCTCGGACGTCCCTCCGGCGCCGCCCGAATCCGAGCCCGCCGCGCCACCGCCCGAAGGGGCCCCGCCTACCCCGGGACCGCCCCCCGAAGCAGTCCCGGCGGCGCCTCCTTCGCTGGTCTGTCCGCCCTGGGCCGGGGTGGGCGAGCCGCCGGTGGCGCTCGCCCCGCCCAGCGCGCTCAGGGCGCCGGACTCCGGAGCGCCACCGGACTCCGCGGTCCCGCCGACTCCCGGCAAATCATCAGTGCCGCCCGTAGTCCCATCACCCGCGTCGGTGCCACCGACCGAGGCACCCTCCTCCGGCCTCGTCGGGGATGACCCACAGGCAACCAGGGTACCGAGGACGCACAAGGAGAGGCGTCGGAACCAAGCCATGGTGCCCCAGTGTATCCCGAGCGCGCGAAGCCTAGGCCCCGACGGTAGATTCTCCAGCATTTCCGTTCAGTAGCCCCTCCCGGGTTCGAACCGGGACGCCCTTTCGGGCCGCGGATTTTAAGTCCCAGCACGAGTGGGCCAATCGGCCCAAGATCATTCATTACAACTATTTGAGGGGCTGGGAATCGAGCCGGATCGGCCTATCTGATCGTTAAACTCGGGAGCTGATCGTTAAACTCTCGTGCTGCCGGACCCGCCTGAAGGGCCTGAAGTGCCGACTCGCAACGAACCTGACGTTGCATCTGGCCAGCTCTCCCCCACCCTCGCCAGCTCGCCCGTCTCGTGGTCCCACCGCCAACCTCGCCACGCCGCAGCTCCCATCATCGCCCGCGACGGCAGCGCTTCGTCGCACGTAGAGACAGGTCGCCCGGACGCTGCGTGCCTGACTGGGGTGGTACCCGGCGGCGGTACGGGGTTTGGTCATCGGGCCTCGGAACCGGGCAAGAGACGCTTCCGAAGCTCGACGGCGGCTTCCCGAGCCCGCTCCGGGTGGGCCAGCAGGTCGAGGTAGACCTGCACTGGATGGGCGCACCGCACGCCGTGCTGGCTCGACGCCCCGTGAAGGACCCCCTCGTCATTGGGGACGACGAGCCAGGTGTTCGCCCCGCGCTCTTCCTCCACGAACCCCACCTCGCTGCTGAGAAGCTCGATCCCGGCCTCGTCCACGAAGAACGTCGTCACCCGGAAGGTGGCGAACTTGGTGAGGAGCCATGCCCCCGACAGCCCCGTTGCCGCGTGGGGGGCGCCGGCAGCCTTGAGGGCGGTGGCAATCCTTTTCACCACCTGATCGCTGCTTCGGCCGGCGACTTGGCCCCGCACGATCCGGTGCTTGTCGAAGGCGTAGTCCTCCGACCAGGCGTCGAGGAGCAGGGCGAGATCCTTCGGCCGCACGCGGCCCGCGTCGTCCCGTTGAACCATGCCGCCGTCTTCGAGGCGGCGGACGATCTTGCTCGTGTAGCCAGCATCGAGGTCGGCCAGCTCGGCCAGCTCCTTCTGAAGCAGCGCCCGATCAGCGTGGATGAGGAGCTGCCGCGTGATGCGGGCGGCTCTGGGCGAGAAGACCGATGAGGGGCGTCCCCTCCGCTTGAAGCGGTTCTCTCTGCCGCCCACTACGATCACGAGGCCATCTGCCCGGATGCTGGCGTTGCCGCTGAGATCAAGCCAGTGGACCCCCTTCTCCGCGCAGAGTCGCTGGCCCACCTCGCCCATGAAGGGAACGGCGAGGACGGGCAGCGCTTGCCTGCCTGCACTCGCCGCGTGGATCGTAACCTGCTCGATGGCCGACTTGATGGCCGCCGCGTCCGTGGCCCGCTTGTAGTCGATGGCAAGCGTCCGTCCCCTCCCCTTCGCGATCCAGTCGGGTCCCTTCTGGCTCGATTCCAGCGCCAAGGCACTCGTCCCCAGCCACTCAGAAAGGAGCGAGCTGACGATCCGGAGAGCCTGGGCCTCGCCTGGAAGGGCCATCGGTTGACTAAATTAGCTCGGTTGAACCGCGGGTAAACCGGTTGATTTTCGTCTCGGGGGCCGGAGCCTCCTTCGCTGCTCGCCCTGCCGTTGACACGCGTTGTCGGTCGCCCGGCCAACTCGACGGACGATCACCACCACCCGGGAGAACGCCTCACCCTCTACGACTTCCGGGTGGCAGGGCGTCCCCGCCTCTCGAACTCCGCGGCGATGACGCGCTCGAACTCCTCGTCGGTCAGGGTCTGGAGGGCAGCGAGAGCGACCCCCTCTACTCGTGGATCCGGGATCAACGGCCCCCTCGGGTGCAGGGCCACGAGGACGTACTTCCGGTGGATCTTCACCACCTCGTCGATGATCGCCCCCATGACGGCGTGAAGCTCCGGGGCCACGTTCGCCAGGAAACCCTCGGGCTGCTCGGGGAGAACGTAGACGGTGCCGCCGATCCACTGGCGCCACGAGGGAAGCCTCGGGAGTTGCAGGTCGGCCTCCTTCTCGATCGCCCGAGCAAGGGGAAGCGTGCCAGGAATCAACGGCTTGCCCGGCCTGGCTCGTCTCGATCTCACGAGGAGCCGCGACGCCGCGGCGATCCAGAGGGCCACGACGTACTCGTCGTCGTGACCGGCGGCGTACAAGGATTGCAGGACCTCGAACGAGTTCGCTGACCTTCTGAACCCGTGGTGGAGCCAGAACTTCTGGTGCTGGGCTTCCTGGGCGATGGCGGCGGCTTCGGCTCGGGGCCACCAGTCGAGGTGCCTGGCTGGCCTCCGATGGTCCGGGAACCTTCGGGTTTCGTAGGCCGGCACGTCGTAGGGCGTGAACGCCGCCAACTCCTTCGGGGTCAGCCCCCGTGCTGCCAGAGCAGTCCGAGCAGCGTCGAAGCAGGTGGTCCAGGCGAGCCTCACGGCGGCCGAGGCTACCCCACTTGCGGCGAGATCCAGAGCCCACGTTCTCGTCCGGCGTTCCGGCGTTCCGGGTTCACTCGATGAAGGTGAGGAGCCCGGGTGAAGGCCGCAGCCACCCTGCTCAAGCCCGCCGCGGACACCTTCTGGGGCGGCTACTCGGGCTACTTCGCCGATCC
>CAYOLF010000189.1:0-4849 GCA_964404725.1 uncultured Polyangiaceae bacterium
GGCTAGAAGCCCATCCACGCGATCTCGATCGACGTCGGCAGGCAGGGACGTCGTTGCCGCGGCCTTCGCCATCGATTCCTGAAGCGCAGTCGCTGCCGCCACGAGCTCGTCGAAGGACATCGCACCGCCGCGGATAGCCGACAGCTCGCCCGCGTCGTCTCGCCGCACGCGGAGATCGCCGGTTTCGAGCACCTCGAGGCCCATGCGCATGAGGCGAATCAGGTGCATGGCGTGCTTGGTGTCGTAGCCGTGCTGTCTCTCGAGTTCGGCGCGGGCCGGGTTTCGGCGGGCCGTCCAGGCCTGGTAGGACTCCCAGTGCTTCATGGCCGCCCGGCACTTCTTCTCGGCGTTCAGGGCGGAAACGACGTCGGACGGCAGGTGAAGCCCGTGGGTGGCGACAGCTCGCATGCGCTCGTCCAGGTCGTCGTCAGAGGCAGAGAGTACGTCCCGGCAGAACGCATCGAGACGCTCCTGCACTGCGATACGCGTTGGCTTCGGCATGTCGACGTCATCGATGCCGTAGCTGCGGATCTTGTCGGCGATGCTCTGCTCGATGCGGTTTTGGTCGTCGCGGCTGAGGGTGCCGCCCGCAACAGGGAGGCCGAAGTCATCCCGAGACGGCTTCTCCATGGGCGGGTTCAAGAGCCACGAGCGGTGCGTCTTGATCTTCTTGAGCTGCGCCATCGCGTAGCCAAGAAAGGTCTGCTGCACCTTCTTGGTCAGAAATCGACGGCGCTCGTCATGGAGGCGCCGCCACGCCGGCGACTCGAAGACCCAGTCCCGCTCGTCGGCAAACAAGATCTCCAGGGCGTTTGGGTTCGCTGCGGCACAGAGCCCCACGAACTTGGCGACGTCGAAGATCACGCACTCGGTCTTGATGGCGAGGGCGCGCGACGCGGTCGGGTGGCCCTCGATACGAGGGACGACTACCTCGGCGAGAGTCTGGGGAAGCTGGCCCTCGTACTGCTCGAAGGCGCGGAATAGCGACAACCTCACCGAGAGCGGGGCGACACAGACACCGCGCAGGTCGACGTCGGAGCCGTCTCGCGCCGTGCCGTGGGCCTGACTCCCCGCCAGGGTGAGGAAGATGGTGTGCTGCTCGAGCGGAAACATCAGGCTCCCTGCGATCGCGAACGATCGAGACGAAGCCGGACCACGAAGTCTTGCAGCGCGGCTACCGTGGTGGGTTCGTCGGGGAGGTGGCTTGCATCGTGTGCCTCTTGGAGTGTCGTCTCTAGTCGATCGAGGAGGGCGCCGTGTTCGTCCCTGTCGCGGTCATCGAGCGCCATCTTCTCAGCGCCGGCCCGCTTGCGGGCGACCAGGTCGTCAATCTCGGCGAACCGGAAGCGCTCGTTGAGCACCTGGATGTTGGCGACGACCTCCCCTGTCGCCATGAGGTGGATCCCCGTGAGCAGGACGCGGTAGGTGTAGAGCAGGTGTTTGACCGTCGGATCGGGCTCAGCGAGTCGCTTGCGGCGGCCCCGGGCAAAGCCCTGGTAGTGCCGCGCCGTGGGCTTGGTGACGCAGCCTCTGCCGAGCTCGATCAGCTCCTCGTGGGCCGGCGTCGACAGCACCACGAGCGGCGAGAAGAGCTGCTCGAGGACGTAGCCGTTGTGGTTCGTCATGAGCCGCGCGAACTTTCGGATGTCATGCGCCACCCAGTCGAGATCGATCGGATGCTTGTCCTCGATCGTGATCGTCTCCGACGGGGGGTGGAGACCGAGCATCTCCCTGGCGGACAGCATGAACGCGCCGCGCAGGTCGACGTCGCTGTCCGGCGAGGCGAAGCCGTAGAGATGGGCGCCGCTGATCGTCGCGAAGATCGGCTCCGGACCTTGACGGGCCACCCGGGCTAGGTGGTCACGGTCGAGCATCTCCCAGACCTCGCGCTGCTGCTCGGGGGTCATGCATCGCCTCCCTTCGGGGACTGGCACCCCGGGCGCCGCTGGTCCCACTCGTCCCAGTACCGCCTCGCGCAATCGTCCAGCGCGACGAGCGCGAGGTTCGGTCCCCCTCGGTCGACGTGGGCGTCGATATCGTCCTGTCCGTCGTCCTCCCAGAAGCACACCGGGCAGAACTCGAATCCGCCTCGCTCGGAGAGGGTGAGGTGCCCGCGGCAGAGACAGGACTGTTGGGGACGGGTCACAGCGTCTTTTTCGCACGAGACGGCGCGAGATCCCACTGACGCGAACCTGCCGCGGCGAAGCGCCGGAAATGTGCGCGGACCCGTCACCGGCGCCCCTGCGAAAGTCGCCCTCCCGTGGTCAACGTTCAACATCACCTGTTGACCATTCTCGGTTCCTCTCTCCCGAGAGCGCTCTGAGATCGCCCGCCGCGCCCCCTCGGCCGCGCGTCCTCCGCCCTTCGGCGTTCTTCGTCGCTCGCCTCCAGCCGTGTCCCCGCCCCGCTCCCGCACGCGTCCACCGCGCGCCCGATGCGCCGAAACGTCGAAGCCCCCTCGGCGTTGGCTTTGGGGGCTCCTGTTGACCACCCGCCACCCGAACTTGGTGACGGAGGGGCTTTTGCTCCGTTCAGCCTCGCCTTGCTGGGGGCTACGCGGTTTGTCTGGGATGGTCAGCTCGAGCAGCCCGGCGTCGATCAATGGGCGGAGAACTTGGTCCCTGAACTTGGTGCGGTCCGTTCTCCCGGACGGCACCATGAGCTCCTGCAGCGACCGCTCAAGCGCTGCGATTTCCAGCACTTCGACTTGAATCCGACTTAGTGCCTGCTTGGTGCCTGCTTGGTGCCTGCTTGGTGCCGTTGCTGCCTCCGGGCCCACCGCGGCGCGGAAGGTGACGGTCACCACTCCGGCCTCTTCGGAGAACTCCGGACCCACCGACGCCGCTCCGCCCGCGTCCTAGGAACACCATGGCCAGAACAACCAATGCCGGCCGGGCGGCGGCCGCGAAGCCGCCCCTCCCTCCACCCACCACGCCGCACGCCCCCGCGTACCGGAGTGAGGTCCCACGAGGCGCCGCGATGGAACCGTCCCCGCCGACGCCACCGCGGCGAAGAAGGCCGGCGAGACACCTTGAGGTCGAGTTCGCTTCCCCGCTCGCGACGCCGCAGAACCTCCCCACGTGGGAGCGCGACCTGGTCCGAGACCGCCTCGTGCGGTTGCTCGTCCCGAGCGTCCCCCTCGATAGCAAGTTCGCACCGGAGGCCCGCAATGACGCGCAAGCCTGAGCGCACCCGCTGGGTCAGCTACCTCCGCGTGAGCACGGCGGAGCAGGCCGAGCGCGACTTGTCGCTCACGGCTCCGCTCGCAGACGCCGGTGACGCGGGACCCCGAGCGGATGACGGACATGGTCGAGAAGCTCGTGCGGGTCGGCGTCCTCACCCCCGAAGAGGGGCGCCTGCTCGCCGGCGACATCTTCAACCGCGAATTCCGCAAGATCGGGGACGACTGGACCAAACGGCCCATCACCTTGACGTTGGCAGGGGTGCAAAATGGTGTCCAGGACCTGATGCCGAAACGCACGGGTTCCGACCCGCTGCTGTCGAACGCCAAGCAGTTGCTCGCCCTGCGTGAAGAGCTGCGGAGCGAGGAGCAGCGCCTCGCCGCCGGCAGACTGGAGCTCGCGCGCCGCTACCAGGAACCGGAGCGCGTGATCGTGCCTCGGGACGAGTTCGCGTCCTGGTTTCGGGAGGCACCGGATGCTCCCTGAGCATCGCCGGGCGTGGGCGTTATCCCGAGCACGGGATAACGCCCATTATCCCGAGTTGAGCGCTATCCCGAGCGCAGTTCGGGTTCGGCTTGCCGAGCGCGAGGAGTAGCATCGGCATGTCCGAATAACTGTCAGACCGATCTGCGGCCTCGCGCGTTACTACCTCCATGCGCAAGAGCGGGGGCAGTCAGGCAGGCGACGACGTTCGCACGGAGGCGGTCGTGAGGATTTGGCGGGAGAAGCGCGAGAGGCTCGAGCCCGAGCACGGATGCGTCGATCCGCACCGAGGACACGCCTCCCGAGAGGTACGGATGCCGCCCGTGCGTCCACTGCTTCTTGGGGGTCACGGTGATGATCGAGCCCGCGATCTCGTCCCTCACCGCTGTGCGGAGCGTGACCTCGCGGGCAGACCCGAGGAGGCGGCAACGAAGTGCATTCGACTTGCACGCAAGCACGAGGAGGTCGACGGGCTTGCCGACGACGATGTCGTCGCCCTCGACCTTGTGCGGCCGCGCAGCCTCCGGCCCCGCCACGAGCGGCGCGAGTCCAAGCCACGCGCGGTAGCGGGCCACGAGAGCCGCACCGGCACTTCCGAGTGGGAACGCCACGTCCGCGAAACCCAACTCGTACACGTGGTCGCCACGCCTGCAGATCGCGAGTAGGCCAACGTGCGGTAGCTCCGGGTTGCGGATTTGCGTAACCGTGACAGGCTCGCCAATGACGTGAGCGTCGGCTGGGAGGAGAACCGCGCTGCGCGCTGCGGTCTCGAAATGGAGGAGGTCGCGAGCGTGGTCGGTCTGGTTGGGCCTTGTGTCACTCACGGCGTCCCCCTCTTCGTGCGCGGCTTGCGGGTTCTCGTCGATGGCGCTGAGTCTGACGCCTTTCCCGGAAGGCTCGCATGCTCGCCGCTACCGAGGCGCCTGGTCTCCGCTACGACGCGATCGAAGTCGCTCTCGAAGAGGCGGTCCTGCACGATGCGGTACTTCTCGAACTCGCTCTCGGCGTGCGCTCTGGCGATCTCCGCCGTCACCTTGCCGGCGTCCGAGAGCACCTCGCGATCGGTTGCGGCGAGGAAGCGGTTCAGGCGGTTCTCCCAGTCCTGCATGGTCATGGGGATCTTGCGGAACGCCATGTCCTCGGCCACGTCGAGGTAGGCGTTCACCAGCCGCGAGAGCTGCGCC
>CAYOLF010000190.1:0-4805 GCA_964404725.1 uncultured Polyangiaceae bacterium
GGAGCGCGCCCCAGCACCCTCGGCCAGCGCCGGGTCCGAGCTCGCGGAGGAGAGCGGTGACACGGTTCGGGAATGGCGGGGACGCGATGGGCGTTGTTGCCGCCATGCGCTGGTGGCAGCTGGTGACCGTGGTCCTGTTGGTCGGGGGGCTCGTCGGGTGCGATCATGCGACCAAGCACCTCGCCGCGACGCGCTGGCGCGAAGCGCCGGCCGTCGTGGTGCCCGGCGTCGTCGCGCTCACCTACGCGGAGAATCGCGACTCGGCCTTCAGTCTGCTCCACCCCGTCCTTCCCGAGACGGTGAGGCGGCCGCTGCTCCTCACCCTGGCGTCCCTCGGATCGCTCGTCGCGCTCGGGATCCTGATCGGCCGCTGGCGTCGCTCGGCCTACCTCGAGAAGCTGGCGATGGGGCTGTTCCTGGCGGGCGCGCTGGGCAACGTCACCGATCGCGCCTGGCGGGGGTACGTGATCGATTTCGTCTCCATCGGTCCCTGGCCGGTGTTCAACGTCGCCGATGTCGCGCTGTGCGTGGCCGCGGGCCTGCTGGCCCTCGCCTGGCGAGGCGAGCAGCCGGTGGCGGCGAGGTGATCGATCACCGTAAGGGGTGGTATTCGGCGGAGCGGTAGGACTAGTTATCGCGCCCCCGCGCCCTGGTGAGCCGCCCCGTACCCCGTCATTTTGATGGCGGATCAATCGAAATGATGTGCTTCGCCGCGGAGTGCGGGTCCGGGGCACCCGCGGAGAATCTGGCGGAGATCCCCGCACTTGGTGGCTTCAAGCGAGATAGTTCGTCACTGCCCGGCGGTGATTGAGCCGTTCGGAGCGTCCACCGCGTCATAGGCAGAAGGTGGGGCGCAATCCCGTTGCGATGGGGTGGGCGCACCACGAGCCAGAAACGAGGAGTCACCCATGTCACTCAGAATGATTTCACTTTGCGCCGCAGCCCTCTGTTTTGCGTCCGTGGCCTGTGGTGGCAAGCCGCCGCCCGCGGAGACGCCGTCCGAGACGGCGGCCGATTCGGCCGCCGCGAGCGCGGAAGAAGCTGAAGACGCCACCGATGCCGCCGAGGAGTCGGCTGACGACGCCGCCGACTCGGCCGACGCCGCCACGGACGATGCTGCCGACGCGGAGAAGTCTGCCGACGACGCCAAGAATCCCTAGCGCCTATCCCTTCGCTGGCTCGCTCAACGAGCCGCGCGCGATGATACCGCTCGATGCTCGCGATTCATCGTGCGCCGTGACGCGACGGGCGTCTCGATCCTTTCGGGGACCGTTGCGCCCGTCGCGGGCACGTTTACGCCACGGGCGCTGGCGAACCCGAGGCTGGCTCGAGTCCCCGATGGACCATCAGCGCCAGGTCTTCGCCGCCGACATCGAGCGCGCTGCCCGGTCCGCTCCCCGCCCGGGGCCATCACCGCGGCCGTGAAGGGCCGCCGCGTCCGCGCGGTTTCGCCCCCGTCACCGCCAGACGACCTGGGGCGGCTCCACGCCGAGCACCACGGAGAGCTCACTGAGCTCGCTCGTGATCGCGTCGGTCGGGACCTGCTGCTGGTGCACCCGCAGCAACGCCGGCGGGCCTCAATGGCCGTGGGGATCGAAGTAGGCCCGCAGCGTGGTGGGGAGCGCTCGTCGCGCGGCGGCCTGAGCGAAGTACCGCGGCGCGGCGCCCCGTTCGTCGGTGTTCATCAGGGCCACCGCCAGGTTGTAGTAGGTGTTCGCGTCGCTCGAGCGGAGCGACAGCGCATGCCTCAGCGCCACCAAGGCCTCACCGGGTCGTCCCGAGTCGGACAGCAAGGCGCCGAGCGAGGTCAGCGCCTCCGTGCAGCTCGGCTCCGCCTCCAGGTGCTGCCGCAGCAACTGCTCCGCCCGACCGAGCGCGACCTCCCACTGGCTCTGGTCTTGCCAGGCGGCCTCGTGCAGGCGCGACACCTCCGCTACCAGTTTCGAATCCATGCCTTCGATTACCTCGATACGGCCCGGCGCACGATGACGTAGCCGAGGCAGCCGCCCGACGGGGGGAGGACCAACGGGACGGCGCGCCGTACGCATGACGCGCACATCTCGGTGTGATTCCGGTGCACGAAGAATAGAGGCCGCGCATTGCGGCTTCGAAGCGGTTGCTTCAGCGTTACTGGCGTAGCGGCGGGGAGCCGCGCATCGAGGAGGTCGCGCATGACGTTGTGCTGCATGCTCCGCTGGCGGTGGGGGGTAGGGGCGGAGATCGCACTGCTGGTGCCGATGGTCGGTCTGGCCTGTAGTCCGCCGCTCGACGTCCTCGGGGTCGAGGAGGTCGTCACCGAGCAGCGCTCCGACACGCTCGACGACGACGACATCGCCGACAAACACCCAGAGTACGACCCCGACCGGACCATCGACGAGGACTTCGACGGTTGCACCCTCACGCTGAACAAGAGCGCGTCGGTCACGCGCCTGAGCATCACCGAGCTCGCGGGGGATGACGCTGCGCTCGCCGGCAGGATCTTCCCCACTCGCTCCGACGCCATCGAGGCGCTCGGCACCCGACCGGTCATCCCGTCGATGGAGGTCGTCAACGGCGCCCTCAAGCCGTTCAATGACGGTCTCTACGCGGCGATCGAGCTCGCCGCCGAGGACGGCTCGTCGGGCTCGCCCATCGCCAAGGCCGAGCTCTTCCGCGAGCTCCTCGCCGCGCTGGTCGAGCGGTCGCAGAACGGCCCCGCGAGCGACCAGGATCCGGCGACCCGGGCCGCCACGGATCTCGCCGCGGCGATCCAGATCGGGGGTGAGACGCCGAGCGCTCCGGACGCGATCCTGGGCGCCATCCCGGAGTTGGTCGCAGAGTTCGAGGCGAAGCCCGGCTTGTCGCGGCCCATCGGGTTTTACACCTGGCTCCCCGCGCTCGAGCGGATCTTCGCTCGCGATCGCTTCCTCCAATTCGCCGGCGAACGCCCGACCGCCGTCGGCGACTTCGCGGCCGCGGCGTTGATCCTGAACGCGGATCCCGCGCTCGGCGACCACTATCGGCGGACGCTCGATCTCTACGCCGGGTTGACGAACCCTCTCGTGAGCTACACGCCGCTCGATCTCGTCCCCCACCTCGGCGGTGACTCCCTCGCGGATCTCGATGGCATTACGACCGGCTTCACGGGCGCGCACCCCGACTTCGGGTTCGACAACTGCTACGTGCGCCTGGCGTATCTTCCCGCCTCCTCGAGCCCGGAGACCGAGCTCTTCCAATCGATTCTCTGCGACGGTGGCCGGCCCGACAACTTCATCGACACCCTGATCGAGGCCATCCGCACCGGCGCGGTCGACCTGACGCCGACCGACGCGAGCGGCTGGTACGACCACCAGCTCCACGCCCTCGAGACGCTGCTCTTGCCCGAGCGCGCCGCCGAGAGCGATCACCTCCTGCTCACCCGCGAGTACAAGGAGAAGCTGGTCGAGACCTTCAAGAGCCTGCTCACGCAGACCCGGGAGACGCACGTCAAGCAGCTCAAGATTGCCGGCGTGGATGTCGGAGGCCCCAGGGAAGCAGACGTCTATCCCCTGCTCCCGATCGAGCCGTTCCCCACCTTCTACCTGCGCACGGCGCGCGCCTACGCGTTCCTCCACCAGCTCCTCCGGAGCGTGATGGGCGACGAGTTCCTGTCCGCCGCTGGGCGCGTCCTCGAGGACGGCGGCCGCCACCCGACGCCGCTCGGGGAGGAGCTCACCGAGCAGACGAACCTGCTCTACGGGCTCTCCGTGGTGGCGGCGCGCTCGATCGGCATGGCCCCCGAGATCACAGCCGAGGAGCTCAGCGATACGACCCCGGAAGCGGTGGAGGCGCTCGCCCGCGACTGGCTCGCCTCCTGGCGCGACGACGCCGACATCGCCCGGGATCCGCGCGTCATCGTGCCGATCGCGCGGGTCAACCAGGTCTGGTCCTACTGGGCAGTGGTGGGGGTAAAGGTGTTCCGGATGCGCGCGGAGTTCTACCCCGACTACGAACCCGAGATCGTGGACGGCGGGTGCACAGTGAAGGACTTCGTGCCCTTCGAGCCGTACCTCCTCATGGAGCAGATGGTCGAAGTGAAGCGGAGCGGTCCGCCGCTCACGCGCGACGAGCTCCGCGACGTCTGCGACGCCCACGACACGGTCGAGGCCATCACCGCGGCGCTCAGCGATGTCGAGTGAGCGCCGGCAACCTGCCGCGGCGGCGCTCGTCGCGCTCTCCCTCACGGGGTGCGGCTACGGCGTGCTGCAAACGGCACACACGGAGCCGCCGGGAAAGCCCGCGGTCACGGTCGGCGCAGCCACCGTGCTCAACGAATACGCCGCGGAGGCGGGCCGAAACCTGGCCACCAACGCCGTCCCCGAAGCTTCGCTGCGGCTGGGGCTGACGGAGCACCTCGACGTCGGGACTGGACCGTACCTGCTGACGGGGTGGCGGGCGGACGTGAAGGGTAACGTCTTTCGTCCCGCGGAGCGCCATGCCCTGGCGCCGCGGGCTGGCGTCGGCTACGCCACGCTGCAGGGCGACCGCACGTTGCTGGCGTTCATCGGCGTCATCGGCAGCTACCGGGTCGCGCGGAGGTTCGAGCCGTACGTCTCGCTCACCGTGGCGGACAACTGGGTGCGGATCGAGAACCCGACCAACACCCAGCTCGCGCCGAACGAGGCGTTCGCCGACCGCGACCGCACCGGGAACGGGAACCTCCAGGCGGTGCTGGGCGCCGAGCTGTCGGTCACGCGGCGCTGGGGGTTCCTCCTCGAATACGGTCGCTGGACGCCCCTGTGGAACGATCCCGGCGACTTCTACCGCTTCGCTCACAACAACGTGTT
>CAYOLF010000191.1:0-4624 GCA_964404725.1 uncultured Polyangiaceae bacterium
GACGACGACGACGACGACGACGACGACGACGACGACGACGACGACGACGACGACGGAGGCGAGCGAGCGGCTGCGGCCGACGAGGACGGCTCGGCGGCGGACGGCGCGGGATCGGGCGGGTCTCGCTCGGGTGGTACCAGCACGACCGTCGCGTTCGCGCTGGCTGTGGGCGCACTCGCGATTGGAGTCGGGGTCGGCTGGGCCCTCGCCACGCAGGGCGTGGGCACCAGCGGGAGCGCCCAGTTCGGTCCCGTCGGCTCGGCCAGCGCGACCCCATCGGAGAAGTGCGCGGCCTGGCGCGACAAGCTATGCGCCGAGGCCGGCGAGAAGTCTTCGGCCTGCACGCAGGCCAAGGGCGCGATCGAGGTGCTACCCGCCAGCGCCTGCGGCGCGGCCCTGCGTCAGATCCCGGCGACGGTCGCCCACGTGAAGACCTTGCGCGCGGGCTGCGGGACGCTCATCGAGAAGCTCTGCAAGGACCTAGGGGAGACGTCGCCGACCTGCCAGATGGTCACCGAGCGGACCGAGTCCTTCCCCCCGTCCCGCTGTCAGGAGATGCTCGACAACTACCCCGAGGTCCTCGGTCAGCTCCAGCAGATGGCGGCGCGAGGGGCGGGAGGCCCGCGGGGGGGCATGTCCCCGGGCGCGAGGCCGCGACCGGCGTCGCCGGGCGCGGGGCCTCAGAGCGGCGCGTCGATGCCGGGCGGCCCGGCGTCGCCGGCCGCCCCCGCCGCGTCGAAGTGAGCCCCGGCGTCGCCGTCCCGCCGCCGGGTGGCGGGGAACGTGACGGCGCCGGCGCTGGAAAATGGCGACCAGGAGGCGGGTGGCGTACCATTCCTGGCATGCGCCGCTTCCCGGTCGTGCCCGTCGCCCTCCTCCTCGGCACCCTGCTCGCCGGGGGCTGCCTCAGCGAGGAGGAGGAGCGGCCGCCGGGCATCGAGCTCGGGTCGGGCAACACCGGCACCGGGACCGTCGGGGGCGACGGGGGCAGTGAGGGAGGTCAGCCCGGTACGGGCGGCAGCCCGAGCACCGGCGGTGCGGCAGGGGCCCCCAGCGGCACCGGCGGGCTCGAGGCGGACACCGTGCTCGACGCGACGTTGACCACCACCGCCTGGTTCACCTTCCGAGGCGACGGCCTGATCTTCAATGCGGCCGCGGTGGACGTGCCCCTGGTCGTCGTCGCCGACGCTCCGAGAGACGAAACCGTCTCCGCAAGGGTCGAGGTGGGGGACGACGTGCGCCTCAACGGCGTGCTCGAGTCGGCGGCGACCTGGGTGCTGGTCGAGTCGGAGGCGGCGAACTGGTACTCGACCTGGCAGCAGGTCGACACGAAGGACGGCGATCCGGAGATCCTGTTCGCGGTCACCTCGTCGGACATCGACAAACTGGCCGACTTGGCCGGCACGACGCTCCTGCCGGCGATGGCTCAGGTCGTCGTGCGGGTGGAGAATGCGCTCCACGACGGGGTCGAGGCAGTAGCGCAGATCGAGGGCGCGACCGCCGTCCTCTATTCGCTCAATCCCACCTTCGACACGACCGGCCCGTCCGATCGTTGGGGGTACGTGGCGCTGCTCAACGTGCCGGCGGACGAGGCGGCGAGCTCTGTCGACCTCACGGTCACGGCAGGCGGTGACACCAGGGTCGTGCCCGTGAGGGTGCAGGGCGGCGCGGTCACCGCGGTCGTCGTGACGATGGAGTGAGCTGGGGCGCGGCCGGGGCGCGCGGTCGCCGGGTGGCCGTGGCGTTGCCCCTTGCTGAACCGACCGCCGGGCGTTATTCGTGGCCCGCGTGAGCAAGCTCATTGACGGTAAGGCGGTGGCCGCCGCGGTTCGCGCCGAGGTGGCCGAGGGCGTGGCCGCGTTCGTGAAGCAGACGGGGCGCGCGCCGGGGCTCCACGTCGTGCTCGCGGGCGAGGATCCGGGATCCGTCGTCTACGTGCGCAACAAGGAGAAGGCGGCGCGCGAGGTGGGTATGGTCGGGGAGGTGCACCGGCTCCCCGAGTCCGTCACCGAGGCGGAGCTCCTGGGGCTGGTGCGGACCCTCAACGACGCCTCGACCGTGGACGGCGTGCTCGTCCAGTTCCCGGTCCCCAGGCAGGTGCGGGCCGCCGAGGTGCTGCGCACCATCGACCCCGGCAAGGACGTGGATGGGCTGCACGCGCTCAACGTCGGGCGACTCTGGTCCGGCGACGATGGGCTCGCGCCCTGCACACCGCGCGGGATCCTGCGCCTGATCGCCGCGGCCGGGGTGACACTGAAGGGCGCCCGCGTCGTCGTCGTGGGCCGGAGCAACCTCGTCGGCAAGCCGGTGGCGGCGCTGCTCCTCGCCGAGCACGCTACGGTCACCCTCGCGCACTCGCGCACGGCGGAGCTGCCCGCCCGCTGTCGGGAGGCCGACGTGCTCGTCGCCGCCGTCGGCCGCGCGCGGATGATCCCGGGCGACTGGATCAAACCCGGAGCGTGCGTCATCGACGTGGGGATGAACCGCGACGAGCAGGGCAAGCTCTGCGGCGACGTGGACTTCGCCAGCGCCGAGCCGGTCGCCGGCTCCATCACGCCCGTCCCGGGTGGGGTGGGGCCGATGACCATCGCGATGCTGCTGGAGAACACCCTGCGGGCGGCGCGCGCGCGGCTGGGTCGCTGAAGCGAGGCGGGTCCGGACTCGGGAACGCCGCGGGCGCCCCACGCAGGCCTCACGGGCGGGGGTAGCGCGCGGGATCGACCCCACAGGCTCGCGCGACGGCGTCCAACACCTCGTCGGCGCGGGCGAGGGTTTCGGCGAGCGAGCCGTCGTTGTCGATGACGTGGTCGGCGAGCGCGATCTTCTCCCGGAGGGGGAGCTGCGCGGCGATCCGGGCATGCACGGCCTCGGCCGAGCTCCCGTCCCGGGCCGTTGCCCGCTCGAGCTGGTGGGGCTCGCTCGCGGCGACCACCACCAGCGGGCGGAGCGCCTCGGTGAGGTTCACCTCCACGAGCAGCGGGACCTCGCTGCAGGCGAGCGGCTCGCCCGCGCGCTCGAGCGCGGCGAGCCGCTCCCGCCGGAGCGCTTGGATCCGCGGGTGCGTCACCGCCTCCAGGCGCCCGCGCAGGGCGGGATCCGCGAAGGCGAGCCGGGCGACGGCGGCGCGGTCGAGCGCTCCCGCGGGCGTCAGCACACCGGGACCGAGCTCCCGGGCCAGCGCGGCGAGCCCTTCGGAGCCTGGCGCGGTGACCTCGCGCGCGAGCTCGTCCGCGTCGAGGACGGGCAGGCCACGCGCGCGGAAGCGGCGCGCGACCGTGCTCTTGCCGGTGCCGATACCACCGGTGAGGCCGAAGACCCGCAGCGGCACGGCGCCCACCCTAGCACCGCCACGTGCTATGCGTGCGGAGTGCCCGGCCGCGACCACCAGCCGTCGAGCCGCCGGCGCGGCCTCGGCGCGGCGTCGCTCCTCGTCGGGCTCGGCGTCGCCGCTTGCGGCGGCCCTCGGGCGCCAGCCTCTCCGGACGAGCCGCGCGCTGCGGGGGCGCTCGTCGAGGGGGGCGTAGTCCCCGACACCGGAGCGATGGTGTCGCCGGACGAGGACCGGTCCGGCGACGGGACGGGCCCCGCGGGGGACGAAGCCGACGTTGACGGTGAGGTCCCCGCGCTGGATCCCGGGGCGGTTGTCTGGCGCTTCCGCGCCGGCTCGCCTTCCCCGGGCGTCGCGGTCGCCGAGGACGGCACCGTGTACGTCCCGACGCACGAGGGACACGTGCAGGCCCTGTCCGCGGAGGGGCGGCTGCGTTGGGCGTACAACGTGCAGACCCCCGCGGTTGGCGCCGTCGTCGTCCCTGGAGGGGGCCTCGTCGTGGGCACGCAGGACGGGAAGCTCCATTCGCTGCGCGCCGATGGCACGCGGCTCTGGAGCCTCCAGCTGCCTTTTTCGATCGCGACCGAGCTCGTGCTGGGGGCAGGGGGGCTCGTGCTCTTCGGCGATCGCTCCGGGGCCGTGGCGGCGGTCGACCGTTTCGGCGCCGTGCGCTCCCGGTGGCCGATCTCGGGGGGGCTCGGCGCGCCCCCGCTCGCCCTGCCCGGCGGTGGGGCCGCCGCGCTGAGCGCCGAGGGAAGGCTCTTCTGGGTCGGGGCCGGGCCGGTGCGGTCGATCGAGCTCGGGGCCGCAGCGAGCGGGGCGCGGCTGACGAGCAGCGCTGGCGATCTGCTGGCGGTCACCGAGCAGGGCCTCCTGGTCGTTCGTGATGGCTCGGTGGCGCGGCGTCTGCCGCCGGTGGCGGCCGTGGTTGCGCGCGGGGACGGGTTCGTCACGGTGACCTCCGCCGGCATCCTCTCCTTTCGATCCCGCGATGGAGCGGTCGAGGTCGAGCACCGGCTCGTTGCGCTCCCGAGCGCCGCGCTCGCCGTCGACGCGGCGGGGGTCGTGTACGTTCCCACCACGACGGGCGCGCTCGTCGCCGCCACTCCGGCCGCCGTCCGCCCCCAGCAGGTCACGGGGCGCGCCCTGCTGAGCCCCGTGCTCGACCGGGGCCGCGCGCGCCTGATCCTGGCCAGCGGCGACGGTTCGGTCCTCGCCGTCGCGACCGAGGGGCTGGCACCCTAGAGCACCGATCAGGTTGCCAATTGCAGCAGCGCCGCTGAAGACGCACCCCCT
>CAYOLF010000192.1:0-4353 GCA_964404725.1 uncultured Polyangiaceae bacterium
GGCACCCGGCACCCATCGCCGATCTGCTCCCCAAGGGAAAGCGAGAAGAAAAAGATGGAGCGATCTGGATCACTTACGAGCCGCCCGAACGGCTACCCTTCGGTGCGAGCGGGGCGAGCAACATCAAGGCCGTCACGCTTGCCGGAACAGTAGGTTGGCCCGCGACGCCAAAGCTCCCGCGCGACCCCGACTCGCGGATCCCCTGGGCCTAGCTGCGGAAGCGCACGCACGACATCGACGCACTCGCGTGCCCCAGCGGCGGCCGGCTCCAGTTCAACGCGGTCATCACTGACCGCGACGTCGCGCGTGACCCGCTCGAGAGCCTCGGCCTGCCGAGTACCCCACGTCGTCACCCACTCGGCTAGGCCGAGTGGGACCCGGACGACGCGGGGCCCTACCGCCGCTCGCCCGTGCCCGGTCGCCGGACGTCATCGAGCCCATCCCCGCCGACTGGTAGACGCCGCCAACTGTCCAGCCCGTCCCCGCAGCGCCCGACCCGCCGCCGCGCCGAGCCGCGCTTTGGATTCGCTATCCCCGGCCGAAATTCCAGCAACACTGCGCGATCTGGATCGCGTGACGGGGAAGATGTGACCTGGCCCGACGGCCAGGACGGTTGGTCGCCTTAGCCCCCCAGCCTTCCGCGGGCTGACCCGATAGCGCGCGGAGGCTGGCTCATCAGATTCGTGCTAGGGCCCAGGGCGTGCCCTGAGTTCGCCGAATTGCGCCTCGGTTCGGGGTTGCATGGGCGGGCCCAGAGCGTGGGAAGGTGAGAAGATGAGACGGAAATCCTGTGGCGTAGCCGCGACGCTTCTTGGGGCGGTGTGCTGGATAGGGGCGTGTGGCGGGTCCGGGGGCGGCCTGTCCGACAGCACTGCGGATGGCGTTGCAGGGGGAACGGGCGGAACTCTCCTCGACCTCGGAAATGCAGTCGCCGAGGTTTTCGACGGCGGCACGGTGGTGCTCACCGCTGAGCAAGTTGACACCGTTCTGTCGTCTGCTTGCGTGGGTTCGGTGACGCAGGGCGAGATCGTTCCGTCGGTCATCCAGCTCGTCGTAGACGTGAGCGGGTCCATGACGGCACCGGCCCCCGGGAGTGCCGAGACCAAGTGGGATGAAACGTTGGCTGCTCTACTTCGCGCCCTGGACCAGCTGGGTCCAGACATGCCAGTGGGCTTGTTGCTCTACCCCAACCAGGCGACTCCCGAGGATTTCACGTCGCATCCGGTTGACGAGTGCGTCGCGATCGATCAGCTCGTTGAGATTGAGCGCCTTGGTGCGACGGGTGCAGATCACCGCCTCGCCATCGAGACGTCTCTCCGGGAGGCCAACGTCAGGAGCGGTACCCCTACCCAAGACGCATTCACCTATGCTCTCGAGAATTCGCTCATTCCGTACTCGAGCCTCCTCGACAAGTACATGCTGCTGATCACGGACGGGGAGCCAACGTATGCAGTGCAGTGCAATGGTGATGGGTACGAGCCGGTTGCTCCTGAGCCCATTCTGGACGTGATCGCGGGCGCACACGAGCAGGCGGTGCGCACCTTCGTCATCGGTTCTCCGGGCAGCGAAAGTGCCAGGAACTGGCTTTCCACGGCGGCTTCGGTCGGAGGTACGGGCGCTCCAGGTTGCGAGGTCGATTCGACGTGTCATCTCGACATGACCGAGGTTTCCGACTTCGGTGCGGCGTTGCAGGAGGCTCTCCGCCAGATCCTGGGGACGATAGGTCAGTGCAGGTATGCCATTCCCGAACCTCCGGAGGGCGAGACTCTCGACCGAAATGAGGTGAGCGTGCTCATTCACTCGGGGGGTGAGACGCGCCTCGTCCTCCCCGACAGGCTTGGTGACTGCACGGAGGGATGGCAGTTCGACGAGGAAGGCAACGTCGTACTTTGCGAGGCTACTTGCGAGAGGACCAGCGGGGGATTCGAGGGTAGCATCGAGCTGTTGTTTGGGTGCTCCACGGAAGAAGTGATCGAAATTTACTGACCCGAACTCGCGATGAGGATCCACCCGTTCGAGAGCTCCGGTGTCACGGCCTGCAATCGTCGCCGCACTCTTGCCGCTTGACCTTCGTGAGGTCGTCGTCCGCCTGGAATGGAGCGTCTTTTGCGACACGAGCAAGGCAAGACGGCCACCCATGGCCCGGAGTCCGTGGAGCGAGCTGTCGCGCAGGCGCGGGGGACGAAGCCCGGAGCGGCAGCGAAATGTAGAAGTTGGCGCGCGGCCGGAGCGCGCCCTGGGGCGTGCGTAGGCCGCTCCTTGCGGGATGAGCGCCACGAGGGCCACGGTTCCGGCCGGCAGGCGGGGGGCCGGCGAGGTGCCGAGGCACAAGAGGGCGGGCCGCGACGGGATGAAACCGATCCATGGCGACGCCGGGTAGATCGGCGCGTTGCGACGGACTGGGAGCAGCGCCGGAAACGGCCGATCACGAGCTCACGGGTAGCTGCGGGGGCGGGTGGACGACTCCGGAACCGTCGTCCGCGAAGTCGCTGACTACATCGAGCGCTTCTACAACCCGGTGCGACTGCACGCCACCCTCGGCTACGGCAGTCCCATCAACCACGAACTGCTTGCCGCCGCCCACCGGGAGGCCGCATAGTCAACCTGTCCACCGTACGGGGGAAGATCAGTGCCGCGGTGGGCGCCGGCACGGGCGCCACTACGATCGTGAGCGTCGGCGGCGTCGCCGGGCTCGACGCGGAGGCGGCGCAGCCGGTCAGTAGACAGCAGCACAGGGCGGAGAGAAAGCCGGGACGACTCATGACAACCTCCAGAGGTCCCGGTCCTTTCCCGCCAGACGCCAGCGGCCCGTCGCGGCCTGCAGCTCGGGCGCGGCAGGCCCACCGCCTTGCGCGCCTCGTCACCGCCCTTGGCGGCCACCCGAACGTCGCGCACTTGCGCCGCGCGCCCGCCGGGGTGCGGCGGCACCTCCTCCATAAGAACGACACTCATCGGCGGGCCAGGAGACGAATGAACTCTCGGACACGTCGCTCGAGGAGCTCGGCGCTTGTCGGGTCGTGGTCGGCATGGTCTGGGTCGGCGAAGAGGTGGCGCTTGCCCGGGTAGCGGAAGACGGTCGCCGACGCGGCGCGAGAGAAATCGGCGACGACGACGTCGTCGACCCAAGGGTCGGCTTCGCTGGCGTGGATCTGGACCGGCACGGGAGGCCATTGGGACGCGCCCAGGGCGGCGAGCGGGAGAACCGCGTGCATCAACACCAGCGCACGTGCTCCCGGACGGCTCAGCGCGAGGTACTGGGCTGCGGCCGCACCCAGGGAGAATCCCGCGTAGATCGAGTCCGGAGGGCACATTTCTACCGCAGCCGTCGCGCGGCGCATCAGCTCCGGAATGCCGACCGCGTCGCGCTTCTGAACACCCTGCTCGATGGTAGGGAACGTGGCTCCGTCAAACAGGTCGGGAGTGAGGACCGTATCCCCGTCGCCGCTGAGCGCTGCCGCAAACCGGCGCGCGCCGGCCGTGAGACCGAGGGCAGAATGAAACAGGACGATCGTTGCCATGGCGAACCCTTCTGGTGGTTGGTCCTTGTCCCTAGCAGCCCCGAGTGGCACCGTTATGTCACCGTTCGTGAACCGAACCGACCGGCTCTACGCGATCGTCGAGGAGCTTCGCGCCAACGGCCGCCGCGGCCGCACCGCGGAGTGGCTCGCGCGTCGCTTCGAGGTGTCATCACGCACGATCAAACGGGACATCGCCGCCCTGCAGTCGGCTGGCACGCCAGTCGTCGGTCAGGACGGACGCGGAGGTGGCTATCAGCTCTCCGCCGAGGTGCTGCAGCCGGTCACACTCACGAGCGCCGAGGCGGGTGCGCTCGCCATTGCGCTCGGCGCTGACCTGGATTTGCCGTTCGCTCCCGACGGTCGCACGGCGCTGACCAAGCTGCTCCGCACGATGAGCGCAGCTCAAAGGGCCGAGGCTTCCCGCATTGCAGAGCGCGTCTGGGTGCGCACCTCGAGCTCGAGCTCGCGTGGGACGACGAGCACCTGCGCGCGGACGATCGACGAAGCCGTCCGGCGTGGCGTGGCCGTGACCATCGACTACGAGGACGGCGTGGGCCGTCTCACGCAGCGGCGACGGATCGATCCGCTCGTCATCGCGCGCACCGGTGGGCGCTGGTACGTCCTGGCCTGGTGCCACACCCGCCGCGCGGGCCGTTGGTTTCGTTTCGACCGCATCAGGAGGGCAACGGTCACGCGCACACCCGTGCAGCCGCGCGAGCTCTCTCAGGTCTTTGGAGCACCGCCGGCTGACGCGCAACCGATCTCGTACCGGTTGCGGTGACGAGGGCGGCGGGACCGGCGAACCATGCGGAAGCCGGAGTCCTTGAGGCATTTC
>CAYOLF010000193.1:0-4178 GCA_964404725.1 uncultured Polyangiaceae bacterium
GAACCAGGCCTTGGCCCACCAATGATCGGCCCCGCGTCTCTTCATTCCTCCGTTACTGCGAGTCATATTCCCGCGCAAAGCAACGTGTGATGGCCTCCCACAAAGTGGCATTTACGTCCCCTTCCTGTCTTGTCGGACCCCTTCCGACCTGGGGGCGACGGTAGGGGTGCGCGGAATGCCTGTCAACAGGACGGTCCTGCGGCTCGGGGACGGTGACCTCGAGGCCAAGACGAACGGGAAGGATCTCGACGGGTTCCAGGACACTTCTGGCCTGCTTCTGGGTTCCTGTCGAAAACCGCCAGGCGCGCGTCTGTCGAATTCTCCGCGCTCCTCGGCAACACATTAACTGGCGACGGGCACGCCAGGCTGCCCGTCGCTCTGGCACCGCCACGCCCCACGGCCCGGCCCTCTCACGTGAGGGGTGCGCCGACATGCACGGTCCGGTGCGGTGTCTGGTTCACGAGAGGAAACGGAGGCGAAAGCACGAGCGGGTTCAGGTTCGCGACCCGAAGCACAAGTAGGTCCAAGACCTGAACTCGCACCCCAACCTCCTCCCGCGCCGGCTCGCGCTCCACCGCCATTCCGTAGGCCCCCAAGGATTCGTCCTGCCCGGCGCCAGCGCCAGTAACCGACGATCGGGGGTGCCCGGAGGGCGCCCCCTGATGCCCGGATGACGGGTGCGCTACCGTGTCGTGCGCGATCCGGCGTGCGCTCTTCGACGACGGCCGCGCGCCGCCGCCCCCCGCCCCGGCGCTGACGCGGCGAGCGCGCCAGCACCGGGGCGAGCGCGCCTCACTCCACCGGCACGCAATCCGTGCCCGGGCCGCCGAGCACGACCTCCACCACCCCGTCGGGATCCGGCAGGGCAAAGTCCACGGAGCAGACGATGTCCGGCTGGTTGTCGAGGGCAGCCTGCTCGGTGCGGAAGAACGGGACCACAACGCGGTAGCGCCCAGCGGGCGCGACGCGCGGATAGTAGCAAGTGCCGCAGCCGCCCTGGCCCTCGACGAGGTACCGCCCCGACCAGTCCAGCGTCAGCCCGGAGGCGACGGCCTCGGGCTCCATGCATTCGCCGCACACGACGCACTCCGTCTCCGGACCGCACTCGCCCACGCAAATCGCGTTCCGCCAGAGCGGCTCCGTGAACCCGTCCTCGCAGGTGTAGACCTCGTGATCGACGAACCCGCAGTCCGCGCGCAGGCGGTAATCCGTGCCCGTCATGATGTTGATGGCGAAGGCGACGGGGTACGGCCCCGGCTCCTCCGGCGTCTCCGCGGGCGCGCAGCGATCCGGCGAGCAGGCGTCGTAGCACTCGCGCGCGCTGTCGAAGCGGTTGCCGTTGCCGCCGCAGCCACCGTACGTCTCCGCGACGCAGGTGCCGGTCGCCGCGTCGAAGGCGAACACAGCGATCGCCGCCTCGCAGGTGCCCGCCTCGAAGGGCAGCGCGCAGACGTCCGTCGCGGCGCCGCCCTCTCCGGCGGCCCCGCCCGCGCTGGTCGACCCGCCGACACCGGGCGCGCCGCCCGCGGCCGGGGAGCCGCAGTCGCCGCAGCCGTATGCCTCGACCGCGTCGACGCAGGCGGAGTCCCACCCGACGCCGCAGCAGAAGGCGTCGTTGTCGCACACGCAGCGCTCGACGTCGCTGCCGTCGCAGCCGGGCTCGGGCCGCTCCGAGCAGCAACTCGCGTTGCCCGCGACGCCGCCCGCACCCGACACCGAGCCGCCCGCGCCCGAGCCGCCGACCGCGGTGTCGCCGCCCACGCCCGTTACCGAGCCGCCCGCACCCGAGCCGCCGACCGCGGTGTCGCCGCCCACACCCGACACCGAGCCGCCCGCACCCGAGCCGCCGACCGCGGTGTCGCCGCCCACGCCCGTCACGGAACCGCCCACGCCCGAGCCGCCAACCGCGGTGTCGCCGCCCACACCCGTCTCCGAGCCGCCTGTATCCGTCACGGAGCCTCCCTCGGCCTCGCCGGCGTCGCCGTCGCTGGCGCCCTGCCCCGCGGCGCCACCCGGTACGTCGAACGCGCCGCCGGTGCTGTCCGGGTCCTCCGGCGAAAAACCGCTGCTGGCCTCCTCGACCTCGCAGGCGAGCGCGACGAGGGCGACGAACGGGACGATGGTGCTCCTACGCATGGGGTCATCCTCCAGGAAGTGACGAGCGCGAGCGCTCGATGGCTCATCCCCGCGCCCTCGGCTCGGGACCAGCGATCCTGGATCGGGGCGGGCGGCAGCGCACCCACTTCCAGGATCGGCGTCGATTGCCGACCCAGCTGGTCCTCGCTCGGCGAGCGCGCCCTCCGCCTTGGGCTGCTCCCGAGAAACTCCGCCACCAACGCCCGCCATCCCTCCCGGGTCCCCCGCATGGCGGCGAGCATCCGGTCCCTCTTCAGACCGGGCAACCACCGGACTTGGAGGGACGGTTACCTGGCGTTTCGCCGTCCATCGACGCGCAACTCTCCCGAGCCGGCGACGCCGGCCGGGAGAGCTGCATCCTCGTGATTACGCGTCAGCGATCGCCCGGACGCCCTCAGCCGACGCCCGGGCCAATCGCTTGTTGGAGGACCAGGCTACGGGCCCCGGTCACGTGACTGCGCTCCCACACTCTACTTCGCTGACATCGACAGGGCGAGGCTCTCAGCCCATCCGTCCTCCGCTGTGAATTCCTCACCCGCTGGCACGACGACCGTATGGCGGTCGCCCCTTTCCCCAGTCAGCTTGTACGCACAGGCGGGCTGAAGAAGCGTCAAGACGCCGCTCCCTTGAACGCCTGAGTCGAAGTAGCCACATTCGACCTGTGACGGCCCGCTCGTGGCCTGGCCGCCAGACGCCATAGGAATACGCGAGAGCAACTCCTCCTTCAAGGCCGTGGTCTGGACCGCGCCGGTCGCTTCGTACTCACTCCAGGTGAAGTCGAAGCCCAAGAGGCGGCCCTCTACGTCGAACCCAATCTTGATGAACGCCCCATTGCCAATGACCGGCAGGCCATCGAAAACCCGCCCAAACGTAACGTAGCTCGCCAATACCCGCGACTCGACGTCAGTGCCATCCGTAGAGCCGCCAGTACGCCCCCGGTAGGACACCATCAGGACCGGTAGCGGCTCTGAAGCGCGAATCCCAACCAAATCGGCAAGCTGATGGGCAAAAGCAGACCTGCCAAGCTCGACCACCTCATCGTACGACATGCGGCTCTCGACGTCGACGCTGGTGACGGGAGTTCGCCACATCCTTCCGAATCGCCCTTCACCCGCCACGTGCACAAACCAGGACTTGCCCGCAACCAACTGCGTACCTGCGTCCTCCTTGACGACCGCCTCAGCAATCTCCGCTTGCGACAGTCCCAAGCTCGAGAGGTTGCCGAGAATTCTCGAGGCCAGCACTCTGCTGCCAGGGCCCGGCTTTCGCTTGTAGATGGCGACCTGGCGAGCCCCCAATGCTTCCGCGTTTGACCGTGTGCGCATCGCGACCAGTTCCGGCGACTCAATGCGCGGCGCCTTCATCACGCGTTCACCAAGAGCGGACGACGCGACACCTACAACGCCAACAAGCGCAGCGACTCCGATGCTCAATTTCTGAGTGTTCATGGTTGCCCTCAATTGATCCATTCCGCGTCCCAAGACGTAATCGCGTTGTCTCTGTAGCGCGCGTAGGCGCTGTAGTTCCCCCACGTCATAGTAGCGACTCTGTCCTCGGCATGAGCCTTGGTGTCCGCGGCAGACATCGTTGCCACTGGATTCCCGGGGTCGACGGACGTCATCGCCTCGAGCCACGCCTCGGTGAGTGTCATTGACTGCAGGTAGGTGGCATAAGTACTTCCAACCGCATAGGTAGCGGCGCCTGCGCCGAGTTCGCCGTGCCCACCGCACGCCATGCGCAGACCCCCGCGGAAGATACTCTTCCAACGGGTCCACGTGTAGCTATCCAACGTCATTGCGTCACATGAGTACGTGGAGAAGATGCTGAGGTTTCGACCGTCATCACCTAGGCGCATGCTGCCGGAGTACGCGTAGTATCCATGGGGCCATGGGGACGGGTCGCCGAAGCCGTCGGGGTAGGCATCCCACATTCCCCAGATGGCGTGTCTCCCCTTTGGCCATTCTCCGTCCCACCAAGTGCCACCGCTTTGCCAGCCATCCGTAATGCCGCCATGCGTCACAGCGAAGAAGAGGTCGACGTCT
>CAYOLF010000194.1:0-4172 GCA_964404725.1 uncultured Polyangiaceae bacterium
AGAAAATTCACCACACTACCGATGTCGCCGTCGGTGGCACATACGGTGTATCGCTCAAGAGCCTTCAGGCTTCGCAACATGGGTAATTCCTCCCTGCCTCGCGGTCGGCTGCTTCGCACCGACCGGATCGGCAAGCACTTTCCGTGCCGCATGGACCATCCTGGACCCCGAGCCCACGATGGTCGTCAGGAGAAGGAGCTCTTCTTGTCGGAGGGGGCATGGCCAGCAGCCTCGCCATCCGCTCAAAATGACGGACCGTTGCTTCATTTTGCGCTACCTGGTCGGCCGGTTCTCGAGGACTGTCTGCCGCCCCGGCCGGTGGTTGGACCCCAGGAACCCGCTCCTGCAATGCGCGACACGGCCTCGCGAACGGCGAGAAACCCGCCGGGGGGCGGGCGAACGCGCCCGCGCAAGCTGACGGCTCGCCCAGGTCGAGGCAGCAGTCCTCCCGGGGCATCGGCGTTGTTTCGCTGCGTTGGCATGAGGTTTGCGGATGAGTGAATCCCCCATACGGGGATGGGTCATGCGGCCGGAGATGAGCATCCATGATGGATCTGGAGGCGAAGAAGGCCATTCGTGCTCGCCTACGCAGGATCGCCGGTCAGGTTCAGGCGGTCGAGCGCATGGCCGACGCGGATCGCCGCTGCATCGAGCTGATGCATCAACTCGACGCCGTGCAGGCGGCGATCGGCAAGGTTGGCGAGCTCGTTCTTCGATCGCACGTCAAGAACTGGGTGGCGGACGCCCGCCGAGACGGTGACGAACATGAGTACGCCACGCAAGGTGGAGGAGTTGATAGCCGTGTTTGGACGGTACGGGCGCATCCGCGAGCGGGAAGCGAAGGACCCGTCATGAGGAAGAAGTCGCCTGTCGACAGGCCGATCCACGCCCCTTCCCACGCTTTACCCCCCCTCGAGGAGGCACCGTTCCTGTGGCAGCGATGAAGGACAACGCCACCGGCAGGCCGAATCTCGGCGCGGTCGTCTCGGTGCGCGGCAGCGTCGTGGACGTGCGCTTCGATGCACATCTGCCCCCCATCTACTCGCTGCTGCGCGCCAAGGATGGGGAGATCGCCATCGAGGTCTTGGCTCACCTCGACGCGCATCACGTGCGCTGTATTGCGCTGACTCCAACCCAAGGCCTCGCCCGCGGCATCGCGGTGGAAGACACGGGCGGGCCGCTGCAGGCGCCGGTCGGCAAGGGCACCCTCTCTCGGATGTTCGACGTCTTCGGCAACACCATCGATCGCGAGGCGGCGCCGAAGGATGTCCAATGGCGGACGGTCCATAGCGCCCCGCCGGCGCTGGCACGACGTTCCACCAAGTCCGAGATCTTCGAGACCGGGATCAAGGTCATCGATGTGCTGGTGCCGCTCGAGCGGGGCGGCAAGGCAGGCTTGTTCGGCGGCGCGGGCGTGGGCAAGACGGTGCTGCTCACCGAGATGATCCACAACATGATCGGGCATCACGAGGGAGTGAGCATCTTCTGCGGCATCGGCGAACGCTGCCGCGAAGGAGAGGAACTCTTCCGTGAGATGAAGGAGGCCGGCGTGCTGCCGAACATGGTGATGGTGTTCGGGCAGATGAACGAGCCGCCGGGCAGCCGGTTCCGCGTGGGACACGCCGCCCTGACGATGGCCGAGTACTTCCGAGACGACGAGCATCGCGATGTTCTGCTGCTGGTCGACAACATCTTTCGATTCATCCAGGCGGGCATGGAGGTGTCCGGCCTGATGGGGCAAATGCCGTCGCGGCTGGGCTATCAGCCGACGATGGGCACCGAGCTGTCGCGGCTCGAAGAACGCATCGCCAACACCGATACCGGAGCCATCACCTCCATCCAGGCAGTGTACGTGCCCGCGGACGATCTGACCGACCCGGCGGCGGTGCACACCTTCTCGCACCTCTCGGCGTCCATCGTGCTTTCGCGCAAGCGGGCCAGCCAAGGGCTGTACCCGGCCATCGACCCGCTGCAGTCCAGCTCCAAGATGGCCACGCCCGGCATCGTCGGCGAGCGCCACTACCTGCTGGCACAGGAGATCCGGCGAACGCTCGCGCAATACGCAGAGCTCAAGGACATCATCGCCATGCTCGGGCTGGAGCAGCTTTCGCCGGAAGACCGCCAAGTGGTCGCCCGAGCGCGCCGACTGGAGCGATTCCTCACCCAGCCATTTTACGCCACCGAGCAGTTCAGCGGGCTCAAGGGGCAACTCGTCAGCCTCAAAGACGCGCTGGACGGCTGTGAACGCATCCTTCGCGACGAGTTCAAGGACCACCCGGAGAGCGCCCTCTACATGATCGGGGCGATCCACGAAGCGAACGGAAAAGCCAAGGCCAGCCAGTCTGCAGCAGAGCCGACACCGAAGCCTGCTCCGAAGCCCGCACCGGAGGTCGCCCATGCCGCCGCCGACGCTCATGCATCTTAGAGTGCTGCTGCCGTTCCGGGTCTTCGCCGAGGAAACCAAGGTGTCGCGCATCGTCACGGAGACGCGACAGGGCTCGCTTGGACTTCTGCCGCACCGACTCGACTGCGTCGCCGCGCTCGCACCGGGGATTCTGATCTACGAAACCGAGGCGAAAGGCGAGGTCTACGTGGCCGTCGACGAAGGAGTGCTGGTCAAGAGCCACCTGGATGTTCTCGTCTCCGTCCGCAACGCGATTGCAGGCACGGACCTCGGCGCCCTGCGAGAGGCGGTGGAGCGAGAGTTTCTGACCCTGACCGACCGCGAGGCGAGCCTTCGCTCCGTGCTCGCCAGAATGGAGAGCGGCTTCATCAGCCGGCTCGCGGAGTTCCACCGTGAGTGACGGCTCGAGGAACCAGGGCGCGAGGGGCTCGACTGCCCTAAGTCGCGAGGTCGACGCGAAGGCGTCGCGGAAGCTCAGGGCGCGACGCCATTCTGCGCATGGCGTCTGGTTCGGCTTGGGCATGATGGGGATCATTGGCTGGTCGGTGGTGGTGCCGACCCTGCTCGGTGCGGCGCTGGGCCGCTGGCTCGATGACCGACATCCGGAAAGCCACTCCTGGACGCTGTCGCTGCTGGTCATCGGCTTGGTCATCGGCTGCGTGAACGCCTGGTATTGGGTGCAGAAGGAAGAGAACGCGATGCGCGAAGAGCAGGAGGATCATGATGACTGATGCGCCGACGCTGGCGTGGGCATTGGGGATGGGCGTCGTGATCGGCACGGTGTTCTTCGGCGGCCTCTGGTGGACGGTTCGCAAGGGAGCCGCGTGTCAACGACCGGCGCTCCTGTTTCTGACGAGCTTCCTGCTGCGCACGACCATTGCCCTAACGGGATTCTACCTCGTTGCCGAGGGCCACTGGGGCCGGCTCCTGGGGGGCCTGCTCGGCTTCGTCATCGCGCGGGTCATGGTGACGAGGCTCACCAGAACGCGGGTCGTCCCGCTCCCATCCCCAGCGAGGGAGGGCAGTCATGCGTCTTAGTCCGGACGAGATCATCTTCTGGCAATATGGGCCCTTGCAGCTCAATGCAACCATCGTGTTCACGTGGGGGCTGATGCTCGTGCTGAGCGTGGGAGCAAAGCTGATCACCCGCCGCCTATCCATGGACCTGACCCGAACCCGCTGGCAGAACCTGCTGGAGATGGTCGTCACGGTCATCGAAAGGCAAATCGAAGAGGTCGGCCTTCCTCACCCCAGGAAGTACCTCGGCTTTCTGGGTACGCTCTTTCTGTTCCTAGCCGCGGCCAGTCTCTGCACGGTCATTCCTGGCTACGAACCGCCGACCGCCTCGCTCTCGACCACGGCCGCGCTCGCGCTCTGCGTGTTCGTGGCCGTGCCGTTCTATGGCATCAAGGAGCAGGGGGTTGGGGGCTATCTGAAGTCCTATGTCAAGCCGACCTTCATCATGCTCCCGTTCAACATCATCAGTGAGATCTCGCGCACGCTGGCGCTCGCCGTGCGCCTGTTCGGCAACATGATGAGCGGAGCGATGATCATCGGCATACTTCTCACCATCGTTCCCTTCGTCTTTCCGATCGTCATGACCGCGCTCGGTCTGCTCACCGGCATGGTGCAGGCGTACATCTTTGCCATTCTGGCTGCCGTCTACATCGCGGCCGCCACCCGGGTTCCCAAGCCCACGCCCGCGCCGGAGGCAGTGCCAAGCCCATGAGAGGGGCCACCATCACAACGGAGGGAGACAAGAATATGG
>CAYOLF010000195.1:0-4167 GCA_964404725.1 uncultured Polyangiaceae bacterium
GTCGAGCGGCAGCTCGACCGTCGCGCCCTCGACTGGCGACGCCACGCAGCCGCAACCCGCCTGGTCGAGCGCGCAGTCCTCGGGAACGGCGCACTCGAAGCCCTCTCCGATCGGCGGCGCGCCCGCGGCGCCCGCGGCCCCGCCGCCAGCTCCGGCCGCGCCCCCGTTCTGGGAGATCCCCCCGCTCCCACCCATACCCCCGGTCCCGGCGGTGCCGCCGCTGCCGGCAGTCCCCGCGCTGCCGCTCGTGCCGCCGCTGCCAGCGACGCCCCCGCTGCCGCTGGTGCCCCCGCTCGTCCCACCGTCACCGCTCGCGCCCCCGCTGCCGGGGATGCCACCGGACCCCGCCGTGCCGCCGCTGCCGCTCGTGCCGCCGCTACTCGCGACGACGCCGCCGCTGCCGGAGACGCCGCCGCTCGGCGACGCGCCGCCCGTGGCGGGCGCGGCAGCCTCGCCTCCGCTCGCGGTCACGCCTCCGCTGCCGGGTTCTCCACCCTCCTCCGCCGGTCCTGCTGCGGAGCCGCCGCTCGTGGCCACCGCTCCCCCCGCGTGGCCTCCGGTGCCTCCGCTCGCCGCAATAGAGCCGCCAGCACCACGCGCGGCGCCCTCGTCCCCGTCCTCCGTCGAATCCCCGCCGCACGCCACGGCGAGCAGACCGAGCAGCAGCACCTCGCTCCAGGCAGCAAAAGAACGCGCCATCGTCTCACCTCGTCCCAAGCCGAAGCCTCGCCGGCGGGGGGCGCCGGCGGGCGACGGACGCTCTCGACCGCTCCCGCACGAGCTCCCCGCCGACGCGGTGAGCCTGACGCGAGCTCGCGGTGGAGTCAAAGCGCGGAGCGTACCCTCGGTGTGGCTAGGGCCCGGACGCGGGCGCGTTCACCCGCTCCGGCCGCCCCAGCCGACGGCGTTGCTGAAGGTTTCGTAGCTAACCGGGACATCGTGGTCGAAGTCCCTGCCGGTCTTGCGTTCGAAGGCGGTCGCCGCGACCGACAGGAGCGCCACTCAAGGGCGGGTCCTCCGGCGTCAGAGATCTCGAAGCTGTGCGCGGAGCCCCACCGCGTAGAAGGCGGCCAGGATGTCCTGGACGATCGGGTAGCCCACGCCGTGGTCGCAGACGTAGATGCCCGACCGCTCGATCTTCGCGTCGGCGTCGGGCATCGGGCCCGTCGCCTGTCGCCTGAACGAGTAGAGCTCGAACTCGGGGCTGTAGCCCGCGAACCCCGCGACTGCGCGCAGGACCCGATCGGCCTCTGCCCGGTCGGGCACCTCGAGATCCAGCATGTACTCGTACCCCATCGCCCGTACCCTCAACGATACTGCCGCTCGGCCACGAAGGGGAGCGCCGAGCGCGGCCGGGCGCGCATCTTGACCCCTGGTTGCGACAATCCCCCTGCGCGTGCATTCCCGGCGTCGAACGGCGCTTCGCCTCGCTCTGGCGGCGGGCCTGGGCGACCTCGCCGCGCGCACCATCGTCGTGGTGGACGAACCCCACCCGGACCGTGCGCGCGAAGACCGACTGAGGCGGCCCAGCGGCACGCCCGCCTCATCGCGCTCTCGGGTCCATAGGGCGGGTCGAGAGCGCCTGAAACCAGCCCGTGCTTGCCCTTCGCGACAAGAATCGACAGGGATCTGACCCCGCGCGACACGCCACCGGACCTGCGCGCGTCGTGAATCCGCGCCACCGGACCTGAGCGCGTCGTGAAGCGTGTTGATGACCGCGACGAGCGTCGAGCACGCGACGCACGCCGTCACGCGTCGGAGCCCGCCGCGCGATCGCCGACCCCTCGAGCTGCCAGGCCCACCTCGCGTCCTCGGCCGCGCTGCGCTCCTCCTCCTCCGGCCTCTCGGGCACGAGCTCGGGCAGGCACTGGAGGCGCGCGATCCGCGCCGCCGACTCCCCGACCACGGCCTCGCTCCGCACGACGAGCTCGACCTGCCCGGGCGAGCCAAGGCCGAGGCCGTCGCTCAGGAGGCCGTCGACGGACGGCTCCGGGTCCTCACCCCCGTGTTGACGACGAGCTGGCGGAGGCCGGGCTCGGCGGGTCGAGGTGCAGCTCGCCGTCGAGCAGGCGGAAGGTCCAGCGCCGCCCACAGCCTCCGGGCTTCGCGAAGTCGAGTGCAACCTGGCCGGACGCGATCCGGAAGCGCCAGCTCTCGGGGGAGAACACCGGAGGCCCGTCGGGGCCACGCCCCAGACAGCGCTGGCCCAGGGCGAAGAGCTCGTCGGTTGTACCCAATCGCAGGGGGTGGAGCCCGCTGCCGGCGGCGGTGAGCACCACGGTCGCCTCGACCTCGCGCGGCCGCTCGCAGCAGTCGAGGAAGGGCTCCGCCAGGTAGACGAGATCGCTCAGACCATCCCCGTCGACGTCGCCCACCGCGTGCGCGCACACGCCCTCGATGCCGTTCGCCTGGATCAGGGTGTTCATCAGGAGGGTGATCCGTGGCTCCCTTTGCCGGTCCACCAGCATCGCCAGCGACAGGGACTGTCGGGTGCCGATCCAGCGCACGTAGAGGTCACGGCGGGGGCCATCCCCCACGAGGGCAACGAGCTCCGCGCGGACCGAGTCGCCGGGCGGCGCTCCGTCGGCAGCCACAAGCGCCGTGGGCGGCGCGTCCGGCCACGGCAGCTGCTCGGCCTGCAGGTGCGCGCGCGGTGGGACGACCCGCCCCAGGTGGCGGACGTCGAACACCTCGATCTCGGCCCCCCGCACCTTCCACGCGCTCTCCTCCCGGGTGTGCTCGCCGAAGCCGTAGGCGTTGAGCTCTCCGGGGGGCAAGGGCTGAATCGCGCTGCCCCAGCGCTCGCAGGTGGACCGCACGGCGCCCGCGCCGAGCTCGAGCTCAGCGTCGGCGTCGCAGCAAGGCTCGAGGCGCACGCAGTAGCAGCCGTCCGCGAGGCGCTCCGCCGCCACGGTGGTGCGGTAGCCCGCCGGCGCCACACCGTAGTCGACCTCCGTGAGCGGCGCGGTGTCTCGCTCGGGCTGGATCCCCCACACCCCGTGCAACGGGTGGTCCACGAGGTAGCCAGGGTTGAAGGCGCAGGGACCGGCGAGCACCTGGAGCCCCTCGCCGCGGGTGCGCGGCCGGACGCCGAGAGGGACCCTGAAGCGCAGCGCGGGGCCGCTCGGCGCCGTGCCCGCTGGCACGCCCATCGCCGACGCCGTCGCGGGTGGCGGACCCGGCGCCGCGGTATCGGGGACCACCGCCGCGCGCGGCGCCCCGCAGCCGACGGCGAGCGGTAGCGGCAGCGCGCGCAGCCAGCACGCTTGGCGATGGGGCCGGCAGCGCACGAGCTCCAGATCCTGCTCTGGGTCCACACCCTGTCAATGAACGAGCGTCACCGTGCCCGCCGGCCCCCGCTCGTGCGCCGGCCGCTCCCAGCTCATGCGGGGTCCCGGTCAAGACTTGGCGAACGTCCGGCAGGCGCCTGGCTGGCCGTCATCTCGACCACTTCGCCCGAACACGGAGGCAGCGCCCGCCGGGCCGGTGGCGAGGAGGACGGAACCTCCCCGCCCCCAACCACTGACGACGATCGGAGCGCCGGTCCCCAGGTACGCCGACGCTCCAGCATCGTGCCGAAGATCCCCCAGACTGCCCGGTCTGCCCAACGTGCGCCCGTCCGCTGCGGCGGCGCCGCCACGTTGGCGCCCCGACCCCGGATGAGATCGTCGCCATGGGATCATCAGCCAGAACCGCTGGCTCGGCACCTTTACGCCTCATCGTCCGGTTTCCCGTGCTTGCTGAAGCGCGCAAACCAACCCTTGTCCGTGAAGAGCTCTCCCTGCAGGCCGTCGCTGAGCTCGGCGACGTCCTTTCCGTCGACTTTGACGACCACCTTGCCGCCATCGTCATGCGATTCCTGGATCGCAAAGAGGAAGTCATGGATCGCGGAATCGATGGCGGACGCGAGCGCGCGCTTCACGATCGACCGCTCGGCGGCGGTCAGCTTGCGCAGGTCCCGCTGGAGCTGTTTGAGGGAAGGAGCCTTCCAGTGACCGATGAGCAGCCCCTCGAGGTGGTCATGGGCAGGATCGCGCAGGTGCTTCATCAGGAACCGACCCCACGTATCGAGAGGCTCCGTCTTCGCCATGTGTGTGCCTCGAACGGCCTGCCTGAGGCCCAGCCTGAACCGGCGGCGCAGAAGCGCCGCCCGCTACCTGCTGTCGC
>CAYOLF010000196.1:0-4107 GCA_964404725.1 uncultured Polyangiaceae bacterium
GGGGACCGGGACGGGGTTTGGGGGTGGGGAGCGGGCGGGGACCGGGACGGGGTTTGGGGGTGGGGAGCGGGCGGGGAGCGGGACGGCCGCGGGGCGGCGGGGGACGTGATAACCTCCGCGGCCGATGGTCAAATCGAACGAGGATCTGGAGAGCCTCTTCCGTCGCCTCGACCGGACGTTCGACGCGGTGGAGGACGGGACGTACCTGGTGTTGGCGGCGCCGGGGCAGCCGCCGATCGCTGTCCGGCTGGTGGAGCCGGTGGTGGTGCTGCAGGTCAGCATCGGAGAGGCGCCGCGCGGGGACGCGGCGCTCGAGGCCGCGCTCTTCCGCCGGCTGCTCGAGCTCAACGCCACCCTGCTGCACGCCGCCTACGGCCTGGCGGGCGACACCATCACCCTGGGCGCGGCGCTGGCGGCGGACACGCTCGATCCGAACGAGCTCGAGGCGGCGCTCGCCGATCTCGGCATGGCGCTGACCGAGCATGTGCCCGCGCTGCGCGGGATGGTCAGGGGCGGGACGGTCGGGGGCGGGACGGTCGGGGGCGGGACGGTCGGGGGCGGGATGGTCGGGGGCGGGATGGTCGGGGGCGGAGCGGCGGGCGGCGCCGGGGCCGGCGCAGCGAAGTCGCCAGCGCGCGACTGACGGAGGACGACGATGGGGATCTTCGCCCGGCTAGCTCAGCTCATCAAATCCAACCTCAACGATCTCATCAGCCGCTCCGAGGACCCGGAGAAGATGCTGAACCAGATCGTCGTGGACATGAACACCCAGCTCATCGAGGCCAAAAAGCAGGTCGCCTCCTCGATTGCTGACGAGAAGAAGCTGATGAAGCAGACCGAGCAGGAGCTCGCGACCGCCGCGGAGTGGGAGCGCCGCGCGATGATGGCGGTGCGCGCGGGCGACGACGCTCTGGCCAAGGAGGCGCTGGCGCGCAAGCGCGAGCACGACGAGCTGGCGGCGGCGTTCCGCGCCCAGTGGGAGAAGCAGAAGGCCGCCGTCGATCAGCTCAAGCTAGCCCTGCGGGCGCTCAACGCCAAGATCGAGGAGGCCAAGCGCAAGAAGACCCTGCTCGTCGCCCGCAAGAAGCGCGCCGAGGCCCAGCGCGCCATCCAGGAGACGATGTCGGGGCTGCGCAACGCCAGCGCCTTCGAGGCGTTCGATCGGATGCAGGGAAAGATCGAGCGCCTGGAGGCGGAGGCGGAGGCGTCGGCGGAGCTGCAGGAGGAGTACAGCGGCGACGTGCTCGCCCACCGCTTCTCCGAGCTCGAGGCGACCGTGGGCGCGGACTCGGATCTGGAGGCGCTCAAGCGCCGGATGGGCGTCCTGCCCCCGGAGCCGCCGCGGGCCGAGCCGACGCCGGTCCGGGTGGAGGTCGGCGAGGAAGGCGAGGCGATCTCGGAGGCGGAGCGCGACGAGCTGGCGCAGGCCCTGGCCGAGCTCGAGGCGGAGCAGCAGTCCGAGCTCCGCGTGAAGAAGTAGGAGGATGGTGACGATGCGCGCGATGAGTGCATGGCTGGGCGTGGCGCTCCTGCTCGGCGCGGGCGCGGCCGCGGCGGCGCGGCCGCTGCCGGCGGACGCGCTCGACCCCAAGAAGACCCGCATCGACGGGGTGCTCAAGGAGTGGCCGGCGGGGGCCATCAAGCTCGGCGAGAAGGTCCGGGGCTCCTCCTCGGCGCGCGTGACCGCCTTCATCGGCTACGACGAGAAGTCGCTCTACCTCGCGCTCGACGCGCGCGACTCGGCGTTCGCGCGGACCGCGTCCTTCGGCCCGAACGAGGACCACGCCGTCTTCACGCTGGTGGTCCCCAAGCGCGGCGGCGGCGCCCAGCGCTACGAGCTATCGCTCTATGCCGGGCAGTCCGGCAAGACCGCCGGGCAAGTCAAGCTCGGGGGGCGCGCGATCGCGGGAGCGACCGTGGTGGAGGCGCCGAACGCCGCGGGCTACACCGTGGAGGCCAAGATCCCCTGGTCCGCGCTGCCGGCGGCGAGCAAGGTGCGCGTGGGGCTCCGGGGGTCGGTGCGCTACGTCGATGCCTCGCAGCCCGGCAAGATCGTCGGCGTCCTCTCCAGCGGGGAGGAGTCGCCCATCTTCATCACCGCCGAGCAGTCGCTCTACCAGAACCTCATCGAGCCCAAGGGGCTGGACCTGAAGCCGGGCCACGAGGCCTTCGGCAACGTCGCCGGCGACGCGATGCTCGAGCGGGTGGCGGTGTACGGCGGGTACCTCGTCATCGTGGGCTCGCATTACCAGCAGGGGAAGAGCTTTTACTACAAGGACCTGGTCGTCCCCGATCCGTCGTTCGTGCGGCGCCTCGAGGTGCGCGACATGAACGGCGACGGGAAGGACGAGATCGTCCTGCAGCTTCGCACCGGGCGCGACACCTACCGCGAGATCCTCGAGATCCTCGCGGTGACGCCGGAGGGCGCCGCCGAGCGCGTCTTCGCCCACGAGGTCGCCATCGTCACCGACACCGGGAGCGTCAAAAACCAGGTGAAGGTCGGGCCTGGCGCGACGATCACCATCGCCCAAGGGGAGGACGCGGGCTTCACCAAGGCCGACTTCCGCGAGCCGCCCCACGAGGGCATGGCCACGGCCCTGTTGCCCTGGGACACGGTCAAGAGCCGCACCATCGAGTGGGACGGCTCCGAGTACGCCGTGAAGAAGGAGACCGAGCAGAAGCCGCGCGCGCTCGGCGAGGCGGGGGGGGGCGGGGGCGCGCGGGTGGCGATGGGGACGCCCGGGGGCGCCGCGCCGCCGCCGCCGCCGCGACCGCCGTCGGCGGACGAGCTGATGGACAAGGTCTACGCCTTGTACCGCAAGGAGCGGGGCTTCTCCGGCGCCAAGCCGCGCTTCGATTTCGTCACCGACGTCGCGGGGTCGAGCGAGCTCGAGCGCGTGCTCGTCCACGACCGGGAGGTGCTCGTCTTCGGCCGCGAGTTCCTGGGCGGCACCAGCTACACGTACATCGCGATCGGGGTCAAATCGGGCAACGACGTGATCGACGTCACCGCGCGGGACCTGACCGGCGACGGCAAGGCCGAGGTGATCGTGCGCGGGATCGTGCACGCCAAGGGCGGCGAGGAGCTCGAGGACGCCGAGGTCGAGCGGTACGTGGTGTTCGTCTACCAGGTGAAGGACTCGGGGATCAGCCGCATCTTCGGCGCCGAGCTGGGGCGGGCGATGGGTGACGGCCGCGTGCTCGGCTCGCTCGCGCTGGTCCCCACCGCGCAGGGCTTCGATCTGGTGCTGCGGCCCGGGCGCGCCGTGGTGTGGACCCGGAAGACCTACCCGTTCCCTCCCGATCAGGGGCCGGCGGGGGGGCTCGAGCCGCTGCTGCTGCCCTGGTCGGGCGGGGAGCAGCGCTACTCGTTCTCGGGCACCGCCTACGCGCCCCGGTGACTGTTCGCGCCGGGCGCTCCCCGATCTAATTCAGCGCGGTCACGACCACCACCGCCCAGCCGCCCGCTGCCAGCGTCACGTCGTGCCGCTGCTCCCAGCCGCGGACCTGGGTCGTGAGCCGGTAGCTGCCGGGGGGCAGCTCGGTGCGCGCCACGGCGACGCGCGCCGGTAGCGTGGACCAGCTCCGCGTGTCGGGCGTGTCCGCGATGGTCAGCGCCGCCTGGGTCCCGAGGCTCAGCAGGATGCCGAGCGCGTCGTCCTTGGTCGAGTGACGCAGCACCTGCCCGGCCGCGACCCGCGCCAGCATGCGGGTGATGGAGCTTGCCACCACGGAGCCCTTCACCGCCTCCCAGGCGCGGTACGCCTCCGCGTCGGTGGCGAGGAGCCCCTCGATGGACTGCCCCTTGTCATCGAGGCTGAGCTTCGGGATCCCCCAGGTGCCGCGCGGCTCGCCGAGCTCGGGGTAGTTGACCCAGGTGACGAGCCCCTGCGCGGCGAGCTCGTTGGCCCGGGCGATGTCGGTGGGCGAGAGGATGCCGGCGCAGTAGGTCAGCGCCAGGCCGATGGGGATGCGGACGGCTTCCTTGGCGGGGACGCGGCCAAAGTTGAAGACGACGAGGAGCTCGGCGGGGTCGGGGGGAGGGGTCGGGGGCGGATTCGGGGACGGGGACGGGGACGGGGACGGGGACGGGGTCGGGTCCGGGGT
>CAYOLF010000197.1:0-1956 GCA_964404725.1 uncultured Polyangiaceae bacterium
ACGTGGAACCGTCGACGTCGGGCCTTGCACGGCGCCGAACGGCGCCGAAATCCCCGACACTGGGTACTCGCGGCAGAAGGTCGCGGCCGTGGTGGGCAACTGCTACGTCACCCGCACGCACGACGACGAACGCAACTACATCGTGTTCCGCGTTTCGGCGATGGGCTTCGGCCAGGTCGATCTCGACTACGTGATCGTCGAAACCAACGTCAGCGCGCTGACGCTGGACGAAGACGACAGCGCGGAGGTCGGTTACGACTTCTCCGCGCAGGAGTACGAGAGCTACTCGGGAGGCGACCTGTATTACGGTGAGCAAGGCTTCTGGGGCAACAACGTCGGACAGCGCGGAACCGTCTCCGTCGGCGCCTGTCTGGACCTGAACGACGTCGAGATCCCGGCGACCGGTTACTCGCGGCAGAAGGTCGCTGCCGCGGAGGGCAACTGCTATGTCACCCGCACGCACGACCAGGAGCGCAACTACATCGTGTTCCGCGTTACCGGCCTAAGCGGTAGCGAGGTGTCGCTCGACTACACGATCGTGGAGACGAACCTGAGCGGCGTGACCCTCGACGAGGAAGACAGCGCGGAGGTCGGTTACGACTTCTCCGCGCAGGAATTCGAGAGCTACTCGGGCGGCGACCTCTACTACGGCGAGGAAGGCTTCTGGGGCAACAACGTCGGGCAGCGCGGAACCGTCGACGTTGGGCCCTGCACCGATCCGAACGACGTCGAGATCCCGGCGACGGGATACTCGCGGCAGAAGGTCGCGGCCGTGGTGGGCAACTGCTACGTCACCCGCACGCACGACCAGGAGCGCGACTACGTGGTCTTCCGCGTCTCGGCCATGGGTCTGGGCCAGGTCGACCTCGACTACGTGATCGTGAAGACGAACCTGAGCGGCGTGACCCTCGACGAGGACGACAGCGCGGAGGTCGGTTACGACTTCTCGGAGCAGGAGTACGAGAGCTATTCCGGTGGAGACCTCTACTACGGCGAGGAAGGCTTCTGGGGCAACAACGTCGGACAGCGCGGAACCGTCGACGTCGGGCAATGCCCGGATCCTAACGACGTCGAGATCCCGGCGACCGGATACTCGCGGCAGAAGGTCGCGGCCACGGTGGGCAACTGCTACGTCACTCGCACGCACGACCAGGAGCGCGACTACGTGGTCTTCCGCGTCTCGGCCATGGGTCTGGGCCAGGTCGACCTCGACTACGTGATCGTGAAGACGAACCTGAGCGGCGTGACCCTCGACGAGGACGACAGCGCGGAGGTCGGTTACGACTTCTCGGAGCAGGAGTACGAGAGCTATTCCGGTGGAGACCTCTACTACGGCGAGGAAGGCTTCTGGGGCAACAACGTCGGACAGCGCGGAACCGTCGACGTCGGGCCCTGCACCGATCCGAACGACGTCGAGATCCCGGCGACGGGATACTCGCGGCAGAAGGTCGCGGCCGTGGTGGGCAACTGCTACGTCACCCAGACGCACGACGACGAGCGCGACCACATCGTATTCCGCATCTCGGGGATGGGTTACGGGCAGGTCGATCTCGACTACGTGATCGTCAAGACCAACGTCAGCACCGTGACGCTGGACGAGGATGACGGCTCCAGGGTGGGCTACGACTTCTCGGAGCAGGAGTACGCGAGCTATTCGGGCGGCGACCTCTACTTCGGTGAGGGAGGCTTCTGGGCCAACAACATCGGGCAGCGCGGAACCATCGATGTGGGTGTCTGTTCCGACCTGAACGAGGTCGAGATCCCCGATAGCGGATACTCACGGCAGCAGGTCCCGGCCGTGGTGGGCAACTGCTACGTCACTCGCTCCGAGCAACCCGAGTGCGACCACATCATCTTCAAGGTCACGGAGCTGGATGGTTCCGAGGTTCAACTGGACTGGCTGCTGGACTCGGAGCGAACCGATTCCGATGAGTCCGACGACGATTCGACGGACGA
>CAYOLF010000197.1:2056-4021 GCA_964404725.1 uncultured Polyangiaceae bacterium
CACGGACGACACGGACGACACGGACGACACGGACGACACGGACGACACGGACGACACGGACGACGATTCGACGCAAGAAGAGCTCGCGCTCGGCTTCGGTGAGCTCGATCTGTGGACGACGACGTTCGGATCGCTCTCCTCGAGTCCAGTGTGCACCGAGGGCAGCGCTGCCGCCAGTGTGCCAGCCACGGGCTACGGCAACCTGGAGAGCATCCCGCTCGATGTGGGTGCCTTCAGCCACGTCTCCGTCGACGTCTTGCTGCCTCTCGACCAGGCCAACCCGTGGTGGTACGGCTACGCCGAGCTGGTCGTGACCGCCCCGAGTGTCGGCCTATATGACGCGTACGTTGGCCAGGTGTCCTTCGCCGGACTCCCTCTTGACACGTACAGCACCCTGACGTTCGACTTGCCGCTCCACATTGCAACACCGCTGTCGAACGGTGCCAGCGACGTGCGCCTGCGCATTATCCTGAACGTTCCGTACAATCAGGTGGCTCCCTACCTGCTCGACAACATCGTGTTGCACTGAGCCGAGCCCTCTGACCAGACGCAGCGCCCGCTGGGAAACTCCCGGGGGGTTCCGCGACTTCTTCGCCGAGCTCAACGAGGTCTTCGTCGAGCGGGAGGAGGTCATCAAGCAGATGGCCTTGGCTCTGCTCGGGCGCCAGCACGTGCTGATGACGGGTCCCCCGGGCACCGCCAAGAGCGAGCTCACCAAGGCCGTGCTGGGCCGCCTGCTCGACGCGAGAACGGGGGAGCGGAGCCTGTTCGAGCGGCAGTTCTCCGAGAGCACGGTGCTCACGGATCTGGTGGGGGCGATCGACTTCAAGCCCCTCACGGAGACCGGTCGTACCGAGCATTTCACGGACGAGGGCCTGATCGGTTCGGTGCACGCCTTCCTCGACGAGGTGCTCGACGGGCGCGACATGCTGCTCCGCTCGACCCTGAACCTGCTCGGCGAGCGGGAGTTCAAGCAAGGCAAGAAGACCGTGCGCGGCCGGGTCGAGTGCGCCTTCATGACCACCAACCGCTACCTGGCCGAGGTGCTCGAGGACTCGCGCGAGTCGCTCCTCGCCTTCATCGACCGAATCGCCTACGTGAGCTTCATCGCGCAAGGATTGATCGCTCCGGAGTCCCTCGCAGGGGTGCTCCGCGCGAGGCTCGCCGGACCGCGGCGGGAGCTCGGCACCGCGCTCACCATCCAGGATCTCGATCTGTTGCAGGAGGTCACCGAGTCCGTGCCGATCGCGCCCGAGCTCTGCGAGCGGCTGGCTGGGTTCTTCCAGCACTTCGCTGCCGAAACCGCCGCCGCGGTGCGAGCCGATCCAGAGTACTTTCCCTCCCGCTACCTGTCGACGCGCACCCAGGTGCGGGCCGGCGCCGCGCTGCGCTCGATCGTCGTCTACGACCGGATCGTCCATGACCCGCAGCGACCCCTCGCGGTGCTCCCGCGGGATTTCTCGGATCTGCGCCTCCTCCTGTCCCTCGCTGGGCCAACGCCCAGGGAGCCGGGCGCCGAGCTCGATCGGCAGGATCCCCGCGAGGCGCGCCAGCTCCGGATCGTGCGCACGGAGCGCGACATCTTCCGACGCTGTCTAGAGCGCGTCGATCGCACGCCGGTGCCGATCGTCGTGCCGGACGCGGTGGCGCTCGAGGAGGCGGAGCTCCGCCGCCTCCCGACCGACGAGCTGCTCGCGGTCGCGGACCGCTGCGGCACCGACGCCGCGACGGGCAAGGACGTCCTGCGGCTCCTCACGCACCTGGTCGGGCAGCGGATCGCCGAGGCGGGGCTCGGGGCCAAGCTCCCCGAGCAGTCCGGCGCGACCGTCGCGCAGGTGAGCGCACTGGTACAGAAGGTGGAGAAGAGCCGCGGCTTCGCCTCGCCCCTCGCGGTCTGGCTCCGGGAGCAGTTGCTCCTGCACCTCGATGCGGAGGTGGCGCGGGAGGTGATGCCGGCGGACTGGT
>CAYOLF010000198.1:0-4006 GCA_964404725.1 uncultured Polyangiaceae bacterium
CGGGGCACGGTTCGGCATCACCACCGACGCGGATCTCGCGGACTACGACCTCGACGGTGATCTGGACCTCATCCTGGGTCGATACGGGGAGCCGCACCAGCTCCTCCGCAACAACGACGTTCCCTGAACTGCCACGCTCGTGCCGGGGGCGGTGGCGCATGGCGGCGCCGCCGCCCCGCGGTAGAATGGACCTCGATGAACGTGAGAGGGATTTCGTCGTGTACCGCTCGCCGCGAGGTCCTTGCGTGCCTGACCGTGGCGATGGTCGTGTCCGTCGTGCCGTCCTGTGGCGGAAGGGTGCGTCACCAGGGTGACCCTGGCGTCGCGGCGGGTGCCAGGGCCATGGGGGGGCGCAGCGTGGGCGGCGACGCGACGAACGGCGGCGGCGAGGCGGCACGCGGCGGCGACGGGGGCGGCTCGCCGTCGAAGGGCTTCGGGGGGGAAGGGGCGGCGGAGAGTGCTGGTGGAGCCGGGGCGCTCGGCAGCGGCGGTGGAGCGGGGGAGAGCCTGACCGCGTGCGAGGCGGCTGGGGTGCCGCGGAGCTGCGGCGATGGCGCGTTGGACGACGGTGAGATCTGCGACGACGGCAATCGACAGGGCGGTGACGGCTGCAACGGTCGTTGTGCCACCGAGCCGGGCTTCACCTGTCCAGCGTCCGGGCCCTGCATCCCCACCTCCCTCTGCGGCAACGGCACGCTCGACGCGGGCGAGGCTTGCGACGACGGGAACCCGCTCTCCGGGGATGGGTGTACGTCGAGTTGCGACCTCGAAACCGGCCCCTGTCCCGGCTGCACGCTGGGACCAGTGTGCGGCGACGGCCGACGCGATGGGCCGGAGGTCTGCGACGACGGTAACGTCACGGGCGGGGACGGCTGCGACCCGTACTGCGACGTCGAGCCCGACTATCTCTGCCTCATCCCCGGCCAACGTTGCCTCGCCTGTCCCGCCGAATGCCCGCCGGGCGAGTGCGGAGACGGAATCGTCCAGGCGGACCGCGGGGAGCAGTGCGACGACGGGGCGGAGAACGGTCCCGATGCCGCCTGCTCCGACACATGCACGGTGGTCCCGTATTGCGGAGACGGCTTCGTGCAGGGCTGGCTCGGCGAGCTCTGCGACGACGGAGTCAACACGGGCACGACCTACGATTCCTGCACGGACGGGTGCGTCCTCTTCGCTTTCTGCGGCGACGGCGTCGTGCAAGCGGGTGATGGGGAGCAGTGCGACGCCGGCGACGCGAGCGGGTACGACTACGGCGACTGCTCGCCGAGCTGCGAGCGCAGCGCCTACTGCGGCGATGGCTTCATCCAACGCCTGTACGAAACCTGCGACGACGGCGTGAACGACGGTCGCGACGGCACCTGTATGCCCGACTGCACGGTGGCTCCCCCCTGCGACTTCTCGGAGTGAGCGCGCCGGGAGTCGCGCTTGGCTGCGTGACTCCGACCCACCTGCACCCGAGATGCCGCACCGGCGCTTCGCACGTCCGGACCGCATGATCGGCGATCCGCCTGCCCGCATGTACAAGGTTCCCCGCCTTTAGGCGTTTGACGACCGCAGCGCGTGGTCGCGGTCGGAAACCCCCGGCCACAATCCGCGGCGCCCCGCCTCGCGGGACCAGGGCGCGTGATTCTTGGGCCAGCGGGAGAGGCGGGGATCGGACGAGGACCAGCCGAGGGCCGGCGACCAGTTGCGGTTCCAGAGATCGGCGTAGTGGGTGGTGAGGCAGTTGAGGCGGAGGGCGCGCATAACCAGGAGAGAACTCCCTGGTCGGTGGGTGGCCGATGCTCCCTCTCCGGGGGCGCCCGGCGCTGCTCGCCGGTCCCGACTCACTCTCGAACCCGGAGCCGAAGGGCCGACTGCCGACGTCCGCGGAGCCGATCCTACGGATCCGGGAGCCTCACCCGAGCCAGGTTCAGGCGAGCGGCCATTGGGCCTTTGGATCCAGCTCACCGTTGCGATCGAGCAGTACCCGTCCGTCCGGACCGTAGAAGGCCCAGCCGTCGTTGAGCACGGCGACGCGACCTCGGGAAACGGCGCGGGCGACCGCCAGCACGTCACCCTCGTCGTCGGACCGCTCGAGGTAGAGGCGCGGCTTGGCCGTCTTGAAGAAGGCCGCCAGCTCGGCGATGCGGGCCTGGCCCAGGGTCGATCGGGGCTTGAGGCCGAGGTACTTGAGGTGCCGCTCGTGCACGGCGGAGAATCGGAAGGCCTTGCCTGGCGTCAGCGCCGCTAGGGTGACGCCGTTCGGCGTCTTCCCCGTGGCGGGGAGGGGTTGCACCGAGGACACGACGGCGAACTGCGGGGAGAGCGCCGTCGCGTCACTCTTCCCCTTGAGGTCGAGCGCCAGCCGACCCAGCTCATCGAAGACTCGCCAGCCGTCGAACACCAGCGCCCCCGTCTGTCGGGCGAGCTGGGCCAGCGCGGTGGTCGCTCGCTCGGTCAGGTCCGCGTCGCTGATGCAGGCGACGGTCATGGTCGTATCGAAGATCCGCTGGCACAGGCGCTCGACCCGGGCCGATGCCGCCTTGGGCAGGCGCCGACCGCGGAAGCAGGCGCAGGCGCCGAGGACCGTCTGCGACACGACGTCACCAGGTCGCTTCCTCGGCTGCAGGGTGAGCTCTACGCGGTCGGCAGCGCCCGGGAAGAGCTCGAGCACGGAGCCCGCCTTGACGGCCTTGGCGCCCAGGACCTTCAGCGACCAATCGGCGATCGACTTCGGCGGATCCGAAACCGCCACGAAGAGCGTCCTGAACCGGTCGGGATTCTTGCCTGGCATTGGCCTCCAGCCCTATCACGAAGCACGGTCGGCTTCACCGACGTCGACTCCACGCCGCGGGAACGTCGGCCGCTACTCGACCCAGGTGATCCGCGCGGGGCTTCGCTGCGGGGGGCCCTCCGGCCGCACGTCGGGGTGGCCGACGATCGCGCCGGCCACCATCCGGTGGCCCTCCGGGATCTGGAGCAACGCCTGCGCCTCGGGGACGCCCGCGGAGAACAGCAGGAAGCCCATGTAGCAGGCGCCGAGGCCCTTCGCGTGCGCCGCGAGGAGCAGGTTAGCGGCGGCGAGCTGGCAGTCCACCGGCGCTCCCGGCACGGACTGGTCGGCTGCGATGACGATCAGCGCCGGCGCCCCGTAGAAGACGTCGTAGCCGGGGGCGTTGACGATCTCTCTCATCCGGTCGTTCATGTGCCCCTGGACCTCGGGGCTGCGCAGGATCCCGACCACGATGGCGTTGACCTTGGCCATCACCTCGCGGCTCATGATCACGCTGAACGTCCAGGGCTGCTGGTTCATCCCGTTGGGGGCCAGGATCGCGGTGTCGACCAGCTCCTGGAGGTCCTGGCGGGGAACGGGCTCGGCCCGGTACGACCGCACGGTGCGGCGGGTGCGGAGCACATTCAGGAACTCGGGCATCGATCCTCTCCTCTTCTCTCGGAACCGATCGCGTCCCTACCAGAGTCCGGTGGGCGGCGAAATGAACTCGGGTCGTGGTGGCGACCCTCGTCGCGGACCCCGCCGGCGACGCGGAGCGCACGGCGCGCCCGCCGCGACGAGCGCGCGGCGCGCCCGCCGCGACGTCGGCGTAGATGCGCCGCCAGGGCACCGCGTGGTCCCCGATCCAAACCCATAGCCCTCCTCGGGAGGGGTCCTGCTCGGGGACCGCACCGCGCTCGACCGCGAGCCGCTCCACGGCCTCGGAAGGTGCGGCCGACTCGCCGGAGCGTTCCCAGGCGGTCAGCCGGACGCGTGTCCTGGAGCCCTCGATCGTGTCCTGGAAGACAACAGGGTTGTCCTGGAGCACGAGTTACGTGTCCTGGAGAGCCCGCCAGCCGTCCTGAAGCGCGCCTCGGCCGTCCTGGAGGCCGTTCCCGGCCGTCCAGGGGACCAACGCCCCTCGACGACCGCGGGGGCGGCGAAGGGTGGCGAGTCGGACGGTTGCTTGTACAAGACGAGTCAAGTCCTGAGCCCAAGGCCCGGTGTCACCCTCGACCTTCGACTATCGCC
>CAYOLF010000199.1:0-3971 GCA_964404725.1 uncultured Polyangiaceae bacterium
TCGGTGCCGCCGGTTTCGGTGCCGCCGGTTTCGGTGCCGCCGGTTTCGGTGCCGCCCGCCTCGGTGCCACCCGTCTCGGTGCCGCCCGCCTCGGTGCCACCCGTCTCGGTGCCGCCCGTCTCGGTGCCGCCGGCTGCGGTGCCGCCGGTCGCGGTGCCGCCGGTCGCGCTGCCGCCCGTCGCGCTGCCGCCCGTCGCGGCCGCACCGCCCTTCACGCCGCCGCTGCCGCCGGCGCCGCCGCTCGCCACCGTGCCGCCGGTCCCCGAGCCCCCAGCCCCGCCCGTCGACGGGGCCGCGCCCCCCGCGCCGCCCGTCACTCGATCGGCGTCAGCGTCGTCCCCCGAGGAGCAGGCGACGACCGGGAGCAAGAGAGCCGAGAGCAGCAGACGGACGGAGCGATGCATCGGCGACCTCCAGGCGGGGAGCTGCGGCGAGGACGACCTGGGCAACGAGCGCGCGCCGCCGCCGCGAGCGCGAGGGGTGGAGCCAGGCAGGACGGGGCCACGAACGGCAAGCATACCTCACCAACGGAGCCGCCCTGGTGAGGCAGCGCAGCGCGGGGTAGCCTCCCGGGCCTGTCGCCGGAGGGGTCGTGATCGCTGCAGAGAGGACCGGCTCGCATTCACCCGGGTCCGACGCAAACGCCGCGGCCACGGGCGGGCCGAGCGTCGAGCCCGGGCGCCCGATGGCAGCGGCGGCGCGTCCCATCACGGCCGCCCGGGGCCGCCGCGTCGGCCTGCGGCGTCGCGCCCGGCTCCGCACGGCGTGCGTCCTCGCGGCGCCGGTCGCCCTGAGCGTCGTGATCGACCTCGGGCACCGGGCGAGCCGCATCGCGGCGTTCGACCCGCTGCACCTCGCCACCTATGCCGCGGCCGTCGTGGAGAGCCTCCTGGTCGGGGCCGCGCTGCTCGCCGCCGCGGCCCGGCGGCGGAGCGTCGTCGCCTGGCTCCTGGGCGCCCTGTTCGTCACGGCGATGACCGTCTCGCTCGGAGCCCAGCGCTACTTCTTCCAGCAGTACAGCGCGTACCTGAACGCCGAGGTTTCCGCCTTCGCGGCCCAGTTCCGGGCCAGCATCGTGAACCAGGTGGCGGCCGATCTCCCCAACTACCTCGGAGCCCTGCTGCCCGCGCTGGCGGCGGGGATCGCGATGGTGGTCGCAGCCCGGCGCTGGGTGCGCCTCACCCGGTCCGGCTCCCGGCTCTCGGTGGCCCTCTCCCCGGTGCTGCTCGTCGCGGCGCTGTTCGTCCCGACCCAACACCGACAGCAGCAGGCGTCGACGCCGGACGTGCTCTTCTGGAACGCCCTCGGTGGCGTAGTGCGCGTCGCCACTGGCGTCGGCGCACCCGCGACCCGGCTGGATCCGATGACGCGCCAGTCCCTGCCCGTGCCGCCGCTCGCGGTGCGCCGCGCGCCGGCGAACAACGTCGTGCTGGTGCTGCTCGAGAGCGTCCGCGCCGACGCGACCTGCATCGAGTACGATCCCGGGTGCCGCAAGACGGAGTACACCAACCGCCTGCTCCCCGGGCGGGTCGGGCTCTCGCAGCTGCGCGCGCTCGACTCGACCACGGCCATCACCCTGGCGGTGCTCTGGTCCGGGCTGCCGCCGACCGCGTCGCGCGAGCGCCTCCGCACGCAGCCGCTGCTCTTCGACTACGCCCGGGCCGCCGGCTACCACACCGCCTACCTCACCTCGCAGAGCCTGGACTTCGGGGAGAGCCGGCGGTGGGTGGAGAACCTGGGCGTCGATCGCTTCTGCGACGCCACCGAGCTCGACCCCGCCGCCGACCTCGACGTCGGGGCCTCCGACGGGCTCCTCGTCGCGCGGGCCGAGCGCGAGCTCGAGACGCTCCCGGAGCCGTTCTTCGCGGTCGTGCACCTGTCTAACGTGCACTACCCGTTCCTGGTGGATCCGGCGGGACCGCAGCCGTTCCAGCCCGCCTCGCGCAGCAAGGCCCCCGCCGACAACCCCGCGTTCTACAACCACTACCTCAACTCGATCCACCAGCAGGACCGCCACGTGCAGCGCCTCCTGGCGCACCTGGTCGCGCTACCGGCGGGACCCCGCACGGTGGTGGTCTACACCTCGGATCACGGCGAGGCCTTCCGCGAGCACGGCAACATGGGCCACACCTTCAGCGTGCTCGACGAGGAGATCCACGTCCCGGGGTGGATCCACGCCCCGCCCGGCACCCTCACCGACGCGGAGCGCGGCGAGCTCGGGCGCCGGCGACACCAGCCCGCCACGCACGTCGACCTGACCGCTACCCTGCTCGACCTGATGGGCGTGCTCGACGCTCGCGAGCTCGAGCGCTTCCTGACCGATCTACCCGGCACCAGCCTGCTCCGCCCGGCGACGAGCCCGGCGCCCTTGCCGCTCACCAACTGCTCCGGGCTGTGGTCCTGCCCCTTCGAGAATTGGGGCGCGCTGCAGGGCCTCCGCAAGGTCGAGGCGCGCGAGTGGGACTGGCGCTGGCACTGCTACGACCTCGCGCTCGATCCCGAGGAGCGCCATGACCTCGGGCCGTCCGCCTGCCCGGAGCTGGTCGAGTTCGCGCGCGCGACCTTCCGGCGCCTCCCGGGTCACGCGGAGGACGGCAAGCGGAGCCCGAAGCCGGCGGAGTAGTCGGGTCGCCCCACCCCTGCGCCTCACCCCTACGCTGCGCCCGCGGGGCGCATCTCCCGCGAGCGACGCGCTCATTCCCGGACGCAGCGGCCGTCCCGGTAGCCGCAGAGCTCCTTGCGCTCGCAGTCCTGCGAGCCCCGGCAGTCCGCCTCGGAGCCGATCACGCACATCCCACCCGAGAAGGTGCACGCCCCATGGACCTCGCACTGCTCGGTCTTCTTGCAGTCCGAGCTGGTGGTGAGCGCGCAGCGCTTGTCGGCGTAGGTGCAGAGGCCCTTGCCGCGGCAGTCCTTCGCCATCTCGCAGTCCTTGCTGGACCCGATGTCGCAGGCGTCGTTCTTCAGCGTGCAGCGGGACTCCTCGACGCACCGCTTCGAGCTCTTGCACTCCTCGTCCGAGCCCGCGACGCACACGCCGGTCTTGGGCGTGCAGAGGCCGTCGATCTTGCAGGCGTCGGAGCGGGTGCAGTCCCCCTTCTCGGCGGCCCGGCAGACGCCGGCGACCGCGGAGCAGAGCCCCCGCTCGGTGCAGGACTTCAGGCCCTGGCAAGCCGGCGTGGTGGCGACACAGGCGCCGCCCTCCACCTTGCAGCGGCCGTCGGTCTTGCACCCGTCCGACCGGGCGCAGTCCTCGTCGGCCGTGGCGACGCAGGCGCCGCTCTTGTGTGTGCAGAGGCCCGACCGGACGCAGTCCAGCTTGCATTTCGGGGAATTCTTCTCCTCACAGGCCGGGAGGGTCAGCAGCGCGAGGGCGAGCCCGAACGGGAAGCAGCGACGGAGGGCCATGGGGCGGCAAGCTAGTCGCTCGCGGCCACCCGCGCGACGACAAATGGCGCCGAGCGTCGCCACGGACCCTCGGAACGGAATCCAGCCAGAGCACGCAGCAGAGCGGCGGTAACCGTGCGCTCAGGCTGCACACCGAGCTGCAATCCCACCTTCCCCTACTGGCCCAAATGCCAGGTTCCACCCCGAGCAGGGAGCGGGCGACGCATCGCGGGGGCGCGCGCCCGACTCCGGCGCCCCACGCGAACCTCGCCACCGAGGCAAGATCGGTTCAACTTTCCCGCGCCAATCGCCGCAGAAATGGCGTGCTTCCCTTTGCTGGACGACGCCGAAAGGCGTACTCTAATGCCTGATCCGGCGGTTTACCGTCGACCACTTGGTTAGGGTTTCGAGCATCCGCCTTCGAGGAGCCGTTCGATGTCAACTCACCGCACAATGTCGCGCTATATCGCCGCGGGGGCGCTGGTCGCGCTCTTCGCTGCTTGCAGCACCAGCTCCGATCCGGATGACGCGGGCACCGGCGCCGGCTCGACCACCGGGGTGGACCAGCTGACGGCCACCGGCGG
>CAYOLF010000200.1:0-3768 GCA_964404725.1 uncultured Polyangiaceae bacterium
GCTCGCGACCGAACCACCCGATGGCTTCTGCACGGCCCTGGCGCTGACGCTGGCCGGAACCCAGCGCGGGCGCGCGCCCCGCGCGCTCCAGTCGGCGTGCCTCACCGCCGCCGCCGCGCGCGCCGCGGGCGCGGACCCCGCGGCGGTCGCTCGCGTCACGCTGGCCGGGCTGGTCCTCGCGGCGGGGCTCGCGCGGCACCCGGCAGACAGCAAGGTGGAGGCGCTCGCGGCCGTCGCGACGCTCTCCGCGACGGCGAGCCCCTCGGATCCCCAGGGTCGCGCGGCCTGCGTGGTCGCGGCGCGCGCCGCGGAGGTCCAGCTCGGCAGGTCGGCTCCCACGACGCGCCGCGGCACCGTCCGGCCCGTCTCCCGACCGCCGACGAGCCGCGCGAGCACCGCGTCCGCGGAGCTCGTCGTCGCCGCCTCGGAGCTACTCGGCGCGATCGCCCCGATCGATGGCGACTCGGTGATGCGCACCCCGGCGGAGGCGCTCCGGTGGCTGGCCGTCGAGGGCAACCGCGCGCACAACGCGGTGGGGGCGATCGTCGGCGCCCTGGGCGGGCTCCCCGTGGGAACGGTGGTCGAGCTCGACGACGGCGCCTGGGCCGTGGTGGCGGCGCCTCCGGCGCACCCGCACGACCTCGATCGGCCGACGGTCCGTATCGTGACCGACCAGTCTGGTCGCGCGCTGGAGCCGCCGGAAACCAGGGATCTCGTGGCGGCGGGGGGCCGGCCCGGGCGGGTCGCTCGCCTCGTCCCGGCGTCCCACTGCCGCTTCAACGCGGCCCGGGCGGTCGCGGACTAGCTGGTGCGACGGCGAGTGGCGCGGACAGCGCCAAACTGAGATACGCTGCCGCCCCGATGGTCGTGGAAGGCGGGGCCCTGAGCGTGCTCGTGGTCGACGACGACCTCGTCTTCGCCCGCTCGCTGATGCGCCAGCTTCGCCAGTTCGGCTGGGAGGCGGAGCAGGCCGCGGACGGCGCCGACGCGCTGCGGCTGCTCCGGGAGCGCTCGTTCGACGCGATGGTGCTCGACCTGCGCATGCAGAACGTGAGCGGCCTCGAGGTCCTCGAGGGCCTGGCGAACGCGCCGACGATGCCCGCCATCATCCTGCTCTCGGGTCACCTCGACATCCCGACCACGGTGCACGCGATGCGCGCCGGCGTGGTGGACGTGCTCGAGAAGCCCACCGACGCGACCGCGCTCGACCAGCGCCTGCGCGAGGCCGTCGCTGCGCGGCGGCGCGACACCGCGGCGAACCAGGACCCCAACGACGGGCCGTTGCTGGCGACGGCCCACGCCACCAAGGTGCGCGAGGTGGAGCGCGCCATGATCCTCGAGGTGTTCCGCCTCTGCGGCGGCAACCTCAGCCGCGCGGCCCGGGAGCTCGGCCTGCCGCGCACGACGCTGCGCGACAAGCTCCGCCGCTACCAGAGCGAGTGAAGGCGCGCTCCGCGAAACGGGGCGATGGGAGCCGCGGAGCGACCGCGTCAGGCGGCGGTGCCCTGCTGCGAGCCCTTCCCGGACCAGGCGGTGACGCGGTTCCGCCCGGCCCGCTTCGAGGCGTAGAGCGCCTCGTCGGTGGCCTTGAATACCGGCTCCCAGGTGTTGCCCGCCGCCGGGGCCGGCGCCACCCCGATGGAGCAGGTCACCTTGAGCGGGCCAGCCTCGGTGTGGAAGGTCGTGGCCTCGAGCTCGGTGCGCACGCGCTCGGCCAGGAGGAGCGCCCCCGCGAGGTCGGTCTGCTCGCAGACGATCACGAACTCCTCGCCCCCGAAGCGGCCGACGACGTCGGTGTCGCGCTTGATCCGCAGCAGCAGCTCTCCGAGCCCCTTGATCACCACGTCCCCGACGTCGTGGCCGTAGGTGTCGTTGACCCGCTTGAAGAGGTCGATGTCGCACACCATCACCGCCGTGGCCCGCCCGTAGCGGTGCGCGCTCCGGAGCTTGCGCTCGGCCTGCTCGATCAGCGCGCGCTTGTTGAGCAGGCCGGTGAGTCCGTCGGTGGTCGCCAGATCCTCGAGCCTGGTTAGCATGCGGGCGTTGGAGAGCGAGACGGCCACGTGGCTGGCGAGGACCTCGAGCGTCGGTCGGACGGCGTCCGCGAAGGCGTGGCGGCGGTGCGAGCCGAGGATCAGGGTCCCCAGGGCGCGGTCGTGGACCAGGAGCGGCAGCACCAGGAGCGAGGCCATCGCTGGCGGCGCGAGGCGCCGGGTGAAGACGACCTGCCGTTCGGGATCGTAGTCGCCGCGGTAGGGCAGCGCGTGGCGGTTGGCCACCACCATGCTCACCAGGCCCGAGTTGTGACGGAAGCGCTGCCCGACCAGCGCGTCCGCGCCGTCGCCGCTGACGGCGCAGATCTCGTGCTCCCCGGCGCCCCGGTCGAACAGCGTGACGACGGCGTAGTCGAAGGCGGCAAACTCCCGCGCGCTGTTGACGCAGGCCTCGATGACCTGGGGCTCGGTCGTGGAGGCGGACAGCGCCTCGACCGCACGGTAGAGCTTGCCCTGCTCGAGCTTGGCGCGCTCGAGCTGCGCGAAGACCCGCTCGTTCTCGATGACGCGCACCGCGAAGCGGGTGGCAGCCTGGAGCAGCTCCTCCTCCGCGCTGGTGAACGGCTCCCGCGCCTCTCGGTCCACCACCAGCACGCCGCGGACGTGACCGTGCTCCACGACGGGTACGGCGCACACGGCCCCGACGACCGGGGGGACGGCGTAGTACGGGACGTGCTTCTGGGCCCGGGCCCCGACGAGCGAGACGGTCTGGCCCCGCGCCAGCGCCGCACCCGCCAGGCCGTCACGCGCCCCGAACGGCCCGGGCAGGAGCGACTCCTGCTCGGTCACGGCCTCCTGCACGTGCAGCCACTCCCCCGAGCGTCCGAGCCACAGCAGCGCTGCGGACCGGAGGTGCAGGCTCTGTCGCATCAGCTCGAGCGCGAGCTTGAGCGCCGTGTGGATCTCGTCGATCCCGGACTGCACCAGCCGCTCCTCCTCGCCGCCGGGGCGGAGGGTGCGCGGCTCGAGCGCGGAGCTCGGCGCGCCGAGCAGCCGGTACGATCGGGCCGCCTCCTTCATCCGCTGCAGCTCCTGCTCGATGCGGGTCCGGCTCAGCCGGCGCACGCGCGCGATCTCGGCCTGGAAGAGGGCCAGGTTGAGGAACGCGAACACCCCGACCAGGACGGCGTGGGGCACCAAGCGCGAGATGCCGTGGCGGAAGGCGAAGAGCCCGAGCGCCGCCTCGAGGAGCACCGCGTAGGCCACCGTGACCGCGGTGACCAGGGGGCTGGAGAACCCCGCGGCGAGCATGATCACCGCGTAGACGACCGGGTAGTAGGGCCCGTCGAGCTGCCCCGGGGCCATCAGCACCGCCGCGTAAGCGACCAGCACGACGTGACTGAACAGGGTGAGATCACCGCGGGTGGTGCCGTAGGCCCGACGCAAGCGGGCCACGATCTGGCTCGCGAGGGAGATCAGCGCGACCGCCCCCACCACCGCATCGAGCAGGACGACCGGGGATCGGCTCGCCCAGAGGACGAGGTAGCCGCCCAGGAGCACGCTCGACAGGGGACCGAGCGCGTCGAGCAGGGCCCGCTGCACCGGGAGCAATGCGCGAACCAGCGGATCCATTCGGCCCTCGGCCGTACCAGAACGCCCCCGTAACGGCCCAGTTTGCCGGAGCCCGCCCGCCGACCGGCTCCGGGCCGGGGACGCGCGCTTCCCCGATCCGGGACTTCTGTGAGATGTAGGTGAGGTGCGGCCGGGGCTCCGC
>CAYOLF010000201.1:0-3675 GCA_964404725.1 uncultured Polyangiaceae bacterium
GGGGTGCGTCTTCAGCGGCGCTGTTGCCATTGGCAACCTGATCGGTGCTCTAGGCGGAAGCACGCTCCTCCGCCGTTCGAACGGAGCCGGCAGCGCCGGCTCGGGAGGCTCTGATGTGGGTGACCCAGGCGTCCAAGCTGTAGCTGCCCGCGCCGCGGACCACGAACACCATCGCGACGAGCGCCAGGATCACCGGATACTCGTAGCCCCCGTTGGCGGCGAAGAGGCCGTTACCCAGGTGCACGGCGCCGATCGCCACCAGCATCATGCTCAGCGTGCCGAGCGCGGCCAAGCGCGTGAACGTACCGAGGATCAGGCCTATCCCGCCGAAGAACTCCGCCAGGATGGCCAGGGCCACGCCGACCACCGGCAGCGGGAGCCCCAGGTCCGCGAAGTACTGGACCGTCCCCAGGGGATCGGAGATTTTCAGCGTGCCGTGCGCCACCATGATGACGCCCAGGCCACAGCGGAGGAGCAGGAGAGGAACATCCTGGTGCTTCCTGAGTCGGAGCTCCGTGTCGGCCTTCAATTCGGCGAACCCTTCCCCCACTGCTTCCGCTATCTTCCTCATCGTGCTCCTTCGCTCGTTCCGTGATCGGAGGCGGCCAAGGAGGTGGACGTTGCACGTTGCGGTCCATCGTCCCGACGTCGATCCGACGGGAAAAACCCCGCCAACGTCGCCAACGGTCCCCGCGCAACCCATCAGAATGAGGGCTCGACCCCTTCACTTCGACCGGTAGGCCCACCGCGCGCTCGTCGTCCCCGAACCGGCGACGGCTCCCGCGAACCGAGCTCAGGGCTCACAGGCAGCCGGACGCGCTCTGCGCGGTCAGCCCGGAGGCGGCGGTGAGCTCCGACGGACAGGGGGTGGCCTCGTAGACGAACGCCGGGTTGTCGGCGACCTCGAACCAGTCCACGAACCACCGGCAGCCGTCGTATAGCTCCGGGAACCGGCTGCCGAAGACGGCCTCGCACTTGGCCGCGACGCAGCTCTTGTACTCGGCCAGCTGGGCGCTGTACCCGAGCTCACGTTGGCAGGTGGTGAGGAAGCCGCCGTAGCGCTCGCCGATGTCCGCGGTGCCCCACTGGGAAGTGCAGGCGTCGAAGTCGCCGACGCCGCCGCCGGGGATCAGCAGGTCGAACTGCCCGCCCTCGAGGCCGCCCACGTTGGTCACCTGCACGATCATCTGCCTGCCGGCGATCGCCTGCGCGCCCGGGCTGGTACCGTTGTGGGAGCTGCCGTTGAACTGGAGGCGGTAGCAGCGCCCGCAGACGCTGCCGGTGTTGCTGACGGCGGCGAACCCGTAGCTCAGATCCCCGTTCGAGGCGCTCACCCAGGGCGCCATGCCGTGACACATGTGGGCGGGGCCGCCGTTGCAGGCGCTTTGGACCGTGTCGGGATCTCCGCCCAGGACCTGGTCGTTGGAGCCGCATTGCTGGGTGGGGTTGCCGGAGACGTTGGCGCGCCACGCGCAGTGGGGCTTGCAGCAGTCCCAGTAGCGCGAGGCCCAGCCGCTGCAGTCGCCGGTCACCTGCGGCAGCTCCGGCTGCGTGCCGCCGGTGCCGCCGCCGGTGCCGCCGGTGCGTCCGCCGCCCGTCCCGCCCGACGTCCCGCCGGCGGACGGCTCGTCCGGGTCCGTCCCTCCGGTCGGGCCCGTCCCGCCGGCGCCCGTGCCCCCCGTGGGGTCGGTGGGGACGTCCCCTTGCCCGACGACGAGCGGCTCGTAGCCGCCGTCCGAACACGCGAAGCCGACGACCGCGCCGAGGCAAGCCCAGGTGGCGGCGCGACCCGGCGCACGCCAGCGAAGGAGAAGCATGGCCGATCGAGTAGCATCGGGATCCCCGGTGAACAACCGCGCAGCGAGCGCGCGCGCCCACGAGCGCGCCCAGCAGGCCCGCCCCGAGCCGTCGCCCTGCGATCGGCGACGGCCCGGCGAGCCGTCGCCGATGGTGGGGTGAGCTTCCTGCTTGGGTCAGGCCAGTTCGAAGCGGTCGAGGTTCATCACCTTGTCCCAGGCCGCGACGAAGTCACGCACGAGCTTCTCTTGACCGTCGGCACACGCGTAGACCTCGGCGATGGCCCGGAGCTGCGAGTTCGCGCCGAAGACCAGATCGACCCGCGACCCGGTCCACTTGAGCTCACCCGTCTTGCGGTCGAGTCCCTCGAACCGGTCGGGATCCGCCGTGGCCTTCCACTCGGTGCGCATGTCGAGCAGGTTCACGAAGAAGTCGTTGGTGAGCGTCTCGGGGCGCTGGGTGAACACGCCGAGCGGGGATCGCCCGTGGTTCGCGCCCAGGACGCGCAGGCCGCCGACGAGGACGGTCATCTCCGGCGCCGTCAGGGTCAGGAGCTGCGCCTTGTCGACCAGTAGCTCCTCCGCCGCCACGCTGAACTTGGCCTTGAGGAAGTTGCGGAAGCCGTCGGCGACGGGCTCCAACACGGCGAAGGAGGCCTCGTCGGTCTGCTCCGCCGACGCATCGGTGCGCCCCGGCGTGAACGGGACCTCCACCACGGACCCGGCCTGCTTGGCGGCCTGCTCGACCGCAGCGCACCCGCCGAGCACGATCAGGTCGGCCAGCGAGATCTGCTTGCCGCCGGACTGCGCGGCGTTAAACCCTTGCTGGATCTTGCCCAACGTCGCCAGTGCCTTCGCGAGCTCGGCGGGCTGGTTGACCTGCCAGTCCTTCTGCGGCGCGAGGCGGAGGCGTGCCCCGTTGGCGCCGCCGCGCTTGTCGGAGCCACGGAACGTGGCGGCCGAGGCCCAAGCGGTGGTGACGAGCTCCGCGATGGAGAGGCCAGAGGCGAGGAGCTGGGCCTTCAGCGCGCGGACGTCCTCGGCGTCGACCAGCGGGTGATCGACCGGGGGGACGGGGTCCTGCCAGATGAGCACCTCGGCCGGGACCTCCGGGCCGAGGTAGCGCGCGCGCGGCCCCATGTCGCGGTGGGTCAGCTTGAACCAGCCCCGGGCGAAGGCGTCGGCGAATTCCGCCGGGTTCTCCTGGTAGCGCCGGGCGATGGGCGCGTACGCTGGGTCGTAGCGCAGCGCGAGATCGGCCGTCGACATCATCGGCCGGTGCTTCTTGGTCGGGTCGTGCGCGTCGACCACCAGGTCCTCTTCGGCCACGTCCTTGGCCAACCACTGGTGGGCGCCGGCGGGGCTCTTGACCAGCTCCCACTCGTACTTGAACAGCACCTTCAGGTAGCCCATGTCCCACTTCGTCGGGTTCGGCTTCCAGGCGCCCTCGAGGCCGCTGCTGATGGTGTCGCCGCCCTTGCCGCTCTTGAAGCTGCTCTTCCAGCCGAGGCCTTGCTGCTCGAGGGGCGCCGCCTCGGGCTCCGGGCCCACGTGGGTCGCCGGGGCCGCGCCGTGGCACTTGCCGAAGGTGTGGCCGCCAGCCACCAGCGCGACGGTCTCCTCGTCGTTCATCGCCATGCGCGCGAAGGTATCCCGCACGTCACGGCCAGCGGCGACCGGATCCGGGTTGCCGTTCGGCCCCTCGGGGTTGACGTAGATGAGGCCCATCTGCACGGCGGCGAGCGGGTTCTCGAGGTCGCGCTCACCGGAGTAGCGCTGGTCGCCGAGCCAGGTCTCCTCGCTGCCCCAGTAGATGTCCTCCTCCGGCTCCCAGACGTCCACGCGCCCGCCGCCGAAGCCGAAGGTCTTGAAGCCCATC
>CAYOLF010000202.1:0-3598 GCA_964404725.1 uncultured Polyangiaceae bacterium
GCAGCCCCGGCCGCCGCCAGGAACGCCGAGCGCGCCGGCAGGCTCCCCGCCAGCCTCGGCGCCAACGCCTCCACCGTGCAGTTTTCCCCCGTCGCGCGCCGCCGCGCGCGCCAGACGGAGGTGATCCCGTCCTCGACGACCGGCTCCACGAGATCGAACTGCCCGAGCGCCATCCCCGGTCGCAACATGCCGCGGAGGATACTCCACCGGCCGCTGGCGGTCGCCGGTCGCCCGTCGCCTCGCGGCGCTCCGTTCTGCGGCGCGCCTGCTACTCGGCCTCCAGCGCGCCTTCCACGTCGAAGGTCATGCGGCAGTCCACGGGGCAGTCCGCCCCGCCCGCGTACGTGACGAACACGGCGCGAGTCCCCGCGACCTCGGCCTCGGGCGTGAACTGGAGCTCGAGCAGGGTGGTGCGCCGCTCGAGGCAACCGCCCTCCTCGACGCGCTCCTCTTCGCCGGAGGCGGTCCAGGCCAGCGTCTCGCCCAGGAGGCCCGAGAAGCTCGGCGGCGCCGCCTCGGTCGTTCCCTCGTCCTCGTCCGTGGGCTCGGTCGGTGCGTCCGTTCCGTCCGTCGGCGTGGCGGTTACCGGCACCGGCTCGGGGGGCTCGCTCGGGTCGGGGAGCGGGGTGACGCGCAACGAGGCGAGCACGTTGCTGACGATCCACGTCTCGGCGGGGGAGTAGCGCTCGCCCTCGCAGTTGGAGAAGGTCGGGGAGGCCTCCACGTCCCAGTCGCCGACGAGGAAGGCGAAGGGCTGGGTGTCCATCGGCGCTGCGCCCGCGTCCTCGTCGTCGTCGGAGCATGCCGCGACCGACGCGGTGAGGAGGGACAGGACCAGGATCGCCGCCGCGCGGGGTGCCTTCATCGCTTCGTCTCCATCTAGACGGGACGCGCGAGCCGCGCGCTGGAGGGCACTCTGAACGATGAGTCACGGCGCCGCAAGTCGCGCTCCACGTCCCCGTCTCGAGCCAGCGCGGGGGGCCGCCGCGCGGGGGCTGGCGGTGGCTCCCGGCGGTCCCCGGGTCGCGGGCGGGCCCGCCCCGAGTCCCGGTGTGCCCGGCCCCCACATTTGCTAAGGATGGGCCGCCCCGCGAGCGGCAGAGAGGCACGGCAAGCTTGAGCGATCTGTTCTGGGCGCGCAGCCAATTCGGCTTCAGCCTCGCCTTCCACATCGTCTTTGCCAGCATCGGGATGGTGATGCCCGTGTTCATGGCGCTCGCTCACCGGCGGTACCTGCGCACGCGCGAGCCCACGTACCTGCGCCTCACCCGGTTCTGGTCCCACGCGACCGCCGTCCTGTTCGCCACCGGGGCCGTCACCGGGACCACCATCAGCTTCCAGCTCGGGCTGCTCTGGCCCGGTTTCATGGAGCACGCCGGGCCCATCATCGGGATGCCGTTCTCCCTGGAGGGAGCGGCGTTCTTCCTGGAGGCGATCTTCCTGGGTCTGTTCCTGTACGGTTGGCGCCGGCTCCCCGAGCGGGTGCACTTCTGGTGCGGCGTGCTCGTGGGTGTGTTCGCCTTCGCCTCCGGCGTGTTGGTGACGGCGGCGAACGGCTGGATGAACGCGCCCGCGGGGTTCCGCTGGACCGACGCTGGCGCCACGGACATCGATCCCTGGGCAGCCATGTTCAACCGGGCGTGGCTCCTGCAGACGGTGCACATGCAGCTCGCCGCCATCCAGGCCACCGGCTTCGCCGCCGCCGGGCTGCACGCCCTCGCCCTGCTGCGCGGCAAGGTCCCGGAGCTTCACCGTGCGGCCCTGCGCGTCGTCCTGCCGCTCACCGCGGTCGCGTCGCTCGCGCAGCCGCTCGTCGGCGATTTCTCGGCCAAGGCCATCGCCGTCCGGCAGCCGGAGAAGCTGGCGGCCATGGAGGCGCATTTCCACACCCGGGCGGCGGCGCCGCTGATCGTCGGGGGCCTGCCCGACGAGCGCACGGAGACGGTCCCCTACTCGGTCGAGATCCCCTACGGCCTGAGCTTTTTGGCCCACGGCGATCCGCGCGCCACGGTCACCGGGCTCGACGCCTTCCGCCCCGAGGACCGCCCGCCAGTGCTGCTCACGCACCTGTCCTTCCAGACCATGGTCGGGGTCGGCACGCTGCTCGCCGCGGTCGCGGGGCTCTGGGCCTTCGCTCGCTGGCGGCGCCCGGCCTGGCTCGAGGCGCGGTGGTTCCTCTGGCTGCTGGTGGCGCTCATCCCCGCTGGGTTTCTCGCTCTGGAGACGGGGTGGCTCGTCACCGAGGTCGGGCGGCAGCCCTGGATCGTGTACCGCGTGATGCGGACCGCGGACGCGGTGACGCCGATGCCGGGGATCGGCACCGTGTTCCTGCTGCAGGTGCTCCTCTACGCCGCGCTCGGCCTGGCGCTGCTCGGGGTCATGGCCCGGCTCTTCGTGCGCGAGCTCCGGCCCCAGCAGGCCGACGCGGACGTCCCGGAGGGGACCGGCACGGCGCCCGCCGCCGGCGCGGACAGTGAGGAGGAGTCGCCGTGACCGAGATCGTCGCTGCCTACCTCGTCGTCGCGCTCGCCGCCTACGTGCTCTTCGGGGGGGCCGACTTCGGCGGCGGGATCCTGGAGGCGACGCTGCCGACGTCCCGGCTGCGGCGGCGCCTGGAGGCGACCCTCGCCCCCGTGTGGGAGGCGAACCACGTCTGGCTCATCGCCGTCGTGGTCATCCTGTTCGTCGGCTTCCCGCGCGCCTACGCGCAGGGCTCCACGCGGCTCTTCCTGCCGCTCAGCTTCGCCCTGGTCGCGGTCCTGCTCCGCGGCGTCTCCTTCGCGCAGCGCAAGTACGACCCCGACCCCGGGCCCCGGCTCGCCTGGCTCTACTCGGCGCTCTTTCGCACCAGCAGCGCCATGGCCCCCATCTGCTTCGGCCTGATCGTCGGGGGGCTGGTCAGCGAGCACCCCGGCGGTCCCCGGGCGGTCCCCAGCGACGCGGCCTTTGCGGCCGTGTACGTGGCGCCGTGGCTGCACCCGTTCGGCCTGCTCTGCGGGTTGTTCGTGGCGGCGCTCTTCGGGTACCTGGCGGCCGTGTTCTTCTACGGGGAGCTTGCGCTGGCCGAGGAGCGAGAGGTCGTCTGGCGGCGCGTACAGGCCTTCTTCGTCGCGACCTTCTTCCTCGGCGGCGCCGTGCTCGGCATGGGGGCGCTCACCGCGCGCGTGCCGCTCGGGATGGCGCTGCACCCGGTCCAGATCGGCTGCCAGCTGGTCGCCGCGGCGGGGATCGGTGGCCTGTGGTTGGCCCATCGCCGCGAGGCCCGCTGGGGCATGCGCTTCGCCGCCGGCGCCCAGGTCCTGGCGATCTTGACCGGCTGGCTCCACGCCCAGACGCCCGCGATGCTCCGCACCACGGAGGGTCCGTTGACGCTGACAGGAGCATCCGCCCCGTTCGTGACCCAGCTCTGGCTCGTGATCGGGCTCACCGCGGTGCTCGCCGTCGTCGTCCCGCTGCTAGGGTGGCTCTACCGGGTCTTCGACGGTGCCAGCGGCGATGCGTAGCGCCGCCGTCGTCCTCGGCGCGGGGGGCTCTGTCAGTTCACGCTCGGGGGCAGCGACCGGAGGCGGAGCGAGCTGGCCAGCACGGCGGTGGAGCT
>CAYOLF010000203.1:0-3579 GCA_964404725.1 uncultured Polyangiaceae bacterium
GCGCTGAAGAGCGCGACCAGGAGCGCCACCACCGCGATGGCGCGGGTGTTCGCCGCCGCGTCCAGGGCGCCGAAGGAGAGCAAGAGCGCGAAGAGCCCCAACTGGGCCAGGAGCGCCCAGCCCCGCCGCCGGCCCCAGAACGGCGGCACGTAGCGGTCCAGCAGCGGCGCCCACAGGAACTTCCACGTGTAGGGGAGCTGGGTCAGCGAGAAGAGCCCGATCGCCTCCAGGCTGGTCCCTTGCCGGCGGAGCCAGGCGGGCAAGAGCTGGATGAGCACGTAGAGGGGCAGCCCCGAGGAGAAGCCCATCAGCATGCACAGGAGCATGCGGCGGTTGAGCAGGGCGAGGAGCGAGCGGTGGTCCGGCACGAGGGGGCGGAGCGCGAGGCTCCCGCCGTCGTCTACCGCCGCCCGGGCCGACGATGCCCCCCGGGAACCCAACACGCTGTTACCACGAAGGAAGTTCGCCCCCGAAGCTGGAACGATAGCAGTCACCGAACCGTTGCTTGACTCGCCTCCCCTCCGCCCGTCATAGGATCGCGCGGGTGCGAGTTGCACCCGCTATTGGGGATCGACGTTTGGGACGGAGCTGACGAGATGAACGGGTTCTCAGCACGGCGCATGGCGCTGATATCGCTCGGGGGGCTGGGTCTAGCGCTGGCGAGCTGCTCGCCGTCCGGGGGGGGGGGGGGCGTAGCCGACGCCGTCCTGCTCCTGAGCGGGGAGCCGGGAGCGACCAGCGATCTCCCGGCTGACCTCCGCTGCGCCGGGGTGGCCGTGGAGCAAGGGTCGCGGGTGCTGGAGGTGCTCGGGGAGCGGGTGTATGCCTGGAGCTGCCTCGACTCCCGCGCCGGGCGCGTCGAGACGATGTGGTTCGACGACGCGGGAGCGCCGGTGGACCTCAAGGCGCTGAAGGCCGAGGCCGTGCGCGTGTACCGCGAGGTCCGGCACCGGATGGACGGCACCATCCGCCAGCGCTTCGCCAAGCACGCGTCCGGGACGCGCCTCGCAGCGGATGTTTGGCTCGCGATCGACCTCGACCCGCTGCCGCCGCGGGACGAGCTCGCCCTGTCCCGCACGGTCCGTGACACGGCCTACGGGCGCCGGTTCGGCGCGTACCGGAGCGCGGTGGCGCGCCTCACGGCGGCCGTCCGCGCGATCGCGCCGGCAGCCACGGTGGAATACAACGACGAGCCGGGCCGGAGCGTGCCGGCGCCGTTCGTCACGATCACGGCGACCGAGGCGGAGCTCGAGCGGATCGGGGACTTGGACCAGGTGCTGCGCATTACGACGTCGTCGGCGGAGGACGCCGCGCTGGCCGAGCCACACAGCGAGAGCTACTACCAGCTCGACGGGATCCCGACCTTGCACGCTGGGGGATGGAATGGCGACGGTGTCACCGTGGCGGTTCAGGAGGGGTCCCGGTTCGACGCTGGAGTCGTGAATCTCGGCGCTGCGATCGGGAGCTGTAGCGAAGGTGGCACCAGCTATAGGTGCCGCTGCCCGTCGGGGGCCGAAGGTGACCACCCACGACAGGTGGCGGGCATTATCCGCAACACGGTGACCCCAGGCCGCGGTACCGCTCGGGGCGTGACCCTCATCAGCGCGAACCACGACGAAAGCGTCGGTTGCGATCTCGAGGAGGCCCTCGAGTGGTCCGTAACACAGGTGGCGCAAGTGATTTCCCGCTCCGCGCCCGCCGGGGACCATGACGACGAAACGCGGCAGACTTCGATCGACCTCATCCTTGACTACTACGCGATGCAGTATCCGTTCCCCTTCATTTCCGTTTCGGCAGGCAATTCCGGGACCGCGACGTACACGAGCAATCGGCTCCACAACGGGCTTGTCGTGGGCGCCGCCCAGAACACCTCCGACACGAGCCGTGCCAACCTCAAAGCGATGCGCAGCTCCAGTGCGGCGAAGAATTGCCACGGGGACACAGGCTGGGAGCTGCCGCACATCGTCGCGCCGGGAAACTATATCGATACTGCGGGGTACAGCGCCGGTGCGGTGAGCACCCTCTCGGCAACGAGCGCAGCGCAGCCCCAGGTCGCGGGAGTCGCGGCGGCGCTCCTCGAGCGCTCCGACTGGCTGGACCTCTGGCCCGAGGCAACGATGGCCATTCTCCTCGCGGCCACGGAGCAGAATGTTGCCGGGCGTTGGCCGCTGGACCTCAACGATACAGGCCCCGGATCCGATGATGCCGACGGTGTGGGGGCGGTCCACGGCGCGTACGCCCTCACCATTGCGAGCAACAAGCGGGATGGTGGCGACCCGGCAGCGGCGGCCGGCTTCGATCGCGGCCTCATCTCGGACGCCACGCTGCCGGAAGACACCTTCTACTCGGAGGTGTATTCGGCGACGGTTCCCGCCGGAGCGACGCTGCGTGTGGCCTTGGTGGGCGCAGCCGAAGTCGCTTGCACCAGTGCCCTCGATCGCGGGTCTTGCACGTTGGCACCGTATGCCGAACTCGAACTGTGGCTGTTCCGGGGGTCGACTATGGTTGGCCAGTCGATCAATGGGGAAAACAACTACCAGTACGAGTACTGGAAGAACACCAGCACGACGTCAAAGACCGTGACCATCAAGTTCCAGGTGGATGAGTATAACGGACTGTCGGATTCCGGTGTCAGCTTCGGCCTCGCTTGGGGGACGGGAGGGTAAACATGAAGTCACTACAGACGAGTCTTTCGGTGAGCATGCTCGGGCTCGCGTGCGTTTCGCTCGGGGCGAGCTGCGATGCCGGGAGCACTGCTTCCGAGCCGGAGCACGCCGCGGACACATCCGGCGGAAGCGGCGGAGACGGTGAGGGAGAAGGCGCAGCCCCCGCCAACGGTGAGGGCGCGGCGCCCGCGGCCGATGGCGGCGCTGGCGCGGCGTCGACCGACCCGTTCGCGCGATGCGCCGTCCCCACGTACCCATGCGGTGCACCCGATGAGGTTTGTGAGTGCACGCCGGAGCTCTTCTGTGACACCCACTCATCCAATCCAGTCACGTGGTGTGGACAGCCCGGATCCTTTTTCGATGGGTCCGGGTGCCGGCGGCAGTCCTGCACGGGCGACGAGGAGTGCGCCGCCGGTTTCCGCTGTGTCCCGTCGGGGCTCGTTTTCGACGGGTGCTTGTCGAGCCAAATCGACCTTTGCGACGACTGCGCTTGCATTGCGACTGACGACTGCGGCGGCACCGTCACCTGCATCGAGGTGGAGCTCGCCCCGCCGGAGCGCGACTGCGATCTCTCCGTCAGCAACTGCCCCGCCGTGGATCGCGAGGCCGGCCTCACGGAAGTGCTCTATGGCGATCTAAGCGCCCCCCTCCGCGCCAAGGTCGAAGCCTGCCTCGCCGACGTCATCGCCGCCCGCGCGGTGTGCGATCCCGAGCCGTAGTCGGCCCCCGCCGCCCCTCACCCCCCGATCAACCGGTGCCCCACCGGCAGCCCCTCGCCGAACCCCGCCGCGCTCCTTGGCTCTACTGTTCCGGCCACCCTGGCCGAAATTCCAGCAACACTGCGCGTTCTGGATCGCGTAAGAAGTAGTGCGATTGCGGGAGTGCGGCGGCGAGCGGACGGCTCGCGAGGCTG
>CAYOLF010000204.1:0-3564 GCA_964404725.1 uncultured Polyangiaceae bacterium
GTGGACCTGCGGCTGGAGAAGGTCAACGCCGTGCTGCCGGGCGCCAACTGCGGGGCATGTGATTACGTCGGCTGCGGCGAGTACGCCGAGGCGGTCGTGATGAACGGGGAGGTCATCGACAAGTGCCCGGTCGGGGGCGCAGGGGTGTCCCGGCAGGTGGGCGAGATCATGGGGATGAGCGTGGAGGAGGGCTTCCCCGTGCGGCCCATCGTGCACTGCATCGCGACCACGTCGCAGCGCCTCAAGCAGACCCCGTACCACGGCGAGCAGACCTGCAATGCGGCCAACCTCGTGGGCGGGATCCAGGGCTGCGTCTACGGGTGCCTCGGCCTCGGCGACTGCGTGGTCGTCTGCGACTACGACGCCATCCATATGATCGACGGCGTCGCCGTGATCGACTACGTCAAGTGCATCGGGTGCGGCGCCTGCGTGAAGGCCTGCCCGCGATCCATCATCAGCCAGGTCCCCTTCAAGGCCGACCGCATCCTCGCCGTGCAGTGCGCGAACAAGGACTTCGGCAAGGAGGTGCAGGAGGTCTGCGAGGTCGGCTGCACCGGCTGCAAGTCCTGCGCCCGGGCGAACCCGGATCTCATCACCATCGTCGATAACCTGCCGGTGATCGATTACAAGAAGTACGACCCCAAGGCGAGCCTGCAGGTCGTTCAGGACAAGTGCCGGAGGGAGTCCATGGTGTGGCTCGGCAAGCCGACCCCGCGGCAGGTTGCGCTGACCGAGGGCGAGGCGATGCCAGCGCGCCAGGAGGCGGAGTTCAAGACCACCGTCGATCAGACCGATTGGCGCGGCTGAGCCGGACGCCGCCGCGTTGCGCGCGGTGGCGCGCGCTCACGGCGCGGTCGCGGCGAGCGGGAAGGGTGGCCCCTCGACGACGAGCGCGAGGAAGCCGGTGGTGGCTACCGCGTGCGGCGCGGCGCGGTCGCCGAGTACGAGCAGGGCCTCGTGGCGGGCCGGGAGCCGCGCGAGGCCGGCCTCCCCGAGCACGGTGAGCGCGGTGGCCCAGACGTCCGCGCTGGTGGCGTCGGGGGCCACCACGGTCGCCGAGTGGACGGGCACGGCGGGGTAGCCCGTGCGCGGGTCGACGATGTGGCTGTAGCGGCGCCCTTCCAGCTCGACGTAGCGGAAGTAGTCGCCGCTCGTGCAGACGGCGCTGGGCGCCAGGCGGAGCGTGACGAGCGCGCCCTCGCCGAAGGGATTCCGGACCTGGACGGTCCAGCGGTCCTCGTGCGGGGGAGCACCGAAGACGCGCAGATCGCCGCCCACGTCCACCAGGCCCGCGACGGCGCCCGCCGCGAGCATGCGCGCCGTGGCCTGATCGATGGCGTAGCCCTTGGCGATCCCGCCGAGGTCGACCTCCACGCCGGGCTGCCGCTTGGTGGCGGTCGTCGCGCCGAGCTCGAGGGCGCCGAGGTTCGATCGGGCTCGAGCCGCGGCCACCGTCTCGGGTGCCGGCACCTGGCCCGACTTGCCCGCGGCTCGCCACAGCTCGAGCAGGGGGCGGCAGGTGACGTCGAACGCGCCGCCCGTCGCCTGCCCGGCGGCCACGCCGGCACGGAGCACCTCGAGCGACGCCGGGGGCAGCGGGACCGACTGGCCCGGCGGCGCGCGGTTGAGGCGCGAAACCGGCGAGTCGTTGATGAAGGCGCTCATCTCCGCCTCCACCGCGCGCAGCGCCGCCTCGGCCTCGGCGAGGGCGCGGGTCGCGATGGCGTTCGCCTCGTCGGCGCTCGCCTCGTGTGGCGGCACCGCCAGCAGGCGGCAGGTCGTTCCCATGATCCGCTCTGGTGCAGCGCCGAGCGGCGTGTTGGCGGGGTCGGGCAGGGGTGTCGCCTGCCACGCGGCGATCCCAGCCAGGGCCGCGAGCACCGCGATCGCGAGCGGGGCGTGGAGGCGGGGCAGGCGCATGGGATGCGGATGGATACGACAAACGACGCGGGCCGGCGACGGGGGGTCGCCGGCCCGCGCGGGGCTCGGAGAGGGGGGAGGCGAGCGAGGCTTCAGCGGGCGGCGGGCGCGTTCATCCGCGGGCCCTTGCCGTCGCGCATTCCCTTGCCGTCGCGCATTCCCTTGCCGTCGCGCATTCCCTTGCCGTCGCAGGATGGGTCGCCGTGGCCTCGCCCATGACGCGGCCCGAGCTTGCCCGCGGCGACGGCTGCGTCGTGCTCGGCCTGGGTCACTCGCCCGTCGCCGTCGGCGTCGGCGGTCGCCAGCCGCGTCCACCGGCGCTCGTCGACCTCGTCCTGGGTCAGCGCGCCATCGCGGTTCTTGTCGGCTTCGGCGAAGCGCTCGGCGCGGTGCTGCTTCCGGATCGCCTCGCGCTCGGCGTCGCTCACCGCGCCGTCACCGTCCTTGTCCGCGGCCGCGAGGCGCTCGGCCTGTCGCTTCGCGTGGAACGCCTGGAGCTCGGCGGGGGTGAGCGAGCCGTCGGCGTCCTGGTCCGCGGCGCCCAGGCGCTCCTGCGCGCGCTCCGGGAGCTCCTTCACCGCGACCTTGCCGTCGCCGTCGGCGTCCCAGCGAGCGAACATCGTCGCCGGGTCGGGCGGGCCGCCGCGGCCGGGCTTGCCGGCGGGACCCATCCCGCGCCCGTCGCGGGCGCGGTCGCCCTGGGCGCGGGGGCCGCGGTCGCGCGGCTTGTCGGCTCGGGCCGACCCCTCGGGGGTGGCTTCCGGGGCGCTGAGCGCCTGCGCGGCGACGTCGAGCTCGCCGTCGGCGGCCGGCTCGCAACCGGCGATGTGGCTGGAGAGCAGGAGGGCGACCGGCAGCGCGGCGAGGGAGGGGTGGCGGAAGAGGCGTGGGATCTGGTTCATCGGTTCGTTCCTTTGGGGGGGGGGTGAGTCGGTGCTGCCCTTCCGACGAGCGGGCGGGGCGTTCCCCTACGCCGCCCCCGAGCGGACCGCGTCCGGCGCCGCCGGCGGCCGTCACGCCCGCGCGCCGTTGTCTCGGATCGAGACCGCGCGCCCCCGCCCGCTGAACGGGCCGGACGCGGGCGACGTCGCGCGGCTCACCACCGCCCGGTGGGCGCGATGAAGAAGGCTGCTTCCGGGTGCGGCACGGGGACCTGGAGGTCTGCGGAGAGGAAGCGTAGGGTTCGTCGCTGCGCGGCCGGGCAGTGCTCGACCAGCGCGGGGTTGCCGATGCAGTCGGGCTCCTCGCGCCACGCCTCCGAGCGGCCGAGCTCGCGCGTGCAGTCGGGGGAGCCGTCGCTGTCGCGATCCTGCATCCCGTCGACGTAGCAGTACCCGACCGCGCCCGGTGGGACCTCTTCGTCCGAAATCCCGAGGCAGAGGTCGAGGTCCTGCCCTTCAGCGGGAGTGAGCCGGCAGATCCGGAAGTCGCCGCAGCTCGGCCGGGCCGGAGCGCCGCAGCGCCCCGAGCGCGCGAGCTCATAGCGCACCGCGTCGGCGAGGTTCGCCGCCGGCGGCGCGCGCCCGGGTGTCCGGCAGCTCACCTCCGCCTCGGGCCGCGTCACCTCGAGCAAGATCAGCAGCGGGGTTGGCGCGGGGTCCACGCTCGCCGCGTCGTAGTCGAGCTCGTCGGTGGTGCTGAGTC
>CAYOLF010000205.1:0-3517 GCA_964404725.1 uncultured Polyangiaceae bacterium
GTGACGATGGCGAGCCAGATGCCCCACTTGTTGGGGAGATCGAGGGCGAGGAGGATCCCGAGGGAGGCCACGACGATCAAGATCGAGCTCAGGTTGACCCCGCGGGCGAGGGCGCCCAAGAGGGCCTTCATGTTGGCGCCCTCCTTGGTCTGGACGGCGAAGATGCCGATGACGGAGAGGACGGTGCCGACGGCGGCGATCGCCATCGGGGCAATGACGGCTTTGACCTGGGCGTCGGGGGTCGCATAGAAGGCAGCGGCGCCGAGGGCGGCCGTCGCCAGGACCGAGCCGCAGTACGACTCGTAGAGGTCGGCGCCCATGCCCGCGACGTCGCCGACGTTGTCGCCGACGTTGTCGGCGATGGTCGCGGGGTTGCGGGGGTCGTCCTCGGGGATGCCGGCCTCGACCTTGCCGACCAGGTCGGCGCCGACGTCCGCGGCCTTGGTGAAGATGCCGCCGCCGACGCGGGCGAAGAGGGCCTGGAGCGACGCGCCCATGCCGAAGGTGAGCATGGTGGTGGTGATGATCACCAGGTTGTGCGCGTCATCGAGGGGATAGAACTGCGCGAGGACCAGGAACCAGACGGAGATGTCGAGGAGCGCGAGCCCGACGACCACCAGGCCCATCACGGCGCCGCTGCGGAAGGCCAGCTTGAGCCCGCGGTTGAGGGAGTGCTGGGCGGCGTTGGCGGCGCGCGCCGAGGCGTTGGTGGCCGTCTTCATGCCGAAGAAGCCCGCGAGCCCGGAGAAGAAGCCGCCGGTGAGGAAGGCGAACGGCACCCAGGGGTTCTGCAGGTTGAGCCCGTAGGCGAGGATGGCGAAGACGATCGTCAGGACGACGAAGACGATGGTGACGATCCGGTACTGCTGCGTGAGGTAAGCGAGCGCACCGGCGCGCACGTGCGCCGCGATCTTCTTCATCGTCGCGGTCCCTTCGTCTTCCTTCATCATCTGGAGGTAGAAGAAGAGCGCGAACCCGAGCGCGAACAGGGAGGAGACGGGGGCGAGCCAGAACAAGGGATGGATCACGGCGACGTACTTTCGTATCCGAGAGAGCCACTCGCCGCGCGAGCGTCCCGACCGCGCGACGGCGGCCGGGATCGGCGTGGCAGGGCGACGGTATGGGGGATGGACTGTTGGATCAGAGGGGGTCGGACGCGGGGACTGAGCCCGCTTCAGTCTACGGGCGGGGCGGCAGGGCCCGCGGGAGGGCGACCAGGCTCGGGGTGCCGAGCGTCAGGTGAGGGAGGATGACCATCGATGGCTCTGCGAGAGCGCACAGAAGGGCACACGCCAGACCGCGAAGGGGGCATACGCCGAGGGGGCCCCGAAGGGGCGGCCGTACCAACTGCGCTGGGAGTTTGTCGGGCCCTGGTGGAATCGCTCCAACCGTTCGGCCGCGTGCGCGACTGTTACTCCCTTTGCAAGGGCCTTGCTAGGGTCTTTCTGACGAATTCCTGACCTGGGGTTTTTCCGCTCTTGCGGGCGAATGGCGGCCTCACTGCGGGGAGGGAAGGCATCGCGCGGCCTTCAACGCCTCGCTCCGGCGAGGAGGATCGCGATCCGCTCGTGGGACGAGCCCGAAGCGGGGCTCGGGCCCGCGCCGTGGGGAGAGCGGTGCGCTCGCCGGCGGCGACGCGGGCGCGGGAGGGGTCGATCGAGACGGCGGGTGCCTTGCCGGGATTCCGTAGCGTGACGTTCTGGCGTCCCGCGACGAGAAGCGGCGGGTGGTTGGTAGCGCTGGGTGAGGCGCGCTGGCACCGTCCTTCGGCGCGACGACCCGAACCTGCCAGAGGGGTGAACCCAACCCACCCACAATGGCGATCTCGGCGTCGCCCGCGCGCGAGGAGCCGTGCCAGCACGCCGAGCGCCGGGGTCCGGTCCGCCGTCGACCCGGTCACGAGGACGCAGTAATCTCCGAAGCGTGCGCGTGACTCGAAGCCCGCAGGATCGGGGGGATGGATGGGAGCCGCCCGTTGCGGCCATCGTCGCGGCCGTGGGGCCCTCCGCTTCGTGGCGCCGGGCTCCCGTGTCGACCGCGCGCGGCTGAGGCTCGGCCATGGATCGCCTCTCGCCGGCTCCGCCCACGACCCATCGCATCGCGGTGATCGACGACGATCCGGTGGTCGTCCTGGCCACCCAGGAGCTGCTCGAGGCCGACGGTCATCGGGTCCAGACCGCCGAGACGATCCGTGACGGGATCGAGCTCGTGCGGCGTTTCCGCCCCGATCTGGTGCTGCTCGACTACCTGATGCCGGAGGGCACCGGCGCCGACGTGGTCCGGGCGATCCGCGAGTTCGACTCGATGGCGCAGGTGATCCTGGTGAGCGGCGTGACCGGTGAGGAACCCGTTCGCAAGCTGCTTCGGGAGCTCGACATCCAGGGCTTCCACTCCAAGGCGGATGGCAAGTTTCGGCTCCTGCTCCAAGTCGACGCGGCGCTGAAGCACTGTCGCGTACTCAAGCGCCTCGCTCGCCAGCAGGACTACCTGCGCCAGATCCTCGACGTGGCCCCCGAGCTCACGCGCTTGCAGCCAATGGCTCGTCTGTTCACGGCGGCGCTGGAGCACGTCGCGCAATGGATCGTGGGTTCGCCCCCACCGGTGGGGGGCTATCACGCCCTCGCGGCCGAGCGCGAGGGGGAGGGCGCGATGGTGGTGCGGGCGGGGATCGGGCGCTTCGGGGAGCTGTGCGGGGTGGCGGAGCTGCCGTCGTCGATCGCCGCCGCGATCGCCGCGGGAATCGACGCCAGCAGGCCCGAGATGCACGATGGCCTGGTCACCCTGCCCTTCCTCCGCCGGGACGGGGAGGCCGGTTGCCTCGTCGTCGAGGCTGCCGAGCTGCCGCGAGAGGCGATCGATCCGTGCCGCCTGTTCCTCGGACAGCTCCAGCAGACGCTGGACAACGTGTCACTCTACGAGCGGGCCACGGTCGATCCGCTGACGGAGGTCTTCAATCGTGGTCATGGCTACCAGCGGCTGCAGGAAGCCCTGAAGCTGGCGGCACGTACGGGTACGACGACCGGCCTGGTGCTGATCGACATCGATCACTTCAAGGACGTGAACGACACCTATGGCCACGCCGCCGGAGACCTCGCGCTCCGCGCCATCGCGCGGAGCATCCACGACGCTTGCCGCACGACGGACTTCGTCGCTCGGTACGGCGGAGAGGAGTTCTTCGTCACCCTGCCGGCGACGCCGCTCGGCGGGTCGCTCACCGTGGCGGAGCGCATCCTGCAAGGGATCCGCGAGCTTCGTCTGGAGTTCGGGGGCGAGGAGCGGACGATCACGGCATCGGCTGGCGTGTCCGTGGCTCGACCGGGCGAGGTGGATGGGGAGGAGTTGCTGCGCCAGGCCGACTTCGGTCTGTACCGAGCCAAGGCGGGCGGCAGGGACCGGGTGAGCGGCCCCCCATCGCACTGGCCCCGATCCCCCGACGGGGTGGCGTCGGATTCGTCGCGGTCGGGCTAGAGCACCGAACAGGTTGCCGACAGCGACGGAGGCCCGGAAAATGCCTCCG
>CAYOLF010000206.1:0-3448 GCA_964404725.1 uncultured Polyangiaceae bacterium
GGGCCAAGTCCTTGGTCGAGCCGGTGTTGAAGGTGAACCCCTGCTCGTCGGCGAATCCGGACGGGCCCGACCAACTTCACCAGCTCGAGCGCGACCTGGTAGGCGATGAGACGATGGTGAGGGAGCGAGGATGAGGAGGCTTCGGGGGGATTCATGCCCCCACCCGGCGCAGGACCCGTGACAGCGCCCCACCGCCTCGCCCCGCCCCAACCCGGCGCTGGCGCGGAGGGACCCGCGTCGCCCGGGTCCCACGCAGCGAAAGCTGCGTGGGTGGCGGCGTGGGGCGCGCCATCAGGCGGGAATCCCCCCGAAGCCGACCGTCGCTCCCACTCCCGAACCCGTCCCCCAAACCCTGGCAGCCAATGGTGCCAGCCCCGGCGCATGCGAATTTGCGCACCTCTCCCCGACCCCTCCTCCAGCTCCCCTTATCCCCTATCCCTGACCCGATCCCGACCCCGCTACCGGCCCGGTCGCCAAACAAGGGTGGGAAGGTTCGGAGCGACGCGAAGCCATCTGCCGGCTGGACCCCGCGGTCACCAGCCTCACGGCGCGCCGAGCGCGCGCTCCACGGCGCGGGAGAAGTCGCCGACGGGCTGCGCACCCGAAACCAGGTAGCGGCCGACCACCGAGGTGGGCGTCCCCGTGATCCCGGCGGCCTTCGCCACCGCCGCGTCGGCCTCGACGGTGGGCCGGTGGGTCCGCGCGTCGAGGGCGGCCCGAAAGCGCGGGAGGTCGAGCCCCTTTGCCGCGGCGAGGCGCTCGAGCTCCGCGCGCCCGAGCCCGGCGCCGCTCTGCTGATCGAACAGCGCGTCGTGATAGCTCCAGAACCCGGCGTTGCCACGCTGGGCGAAGGCTTCCTGCGCGGCCTCGGCGGCGAGGGCCGCGTCCTTATGGAAGGCCAGCGGCAGGTGCCGCCACACGATCCTGATCTTGCCCGGGTACGCCCGCTCGAGCTCGGCGAGGGTGGGGCGGAGGCGGGCGCAGAAGGGGCATTGGAAGTCCGCGAAGATCTGGATCACCACTGGCGCCGCCTGGGCGCCGCGCCAGGGGCTGGTCACCCGCGGCGGGGGCAGGATCTTCGTCTCGGGCGGCGGCGGGCCCTTCGCGTCCGCCATGATGCGGGCGTAGACCTGGCTTCGCGGCGTCCCCGCGGTCACGAGCGCGCGCGCCGCCGCCAGCCGCTCGGCGAAGACGCTCTCGAACTTCTCGAGCGGCTGCGCCCCCTTGAGGCGGTACCCGTTCAGGAAGAACTGGGGCGTGCCGCGGGCGTTCAGCGCCGCGGCCTGGTCGATGCTCTCCGCGAGCCGCCGGTCGAAGCGCCCGGAGTCGATCGCAGCCTTGGCCTCGCTCCAGGGGATCGCCAGCGATGCCGCGACTCGCGCGAGGTCGGTGTCCTCGAGCGCCGGAGCGCTGGCGAACAGGGCGTCGTGGGCGCGGAAAAACCCGGGGCTGCCCTGCCGTTCGTAGGCCAGCCGCCCCAGGGCCGCCGCCGGCTTCGCCCGCGTGTGGAACGCCAGGGGGTTGTCCTTCCACACCAGCCGGAGGTCGCCCGGGTGGCGCTGGCGGAGCTCGGTCAGGGTGGCATTCACGCGCTTGCAGAACGGGCACTGAAAATCGCTCCACTCGACCATGGTCACCAGCGCGTCGGTGGGGCCCAGGCTCGGATCGTCGGCCGCCACGTCGACGCGCCAGATCGTCGTGTCGTCGGCCGCGGCGGTCGCCGTCGCCGTCGCGGTCGCCGTCGTCGTGGGTGCCTGGAAGTTCATGCCGACGCGCGCGGGGTAGACGAGCTCGAGCGCGGTGCCGCTGGCGACCAGGGCCTCCGCTGCCGTGAGCTCTGCCCGGATCTTCTCGCGAAAGGCTGTCGCGGGCTGGGCGCCGGAGAGCAGGATGCCGTTGACGAAGCAGCTCGGCGTGCCCTTGACGCCGATGCGCTGGGCGAGCGCCTGGTCCGCCGCGACCTTCTGGCGGGGCCGGTCGCCGGCGAGCTCGACGCGGAAGGGGACCGGCTCTGCCCCCGCCTGCAAGGCCCAGGTCTCGTAGTTGTTCGGCGCGAGCTCGTTCTGGTGGGCGAAGGCCAGGTCCTGGAAGCGCGCGAACGCCTCGCTCCCGGTCGCGCCGCCGCCTGCGGCGAGAAAGGTGGCGACCGCGGCCTGCTGGGCGGGCTCGGCGTTCTGGTGGAACCGGAGCGGGAAGTGCTTGTAGACGATGCGGAGCGTGTCGTCGCCGAACTCGCGCCGGAGGTCGGCGAGGGTCGGGGCGAGGCGCTGGCTGAAGGGACACTGCAGGTCGTTGAAGACGACCACGGTGACCGGCGCGAGGTGGCTGCCCTGAGACGGGTCGTCCGCGCTCACGGGCACGGCGGCGACCTGGTGCGCTGGCGGGGGCGCCTCGGTTCGCGCCGCGGCGCTCGCGCTCGCCGCCGCGGTTGCCGCCGAGCGCCGGGCGCCCACGTAGGCGAGCACCCCCGCGCCCGCGACCAGGCCGAGCACGGCGAGCAGTAGCAGGGAGACGCTCACGACCACCGCCACCACGAGGAGCGTCGAGCTCGAGCCGTCCTGCGGGGCAGCGGGCGCCGGAACGGCGGACTCCGGCTCCCAGGGCGAGCGTGGCTCCGGCTCGCTCGCGCGTGCGCTCGCCGGTCGGGGCAGGCGGACTGGTTCAGGTGCGGGCGCGGCGGGTGCGCCCCAGGGCGGCGACTCGGGTTCCCCGGTCGTCGGCGCTGCCGCACCGGTCCCCGGCGGGCGCTCCGCGTGCTGAACCGTCAGCAGGTCCACGAGCGACCGAGCGGCGGCGTCGAACCGCGGGCGCGCTGCCGGATCGGCGCTCGTCGCCGCCTCGAACCACTCGTCGAAGCCCGCTGGGAGAAGCTCGGCCGCTGCAGGGCTCGCCGTGGCGGGGCGCCGCACCGTGCCGGGCTCCGACGCCGACTCCAACGGCCCGGCCGGCTCCTCGCCGGTGAGCAGGGCGAGCGCGAGCAGGGCCAGGCCGTACACGTCGCCGGCGGGCGTGGGGCTCGCGCCGCCGCCGCGCAGCTCGGGCGCCACGTAGGTCGCCGTCGCGCCGACCTCGCCTGGGGGGCATTGGCCGATGACCGGTCCGCGCACGAGCCCGCGCACGGCGATCTCCGCGCCGGGCGCCTCCGGGAGGATCAGGTTCCGGGGTGCGAGCTCGCCGTGCGCGCGGCCGCGCGGGTGCAGGGTGCCGCAGAGCTCGGCGAGGCCCCGGGTGAGGCTCGCCACCTCGGTGCGCGCGAGCGGACCGCCGCCGCGCAGGCGCGCGGCGAGCGTCGGCCCGGGGTCGTCGTCGGTGGCGACGAAGGGCAACCCCGCGGCCGCGTCCTCGCCGAAGTCGATCACCCGCAGCAGGCGCCGGTCGAGCGAGGCCTGGGTCGCAGCCCCGGCCGCCGCCAGGAACGCCGAGCGCGCCGGCAGGCTCCCCGCCAGCC
>CAYOLF010000207.1:0-3426 GCA_964404725.1 uncultured Polyangiaceae bacterium
TGAACCGAAGTCGCTCGCCGAGCCGGCGGATTCGCTTCCTCTCGTCGCGCCCGTGTGCGAGAAGGTGGGGCGAAGGGAGGTGGGTACTTCGTGATCAACCCGGCCATACCTGGCGGTGCGACCAGCCTCCGGCGCCTGCGCCCCGTCGCCCACGGACTCGCGAGGTTCGACACTGACACTCTCGTCCGCCCTCGGACCGCTGCGGTGGGTACCCCAAGAGCGCTCCCCCCACGGTGGGCTCGGAAGCTCGGCGGCGACGCCGCCAATCTGGTGCTGCGCTGGCTGGCACAGGGCTATGCGCTGAACGGGCGCCCCGATCTCGAGTCGGCGTTCGACACGGCGGGCGAACTGCACTCCGAGCTCGTGAGCGGGGCCTCCACGGCGGCGATCCAAGCCGCCGTGCGGGCCGTGAGCGATGCCTTCGACTACCTCGAGCTGGTTGCCCGTGGCTGCACGCCCCCCGCGACGGCCCGCGGTCATCGGTACGTGATGCGCGCGCGGTGCCAGGGCGCCCGCTACGTGATCTTCTCGGATCACCACGTCACTCCAGCGGGGCACCTCCAGGATTTCTTCGTTCGCTCGAGGAATTCGGCGCTCTATGCCGAGGTTCTCGCGACCTACTGTAGGACGAGCGACTACGTCGTGGTGGAGAACGGAGACGTCGAAGAACTCGTCATCTTCGATCCTGGAGAGCACCCCCACCAGCACGAGCGCCTTCGCGAGGTCACCGGGGACTGGGAACAGCTGCGACAACGGCGCTTGGTCGTCCGCAAGCAGCAGCTCCATCGCATCCTGAACGACGGGGCGCTGGCGCCGTGGCGCGAGGTGTCGAAGATGCTCGCCCAGCAGCGGCGCCTCGTCAGGATCGCCGGAAACCATGACTTCGACCTGCAGCAGGCGGAGCTTTTCCCGCTCTTCGAGCGCGCGCTCGGCTACCGCGAAGACTGTGTCTTCGACTACCTGTGTCTCCAGGACGAGCCCGCCCTGGCCCGCTACGTCATCGCCCACGGCCACCAGTACGATCAGGTCTCGAACCCGACGGCGGGGCGCCGGTTCGGCGAGACGATGTCCGAGACGCGCGGCGTCTGGTTCCAAGGGGCCGACCGACACTGGGGCTGGGAGTCCGATGGTCCCCGGGCGTGGCTCGCCGGCGACCAGCCGCTCCGCAATCTGCTCGCCACGGATCTGCCCGGCAACCGGCGCGACGAGAACCTGCCCGCGCCTCCCTACCCGGAGTTGCTCGAGCTGCAGCGGGATCTCTGGCTCCAGGGGCTGTTCGAAAAATGGCTCTTCGGCAGGAACCTCGCGTGGGAGTACTTCGACGAGCGCTCGGCACTCCGCGCGTTCTGGCGCGAGGTGGTGCCCGGCAAGCGCTTCGCGAAGTTCCGCCACATGAACGAGGAGCGGATCCGGCACGAGCTCTCGACCCGCTTCCCCGACGCGACACGCCGGCCGACGCTGGTGCTCGGACACTCGCACGAGGCCCGATTTCACGCGTTCTCTGCCTACGGCGACGAACCGTGTGACTTCTACCTCAACACCGGAGCGGCGGGTCGCTACGAGAACCTCATCTGGGCCGTCGAGATCGACGACGGCGTCGCTCGCCTCGTCTCCTGGAGTCGCCCTGACGACCCCGACGGTGGCGCGCGACCCACACGGCACGTGTGGACCCCGCGCGGGACGACCACGCTCGCCGCTGGCCCGCCCGCCTCCATCCCAGCCCCGGGAGGCGCGCCATGACCGACCGGGAACCCGATGCGACGACGACGCGCGGCCGGGCTCGCGACCACAAGCGCGGGCCATTCGGCGCCGTGATGCTCGGCACCGTCTCGGGAGCCGTGTACTCCAACTTGAGGGTGGGGGCGGCACGAGTGGACGTCACCCCCAAGCCCGGCTGGTCGCTGGCCGGGTTCTCGATCGGCGGCCCCATCGCGACCCGAGTGAAGGACGGCGAAGAGCTCCACGCCACCGCCATCTACGCCTGTGACGAGGCGGGCAGCGAGCTCGTCTTCTGCGCCATGGATCTGTTCAGCGGCACGCGCGCGCTGTGGGATCTCGTGGCAAGGGAGGCCCTGATCCCCCGGGAGCGCATCCTCCTGCTCGGCAGCCACACGCACACGGGCCCGGGCCAGATGTTCGGCTCGATGTACGACCTCATCGCACAGGACGGCTCGTACTACCGGTCCTCGCTGGCGGAGCGCACGGCGGCGCGCGTCGCCGCCGCGATCCGCGCGGCAAAGCAGAGCGCGGAGGCCGGGCGATTGGGCATCCACGTGGGGGACGTGTGGGGCCTCGGGAGCAACCAGAGCTTGCCTGCGTTCCGCGCCTCCGCTTCATCCCGCACCTGGCACGAGCCAGGCCATCCCGGACACGGCGCGCCAGACCACCTGTCACCGGTCGAGCGCGCGACCGATCCGCGCCTCTGGGCTATCAGCGCCTGGGTCAGCGGTCAGCTCCGCGGGTTGATCGGCGTCTTCGGCGTGCACTCCACGGCGCTCGGGGAGCACGGGATCGACTACTATTCTCCGGACTGGCCCGGTCCCGCCGCCAGGAAGGCGCGCGCGCGCGCGATCGCTCGTGGCCTCGCCGATCGACGCCTGGTCGTCGGGATCTGCGCGAGCTGCGCCGGCGACGTCGGCCCGCTGCCCCTACAAGCCACCGAGTCGCAACGCCCCTCCCGGCAGGGGCCAGATCTGCAGCGCTTCATCGGTGAGGCGGTCGGCAAGAGCCTGTTCGATGTCGCCCGAGCCGCCGCCGATGCCCCTGCCACGCCCGGGGAGTTCGCCGTGGCGCACGAGCTCTGGGAACTGGATCCCACGGGTTGCCCGGAGCGACTCGCGCCGTGGGCCCTCGGCACGCCCGCCATGGGTGGTTCGGAGGACGGGCGCTCGTTCCTCTCCGGTCTGCCCTGGGCGCGGGAGTCGTACCAGAGCCACGACTTCGAGCCCGCGAGCCCGCAGTTCCCCAAGGCCGCGATCTGGCCACGGCTGGCATCGGCGCTCCACCCTCCCGACCGCTGGCCGCTCCACGTCGTGCGCATCGGGCGGCACACGCTGCTCTCGGTGCCCGGGGAACCGACCCTCCTCGCCGGGTGGCAGCTCGCCAGGACCGTCGGCGAGCGGCTCGAACGCAACACCGCCGCCGACCTGCGGGCTCACTTCCTCGTCCTCGGCTACGCGAACGAGTACGCGGGCTACTTCACGACGACGCCCGAGTTCGAGCAGCAGCAATACGAGGGGGCTTCGACGCTCTTCGGCAAGTACCAGGTCGACCTCCTCGCCGAGCGTCTGGCCGAACTCGCCCAGCACCCCACCGTCCCTACCGATACTGAGCCGGAGCCCCTTTTCCTCCACGAGAACATGTTCTGTTTCTGGGGCTTCTGGCACTGGAGGGTCGTCCGGTGGTTGCTCTCTCGGTTCCGCGACT
>CAYOLF010000208.1:0-3398 GCA_964404725.1 uncultured Polyangiaceae bacterium
CCGAACCGCCACTTCCGGGTACATTGGCACCGCCTTCCTCAGGGCCTGCTTGATCACCTCGTTGGTGGGCACCAGGCCGTTCACGAACGCGATGAGCCCCTCGAACCCGGTTGCGTAACCCTTTCCGCCCTCCTGTTCGCGCTCGGCTCGGGTGCGGTCGTCGCCCGGGTAGGACACGACGCGCATCGCCTTGCGCTTGAGTCGACCGAACTCGCTCAACTTGGCGGCGAAAAGGATGGCCCCAAGGTTCGTGACGTCCCAACCGCCGCTCTCGCCGCGTTGGATCAGCCGCTCCGCCGCGAGGGCCTCGAGGGCGCTCGCTTGCGCGCTCGGGACTTGGGCGTCCACCAGCCGGAAGTACGCCGACACGTCGAGCAGTCGCGAGACATCTCCCTCCGGCACCCGCTCAGCGGCGATCCCCCTCTCGAACGGCTCCTTGTCGAGCAGGCGCCAGAGCGCCCGCTCCTTCTCCGGGAAGTCCTTGAGCCTCTTCTTGTAGGAGCCGACGCGGACGTACTTCTCGCGGTCGAACTTGACGGGATGTCGAAACGCGCGCCCGATCTCCAACACGACCACTCGTCCCTCGGGAAGCACGACCTCGAAGAAGCGGAAGTCGATCCGGGGTTCCAGCTTGTGGAGCAGCCAGCTCTCCAGCTCTTCGTTGCCGCGCTTGGCGGTCATCGGGTCGAATCGCGTCCCGAGGACGCGACGGGTCGCGTTCTCGATGCCCCAGACGACGTATGCGAACGCCTTCTCGTCGAGCGCCGCCGAGTTTGCGAGCGCGGAGATGTACTCGCCGATCTCCTCGGGGTTGTCGTTGTCGTGCTTGAACTCGACCCACTCGGTTTCCTTGGGCAGCTTCAAGAGCTCCCGTACCAGCCCGACCAAGGACTCGCTGGACCGGGTTCGGGTCATTCGTCCGACTCCTCGTCGGTGGGATCGTCAGCGTCGTCAAGCTCGTTGTCAGGTTTCTCGCGCTCGGGCGCGGCCTCCGCGGCCTCGTCGGGGAGGGCCGTCTCGGCCGCGTGCGCGTCGAGTTCGCCGGTGAACCCCTCCGCCTTGTCGTTCTCGCCCCCCGTCACGGGCCAGGGCGGGGTGCCCCCGACGCACCAGGGTGGGCCAGGAGGTGGGCCAGCGCCTGCGGGGTGGGCCAGCTCCGATCCGGCTAACTGCGCGAACTCAGCGGAGAGGGAGGGATTCGAACCCTCGGTGGAGTTGCCCCCACACATGATTTCCAATCATGCACCTTCGGCCTCTCGGTCACCTCTCCAGGCCGCTGCCACGCGCTGGCTCTGCATCGAGCCCGGCTCGCGGCACCATCGGGGCTCGCCCTCGGGGTTAGCCGCGAGCGCGCCCCAGCGTCCCGACGGACGCCAGCACAGGTATGCGTTCACGCCCTCCCTTCGGCCCGGACGAAAGCCGCCTTGCTGGCTAGGCGCGACGAGCGCCCCACGCCGCCACCCACTCGGCGGAGCCGAGTGGGACCCGGGCGGCGCGGGTCCCGGAGCGGAGCGTACTTGCGTACGTGAGCACCGGAGCGCAGGAGCAACGACGCCAGCGAGGTGGATCTCGGCCGGTCCTCAACAGCCAGAAGGGCGCTAACGGATACCAGCGGAGAGAGTGGGATTCGAACCCACGGTGCCCTCCCGGGCACACCTGATTTCGAATCAGGCACCTTCGGCCTCTCGGTCATCTCTCCGCCGCGCACTCTGGCAAACGGCCGGGGCGCTGTCAACGTCCGGCCGGCGCGCCAGAGGCCCGAGATCCCTGCGGGATCGGCGCCGCGCGGGGGCCCGCCGGTCCCCGCGGGCTAGACGCGGTAGTTCGGGGCTTCCTCGGTGATGATGACGTCGTGCACGTGGCTCTCGCGCAGGCCCTGGCTGGTGATGCGCACGAACCGCCCGCCGGCGCAGAGCTCCGCCACCGTGCGGCAGCCCGCGTAGCCCATGCCCGCGCGCAGGCCGCCGACGAGCTGGTGCAGCGTGGAGGGGAGCGAGCCGCGGTGCGGGACGCGCCCCTCGATCCCCTCGGGCACGAGCTTCTCTTCGGTCACCTCGGCCTGGCCGTAGCGGTCGCGGCTGCCGCGCTTCATGGCGCCGAGGCTGCCCATGCCCCGGTACACCTTGTAGCTCCGCCCCTGGTAGAGCACGAGCTCGCCGGGCGCCTCGTCGGTGCCGGCGAAGAGCGAGCCGATCATCACCGAGGAGGCGCCGGCGGCGATCGCCTTGGCCACCTCGCCGGAGTACTTGATGCCGCCGTCGGCGATGATCGGGATCCCCTGGCGCTCACCCACCTCCGCGCAGTCGGCGATGGCGGTGATCTGGGGGACGCCGACCCCGGCCACCACGCGCGTGGTGCAGATGCTGCCCGGGCCGATGCCGACCTTGACCCCGTCCACGCCGGCGTCGATGAGCGCCTGGGTGCCCTCCGCCGTCGCCACGTTGCCGCCCACCAGCTCCATCCGCGGGTAGCGGCGGCGCGTGTCGCGCACGGCCTCGAGCACGCCCCGGCTGTGGCCGTGCGCCGTGTCCACCACGATGACGTCCACGCCGGCCTCCACCAGCGCCTCGGTGCGCTCCACTCGGTCAGGGCCGGGGCCGATGGCGGCGCCGACGCGCAGCCGGCCGAGCTCGTCCTTGACGGCCAGGGGGTTGAGCTCGGCCTGCATCAGATCCTTGATGGTGATGAGCCCGGCGAGGCGACCGTCGTCCACCACCAGGAGCTTCTCGATGCGGTGCTTGTGCAGGAGCTCCCGCGCCTGGTCGGGGCTGCACCCGGGGGCGACGGTGACGAGCTGGGTCGTCATCAGCGCGCTCACCGGCTGATCGAGGTTCTTCTCGAAGCGGATGTCGCGCGCGGTGAGGATCCCCACCGGGTGCTCCCCCTCCACCACCGGCACCCCCGAGATGTCGTGCTGCCGCATCACGTCCAGCACCTCGCGGAGCGGCTGGGTCGGGCGCACGGTGATCGGGTCCTTGATGACGCCCGTCTCTGCCCGCTTGACGCGGTCCACCTCGGCCGCCTGCGCCCGCGGCGAGAGGTTCTTGTGCAGGATCCCGATCCCGCCGTGGCGGGCCATGGCGATGGCGAGCCGCGCCTCGGTTACCGAGTCCATCGCCGCGCTGACGATGGGGACGTTGAGCTCGATGTTTCGGGTGAGGCGGGAGCGGACGTCGACGTCGGCTGGTATCACCTCGCTGTACGCCGGCACCAGCAGGACGTCGTCGAACGTCAGGCACTCGCGGGGGGCGCGGTCGAACATGGCGCAGCATACCCAATCGGGGGGCGTGGGTCATCGGCGGGGCGGGGGCCGGCCTGGGAGTCGGGGGGGGAGCGGGAGCGGGTTTGGGTTTGGGGAGGGAGCGGGTTCGGGTTCCGGGGTGGGGAGCGGGTCCGGG
>CAYOLF010000209.1:0-2531 GCA_964404725.1 uncultured Polyangiaceae bacterium
AGTCGTCGACGATGGACGAGCCGCGCACCAGATCGTCGTTGGTGAAATCGCTCCCCATCCAGGCGTCGCCGAGCATGCTCGACGGCAGCTTCATCACCCGCCCCGCCTTGGGCAGGTAGTTCCAGAGCTGGCGCTGGCGCTTCAGGGTTGCCATCCCCGTCTCACGCGGGCCGCCGGCGAGCACGCGGATCAGCGCGTAGTCACGCCCCCGGCTCCAGAGCTTGAGGTCGAGCTTGCGGGACCAGGTCTTGGTCTGGATCTCCATGGTCAGGGTGGCGACCATGGATTTGCCCTCCAGGCTCCGCTCGATGCGCCGGAGCAGGGGCGTGACGGCCGGGGACGCCTCGGCGGTGGGGCAGGCCGGCAGGTCCGGCGGCGGGGCGGCCTCGGCGCGCGCGATGGCGGGGCCCAGCGTGAGCGCGGCCGCGACCGCGGCGGCTCCGATCCAGCGATAGGTGACGGTCATGGGGTCGAGCCCTCCTTGGCGCCAGCGGTTCGGAGCCACGGTCCGTTGGACGGGGACGCGCGCCACTTTCTACCATCTCCCGCGAAAGGGCGCCCCGAGTCGTGACCGTCGCCCCAGCTCTGGCCCCGGATCGCCCGAGTGAGCACGGCTGTGTCCGAACGCGGCGGTCGACGTGAGCTGATGCGTCGATGCGAGCGGACGACGCACGCGGCCCGGTCACGTTGGGCGAAGCCCGCGCCACGGTGCTGTCGCTCGGCGTTCACGGGCTGCCTGGGCGGGCCGTGCCACACCGTGACAGCGGCGCCTGGGAGTCGGCGGGCGCCGCGCCGTCCGGGTGGCGCCCAAGGCGGCGTGATCGCTGCGCTCGCCCACCAGCGAGGCACGACGGTGGCGGCCGGTGCACCCGGGCACGAGGATTGCAGAGCACAAGTAGCGCCGGCAGCCTCCCCACGCTTCTCCGCCGCTGGCGGGTGACTCGGGGGGGCCGAGGTTGGACCGGCGCCGAACTTGGAGCCAAGGTGAAGGACGTGAATGCGAGAACCATCGGTGCGCTGATCGGGGCTGCCCTGCTGCTTGGCGGCTCGGTGGCTGTGGCAGGGTCCGACTCCGTCTGGCAGCGCCTCCGGGGGATCCATCCGCGCGCCGAGCAGTACTCGGTCGCCGTGCCGGACTCGCGGATCAAGGCCGGCGGGGCTCGCGCCTTCGTGAAGGCACCCATCGCGACGACGACGGCCGTCGTGACCGACTACGCGAACTACCAGGTGATGATCCGGCGCTTCGAGCAGGCCGAGGTCGTCGGCAAGCACGGCGACCAGACGGACGTCTCCGTGCGCGTCCCCATCTTGAACGGTCGTGCCCGGGTGAAGGGCACGATGCGCTTCGATCCGCCGCGGCAGGTCGGGGACGAGACGGTGATCGTCGGCCGCATGATCGACGGAAACGTGAGGCGATTCGAGGCGACCTTCCGCCTGAAGAAGGTGGACGACGCGAACACCCAGCTCAGCCTCGAGATGTTGATTAACCCATCGTTTCCCGCGCCGGGCTCGCTGGTCACGACGGAGACGGCGGACGCCGCGGACGGCACCGTGCGCCGGCTGCGCGGCTTCTCGGAGCGACGCTACCTCGCTGGCAAGGGCTGAGGCGCGGGCCCCGGCGGCAAGGGCCTGCGGTCGGGCGGGTCCGGGATCCTTGCCACGGCGCGCGGCGCCCACACTCGCGCCGTCGTCACCTGCGGCTTCCCGCCGCGGCCAGGCGCTGCCCGAGCGGGGCGTGCCCCGCGACCACCCGATCGGCCTCGAGCGGCCGCCACGGCTGGATCGCGGATGAATTCAGGGCACGGCACAGGGGCCGCACTCGCGCGCCCCGGAGGCTAGCTGGCAGGCGAGGTAGCTCGGGCTGCAGTCGGCGCGGCTCGTGCACTGGTCGGCGTCGGAGAGGCAGGCGAAGCCGCCGAAGGCGCCGCACAGCATGGCGTCGTAGGTGGCGCAGAGCGAGCCCGGCCCGCAGTCGGAGTCCGTGGTGCAGGTCGCGGGCAGACAGCGCCCGATAGCGTCGCCGCACAGGCAGACGTAGCCCGCGCCGCAGTCGGCGTCGGTCTGGCAGCCGTAGCTGCATCGGCAGGGCGCGCCGAACTGGCTCTCGCAGTAGCCGTGGGGCTGCTCGGTACAGTCGCTGTCGGCCGTGCAGCCCCCTTCCACGGGGGGGCAGTACGTGACGTCGCGCGGGAGCGTCGACGGGCAGGTCTCCACGGACTCGCGGTGGACCCACTCCTCGTCGCAGGTGACGAATCCATGCTCGAGGACGGGCTCGCTGCAGGTCCTCGTTGGAGCGCCCGCGCTACCGGCGCCACCGGGCTCGTCGGAGCCGCCGGTGGGCGTGGCGCCTCCGGTGGGTGTGGAGCCGCCCGACTCGTTGGAGCCCCCGTTGGGACCGGAGCCGCCGGGCTCGTCGGAGCCGCCCGACTCGTCGGAGCCGCCGGTGGGTTCCGAACCTCCCGACTCGTCGGAGCCGCCCGACTCGTCGGAGCCGCCCGACTCGTCGGAGCCGCCCGACTCGTCGGAGCCGC
>CAYOLF010000209.1:2631-3249 GCA_964404725.1 uncultured Polyangiaceae bacterium
CGGTGGATTCCGAACCTCCCGACCCGTCGGAGCCGCCGGTGGGTTCCGAACCTCCCGACTCGTCGGAGCCGCCCGTTTCGCCGGTGCCGCCGCTGGGGAGGGAACCGCCCAGCTCGCCCGTGGCGCCGGTGCCGCCCGCGCCGCCCGTGCTGGTGCCCGAGGTCCCTCCCGTCTCGTCCTCGGCGCCGCCCTTGCTCGGATCGGGCTCACCACCGCTGCCCGACGTGCCGCCGGCCTGCTCTCGCCCCGAGTCCTCGCCGCCCCCGCAGGCGGCGACCAGCGCGAGGCTCAGCGCCAATCCCAGCATCCCGATCCGTCCGTTCATCACTGCGCACCTCTCCGGCGAGTCGCAGGAGCCCCGGCGTGCCGGGACCTGGCTCGACGCGGCACTCGCTGCATGTCCCGTGCCAGCGGCGGGTTGGCACAACAGCGCGGCGGTGACGCCGGAATTCGCGGGTGGCGAGGCCCCCACGCGCGCTCCGGGTGGCACAGCGGGTGGGCTGTCACGGAGCCGACGCCCCGCGCGACTACCGGATGGCATGGACGGAGAGCGGTGCGACGCGGCTAGAGCACCGATCAGGTTGCCAATGGCAACAGCGCCGCTGAAGACGCACCCCC
>CAYOLF010000210.1:0-3226 GCA_964404725.1 uncultured Polyangiaceae bacterium
AGGTGACGAGCCCCGCCAGCAGGGCCTGCGCCAGCGGAGGCGAGAACGCCGACCAGGCGGGCAGTCCGTTCACGTCGGGGCAGAGGCCGACCGGTAGCGCGCCGAACATCGCGGCCGACGTTACCCTCTGGTCGGGCCCGGAGGTACCCCCGCCGCCACGAGCTCGGGGACCGTGGCGATGGCGGGCTTGCGCGCGAGCGCGGCGGGTGAGCGTGAGCGCTACGTAATGCAGACGTGGGTGCCGGTCAGGGTGGCGCCCGCCGTATCAGGAGGCGTCGCGCGACGTTGAGGACGATGAACGGCAGGCCGCCGCCGAGCCGCACGTCCGCGCGGAAGACGAAGGCCCAGGCTGCCGCCGCCGCCGCGACGCCGAGCAGCGCAAGCGAGGCGCGCCGCACGAAGGCCCGATCCGGGTGCCGGCAACCGACGAATCCCTGGCTCGAGCGCCAGGTCGTCAGCGCGCCGACGGCGAGCACCGTCGCGAACAGGCCGAAGCCCTGAGCGCGTTCGAGCGGCTGGCGCAGCTCCGCGAGCGGCAGCCCCCAAGCGATCGCCCCGGCGACGAGCCAGAGCCCGGTGCCGACCAGGATCGGGTTCAGGACGCCGCCCCGCGTGACGACGATGGCCGTGATCGCGACGAACAGCGCCGAGCCCACCAAGAAGCCGACGCCCGCCTGGGCCAGGTCGACGTCGCCGCGCACGATGAACGGCGCCGCGAGGCACAGGATCGGGACGAGCTGGATGACCTCCATCCACCAGGGATCCGATCGCCCTGAGGCGTCGCTGGGCATGGGGAGAGCATAGCGGAGGGCGCGTCTTCCGTGCTCGGCCGTGCCTCCCTTACGGAGCCTGCCGTCGCGGACCTCCCTGGCAGCGAATGCTGGGTGACCTCGGCGGGTGAGGGCCCCGCAGGTCCGGCGACCGGGGCGGCGCGTGCCCATGGAGCCGTTCGGCACCGGGAGGTCCTGCCCGGGTGGCGCAAGCCCCCGCCCGGCCTTAGAGAGAAGCGAGCTCGGGTAAGACTCCGGCGCGTCAGCAGGGAGCATCGGGGTGGATCATGGATCCCGTAGGCGAAGACACTCTTGGTGGTTCCGGCCCGAAGCTTCGGCGGAGCCAGGTTTCGCGGGCGCTTCGGCTCGAGTACCTGACGGTTGGCTGGAACGTCATTGAGGGCGTGATCGCCGTGACGGCCGCCGTCATCGCGGGCAGCGTCGCGCTCCTGGGGTTCGGCATCGACAGTTTCGTCGAGTGCGCCTCCGGGCTCGTCATGATCTGGCGTCTTCGCGAGGAGCGACGGCACCGGCTCACGGAGGGGCAGCTCGAGGCGACGGAGCACCGGGCTCGCCGTCTGGTGGCGCTCTCGCTCTTCGTCCTGGCCGCGTACGTTACCGGCGATGCGGCGCTCACCCTCTGGCGCGGCGAGCGGCCCTCGTTCAGCGCGGTCGGCGTCGGCCTCACCGCGGTTTCGCTCGTGGTCATGCTCTGGCTGGCGCGGGCGAAGCGGCGCGTGGCCGTCGAGCTCGGCAGCCGAGCGATGGAGGCGGACGCGTTCCAGACGACCGCGTGCTGGTGGCTCTCACTCGCAGTGCTCACGGGCGTCGGCCTCAACGGCCTGTTCGGCTGGTGGTGGGCGGATCCGGTCGCCGCCTTCGTGATCGCGGGCCTCATCGTCAAGGAAGGACGGGAGGCCTGGGCGGGCGAGAGGGACTGCTGCTGAGGGCGTGGACCTTTCATCCCCTGGGCAAGCCCGCGGCCGAGCTTGGTGAGAGCCGAGACTTTGGCCTCGCTTCGTGAGCTGGATCGCGCAGCGGGCGTCAGGTAACCTCGGCCCGCCGTCTGGGCGGATGAAGGCTTCATCCCCACGATTCTCAGCGGTTCAGAGCCATGCAGTTCGGTCACGAGCAGCGAAGGGTGCTCCTCGTCGCGGTTGGCGTCGCGGTTTCTCTCGTTGGTGTGAGCGGCGTCGCGGCCGCGGAGGAGCCCGGCGTCGAGGTCACGGTGCGCAAGCAGCAAGAGCCCGGCGTCGAGGATGTGAGCCGGGTGGACGGGCCGCCTCGCGCCAGCGTCGGCGAGGTCCTGGCCGAGACGCCGGGGGTGTGGGTGGTGCGGCGCGGTGGGGCCGCGTCGGAGCCGTCGATCCGCGGGCTTGGGTGGGAGAGGGTCGCGACCCAGGTGGGCCCGTTGCAGCTCTACGGGGCCTGCCCCGGGCGCATGGACCCGCCGGTGAGCTATCTCGGTTCGACGCTCGCGCAGCGCCTGGTGATCGCCTACGGCATCCCGTCGGTCACGCTTGGACCGGGGGGAACCGCGGGACGCATCGTCGCCGAGACCGACACCGGGTACTCGCCGCTCGGCGCCACGGGTTGGCTCGAGGCGGGGTTCGACGGAGCCCGGCGTGGCGCCTACGGGGCTGGCTCGGTGGCGTATGGCAACGAGGTCGTCGATGGACGAGTTGGCTTCGAGGGTCTGGACGGAGCCGACTACCGGGACGGCGACGGCCGGCGCGTGCCCGCGGAGCAGACCGAGTACGGCGGCGCGCTCACCGTGGCGGTTTCGCCCGCGGTCGGACACCGGGCGTGGCACACGCTCGGCTACCAGCGCCACCAGGACGTCGACTACCCCGCCTTGCCGATGGACCTCGTGTCCACGGACGGGTGGATCTACGACGGGGGATATCGGGTTAACGTCGACGATCCGGTGCTCCACGCGAGCGAGGTCCGCGTCGCGCTCGCGTCGCTCGATCACGTGATGGACAACGCACGCAAGTCGAACCGGCCGATGCTCGAGGCCGAGACCGAGAGCGAGGTGCGCGCGCTCGGTGCGCGGGGGGCGTTCGAGTGGGGGCTGGGCTCCGTGCAGCTGGACTCCGGCGCCGATCTCTCGTTCGTTCGCCGAGACGGCGTGCGTGCGCGCTTCCTGCCCGCCTCGGGACAGCGTTTCAGCGACCACCTCTGGCCCGACGCTCGGCAGTGGGATCTCGGCGTCTTCACCGAGGCCCGCGTCGAGCCTCGTGACCGGCTCGCGCTTCGGGTCGGAGGGCGTCTGGATCACGTCCGGAGCTCGCTCGGCGGGGCTCGGGACCCGAGCCTCGGGGGGCTCTCGGTGCGGGACCAGTTCCTGCGTCTCGATGGCCCTGGCGCGGGGGAGGTGGAAGACGCGGAGGTCGTCGGCGCGGCGAACGCGATCGTCGAGTGGCGCTTCGACCCTCGGAGCTCGACCCACCTCG
>CAYOLF010000211.1:0-3191 GCA_964404725.1 uncultured Polyangiaceae bacterium
CTCCCGACCGCGGCCGGCTGCGGTGGAGGTCGCCGTTGCCGGCTCGCGGCGGGCTCCAGTCTCGCTGGCATGTTCCGCCGCCAGTGATGACGCCCCTGGGGGGACAAAACGGTCCCTTTTACGGCGTGCCTGGGCGGGTCACTTAGATGCGTGATGAGAACCACATCCGGCATCTGCCTCCTGACGACCCTGTGCGTGACGCTGGCCTGCTCGGACGCCCAGGAGTCCACGAATTTCGAAGGCACGGGGGCGATGGCCCCAACGGGCGGCCAGCCGCCAACCGGGGGTCAGACCGCCACTGGCGGGACCGGAGCGACCGCGACGGGTGGAATGCCCCCGGCAACGGGGGGGATCACGGGGTCGGGCGGCATCTCCGGAGGCTCGGGCGGCGCCGCCACGGGAGGCACCGCCTCCGGCGGGACGCCCACGGGCGGCTCCCCCACGGGGGGAATGCCCACGGGCGGCTCCGCCCCCACGGGGGGAATGCCCACGGGCGGCTCCGCCCCCACGGGTGGGATGCCCACGGGCGGCACCCCGACGGGCGGCTCCCCCGCCGGTGGGGTGTCCACAGGTGCCACGGGAGGCGACGCTTCGGGGGGGATGCCCACGGGGGGGATGCCCACGGGGGGCAACGCTTCGGGTGGGATGCCTTCGGGGGGCGATTCCTCCGGAGGCGCACCCACGGGCGGCTTCGCCACCGGTGGCACGGAGACGGGCGGCGAGTCGAGCGGCGGCGCGGAGACGGGTGGCGAATCCTCGGGGGGTACCGGGGGCGGTACCGGCGGCTGCGAGACGGGTCGGATCGCCGGCTCCGAGGTCATCATCATGGGCGAGTCGTTCTATGCGTGGAATCCCCCCTACATCCAGTACCGGATCGAGGACAACGCGCGGAACGCCGGCGCGCTCGGTCAAGACGAGAGCTACCGCAACATGGCGATCAGCGGGCAGCCGATGAGCGTGGTGGCGGGGGAGTACGACACCGCTCTCCAGGGCGGCCCGGTGAAGGTCGTCATCATGGATGGAGGCGGTATCGATTGTATGACTTCCTCCTGTCCCACCTGTCCGGGTATCTTCGAGACGCTGCTGGAGAAGATGGCCACCAACGGCGTCGAGGACGTCATCTACACGCGCTATCCGGAGCCCGGGAACCCGCCGGGCTCGAACACGACGTTGAAGGCCAACCTCGACGCCCTGATGCCGCAGATGGAGCAGGTGTGCGCGGCCGCCACCGGGCTTCGCTGCCATTGGGTGGACCTGCGACCCGTCTGGCAGAACGGCGACACCAATGACGGCCTCCACCCGACCGAGTCGGGCGGAGAGCACTGCGGCGACGCGATCTGGGCGAAGATGGTCGAGGAGTGCATCGCCCAGTGAGCTGCACCTCGTCGGAGCCGCTCGGTTCGGGGGCGGTTCTGGCGAGGATTGGCCTCGACCGTCGCGCACCGGCAGGGTAACGTCGAGCGTCAGTGGCGAGTGGATCCGTCAGCCGGTGGTCCCGACTCGGGTGGCCATCGGTGCGGGCGTTCATTCAGGATGACACGATGCGCCCCAACCCCACGCGAAGGTTCGTCCTCGGTTTCGCGCTCGCGGCGTTCGGCTGCGGGGGTGACGCCGGCGATGGTCCCGCCTCGACGGAGAGCGGTGGTTCGACCGGCAACGGCGGCGGCGGCGGGACCGCGACGGGCGGGGGCGGCGTCGCTGCGACCGGGGGTGTCGCCGACCCGATCGGGGGCAGCGGCGGGGGCGGCGCGGCGACCGGCGGCGTGGCGACCGGCGGCGACGCGGCAACTGGTGGCGCGACGGTGCCGCCCGAGCCGCTGGAGATCGAGGGGTCGTGGCTCTATCTGGGCCCGGGGTCGAACGGACACACGCTCGAGATCAATGGTGCATCCATCGTCTATGCCGCAATAGGCGGAGAGTGGTCTTCCAGCTGGACTGTCTCAGAATCCGATAATGGACTCGACCACTTCCGGATCGTGCTCGAATCTGGGTCCGGCACGTACTACCCGGTCGGGCCGAACGTCAGCGCGACCTACGCCTCGAGCGGCGCGATCCTGACGGTGCAATTGGCGGACGGCTTGGGTCCGTATCCGCCGATGCTGAGCCCCGGGGGCTGCATCGACGAGGCCTCCGTTCCGATCGCGGACTGCTCACTGTACATGCGCCAGGACTGAATCGGCCCGCGCTCGTCGATCCGTCAGCGCGGCCGCGGGGCCCGACGCGCGCGTCGGTCGACCACGCCGCTGCCGCGCCCCTAACGCACGAGCGCGTCGGCGAGACCGTTGATGTATTCCTCGATCGCCGTGTACCCGGAGGCCATCACGGTCGCGTGGTCGTCCCCGTCAGCGGGGTCGAGGCCGTGGGCGGTCTCCCACTCGTCGGCCATGCCGTCGTCGTCGTCGTCGTCGGGCGCGCTGCCGGCCGTGAGCCCGGCGAAGAGATCCGCGGGGATCCGCGCGCCCCACTCCCCGGTGCCGTCCTGGGTTTCCTGCACCGAGCGCAGGGTGACCTCATCGCGGGGAAAGGCGCCGGCGCCGGCCAGCACCGCCGCGAGGGCTTCGTCCGCCGCGCTGGTCACGACCGGGCGCCAGCCCGCGCTCGCCCCGGCGAAGTCGAACTCCTGGTCCACGACGAAGGATGCGTCACGGTAGGGGTCGTAGTCGCACTGGGTCCAGGGGTCGTCGACGTTGCCCGGCGGGCAGTCGCTGTGGTTCCCGTCGAGGACGTTGCCCGACAGGAAGTAGCCGAGGTCGCTCTCTGCCGGGTCGTTTTCGTCGTCGAAGTAGAACGGCACCAGCGTGTCCGAGTCGCCCGTGCGGAAGTAGTTGCCGACGAGGTTGAAGGGACCGGAGGCGGGGTTATTGTGCACGAAGGCGGTGCGGGTGTTGTACGCGACGTTGTTGCGCACCTCCGCCGGCCCGTTGGCGATCGCGGGGGTGCGGCTGCGGTGGTGGGCGAAGAGGTTGTGGTGCACGCTGAGGCGCACCCCGTCGGGGCCGTTGATGAGCCCGTAGTTGTGCTGGCCCTCCGGGTGGCCCTCGGTCGCCGACGACTCGATGACGGACCACTGCACGGTGGCGTCCTTGGCCTCGTAGAGGTCCATCGTCTCGTCCACGGCGAAGCTCACCGAGACGTGGTCGAGGATGAAATGGTGGTTCAGCGAGAGCTGGATGCCGTCGAACTGCTCCCCG
>CAYOLF010000212.1:0-3147 GCA_964404725.1 uncultured Polyangiaceae bacterium
TCCCGTCGGGAGCACGCGCCAGACCGCCAATCGCGGCGCTCCGCCCGAGCTCGAGCAAGAGCGAGGTCGTCCCGTCTCTCAAGCGATGATAGAGCGGGGTCCTGTTGGTACCGAGGAAGTAGTAGTAGCCGCCGGCACCGTCTCGCTCAAGGGCGCGCAGGTTCCCGGTGAGGAGCCGTTCTTGCGAGGGTGCGAGCGTACTCGCGGACACACGTTCTCCGGTCCCGAACTCGATCGCGCGCGCCGTCGTGTCCAGCGCGTGGTGCACGTCGAGCGTGAAGCCGCCGAGTCCGAGCGCGGTCGCGTCGACGCGGCCGAGCTTGGCGGTGGCGCGGCGCTCGAGCTGGACGATGCCGAGGGAGCGGTTACCCACGATGGTGACGTCGGGCGAGCGCGCGAAGGACGAGGTGCGGCCATAGTTCACGTCGTACTCGAACGCGGTGCGAACTCTGGCGGTTGTCTGTCCCTGGACGATCCGGCCGTAGGCATCCTTGCCGTCCCAAGCGAAGCGGAGGTTGCGGTTTGGCTCGGGAGCGAGGCGATCCTCGAAGTGACGGCCCGCGACGTCGATCTCGACGACCATCGCGCGGGCGCTCTCCGGGACCGACGGGCCGCTGAGGGTGATGGTGAGGCCTTGCGATGCGGCGCGCGCGGCACTACGCGCGCTCGAATAGTTGAGGGAGTACGGCGTGCCCGCGATCGGTACGCGCTCGCGCAGCGTCTGGCTTTCGCAGTCGATGATCGAACCCGAGGCCAGACACGGCTCCTCGAGCCCGTCGTCGTCTGGGGTCGGGTCGGGGAGGGGCGGTGGGATCGCGTCATCCGGAGGTGAGCCACCCCAGTTGCAGTCCCAGGGCGTGAAGTGATCGGTCATGAACCGCCAGAGGCTCTGACCGGGCTGGTAGAGCGAGGCCAACTGTTCGAGCTCCGCATCCGTGATGCCGAGGGCGGCGAGCGGCGCGCCGGTGTCCGGTGCACCGTCGCCCGTCACGTCGACCCTGGCGTAACCTGCGACTTCATCGATGATCTCGATCACGCGACCGCTGGGCTCGGGGACCCAGAGCCCGCGCGTTCGATCGTAGGAGCCGACGGGCACGGCCTCGCCCACCGGGAACCCGACGAAGTTTTCGACGTAGACAGGGACGCTCTGCGTGAGCTCGACCGATCGCGCCCCGGCGGCGATGGCCTCGTCGGCGGAGATCTCGAACGCATACGTGTAGCGGGTAGCCGACGGCAGCACGCCGGGCATCGCTCCCGGTCCGCTCTCACCCACGGTGTACTCGGTTAGCCGCAGCGAAAGAGTCGTGGCGTGTACGACCGACCCGTCCTCGAGCACGAGGTCCGCCTCAGTTCCGGGCGGGACCAGGAGGGTCGCCTGTCGCTCCCCGTCAGTGTCCGCCTCGGGGCTGCCGCGAGCTACCTGGAAGGACTCACTCGTGCCGAGGTCGATGGCGGTGACGACGGGATCGAGCGCGACTAGCACGACCTCGGGCGCGAGGGTGTAGTCGTCCATTGAAACCGTAACGGGGCGCTGCACTTCAAGTGTGGCGGCACGCCGGTAACGGAGCACCAGGAGCTCCCCGCCGTTGACGACCAAGTCGAACCAGCCGTTCGCCTGCGTGACCGTCTCGCCGTACTCCGGGTGCCAGAGGACGTCGACGGTCACGCTGGGGAGCGGGGTGCCAGCCGCGTCGGCAACATACCCTCGCACGACGGCAGCGCGCTCGACCTCGATGGCTTCGGGGTCCAGGCCGACCTGGGCCGGGCTCGCCCCGGAGTAGAGCCAGCTCGTCGCCTCGAACACGTTGGTGGCTATCGTTCGATCGAGAGTCGAGCAGGTGCTCACGCGCACGCCCGTGACCGGATCGCACAACTCGATGGTGCAAGGGTCTCCGTCATCGGAGACGACGGGCGTCTCCACGCGGCACGCTCCATCCTCGTCGCACACGCCGCCGCAGGCGTCACACGGCGTGCCCGTGGGCATGGGGTCGTGGGTGACCTCACCGGTCGTGGCGTCGCAATGGTCCTCGGTGCAGGGGTTGCGATCGTCCACTAGCACCGGGACCGAGGCGCACTCACCCGTCTCGCTGCAAGTCTCCTCTCCGTCGCAAGCATCGCCGTTCGAGCAGCTCGTGCCGGTGGGGAGCGGCGTGTGCGTAACGCCCGCGATGGGGTCGCAGGTATCGAGGGTGCAGGGGTTGCCGTCGTCGAGCGAGGGCGGCGCGCTCGGCGCGCACAGCCCGGCGCCATCGCACGCTTCCGTGCCGTTGCATGGGTCCTCGTCCGCGCAGCTCGTGCCCGGCGGCGCCGGGAGGTGCGTCACGCCGAGCAGTGGTTCGCAGGCGTCGATCGTGCACGGGTTGCCGTCGTCGGGGTCGAGGGGGGTGCCGAACTGGCAGTCGCCGGCCAAGCACGTCTCGTCACCGTTACAAAGGTCGGCGTCGGGGCAGGGCGAGCCGTCGGTGAGGGCGAGGTGGGCCACGCCGGTGGCTGGATCACACACGTCGGCGGTGCACGGGTTGCCGTCATCCACGAGGAGCGGCTCTCCGGCCGCGCAGGAGCCGGCGAGGCACGTCTCGTCGCCGTTGCAGGCGTCGGCGTCGGCACAGGGGGTGCCGTCGGCGACAGCGAAGTGGGTCACGCCCGTTGCGGGATCGCACGCATCGGCCGTGCAGGCGTTGCCGTCGTCAACCGCGGGGGGCGTGCCGGGGGCGCAGGCGCCGGCCGAGCACGACTCGTCGCCGTTGCACAGGTCGGAGTCCGGGCACGGCGAGCCGTCGGCGACCGCGACATGCGTTACGCCCGACGCGGGATCGCAGGCATCGTCCGTGCACGGGTTGCCGTCGTCCACGACGGGAGGGGTGCCGGACGTGCAGGCGCCGGCCAAGCATGTCTCGGCGCCGTTGCAGGCGTCGGCGTCGGGGCACGGCGAGCCGTCGGCGAGGGCGAGGTGGGTCACGCCCGTTGCGGGATCGCACGCGTCGGCGGTGCAGACGTTGCCGTCGTCCACGACGGGAGGGGTGCCGGACGTGCAGGCGCCGGCCGAGCACGACTCGTCGCCGTTGCAGAGATCGGCGTCGGGGCAGGGAGAACCGTCGGCGAGGGCGAGGTGGGTCACGCCAGTGGCCGGATCACACGCATCGGCCG
>CAYOLF010000213.1:0-1865 GCA_964404725.1 uncultured Polyangiaceae bacterium
CCGCGCGCCGGGGCGGTTGCCAAGGCCGCAAGATCCCCGGACAATGGCGCCTCGGCGTGGACGGCGGGAGGTGGAGATGAGATCGCGGTGGACGGTCCCGTGCGCGGTCGCGCTGCTGCTGGCGACCTCAGGGGCGTCGGCGCAGTCCGACGAGACGGCGCGCCGAGCGGCGCGCGACCTCGGCAACGAGGGCATCGAGCTCTACGAGAAGGGCGAGTTCCCGACGGCGCTCGACCGGCTCCAGCGGGCCTACCGGGTCATGCCCGTCGCCACGCTGGGGCTCTGGTCTGCCCGGGCGCTGGAGAAGAACGGCCTGCTCGTCGAGGCCTCCGAGCGGTACCTGGAGGTGACGCGGATGCAGCTCGCCTCGGACGCCCCCGACATCCAGCGCGAGGCGGTGGTCGACGCCCAGCGCGAGTACGACGCGCTCCAGCCGCGCGTCCCCACCATCACCATTACGCTGGCGGCCGGCGAGGCGACGAGCGGAGTCGAGATCGCCGTCGACGGCTCCCCGCTCCGCGCCGCGTTGCTTGGGGTGCCGATCATCCTCGATCCCGGTCGGCACGAGTTCCAGGTCACGCGCGCGGGCAGACGGCTCCGCGGTGAAGTCGAGCTCGTCGAGGGGGAGCGGAAGGCCGTGGAGCTGACGTTCAAGGACGCGGGCGCACCGACCGCGCCGGCCGCCGCCGCCACGACCGCGCCGCCGCGGGCAGCGCCGACGACCCTCACCGCGCCTCCGCCGGCGGCCGACGTCGGGACGTCACACCCCGGCCGCGCACAGCGCATCGCGGGGTTCGCCGCGGTCGGCATCGGGGCTGCGGGGCTCGCGGTCGGCGGCGTCGGCGCCGGGCTGGCGCTGAAGGACCAGGAGGATCTCGACGCGCTTTGCCCGCTCGGCCGCGAGCAGTGCCCCCCCAGCGCCGAAGACCTCGTGGACGAGTACAACGGCTACCGCACCCTCTCGTCCGTCGGCTTCATCGCTGGCGGGGTCGCCGTCGCTGGTGGGCTCGTCCTGATCCTGACGGCGCCGCGGGACGCGCGCTCCGCCCGCGCCGTGGAGCCCTGGGTCGGCCTCGGCTCCGCCGGCCTGCGCGGTCGATTCTGATCCCGACGGCGCCGCCGCGATCCGCAGCGGCGCCGCAGGATCGCCCGTGCTCAGGTGTACTTGGCGACCAGGTTCTCCAGCGCCTCCTGGCGGCCGGAGCGGGGCTTCGGGTTGAGCCCCTTCTCGTCGACCAGCTTGGCGAGATCCGCCAGCGTCTGCTTGCCGGCGAGGATGCTCCGGCCAAGCTCTCCGTTCCAGCCCGCGTAGCGCTCGGCCACGGCGGCGTCGAGGCGGCCTTCCGAGAGCATCCGGTCGGCGATGAGCAGCCCGTGCGCCAGGGTGTCGATGCCCCCGACGTGGGCGTGGAAGAGATCGGCCGCGTCGATGCTCTGGCGGCGGAGCTTGGCGTCGAAGTTGAAGCCGCCGGTGGTGAAGCCGCCCGCGGCGAGGATGTCCTTGATCACCAGCGCCGTCTCGACCACGTCGTTCGGCATCTGATCGGTGTCCCAGCCGAGCAGGACGTCGCCACGGTTGATGTCGATGCTGCCGAACAGGCCGTTAGCGATCGCGTAGGCGACCTCGTGCTGGAAGGAGTGGCCGGCGAGCGTCGCGTGGTTCGCCTCGATGTTGAGCTTGAACTCGCCTGCGAGCCCGTGGCGCTGCAGGGAAGCGTAGACGTTGCCCGCGTCGTAGTCGTACTGGTGCTTGGTGGGCTCGCGCGGCTTCGGCTCGATGAGCAGCGCGCCCTTCCAGCCGAGCGCATGCTTGTGCTCCGCGACCATGCCGAGGAAGCGCCCGAGCTGCTGGCCCTCGCGCGACA
>CAYOLF010000213.1:1965-3131 GCA_964404725.1 uncultured Polyangiaceae bacterium
GGCCAGCTCAACGTGTGCCAGTAGCAGATGGCGCAGCGGAGCTGATCCCGCATGGTCTTGCCGCGCACGACGCGTTTTGCGTCGTAGTAGCGGTAGGCGAGGGGGTTGTTCGACTCGGGGCCTTCGAACGGGATGGGGGGGATGGCATCGAAGTACATGGGGCACCTTTCTCGTGGCACGGAGCTGCGCCGACCCGCAACCCTTGTAGTCGCGTCGCTTGGTTGAACGGACAATAGTGAAATCGGGTCGCCGGGCAAGCGCCCGGCAGGGAGAGGGGGGCGTCAGGAGCGTCGGCGCAGCGTGGCGGCGTGGCTCGACCGGATGGCGAGCTCGCCCACCACCTCGAGCCCGGCCTGACGCGCCGCCGCAAGCGACTCGTCGAATGCGCGCCGCGTGACGTGGTGGCGCGGCTCTACGAACAGGACGCGGCCGTCGGCGGTGAGGGTCGGCGCCACCTCGCAGAAGAAGGCGCTCGCGCTGGGGACCTCGTGCACCATATGAAAAGCCAGCACGAAGGCCGCTCGTCCCTCGAGGTCCCCGAGCCCCAGCCGGTCGGGCTCGGCCTGACGGAGCTCGACGCGCCCGAGCAGCCCCGCCGCGCGGAGGCGGCGCCCGAGCCCCGCGAGCATCCGCGGCTGGACGTCGACCGCGACGACGCGGCCGCTCGGGCCAACGCGGCGCGCGAGCTCCAGCGTGAAGTGGCCCAGCCCCGGGCCAGGCTCGAGCACGGTCATGCCCTCGGCGACGAAGGGCGCGACGATGGGGGCCGCGTCCTGCACCAGGCGGCGGAGCGGGCTGGCGAGCAGGTGCCCGACCCAGCAGGGGCAGAGGTGCGGGTGGGGGGCGCCGGTCATGAGCGGAACCTTCTATCGTGCCCTGCCGCGAGCGCCAGGGGGTGAGCGCGCGAGCGCGCGAGCGCGGCGCTCTCCGCGCGGGTTTCTGGCCCCGCGTCCCGCTCGCCTTCCGAGCCGCCGCGACGTGCGGCCTGCGGGCCCGGAGGGGATCGCCGCGGCCGCGGACGGGCCCGAGCGGACGGCGCTCGCCGAACCCCGGGGAGGTTACCCGCCCCGCGGGAGCGGGCAAGGGCTGGCGCCACGACTCGGCCGTCGCTCCGATCCCGGTTGCGCGCCGGGAAACGGCGTGTTCTCCCTCGCCCGCCGGCGCGC
>CAYOLF010000214.1:0-1860 GCA_964404725.1 uncultured Polyangiaceae bacterium
CCCGATCCTGGGTGTGCCCGAGGTGGTGGTCGCGGAGGACGCACTCGCCTTCGCTGGCGTCCCACCACCGACCCTGAGGATCTACCCGATCGAGACGCACATCGCCGAGAAGCTGCACGCATATACGATGCCGCGCGCGCGACCGAATTCACGCGTGAAGGACCTGCCGGATCTCGCGCTGCTCGCTACCGCGCAGCCGCTCGATGCGAAGCGCGTGAGGACGGCGCTCGAGCAGACGTTCGCGTTCCGGAAGACGCACCCGCTACCCACCTCGGTGCCGACGCCCCTCGATGTTTGGCGCACGCCCTACGAAGCGATGGCCCGGGAAGACCAGCTGGTGTGGGCGACGCTCGAGGACGTGACGAAGGCAGCCCAGTCGTTCCTCGACCCCGTGCTCGCGGGCGGGCTCGACGCCACTTGGGAGCCCACCGCGTGGACGTGGCGCACCCTCGACTGACCGCTTGATGGTCGCGCATGGGAGCATTGTGCGGGTGTTCGAAGGCGGTGGCGTCGTATAGTCGCAGCGATGCTCGAATCGTTCCTGCCCAGCTCGGCCACACGCGCGGTTGTCTACCTCGAGCCCATCGACGTGCGATGGGGCCCGAACAGGCTCGGCACGCTCTGCCGCGAGGTGCTGCAGATCGAGCCGGACGACAGGACGTGCTTCCTGTTCGTGAACCGCCGGCGCGACACGCTGTTGATGTACTTCCTCGGCAGCGACGGTGGCGAGACACTGATGAAGCGCCTGGACAAGGGCGCGTTCCTGCTGCCCGCTCCGAACGCAGACGGTGCGCCCTACGTGGTCGTGCGACCCTCCATGTTGCCGCGCCTCTTCCGCACGTGACTACGCCAGTCTCCAGGGTCGCGGGTTGAGCGGCGGTCGAAATCGCTGCTCCGGATTGCGACCTCGCGCGCCCTCCGCGCCTCAGCGGCAACTCGTTGGAGATTGCTCAGCTTTCCGCCAACGACACGGGGTTGCTCAACCCCGGAAAATGAGCCATTCGTGCGCGATTCCGTCGGACCGGAAGGCCTATGACCATCGACTGCGAGAGCTCGTCTGCCGCACTCGCGACCTCGGGCTGGCGGAGCGCGTCAGCGTCCCCCTCTCGACGGCGAAGAGCTGGTTGCGCAGGGGACCGCGGGAGGTGGTGACTGCCGACGCCCTGGACCTGGATGCTCACGAGCTCCGCGCCCGAGTGCTTCGCCTGGAGCACCGGAACGAGGTCCTGATCGCGATCCTTCGTCTCCTGCTCGTCCTCGTCCGGATGAGTGGGGCACGTCTGGACGGCGCGCGGGTTCCCGACGGGGAACAGAAGGTGGCGCTCCTCCGCGCTGTGGAGCGAGCAGGACGGTCGATCCCTACCGGCGTTGCTCTCCGAGTGCTCGGACTCAAGCCCGGCCGTTTCCGCGCCTGGCACCGAGCGGAAACCTGTCACCTCGACGATCGGAGCAGTTGCCCCAAGACCCGCCCGATGCAACTCGCGTCGGTCGAGGTTCGTGCCATGCGCGAGATGGTCACCAGTTCAGACCTCCGGCACTTCTCGATCCGCGCCCTCGCGCTGCACGCCCAGCGGATCGGCCGGGTGTTCGCTTCGCCAGGCACCTGGTCGCGTCGCATCCGCGAGCACGGGTGGGGCCGACCACGTCGTCGCCTGTACCCGCCGAAGCCCAAGTACGGGGTCCGCGCCACGCGACCGAACGAGCTCTGGCACATCGATGTGACCCTCATCAAGCTGCTCGACGGCACGCGCCTGTTCCTGCACACCCCCACTCGCGCGCCCGCGCTCCTTCGGGAGCGCGGGTCCCTCGCGCGAACGGGGCCCCGTGATCGACAATTACTCGCGGAAGCTCCTCGCCTGG
>CAYOLF010000214.1:1960-3100 GCA_964404725.1 uncultured Polyangiaceae bacterium
GTCGAACGTCTCGTCGCGTTCTACGTCGAGCAGCACAACTCGGTGATGCCCCACCTTGCCTTCGATGGCCGCACCCCCGACGAGGTCTACTTCGGCACGGCCAACAACCTCGGCGACGAGCTCGCCGCGCGGCGGCGCCAGGCGAGGGCGGAACGCCTCGTGACCAACCGCGCGATCGCTTGCAGCGAGTGCGCCTCGCAGGGACCGCCAGCCGAGCTCGTATCACACGATGCAGCGTGAATGATGCTGGATGCAGTTGCGGCGGAGAATGTGTGGGAGGTCGTGATCCGCAGCGTCGAGAGCGCTCTCCGCACCGGGTCCGGGTTATGTCCCCCGCCGCCCCGAGACGCGCGCCCCGCGCGCAGAACCCCGCGTCCTCGCGCAACGCCACGGACAAAGAAGCAAAGCCCCGGAAGTTCGCCTTCCGAGGCTCTTGGTTGCGCGGGCTTGATTCGTCCGAATCCTACCGGCGAAAACCCCGGGATCCCGTGGTGCTTCTCGGTGCCACGGCCGCCCAATCGAAGGCGGATGCCGGAGACGTGGCGGCGGCGAACGGGATCGTGAACGACGCGACGGGCGTAGCTTACGCCTCGTCCTCAGGTCGCGTCCAGCCCCTGGGGAGCGAGAGTGGTGAGTGCCGTGGCCGTTTCTCTCAAGCGCTCTTCTTCGCCTTCGGCTCAGGAATCGATGGACGTCGACCGGCCGAGCAGCTCCCGCAACCTCGCCACCGACTGCGCGAGGCCGTTGTTGCGCAACGTCTCCAGCAGCTCGGAAACCGACCTCGGCGGGTTCTTGAGCGCCCCAGCCTGGGCCCTCACGACATCGGCGACAGTCACGGGGGCCAGGTCGATGAGGTCGAGCACGAAGTCATCGGGATGAACGGTCTCGATGCCGTAACGACCGAGAGCCGAGGACGGGAAGTCCTTCACGTTCGCCGTGACGATCACCTGTGCCCCGACGCGTACGGCGGCAGCCAGGACGTGTCGATCATCCGGGTCGGGAAGATCGAGGCCCCCGACCAGGTGCTCGTGACCCGTGACGATGCAATCGGGGACGGCCGCCCGCATCAACTCCCGCGTCCGGGCGAGGGCCTCGGGCTTCAGATCGGGCCGCTGGGCGGCGATCGATCGGAAGCATTCG
>CAYOLF010000215.1:0-3036 GCA_964404725.1 uncultured Polyangiaceae bacterium
GGGATCTGGGTCGCCATCCGCGCCTTCCCGGGCTTCGGGCCGGCCCTGGCGGACACGCTACGCGCCGCGGTCGGCAGCGAAACGGTCACCGCCCTCGAGGAGCTCAGCGCCGAGGTCGAGGATCGGGTGCGCCTGGCCGTGGATCGCTCCGAGGCGCGCGGGCTGTCCGACGCCACCCCCGAGGAGGTCGTCGCGCTCGCCCGCCGGGCGCCGGCAGAGCCTGTTCCCGAGGCGTTCCGGCCCCGCGACGTGGGGCCGATGTTCCCGGCCGCAGCCGCCCCGGGCGACGGCCAGTGGCAGCCGGTGCCCACGGCACATGGCGCCGGAGACCCCCTGCAGCGCACCCTGATCCACCCCGACCCGCAGCGCCCCTACGCCGAGCTCTTCGTGTTCGCGCTGGACCTGTCGCGCGTGCGGCTGCACTTCGTCCCGGGCAGCCGCGAGCCGAAGGGCGTGCCCGGCGCCGAGGCCGCCCTCCCGCGGCCCGGACGCATCCCCGAGGGTGACCTCGCCGGGCTCGTCGCTGCCTTCAACGGCGGGTTCAAGTCGGAGCACGGGCAGTTCGGCATGCAGGCGAGCGGGATCCAGATCGCCCCCCCGAGGCCCGGCTCCTGCACCCTGGCGGCGGAGGCCAACGGGACGCTCCACATCGGCACCTGGTCTGCCCTGCAGCCACGCGCCGCCTCCTTCACGGACTGGCGACAGACCCCCGCCTGCATGGCGGAGGGCGGCAGCCTGCACCCGGGCCTCACCGGCGACTCCACCCGCTGGGGCGCCACCATCGAGGGGGGCACCGTGATCCGGCGCTCGGCGGTCGGCCTCGACCGGCGCCGTGGCACGCTCTTTGTCGGCATCAGCAACGCCACCACGGCGCGCGCCCTCGCCACCGGCATGATGCACGCCGGCGCCCACGACGTGGCCCAGCTCGACGTGAACTACTCCTACCCCCGTTTCGTGCTCTACCGCCACGACGACGCCCAGAGCGTCACCGCGATGACGGCGGTGAAGGGCTTCTCGGTCGATGCCGACGCCTACGTCGGCAAGCCCTCCGCGCGCGACTTCTTCTACGTGACGGCGAGCGAGCGCTGACCCCAGCCGTGGCCCCGGAAGGCGTCAGGGCGAGAGCGTCACCGAGCCGGCGTCGAGCGACAGCTCGTAGTAGCCGTGGTCGTCCCACTCCACCGGCACGCCCCCCTGCGTGAGGGTGCCGCCCCCGGTGGTGACGCGGAGGCACTGCCCCGGCGGGAAATGCTCTGGGAGCGTCCAGGACCAGATCTGCTCGCCCCCCGAGGTCGTTGGCTCGAGCGCGGACACGAGCTTCTGTGCCCGCCAGTACGCGCCGACGGCCGCCACCGTGTCGAGCCAAAGATCGCCGAACGACTTCGCGTGCTCGACCCCGGCGACGAACGCCTCGATGTCGACCGGCTGATAGGCGCCGTCGCTCCCGCCGGTGAAGCCGTGGACGAGGACCACGCGCCAGCCCCCCGCCTCCCGGGCCGCGTCGACCTGCGCGTCGAACGCGCTCGCAGCGGCGCCGCTCGGCGGGACGTAGCAAGGGAGATTGAAGGGGTTGCTGTTGCCGTTCGGGGCGATGACCGCGTTGCTGACGCCGCGGTTGATGAGGAACCGCGACGAGGCCAGCGCCGCGTAGCTCGAGTCGCCGTAGGGGGCGGCCATCGTGGCGGGCAGCACGCCGAAGTGGGTCTGGATGAACTCCGTGGCCGCGTCGATGTCCGCCTCGTCGGCCGTCTGCGCGTGGCTCTTGGTGTGGTTGCCGAGCTCGTGGCCGTCCTCGACGGCCTGGGCCCAGATCTCGTCCGCCGCGTCCGACTTGCCCGTCTGCAGGTAGAACGTCATCGGCACGCCCGTGCCCGCGAGCTCCGGGTAATGGTCGATCTGCGACGAATTGGCGTCGTCGAAGGTGTAGCTGACCGCCCCGCGGAAGCCGGCCCAGTCGAGGATCGTCAGGGGACCATTGGCCCCCGCCGGCCGAGGCTGCCCGGCGGCACCAGCCACCGGCAGATCGCACCCGGTCGGGATCCCCGCGCCCGCTCCGCCCACCGCCGGGGCGTCACCGCCCGTCGCGGCGCTGCCCGCGCTCGGGGTCCCCCCGCCGGCGCCGTTGCCGGCCACGATGGGCTCGCTCGAGCTCGACCCACAGGCGATCAGCGACAGCGCGACGAGCGGGTACGCTAGCTTCTTCAAGGTGGGCTCCTGCGCGAGGGGCCGGCGATCCGACCGCACCGACCACCGAGCGACTCCCGACGCCCTCGGGGCGGCTCGCCGAGCCTGGCATGGTGAACCGACCGACGCTTCGCATCGGCAGACCACCACCTCTCATTTGCGGTGCGCCGGGAGCCACAGCGGCGAGCTCGACCCCGGTCGCCCGGCGCCCGCCCCGATGACCGGCGCTACCGGACCACGTCTTGGAGCCGACAACGCGCGTCGCAGGTGCCGTTTGGGGCGCCGTTCTCGGCGCCGAGATCGCAGGTTTCCCCGAACGCTGCGTCGATCACCTCGTCGCCGCAGCGCGCGGGCGGCTGACACCCGGGGGCGCACCCGCCCTCGGGCCCGTTGTACGGCGAGAGGTTCAGGCCGTCGTCGCAGAGCTCCCCGCCCTCCGCTTGCACCACCCCGTCGCCGCAGAATTGCCGGCCCGAGCAGTCCGGCGCGCAGGCGCCGTACTCGCCCGTGTTCGCCTCGACACCGTCGTCGCACATCTCACCGGGCTCGAGGGTGCCGCTGCCGCAGATGGGCGTGCAGACCGAGCGGCTGAGGATGAAGTTCGAGAGCGTGAGCTTGAAGTTCGAGTAGATGGTGTGTCGCTCGGCGTGGAACAGGTGGATCGAGTAGAGCGATCCCTTGGTGATGCCGAACCGATCGTCGGTGAGATCCTCCGCTTCGGCCGCGCTGATCTCGCCGTCCCCGTCCTCGTCCCCGAGCACGACGAAGTCGCTCTCGACCCCGTGGACGCCGCCGATGTCCACCGCCAGGCGCCGGTTCACGTAGATCCACACGTCGTCGTCGCCGGAGAAC
>CAYOLF010000216.1:0-3006 GCA_964404725.1 uncultured Polyangiaceae bacterium
CTGGCCGTGCTTGGCGGGACAGACGATGGAGTACTGCTGTATCTCGGCTTAGCAGCCCGCGGGGGTACCTTGCCGACCCGGTATGCGTGCGGGGCGGTCCGCTGGCGCCCCCTGGCTGCACGAGGGGGACAAGGTGCCGGGGCGGTCCGCTGCGCCCCACGGCTGGGGAACGAGGGGGAACGGGGTGCGGGGCGGTCCGCTGCGCCCCCTGGCTGGACGAAGCGGACGAAGGAGCCGGAGGAGGGGCGGTGAGCGTCCAGGGTGCTAAGATGGTCGAGCCCGGGGGGTGACGGTTCCGCCATGTATTGCTCGCATCCGGCTGGGAAACAGAGAACCACGGGCGAGGCCCGTCACCCGGCTCGCGTGGCGGCCCCTCTGCTGGCACTCCTGGTGGGCGCACTCACCGGCTGCGGGGGCCGTGTCACGGGGGACGAAGCGACGATACACGGTCCGCCCACCCAGGATGGTGGGGCCTCCCAGGGTGAGGGCGGGGTGCTAATCGGTGTCGGGGGCTTCCCGGTGATTGTTGGACAAGGGGGCACCTACGCCGGAGTTGGTGGCATGTCAGGTCAGGCTGGCGGTGCCGCTGAAGAATGTGAGGTCTCGAAGCTCTGGAGGTTGGTGGATTTCGGACCTGCCGTGTCTAGCAAGTGTAGCCCTGAGTTGTGCGCCCAGGGTTGGCCGGTCCGGGGTTCGGTAACCCTCGACGCCACTGGCGCGGTTGTGGCGAACACGGCGTGGCGGGAGGATGAGGAGGAATGGGAGATCGAACGGCTGGCGGACTGGCGCTGGCCGTGCTTGGCCGGGCAAACCATCGAGTACTGCTGCGACGGCGGAGTTTGAGGTGCTGCGCCCCGTGGCACCACGAGGGAGACGGGTGCCGGGCGCTCCGCTGCGCCCCCCGGCTGGACGAGGGGACGAAGGAGCTGGAGGACGGGGTGCGGTGAGCGTCCAGGGGGTGCTAAGATGGCCAAGCCCGGGGGGTGACGATTCGGCCATGTGTAGCTCGCATTCGGCCAGTGAGCGGGGAATCACGGGCGAGGCCCGTCGCCGGAGTCGTGTAGCGGCCAATCTGCTGGCGCTCCTGCTGTCCATCACCGCCGGCTGCGGGGGCCGCGTCACGGGGGACGAAGCGACGATACACGGCCCGCCCACCGAGGATGGTGGAGCCTCCCAGGGTGTGGGCGGGGCGTCCTTCGGTGTTGTGCTGTCAGCCGCCGGCGAAGGGGGTAGCACCGGAGGATTCGCTGGGTCTTCGGGCCAGGCGGGCGCTTCCACTGGGGAGTGCATGTACCGGCTGTGGTACGAGGTTAAGCTTTCGGTGGGATATTTGCTCGGGGAGTGTGATCCCGGGATTTGCCTCTTTCCTTATTCGCGTTTCATGGGGGAGGTTTCTATCGATGCCTCGGGAACAGTCACTGCCAACACGGGCCTCTCGGAGGCTGACGAGGAGGCGTGGATCGACGAGATGGCTGGCCAACGATGGCCGTGTCTGGCGGGGCAGACCATGGAGTACTGCTGCGAGACGGGGTCGTGAAGTGGTGCGTCCCCCAGGACCACGGGGGCACCACGAGGGGACGGTGTGCGGGGCGGTCCGCTGCGCCCCCCCGGCTGGGGACGAGGGGGGACGAGGTGCCGGGCGGTCAGTTGCCCCCCGTGCTGGATGTCCCGCCTTGCCGAGCCGGATCACCGAGTCCGGGCACCGCAGGGGGGAGCGCGATGCCAGTCGACCATGCCGGGCCAGTCCCGCCGCTGGAGCGGGCCGTGAACTCGGACCATCTCGGGTCGAAGGGTGGCCGCTTCATCTGACGACGACCCGTGGGCCCGAACCAGGTGGACCTCTGAGGTTATCCCGTGGAGCGACAGCCGAACGACTGCCAGCGAAGAGCGTGTTCACTTGACGCCGCCCGGCGGTTCGATAGCGTAGGGTGAAGTGCGGTACTGTCCGAACCCTGCCTGTCCGGTCCGCGTACGACACCGCATGCAGGCAGAGTACCTAGACGAAGTGAAAACCTGCAGCGATTGCGGGGCAACGCTCGTCGAGAGTTCCGGGACCTCCACTCTCCTTGTGGGTGCTCAGGGCACTGTCGCAGCAACCGACTCGGAAACGATTGCCAAGACCGACGCGGTCCACCCGCCTTTCAATCCGGTCGACATCGTCCTTCGGCTCGTCACGGGCGGAGCGTTGAGCCTAGATACCTTCACGACCCCGCCGGAGAACCAGGGACCCAAGCTACGATCCGATGCCTCCGTCGCAGAGTGCGACGGAGGCGAGGCCCGCCGCAACAGGCGGCTCGATATCACGACTGGCGCTTTCTGTGTCTTCATGGGCGGCGCGTTCAGCATCGCCACTTGGGCGGCGGCCGCGCCGGGAGAAGCGCACCTTGTGGCCGTCGCGCCAATCTCCTACGGAATCGTACGCCTGGTCCGCGGACTCCAGGCGCGGCAATCCGTCAGGCCGGACCGAAGCCCCGCGCACTATCGCGCTCGGAACAAGATCACGATCGTAGTGGCCGGGGTGATGGTATTGGTGGGCTGCCTCTGGATACTCGCAATGCTCATCTCGCTCGCCATCGAGCTGGTTTACTCCGGCCTGTGAGACCGATGCCCCCTCCTCCACCACCGGGGGCATCCTGGGTGGGGTGGACTGAGTTGGCGAGGTGCGCATCGTAGTTGGTGGGCAGGGGCTTCGACACGTCGTTCTCCCCAGGGTAGACTCGGTTCTGCCCGCCACCGGCAGCGGCATGCTCCCACCCCGCCTCCGTCGGAGGATCACCGTCCTGGCCGCGGGGCCAGGTTACGAGATCCGCGTGGTCCGATCCAGATCGAGCAGTGATGCTGGGATTGGGGCCAGGGGTGGCCTCGAACCCGCGCTGGCGTCAAGGGCCGGGTACCCGGAGAGGGAGCACCGTGCGCGTGCGCTGCGGACAGCAGCGGTGGCAGCGGGGTATGATGTCCCGGTGCGGCTCGGCTTGGCCTGCTCGGTGCTCGGTGTTGCGGTGGCCT
>CAYOLF010000217.1:0-3005 GCA_964404725.1 uncultured Polyangiaceae bacterium
CGGTCCCGGTTCCGCTCGTCCGCGTAGGAAGCTCGAGCCGAAATGGACGAGGCAGCTTGCTCCACGAGTCCACTGAAAACCACGACCCAAGCCTTTGGCGAGGGAGCACCGCCGGCGCAGTGGACACCACGTCGTTCCGCGGGCTGAGCGTCTCGGGCATCGGGACCGGGACGAGGGTCCCACTGGCCGAGCGTGCCGACCCGCCGGAATGGGGCCCAAACCGTCGCGCAGTGCTGGGCTTTCTGCTGGTGGCTCGGTGTGGTGATGGATCACCTCTCGCGCCGTGTCGTCGGCTTCGCCCTGTGGCGCCAGGAGCCCACGGCCGCCGAAGTAACCGCGATGCTGGACACCGCAGCAGCCGTCGCGGGGCGGTACCCGAGGCACCTCATCAGCGACCGGGGGACCCAGCTCCAGGACGAGTACCGAGACTGGTGCGACGCCCTCGGCGTCCGCCCGCGCTTCGGCGCCGTCGGCCGCTACGGCAGCATCGCCGTCCTCGAGCGCTTCATGCGCAGGCTGAAGTCCGAGGGCTGCCCATCGCCCGGGTCGGACCGCGAGTCGACGTCACGCATGCCGTCGAGTCTGCGGTCGAGGGGGGCGCGGAGGCGGGTTTCATGCGGTCAATTCGTCGGTGAAAGGTCGATGGCACGCTATAGCCGCTCCGCAAGTCCGGGCGAACGGGCGCGGCGGGCGCGTGCCGCTTGTGATTCGCTAACGCCACGCTCATCTTGCACCATGGAGCCGCACGTGCTATCCGTTAGCGAAACGCAAGCGCAGCGCGCGTACGGTGCCCATGGAGCGGAGCCTCTCCAAGAATGAAGCGAAGGTCGTCCTCGACCTCGAGTGGCGCGGTCAGACGACCGTGACCCTCGGCGAGCTGCGCCAGGCGCTCGGCGCTTCGGAGAGCTACGCCCGCTTCTTCGCGCACAAGCTGGTCCAGAAGGGGTGGCTCGAACGGCTCCGGCCCGGGCTATTCCGCCTGGTGCCGGCGGCGCGCGGGCGTGAAGGCGTCGCCGACGCGAACCCGCTCGCGGCGGGCGCGGTGCTCATCGCGCCCTACTTCTTCTCGTTCGGCACGGCCTGCACCTACCACGGCCTGACCGAGCAGGTCTTTGCCGAGGTCTACATCGCATGCCAGGAGCGTCGCCGACCGGTGGTCGTGCGCGGCAAGCGCTACTTGTTCGTCGAGGTCCCGGAGGAGCGTTTCTTCGGCTTCACCGAGCAGACGGTCCTCGCGGAACCCGTCCAGATGGCGACGCTCGAACGCGCCCTCCTCGACGCCCTCGATCGCCCGCAGCACGCCGGCGGGCTCGGCGAGGTGTCCCGCATCGTCTCCCGCGCGCCTGCCCGCATCTCCTGGCCTGCGCTGCTCGACCTCGCGCACCGCTGGCTGGCCGCGGCCGTGGTCCAGCGGCTCGGGTGTCTGTTGGATCTGCATCGCGCCGAGGTACCGGCAGACGCGCGGTCGGAGCTCATCGCGCTCACGGAAGGTGCGAGCAAGATTCAGCTCGGCCCGCGAGCGAAGTGGGGCTATGCCGGCAAGCTCGTGCAGCCGTGGAACGTCGTCGAGAACGTGCCGCGCGACCTCCTTGTCTCGTCCGTCGACCAGGGTCGTCGGCGCGTCATCTTTCGTCCGAAGGGAGCCGGTCCGTGATCGTCGACAAGTTCGTGGACCTCTACGCGCGCAACAGCGGGCTGCGCGACAAGCTGATCGCCGAGCGCGACGTCGTGCTGACCTACGCGCTGCGCGCGCTCGTCGATGCGGGCGTGATGGATCACCTCGCGTTCAAGGGCGGCACGTGCCTGCGCAAGCTCGTGTTCGGCTCCGCGGGCAGGTTCTCGGAGGACCTCGACTTCACGATCGACAGCGCTGAGCCCGACGACGACGTGCTCATGCGTCTCGTCGAGACCTTCAACCACGAGCACTTCGGCATCACCTTCACGCTGGACGAGTACTACAAGACCGACGACGACACCTCCTTTGGCGGCGACGTGCTGTACCGGCACTCTTGGAACGACGCGGGAAGGTTTCGCCTGCAGGTCAGCTTGCGCGAGCGCCCGACGCTGGTCGCGACGGCGAGACCGATGCAGCACCAGGGGTACTTCGATCGCCTCGAGTTCCCGATGTTCAACGTGCGCTCGCTCGAGACGACCGAGATGATCGCCGAGAAGGTCCGCGCCGCGTTCCAGCGTGCGAAGGTGCGCGACCTCTACGACCTGCATCGCTTTGCGACTACCCCGTTCGACGGCGACCTCCTGCGATCGCTCGTCGTGCTCAAGCTCTGGCAGGTGCGCGACCCGTTCGTGCCCGACGCGCTGTTCGCGAAGCTCCGCAGCGGCAAGTACGACTGGGCCGATTTGCAGCGCCTGCTCCGCACCGCCGATCGCGTCGAGCCCGAGGAGCTCATCACGACCGTCGAGCGCCGCTTCGACATGCTCCGGCACCTGACCGAGCTTGAGCAGGCCGTCATCGCCGACGCCCGCCGCGCCCGGTCGCCCGGACTTGCGGAGCGGCTGCGAGCGGAGATTCGGCAGCGGGCGGGGTGTCATGGCGCTGACTCGTCGTGACTTCGGGAAGGGGGCGGTCCGCGCTTGTCTCGCGCTTGCTGCAGAGCGGCTTGGAGCTCCTCGTGCGGCAGGTCCAAGTACTCGGGGCACGTCTTCAACGTCGATCTCACAACCATCGCCACCGCCCTCGGCTTCTGGGTGCCGTGGCTCCCGCAGGCCCTCGGTCACTGCTGGCCCTTCGCGTGGTGGGTCGGCGTCGTCATCGATCACTTCTCGCGCCGTGTCGTCGGCATCGCCCTGTGGCGCAAGGAACCGACGGCGGGCGACGTGACCGCGATGCTCGACACCGCGGCGGCCGTCGCGGGCCGCTACCCGAGGCACCTCATCAGCGACCGCGGGACCCAGTTCCACGACGCATACCGCGACTGGTGCAAGGCCAGGGGAGCCCAACCGCGCTTCGGCGCCGTCGGCCGCTACGGCAGCATCGCGATCCTCGA
>CAYOLF010000218.1:0-2948 GCA_964404725.1 uncultured Polyangiaceae bacterium
GAAGCTGTTCTCGAAGAGCTGAGCCCGGTGACGAACTCACCATGACCCCCTCCCTTGGAACCTACCCCTTCGGCCAGCCCCTCCGCCGGGTTGTCCAGATGGATCGGGCCCCGAAGAAGGTCTTCGTCCTGGGGGTCTACGCCAGCGCCGTCCACGCCCGGTGGGTGAGCCCGGAGGGGCGCACGCTGATCACGGCCCTCGCGGTCGACAGCGAGCCGTACATCTTCTGGCGGGGGGACGGGGTCGAGGAGATCGTCGCCGGGATCCGGATCCCCGAGGGAGCGGGCAAGCTGGTCGCAGCGTCGTCCCAGTCGGGAATATCCTTGCCGATGCGCCGTCGAGCGATCCACGCGAGTCCGCGAGGATTTCTGCGGTGCTGGCTGCGCGAGTCACGGGATCGAAACGCAGCCGTTCCGGACGAGCGCTCCCACCCAAGCCCCACGCTGGGCGCGTTCGATATCGAGAAATGCCCCTACAACGACCCCGACGATGCCCGACCCCTTTGAAGGGGTCGGGCATCGGCCACCTCGACGCCCCTTACGGGAACCCGGGGAGTTGCTCCTTCCTTGTGGCTCCGCCACAAGATAATCTTTGCCGAAGGTTCACACATCGGAGGCGCGTTCGCAAGTGACTTCGTTCGTGGCATGGGTCGGTGTTGATGCACGAGGGCCTGCCTCGGTATACTTCGCGAGCGATAGTCGAATTTCGTGGGGAACCCAGGCGAAGTGGGATCACGGCCGGAAGGTTTTCGCGGCCGGCAGTACTCCTGACATTCTCGGGTACGTCGGTGCCGTCTTGTTTCCTTCACTGGTCCTGGGCCAGATTACAGCGCAACTGAACGCGGGTGTGCTGCGCAAGCAAGGCGATGAAGCTTCTGCCGTCTGGCAAAGGATCTGCGGTCTTGTTCAGAGTTCGTTCGCGTCCTACCCCGTGGAACGCGAACGTCCCTTCGAGATCATGTACGCCGCTCGCGATGGCGAGCTTCTCGGGGCCTTCGCGTTTCGGGTTTGGTCGCTTGGGTGGAATGGCTCTGCTTGGAGCGAAGACGATCTTGGCATCCCCAACTCGTCAGCTCGCCTCCGTGTGTTGGGGAGCGGACGCCGAAGCATCGACACGTGGAGTTCCCGTTGGGACTCATCACGGCAGGGTGGAACCAGCCGAGCTGTCTTCAGCGCCTTCTGCGACAGTCTCTCGTGCGGCGGAGATCAGTTCAGCGGAGGCCCTCCCCAACTCGTCGGGCTCTACCGCAGGGGCGCAGCCATTTCCTTCGGAACGTACTTCGGGGGCACCGCCACATTTGCAGGTCAGATCTGCAATGGTCAGGAATCGAACGTCGAGTGGCGCAACCATTTGTTCGAGCGAGTGGACCACGAAGGGCGGCTGGTTGCCGGGGGGAAGTCCCACTACTCGCCGAAGGGTCTCGGACGCACGCGCCCAGTGTGACCCGGTGCACCAACGGCACCTCGAACTCAGCGTCCCTTCCGCGAAACCGGGGGGAGTCAGGTCCGACCTCGCCGGCTCCGATGTTCGCTCGATGGCACGGCTCTACTCCCACGACTCGCTCTGCGGAGAGACGAACGTGCGGATCGTATTGCCGCGGGTCGCTGCTGAAGCCACCGGCCGATGACGCGATGCGCCCGACAAGCCCACCCCCCAGCCTGAAGCCCCCCAGCCTGAAGACCCACCCCATGCCCCACGGCAAGTCCCTCCCCGAGGCCCTGGCCGGTGCCTTCGCCATGAAGGTGGCCGTCCTGACCCCGTTCCTCCGGCGGCGGAGGACGACGTGGGGATCGACGCCGGAGGAGCTACAGCGGGACTGGCCCGGGGATGACCTGGTCCCGACGCCGAGCTGGCAGGCAACGATGGCCATCACGGTGAACGCACCGCCCGAGCGGGTCTGGCCCTGGGTGGCGCAGATCGGCCAGGGCCGGGGTGGTTTCCACAGCTACGAGAAGCTGGAGAACCTCGCGGGGTGCCAGATCAAGAACGCCACGAGGGTCATCGAGGACCTCCAGGGGATCGCCGTTGGTGACGAAGTCCGCCTTCACCCGAAGGGTCCGCCCCTCGCCGTCGTGACCGTCGAGAGAAACCGGGCACTGGTCCTCTACGGGGGCCCCCCGCCCAGTAGCACGCGTACTGACGCCCCCGAGATCGACATCGCCACCAGCTGGGCCATCCTGTTAGAGCCCGATGGCGGGGGCGCCACGAGGCTGATCTCCCGGACCCGGTACCGTTACGGGAAGGGCTTCAAGAACGCTCTGGCGGGCGGCCCGGCGTTGCTGGAGCCCATCAGCTCCGTGATGACCAAGAAGATGCTCGGGGTCATCAAGGGGTTGGTGGAGGAGGGGGGGCGGTGAGCGTCCGGGGTGGTAGGATGAGCGAGCCCGGGGAGTGACGATTCCGCCATGTGTAGCTCGCATCCGGTCAGGGAGCAGAGAACCACGGGCGAGGCCCGTCTCCCGAGTCGGGTAGCAGCCCCTCTGCTGGCGCTCCTGGTGGGCGCACTCACCGGCTGCGGGGGCCGTGTCACGGGGGACGAAGCGACGATACACGGTCCGCCCACCCAGGATGGTGGAGCCTCCCAGGGTGAGGGCGGGGCGTCCTTCGGTGTTCTGCTGTCAGCCGCGGGCGAAGGGGGTAGCACCGGAGGATTCGCTGGGTCTTCGGGCCAGGCTGGCGGTGCTACTGAGGGATGTGAGGTGTCGGAGTTCTGGTACCGCGTTAAGGGGCCGGTGGGATTCGTACTTGGTCAGTGTAATCCTGAGATTTGCACCATTTTTGATCGGACGGTCTTGGGTTCAGTGACCCTTGACGCTGCCGGAGCGGTTGTCTTGAACACAGCGCTGTCGGAGGCTGACGAGGAAGCATGGATCGAAGAGATGGCGGATCGGCGCTGGCCGTGCTTGGCGGGACAGACGATGGAGTACTGCTGTATCTCGGCTTAGCAG
>CAYOLF010000219.1:0-2924 GCA_964404725.1 uncultured Polyangiaceae bacterium
AGTAAGTCAATGGCGTAGTAAGTCAATGGCGTAGTAAGTCAATGGCGTACTACCGGTGGTTCGGGACAACCACAGAGAACGGGAGCTCACGCGCCCGACGGGCCCTTCCCGAACATGCACGCTCGGTCACTGCGCCACGAAGCACGCGGCGGTCTGAGTCACACGCTTTACCCGCGTGGGGCCAAGCGGAACGAGCCCACGAGCGGCGAGACGGGCAGGGAACGGCGGCGGCAAACAGCCGCCACGTGCAGGCAATGCTGACCCTGAGCGAGGCGTCCCGGACCACGTCGGATCCAGGCGCGTGTTGGACGGCGCGTACGCGCTCAGTTTCGTCAATGCTCGCTGCGGAAGCCAAGCCGCCTGCGCGCCGTCCGTCCAACGTATCGGGGGTCAACTGCGCCCGCCGGCGCGTGAGTGAATGGCGCGGGTCCCCCGAGGGGCTCCGCGTCGCCCGATTCGTCGGAGCTCGCGGACCGGTGGCGCTCTCCGTTCCCAGGTCCGCCGTGAACGCGGAGAGCGACGGGGCGCGGAGGCCTGGACCCGCGCGGCTCCGTGGGCCCGGCGGTGCTGCCGGGATGGCGGCCGGTGGTCCGATGGTCGTGCGGGACAGACCAGCGCCCCTGGCGCCCCACCGAAAGCGGACACCTCGGCTGGGGTCACCTCAAGCCAGCAGGGGGGAGCTGTCGCGTGAGCTGGCGCCGGACGACGGAGCTCCGGAAGTACGGCGGGCCTCGGGCGGGGGAGTGCGGGGGCAGGTCTTGGGTTGCCTCCACCCGTCGCGGCTGCGCCGCGCCGACCTCCTCCAAGCTCGTGCTCGGGCCGGTGGCCCTGCGCGCGAGCGGAGGAGGTGCGGGGCTTGCTGGAAGCGCCTGCGATGACAGGAACTCAGTCACACCGTCGCGCGGCTACGATCGCTGTGTCGAATCTGGGGGAGCGTGATGCTGACGACAACGGTCACAGCGCCCGCGAAACCGCCCGGGGGCTCCCGGCGCAGCGCCTCCGGCGGCAGGGCGCGCCACCTCCCCCATGCGCGCAGCGCCCGCAACGCGGGCGCTGTCCGCATAAGGGGGAGGTCGCGGGCCGCAGGCCCGCGCGTGGGGGCATCTCCAACCTACACGGCGAATGGCGAGCTCGCGTCCAAGACGGACACCGCGACGGGCGAGGCGACGACGTACCAGTACGACGCGTTGGGGCGCTCTTGCGCGTGGACCTGCCGGAGGCGCGATCCCGTGGCTCGGGCCGACTTGCAGGGTACCGAGCAGCGCCGGGTGCAGCACGATCGGCAGGGCGAGGGCGTCGTCGTCCGCGAGCGCCCGCACCGTGTCCCACCCGCAGAGCCCGGGCGCCACGAGCAGGGCGCGGGCTCCGACCGATTTGGCGAACCGCGCCCGCTGGAGCGCCGTTGCCGGGCTGGCGGTGACGTTGGGGGCATACAGGCAGCGCCGGCCCGTGGCCGCCGAGCCGTAGGTCACCGACGCCGTCACCGCCCCCACCCGCGCCTCGAAGCGACAGAAGGGCTGGTCGGCGAGGCCGTGGTCATCCTTGATGAGATTGATCCCTCCCTGAGCGAGGGCAAAGGCGAGGTTGCCGAGCTCCTGGGGGCCGAGCCGCAGGGGCTTGAGCGCCGTGGCGAGGAGCGGGCGGTCGTGCACGCCGACCAGGTCACGGAGGCCAGCTCGCCCGAAGCGCGGCCCGCGGAACGCCTTCCAGCTGGGGTCAGTCCGCGCCGACGCAGTCGAAGAGCTGGACGCCACCGGCACCATCACCATGGAGGGAGAAAGTCATCTCGTAGGGTCCCCACCTTTCGGAGGTGCCCCACCCCGAGAGGTGCGCTTCGGCGCAAGCGGCTCGCTCGTTTCGCCCGATGGAATAGACCTGCCCGTTCGGACAGGTGAACGTCACCGTATCGTCTCCCCAATGGAGGGTGACCGAGCCGCCCGGTGTGCGGAGGTACTTAGAATCGCCCGTTTCCTCGAACTCAACACACGGCGCACCGGAGCTCAGGACACGCAAATGCCATGTTCCGTCGACCTCGGGTATGGGATCGACGAACTCCACGGTGTGTCCGCTCGCATAGGTGCACGAACTCTGGTCCGCGGCGAAGGATCCGGTTTCGGCGACGTCGGGCAGACAAGCCAGGGTCGTCGCGAGCGCCTCCTTGTAGCAGTTGTCACCCTCGATCCACGCACAAGTGACGGGCGTCGCGTCGTCGTCTTCCGAATTGCCGCTGCACGCCAGGGCGAGCACGCCCGTTGCCACCAACCCACACCCGCCAAGGAGGAGAGCTCGGTCCATGTCCCTCCGTATACCATCGCGTGTCCGGCCCGCGACATGGGGATCAAGGTGGCCTCCGACGGGGTTCCGACGATCTCGAGGTCAAGGCGTTCAACCGCACTGGCCCAAGGGCCCGGTTACATATTCCGCGTTTCGAGATGCGATGAAGTGGCTCGCGTCCGGAATCGCATCACCAAGCGCCCCTGCAGGTCAACACAGCCCTTCCGTGACCCGACCAGGTCTTGGCGCAATGCAGGGATCGTGAGTGGTGCCGGGGCCGCGCCGCGCGTAACCAAATCGAGCGGGTCCCCCTGCGAGCGGATTCGTCCGAGGTTGCGGGCCGGCGGTGCGCTCCGTTCCCAGATTTACCCTGAACGCGGACCAGAGCCGGGCGAGGAGGTGCGGCTCCGTGGGCCCGGCGGTGCTGCCGGGATGGCGGCCGGTGGTCCGATGGTCGTGCGGGACAGACCAGCGCCCCTGGCGCCCCACCGAAAGCGGACACCTCGGCTGGGGTCACCTCAAGCCAGCAGGGGGGAGCTGTCGCGTGAGCTGGCGCCGGACGACGGAGCTCCGGAAGTACGGCGGGCCTCGGGCGGGGGAGTGCGGGGGCAGGTCTTGGGTTGCCTCCACCCGTCGCGGCTGCGCCGCGC
>CAYOLF010000220.1:0-2858 GCA_964404725.1 uncultured Polyangiaceae bacterium
ACATGTATTAGTTGGGTTGAATAATCCCCCCGCGGAACATCCTCGCCAACTGCCCCTCTATGCTGACCTCCTGGCCTTTCGCTTCAGGTAGAGGCTGTGCTGCCGTTCCCTCTCGGCCTCCTTGTCGGAGGCCCTGCGCTCGTCCCGCCGCCTGATCGCCTCTCTCTGTGCCTCTCGTCGCTTCTCCGCATACCGCGGGTCCAAGAGCCACACCCTCTGTGCAAGGTTCCAATACCGCTTCCATTGCCAGGACCTGTAGACCGCAAGCTTCCAGTCCTCCCAGGCCGGCACCTCCGCCTGCGCGAACGCCGCCCCACGCAGGTACCGCCACCGGCCGCCAAGGCGGCGGACCTCCCTGGCCAATTCATCCGTCAGTTCGCTGCGCGGGTCCTCGGGCAACCTCCCGGCGTCCGTCAGCCACCTCGCCCGGAGTGCCGCTACGCGCGGAATCTCAGCCGTCACGGAAGGTCCCTGTAACCTCGACCACCTGCCAGTCCTCCACCTCCGAGGCAAGCAGAGACCCCTTGAACCACTTGATCGAACCCGCCCCCTCGGCCGGAAAGACCAACCATGTTGCCCTCCCTGCGCGCCTCCGGCGCTCCACCAGCCCGAAGAGGATTGTGTCGATCGTCTTCACGGCCGCCGCGCCCAGACGCACGGCCAGTAGTTCTGGGGTAACGAGGTCGAGACGTTCTCGCGGGCCATCATCGGACCCGACCCCACCCTGGTAGTACCATTCCCGCACGATATCATCCGAAACGATATCCCATTTGGTCCACGGCATCGGTTGGTACACTGGAAGTCCTGTCGCCTTCTGCGTGGCAGCCATGACGTGCAGAGACCGGACGACCGTCGCAGCCAGTATCTTTCCCTGCACTGCCTTCCAAGGCCCCTGAAGGACCGCGTTCTGAAGGGATGGCCAGATCAAGGACCTCAATTGAAAGGGCTGCGCGAGCTTGCACGCCTGCAGGTATGCCTCACGCCACGGACTCGGTGCCTTCCCCCGCAAGCCGAGAAACATCGATCCCTCCAACCAACGGACTCGGCAGACACAGAACCCGAAATTGGTCGGAAGAACCCCCTTGTCCAGGCACCGTTCGCAGCGGATCCTGCCACGCACGACCTGGGCAAGGGCCATCTGTAGTCCGGCGGGTGTATTTCCCAAAGGCTGGAGTCCGACGGGGATTGTCGTTCCGGGCGGAAACCATCCCCCATCGGGATGCGGAATCAGCTTCCCGAGTTGGGGACCCTGGTCGCCCGGGGTGGAACTGCAAGACTCTTCCTCACGAGTACGGCCCTGTTCGGCCATGGTCGATCTCCTCTGCAGATGGCAATGACTGCCCGATTCTCCGATTACGTCCGGTACTGGTACGCACCTACGTGGACACGACAGCGCGACTGCGCCCGAGCGGCCCTCTGACGCCAGATCAGTCGGGGCCAACCTTCCCAGGCAGCTGCCACCTCGACTCCTCCGGCGTCACCCGCGCGCTGGCGTCCGTGCCGCGGGTGACGGCGCTTGCGGCCCCAGAGGCGTGGGCCCCGCGAATGACTCATGCACTTCCTGCGGGCCCTAGGAGAGTTCCGGCGGGAATTCCCGCATCAGATCCTCGACGGTCTCCTCGTGGTCCTCCTCGTCCTCCTCGGCCTCCTCGTGGTCGGCAGCCTCGGCGGCGCGCCGCTCGCGCGCGGCCTCCAGCTCGGCCCTCTGCCTGGCCTGCCCTTCCTCCATTTCGGCCCGCTGCCCGGCCTGCTCCGCTTCCATTTCGGCCCGCCACCGCACCTCCATGACCTTGACTTGCGCGCGCCACTCGTCGGCCTTTGCCTTCCTCTCCTCCGCCGCACGTACCGCCCGCGGCACTACATCCTCGCCTGGCACCCCGTGCTTCCCGGCCGCGGCCGGCGCGGAGCGCGGCCTGGGCCTCCTCGCATGTCGGGGCGGAGCCACCCGGACAGACGGTACCTCCGCGTCCGGTGGTACTACCCCCGGGGCGACGACCTCCACCGGCATGTCGGGCTTGACCAGCATGTCGGGCTTAACCAGCAACCCGGCGGCCTCCTTGCGGATCGCCTTGCGAACCCAGTCAGCCCGGTTGGTCCGGCTGCGCCAGGCAAGCTCGCTAAGCGCGGCATAATCAGTGGGCGTCAGCTTGATCATCACGTTTCTCAGCTCTGCCATTGGGCTACTACCCTCCCGTCATGTGCGCTAGCCCGAGTGAACGTGGGCTGAGCCGACATGTCTGGTATCATGGGCGAGTTAATTGAGCTTGTCCATCGGATAGTCTTTTAATCAGGGGGGCGTGCGAGGTACCCTTGGAGTTTTCCCCTCCCTCTCCCCCCGTCCCCCCAACGCGGAGGACGGCGTCCAAGGGGGGGCCGGGCTGGCAGTAAACTTCCTCAATAGCTTCAGCGTCGTCCGCACCGTGCGGATGACGGCCGCCCCGGCCTCCCCGTCAACGCCCCCTCCCGCTCCCCTTGGGGAGGCCACCTGCTGGCACCCCCGTCACCAGGCCCCCCCCCACAGCCCCACCCCCACAAAGACCGACCCCCGGCACCGCTCCTCTCGGCGCCGGGGGCCCTTGTTGTGACCCTATCGGTGGGTTCTCGTGGTTGCGTCCGGCGGTTCCTCATACATGTACCGGCGGAGCCCGGTCTTCGTGGCATTGGATCCAGACCGAGAAGCATCGATGATGAGCAGGGCGTCGGGGCCCAGCGAAACCGTCAGGACCTCCAGGTCAAATTGGGCCCACACTCGGAACCTCTGCTGCAGGGAGTGCCCCCCTGAGGGTGCCGCAATGATGCGCGAATGCCAGCCGAACGGCTTGGTCTCCAGGGCGATCAGGGCGTAGGTCCTGGCGCGG
>CAYOLF010000221.1:0-2818 GCA_964404725.1 uncultured Polyangiaceae bacterium
CCGACCGCTACGACTGTGGCAACAACTTCTCGGTCCCCCTGACCGTGACCGACCGCTGGCAGCTCTACCTGCTCCCCTTCGCGGACTTCGTCCAGCCCCGCGCGCCGAACTGGGCGCCGGCCGGCATGGACACCTCCGGGATCCATGGCCTCATCGTCCGCACCCCGCCCGAGGCCCACGTCGAGCTCTGGCTCGACGACGTGACGTTCTACCGGCGTTCCGAGTAGCGCGCTTCACGCGCGCACGGTGAGGCGGGCGCGCTGGCGCAGCTCCGCCGGCGAGGCGCCCACCAGGTGCTCCACCGCGCCGGGCTCGACCGTGAACCGCCGCGCGTCCGACTGTTCACTCAATAGAACAGGAACGGCCAGAACGCCTTCATCGGCGTCCCGTCGGCGAAGCGGCGCCCCGTCGCGTGGCCTGGCATGTTCTGCAGCCACCAGACGAGGAACGGCCCCTGACAATCCGACGCGAGCTCGGCATAGCGGGCGAACTCTTCGTTGCTGACGGCACTGGTCGGATCCTCGCCGCAGCGCGGGCCGGTGCCGAAGTCGCGGCAAGACGACAGGACCGACTGCGGGTTGCCGAGGTCGTAGTGCCCGCGGGCAGTGGGGGCGAAGTGTACGCTGCCGCACCGCGGGTCAAAGTCCATAACCGGGTAGGTCTGCCCATCGATCGTCACCTCCACGCTCGACGAGGTGGGGTGGAGCACGCAGGTCAGATCGCCGTAAGGGCAGCCGTAGAAGGAGCTGAACGGAAGGTCGTAGCGGCGATCGAGATCGAAGCCCGCGAAGGGGACGAACCACTCGCTGAGGCCCGGTAGCAGGTGGCGCGATCCTGCGGACTCGATGCCGTGCGCCTCGGATTCGATGAAGCAGCCGGCCCCGCGCGCGTAGTTCACGAAGCCGATGCGCAGGCTGCGCCCGCAGTAGGGGACGTCCTCGGCGAAACACCCGTTGCCAGCGCAGCGCTCGACGGCGCCGGTCCGGTTGCCGCCGACGTCGTACACGGGCTTGTGCTCCAAGACCTCCGCAGCGGCGGCGTCGGGGACGTCGCCCGAACCCACCATCCAGAGCTCGTGGATCCTCCCCTCGTCCACGAGCCGGCAGAGATCGAGATAGCCGTCCGGCGCGGAAGGGTCTGCGAAGGCGAGGTAGGGCGCGAAGTCCTCGGCGAAGAATCGCGCGTAGTCGAGGTAGAGGGAGCCTTCCGCGCCCGCGCGCGGGAACAGCGTGGAGTTCTCGTACGGGTAGTCGGCGGGCGCGGGCGGGCGGCCGCCGACTCCGTCCCGGAGGTCCCGGATCTCCAGGACGTCGTACTCGAGCTGCGGTGGGGCGTCGGGATCCGCATAGCCGTGGAAGCGCGACCCCTCGCGCAAGGCCGCGACGATGCCGTCCACCAGTGCGGCGACACCCTCCGCCGTCGAGGGATTGGCGAAGTTCAGGACCAAGAGCTTCGGTCGCAGCACCGCGATCTCGTCGTGGTGGGCCACCAACCAGGGATCGCTGTTGGACGAGCTGACGGGGTTCGGCCAATCGGGGTAGCTGCCGTCGAGGGCGAGGTCGCACCGGTTGCCGCTGGCCACGAAGCCGTCCGCGCATTCGGCGCAGCTCGCCCCGCCGAAGCCGAACTCGCAGTCGCAGTTGCCGGCCTCGCTGCATCGCCCGTGACTCGAGCAGGCGTCGGGGCATTGGGCCGCGCACTCCTCACCCGTGCGGACGAAAGCCATCCCGCCGACGTCCAGCCGGAAGCCGGCGTCCCAGGTATCGAGCTCGAGCGCGACCCCGGCGAGCCGAGCGAGCTCGGCGGTGCCCGACGCGCTCCACCCGCCTCCCCCAGCCAAGGGCGCGTGCAGCGAAACCCACGTGACACCGTCGCGGGGAACGAGCGGCGCCGTGGGTTCGAGTACTAGCTCGCCGCCCGCGGCGTCGGTGAGCGTCAGGCGCGGGACGTTCATCTGCCAGCCGACGGGGCTGGCGTTCTCGCACCTCAGCAGGACCACGAGCTCGTCCGTGGTGCTCGCGTCCACCGGGGACTCGAGCGTGAGGTCGAGTCGAACCGCGAACGCCGCGTCGGTGGTGATCCGGAGAGACTGTCCCAGGGGACCGTCGGGTAGCCACGCTTGCGTGGTCGCGGGCGAGCCCTCACCCGATGCCGTCCAGGTGCCGAGCCCGGGCTCCACGAGGTCGCTGCAGGTCGTGGTCGTGACGCTCGGCGAGCAGGTCGCGCCGCCAGCCCCCGACGCGCCGCTGGTGCCCGCCACGCCGCTGGCGCCCGCTGCGCCGATGGCGCCCGCTGCGCCGCTGGTGCCCGCCACGCCGCCGGCGCCCGCGGCGCCGCTGGCTCCGACCGTTTCGGCACCGCTCCCCGACGCCCCGCCGCCTCCACCAGCGCTCGCGCCGCCGCCGCCGCTCCCACCGCTGCTCGCCGTGCTCCCGGCGGTGGCCCCGCCGCCTCCCAGCGCGTTGCCCTCGCCGCCGGCCGTGACCCCGCCGCCGGTAGCGCCGCCCCCGGCACCCGCTCCGGTGCCCCCCGTGGCGTCGCTTCCACCGGTCGCGGCGCTCCCGCCGGTGGCCATGCTCCCACCGGTGGCGGCGCTCCCACCGGTCCGGCTGCTGCCGCCGGTAGCGACGCCCGCTGCCCCCGCGCTCCCGCCGGTGGCACCGCTCGGGTGGTCATCGTCACCGGCCGACTTGCATGCGCCGAGGACGATGACGGTTGTTGCGATGACTCCAGTGACGTTTCGCATCCTCGTGTCTCCTGGCCCCGGCTCGACCGTGGTCGAGACGGTCCGATACTACACCCGAGCCGCTGCCCGGGC
>CAYOLF010000222.1:0-2805 GCA_964404725.1 uncultured Polyangiaceae bacterium
TGCTGCCGGCGGCCGACCGTCGCCGCCCCTGGCGAGCCGCCACCCGCGCCTGGCGCGTCCCGCCGTTTGAGCCCGCGCCGCGCCGTCACTCGCCGCCCGCCACCGTCACCCTCGCCGCCGCCGTGCTGCCGCTGACGTCCGGCGCGTACAGGCACTCCACGGTCGCCGGCGGCACCACGAACTCCCCCGCGATGGTCGCGCGGGCGAGCTCGGCGACGCGGGAGGAGCCGGCGGGGAGCCGGTCGAAGAAGAGCTCCACGCGATCGTCGTGGCGCTCGACGTGGCTCGGGTGCCGATCTCCGAGCCCCGGTGCCAGGGCGATCCGCGCGGTGGAGGCGTGCAGTGGGTCGATCGCCTCGAGCCCGGCGGGCAGCGGGAGCACGAGCGCGACCTGCTCGCGGGGCACCGGCGTCGTCACCACGGCGGAGAGCTCCACCCAATCGCCGAGCGCGATGCGCGTCGTCGCGGGCTGCCGGCGGCCGTGGTAGCCGGCGGGCGCGACGGCCCGCTCGATGGACAGGCGCTTCGACGCCGGCGGCGGCCCAGCGCGAGTCCGCCGCGCGATTCCGCCGGGCGGAGGGGGAAGCCGTGAAGCTGACGCTGCAGGTCGTCGGCGATCCAACCCTGCGCGCGAAGGAGGTCGTGGAGGTGCGCGGGATCTCGACCCTGCTCTCCGGCAAGTACTACGTGACGAGCGCCAAGCACTCGCTGTCGTCGTCGGGGTACACCGTGGAGCTGAAGCTAACACGCGACGGCGGCGGTCGCCGTTCCGGTGCAGGGCCCGCGGCACAGGGCCAGCCGCAGGGGGGCGAGCCCAATCGAGCGGCGCCGGCCGAGGGGGGAGCGCTCAGCAGCGTCGAGATCATGGATCCGACCTCGGGCGCCGCGCACGTCGAGTACCGGCGCGACGGGCGACCGATCGGCGCCGAGGATCCCGAGGCCGCCATGACCGTACCGCTTTGACGGAGCTCGCCGATGACGACCTTCGACGACGACATCGAGACCCACGACACGAGGCTCCTCGGGATGTACCTGGGCTACGTGACCCAGCGCGACGATCCCGAGCAACTCGGGCGTGTGCGGATCTGCATCCCGGGCGTGCTCGAGCCGGAGAGCGCCTGGGCGTGGCCGCTCGGCACCTGCGGCGGCGGCTCGAAGAACCGCGGCCTCTTCGCCGTGCCCGAGCAGGGCGCCGAGGTGGCGGTGTTCTTCAACCAGGGCAACGTCGATGCCCCGCACTACCTGGCAGCCCACTGGGGCAAGCCAGGTGGCGAGAGCGAGCTGCCCGAGGAGGCACGGAAGACTCCGCCCGACAACCACGTGCTCGCCACCGAGACCTTCCGCGTCGAGCTCGACGAGAGCGAGAAGGGCCGGAAGCTCCGGCTCACCAACAAGAAGACCGGCGATCACCTCGTGTTCGATGCGGAGGAGAACACCGTGACCCTCGAGGCGACGACAGCGCTCACCCTCCGCGCGGTGGGCGCAATCTCGATCGAGGCCCTGCAGGTCACCATCGCCGGTCGCCTGGTTCGCCCCATCGCCGATCCCATCTGAGGACCCGCGCCATGGCCATTCCGCTCTGCTTGAACCTCCCGGAGCTCCCCGACCCGTTCGAGCTTTCGCTCCCGGGTGGCGTGACCATCCAGCGCATCAACCTCATGGAGGTGATCCAGCCGATCCTTGCTCCGCTGATGCCGCTGTTCGAGATCGTCGACACCATCGTCGCCATCTTCAACTGCGTGAAGGCGATCCCCGACTCCCTGGGCCCTCCCCCCGATCCGACCGTGCTCGCCGCGTGCATCCCTGAGCTCGGCGAGAAGGTGGCGCAACTGCTCAAGTTGATCCCGCAGCTCTCGCTGCCCATCCTGCTGAAGCAGCTCTGCAAGCTCATCGTGGCGACGCTGCGCGAGGCCCGTGGCGCGCTGGTGCAGCTCCAGGATCAGATGCTCCGGATTCTGAAGGCAGTCGACCGCGCCACGGAGCTCGAGGACTCGGGCCTCATGGCGATCATCAGCTGTGCGCGCGCCAACGCCGGCCAGGAGGCGGCGAACGTCGGCAAGATGCTGGCGAGCCTCGGGCGGCTGATCGGGCTCGTGAACCTGTTCTTCGGGATGCTGGGCCTCCCCGAGGTGCCGAGCCTGTCCGAGCTCGCGGGCAAGCCGCTTGACGCCGTCATCGAGCCGCTCGACGCGCTCATCGAGGTTTTCCAGAGCGCGGGCAACGCGATCCCAGTGCCGTGACGAGGACCAGATGACGACCCGACCGACGAACATCCTCATCCCGTTCCGTCGCGACAAGAAGCGCGACTTCGCGAGCGGGAGCGGGGAAGCGCTGCCACCCTGGCCGAAATTCCAGCATCACTGGTCGGCCTGGATCGTATAACGCGGAATCTGTAACCTGGCCCAGCGGCCAGGACAGTTGGATGCCTTAGCCGCCACCCGTCGCCTTTGCGTCCGGCTTGGACCCAAAGCGCTTGACCTCCCCTCTTCATTGCGTAGCATGTCGCTCGGGAATGGGCGGCGGAGGGACTCAATGACTCCGAGCTCCAACGGAGAACGGAAGACCAAGAGTGTCTTCGGAAAAGGCCTATGTTGAATCTGAGATCGGTTCCAGCCGCGCTTGTTGCGGGCCTGACCGTCGCTTCCTGCGCGCCGAAGGACGACCACGGCGGCGGGATGGCGATGGGAACGGCATCGCAGAAGGCAACGACTGAATACACCATCCAAATCCCTCTCGGCACTGAGTTCGGGGCTGTGGCGCTGCTGGCGTCGGGCACGCTTCGCGTCGGAGATCGAGTCCAAGTCG
>CAYOLF010000223.1:0-1498 GCA_964404725.1 uncultured Polyangiaceae bacterium
GGGAAATTCGAAGTCCGCATGGAGTAGGAATTCCAAGTTCATACCCGAATCGTCCTGGCGCGGACCGTCGGAGGGAAGGCAGCCGAGGAGGCCCGTCGCCACCCGCTACCCGGCGTCCACCGGATTGATGCCGACCTCGGTGAGGTTCTTGCGCAGGTGGTTGCACTCGAGGTCGGTGGCGTAGACCACGAGCGGCTTCCGCCGCTTCCCGCCGGAGCGGGCGAGCTCGGTGGCGAGCGAGCGGGCCAGCGCCTCGAGCGCCTCGCGAACGCGGGCCTGCTCCGCCGGAACGTCGGGTGACGTCATGGCGCGATCATTCCGCACGCTCTGGCTCGGACCAACGGCTCCGCACGGCGGACAGCGGTGGGTCGTCCTTGGCGGCCTCACCGGATCCGCGGCTTGCTCGCGGGGGTGACCTCGGGGCGCCCGACCCCGGTGCCGACCGTTCCCGGTTCGACTGTGAATCGGGCGTCGACTGCCGCGGCTGCCTGCTCGGTCGCTGGCGCGACGACCGGATCGGGGGACAATCGAGGCAGTGACGGAAGGGAGGCTAGCGATGCGGCGATCTTGGGCGCTGGTTGGTCTGGTGCTGGCGGCGGCGGCGTGTGGCGACGGCGGTGGGAGCGCCGCGAGCGGGGTCGGCGGTGGAGGCCCGACCACGGGCGGTCCGGCCACCGGCGGCTACGGCGGTGACGACGCCGTCCCGATCGACACGCTCGCGCTCGGGCCCGCGGCGGCGGTTCCCTTGGCGACGCTCCGCGCGAACCTCGACGCGCTCGCGGGCCTCACCAGCGAGGGGCTCACCGAGCGGTTCCCGGCGGTGCCCGCGGGGACCCTCGACTACGACCCGACCGAGGCCGAGTTCCTCGATCGGATCCAGGCCTCGGCGCTGGCGCTGAACGACGCGGAGCTCGACAAGCTGGCGCAGAACGGCTTTGTCATCTCGGCCCGCCTCGGGTTTCCGCATTTCACCCAGGGCTACGCCGACATCTACGCCGAGGATCTGCCCGTGTACGTGTCCGTGGACTCGGTGCTGAGCGCGGTGCACCGGTCCTACGACAAGCTCCTCCGCGACCTGGAGTACCGATCGCTCCAGCCCGCGCTGCTCGCGCTGCTCGCGTCGGTCCGCGAGCGCCTCGGCGCGGCCGAGCTCGAGCCGGACGTGGCCCACGATCTGGGGCTCTACTTCGCGGTGGCTCACGGCCTGCTCGACCCGAGCGCGCCGGGGCTCGACGCTGAGGCGCAGGCGCTGGTGGACGCCGCGCAGGCGGCGAGTGGGATCGCCACCGTCGACCTATTCGGGACGCCGCGGGACGAGGACTTCTCGCAGTTCACGCCGCGCGGGCATTATGTGGACGGGCTCGAGGAGTACTTCCGCGCGATGATGTGGCTCGGGCGCGTGGACTTCCGCTTCCTCGAGACGCAAGAAGACGGCTCGCGCGTCTTCCGGCGCCGGCAGTTCGCGGCCGCGGCCGCCATCCCCTCGCTGCTGGACGAG
>CAYOLF010000223.1:1598-2693 GCA_964404725.1 uncultured Polyangiaceae bacterium
GGCGACGGAGACGCTCCCGCTCGACGCGAGCTTCGCGTTCCTGGGGCAGCGCTACACGGTCGACAGTCACGTCTTCTCGAACGTGGTCTACGACCGCGTCGCCGCGCATCGGATGATGCCGAGCCCCCTCGACGTCGCCTTCGCGGCGCTGGGCAACGACCAGGCCGGGGCGCTGCTCGCCCCCGAGCTCGAGCAGCACGAGTATTTCGCGGAGCTCGCGGGCGCCCGCACCCTGGTCGACGCGCACGAGCGCGCCTATTGGGAGTCGAGCCTGTACACGCTCTGGCTCGGGGCGCTGCGCCAGCTCTCGCCGCGGAGCGCGGAGCCAACGGGTCTGCCCGCCGTCGCCACCACCGAGGCCTGGGGGCGCCGGGTGCTCGGTGCCCAGCTCGGCTCCTGGGCGGAGCTCCGTCACGACACGCTCCTTTACGCCAAACAGTCGTACACCGGGATCCCGAGCTGCGAGTACCCGGACGCCTACGTCGATCCGTACCCGGAGGCGTTCGCCGCCCTCGCTACCTTCGGGCGGCGCGGCGCCGAGCTCCTGGGCGAGCTCGGGGCGGCGGGCGTCGACGTTCCGGCCGGCGTCGAGGGCTACTTCGCGAACCTGGAGCAGGTCACCACCACCCTCGCCGAGATGGCAACGCTCCAGCGGAGCGGAGAGCCGCACTCTGCGGCCCACCTCGAGTTCATCAACGACGCGGTCAAGGAGGCGCCGATCGACGTCGTCTGCGCCATGATCCCCGGCTTCGATGGGTGGTACACGCGCCTGTTCTACGGGTCCGACTTCGAGGCGGACCCCTCGACGGAGTACGAGCCCGTCGTCGCGGACGTGCACACCCAGCCCGCCGATGAGGGCGGCGCCATCGTGGGCCGGGTGCTGCACGTGGGGACGGGGTTCCCACGCCTCCTGGTGGTCACCGTGGACACCTGCGCGGGGCCGCGCGCCTACGCGGGCCTCAGCGCGGCGTACTTCGAGGAGATCACTGAGGACTTCGAGCGCCTGACCGACGCCGACTGGGCGGCAGCGCTCGGGAGCGCGCCTCCGGACGAGGTGCCGTGGATGGAGTCGCTGGTCGTGCGCTGAGGACGCCG
>CAYOLF010000224.1:0-2594 GCA_964404725.1 uncultured Polyangiaceae bacterium
CACCGCCGGCCCGCCAACTCGAACGAATCGGCTCGCGGGGGGAGCCGCTCGATTTGCCTAAGCGCCCGCGGTGCTTCGATTGTCGCAGGCGGTCCACTCGCGATCGACGATGATGCCGAGCTTCTCCTCGAAGTTGAGCTGCCGGTCGGATGGGGCGCGCATCAGCTCGCGCGCCGCGTCCGCCATCGCGGTCAGGCGAAGTCCGCCAGCCGCTGCGTGCGTGTCGCCTCCGCGCACGCGTAGTTGCTGGCGCCGAGCACCATCACGAAGTGCTCGACTGGCTCGGCAGCGCCGGTGTGCCGATCGTAGATGCACGGTTTCTTGAGGAACGCGAGACGGCGCGGTGCGCGGGACATCGGTGGGGGGAGCGTGGCCCGTCTTCGAACTGCGAACGAAAGGGACACCTTCAGCGCCTCGGCCCTGCCCCTTCCCCCCTTTCCGGCCAACTCGTTGTCGGATAGGTTCGAGATCTCGGTGTGCACCATGCCCACATCCCGCCGCACCCGGCGATTCCCCTTTGCCCTCCTGCTGACCCTGCTCAGCTGCTCTTCGCGGAGCAGGGCTCCGGTTCACCCCCTCGCCGAACAGCCCCCACCTTCCACGCGGGCCGCATCGTGCACGGCAGACAACCTCGACACCTGCGGAGCGCACTGCGACAGCGGGGATGATTCTGCCTGCTCGCTCCTGCTGTTGGAGTACGAGCGCTCCGCGCGAGGCTTGGCAAAGGACGGCGCGCGTCTCGCCAGCGCGTGCGAGCCTGCCTGTGAGCGCGGACACGGTACCTGCTGCTACTGGCTCGGCATGCGCTCCCTTCAGGAGCCTCAGGGAGCGCAACTGCCGCAAACCGTGTCGCTGCTGGATCGGGCCTGCGAGCTGGGCGAATCCCAGGCCTGCGTCGCGTTGGTGACGCGTATCTTCCAGAACCCTCAAGACGCGGAGCGTTACCCGCTCGCACTCAGCGCCAGGATACGGGCGTGCAAGCTCGGGGTCACGGAGCACTGCCGAGATGCGGCCTTGTTCTCCCTCGATCCCTTCAGGCTCGTACCGTCCCAGGGCGCCTCTGCCCTCGCGCTGTTCTCGACCGGGTGCCGGTCCGGAGACGCGATCTCGTGCGCGTACGCGGCAGGGCTCTCGGACTCCGAGGAGTCCCCGACCCATGATCTCCCTCGCGCTGCTGCGTTGCTCGACCAGGGCTGCCAGTTGGGGGACGGCTCTGCCTGCGTGAGGAGGATGGCTCGCCGCGCGGTAGGACGGGGAGTGCCGACGGACGCCAAAGGAGCGCTCGCGGAGCTCCGCCGGGCCTGCGACGCCAAGGTCGAGGCGGCATGCCGCAGCATCTCGCTGCTCACGAGCACCGAAGCCCACCCGTGGGACGAGTGCAGCCAGGACCAGGACTGCATCCTGGGTTCACGCGACTGCAACATCTGGTGTGGCTCCTGCTGGCACCCTGCCGAGGGGCTCAATGCCCAGTGGGCCGCTGCGGCCGGCCGCGCTTGCGCGAACCGCATGAAGGACGCGGACCGTTGGAAGGGTCCTCGCCCGAACTGCGGCCCCTGTCCCCCCGCGCCACGGGCCGCCTTCCTTCTCGAGGCAAACGGAGTGGCCTGCGTCTCGCGGCACTGCGTTGCGTACTGAAGTACCGCGAACCTCGGCCCCAAGGTCCGTATCTGTTCCCCAAGTCGCAACAGGGGACGGACGACCTGGTCCGCATCGCGCTCACCCGCTCCACCAACGCCCTCGCCGCCGCCCTGGGAAGCCGCCTAAGTCGAGGCTCGTCCTCGGCGATCAAGGGCTGCTGGCTCCGACCTCGTCGCCTACAGGTGGGGGGCAGACTTCGTTGCAGGCGCCGCCTGGACCGTCGGGGCAGGTTTCGTTCCACCTATCCGACGTTCGCCTCGCAGTCCCTCGACGGGCTGGAATCGACGATGATGCTGTGGGCCGCGTGGTACGAGCGGGCCACGGGGTTCCTGTACTGGGATACGACGAGCTGGACGGACAGTGAGCCCTGGGGGCCCAACAACGAGTACGGCAAGACCGGGGACGGGATGCTCATCTATCCCGGCAACCACGCCGGCCTCCTGGCGCCGGTCGGATCCCCGACGGACGTGGCGATTGACGGACCGATCCCGTCGTATCGACTCAAGATGGTCCGGATGGGACTCCAGGACTTCGCGCTGTTCCAGCTCGCTCAGCGAGAGGACCTGGGCGAGTTCGCCCGCGAGCAGCTCCACGCGGTCTATCACTGGTGGGGCGGGTGCGAGTGGGACGGCTGTGCCGTGCCGGAGGACGCCTTCTTCTGGACGACGGACGAGGCAACGATGCAGTCCATTCGCGCGGCGATTGCGGCGGCGATCAGCCGCGGATGACCAACTGCCCGAGCGGATCTGGCTCCCGGGGAGTGCCATGACCAACGGCTGTCTCGTCGGGCGCCACGGAGACTTGCCCCCTTACGCGCGGTTCTGTTGGCAGCCGATCCACGAGCCGAAGGCGCCGTGATCGCTGCTGCGCTCACCCGTCTCCGGCTGGCTCGTTACGGCATCGTGTGACGCTTCAGCACGGGCCAGGTCAGGTTGGCGTCGGCGGCTTCGTGTCCT
>CAYOLF010000225.1:0-2568 GCA_964404725.1 uncultured Polyangiaceae bacterium
ACCGCTCTTTGACCGTGTCTTGAAGAAGATGGCGGAGCGGGTGCCGGGAGTCTCGAAGATCGAGGCCGTTGCCACGGAAGACGGTCGGTTGGTCCTTCGCTTCCAGGATGGAGCGTTTAGGGACCCCTTCATCGCCCGGTACGTCTCGGACGGGACGATCAAGATGTTCGCGTACCTGCTGTTGCTCCACGACCCGAAGCCGCACCCCCTGCTCTGCGTCGAGGAGCCAGAAAACCAGCTATATCCCGACCTTCTGCAGGAGCTGGCGGAGGAATTTCGAGAGTATGCCCATCGGGGCGGCCAGGTGTTCATCTCGTCCCACTCCCCCGACCTCCTCAACAGCCTCCGACTGGAAGAGATCTTCTGGTTGAAGAAGGAGGGGGGCTTCACCACCGTTCACCGTGCGTCGGAGGACGAGCGTCTTGTGGCGCTCTTCGAGGAGGGAGACCTGCCCGGGGCGCTTTGGAAGCAGGGCCTCTTCGCGGGGGCTCACCCGCGATGATGGGCGAGGTCGTCTTCCTCTTGGAGGAGCCCTCGATGAAGGCGCTCCTGGAGGTCCTGCTGCCGCGGGTGGTTCCCGATCTTCGGTGCGTCCTGGTGCCCCACGAGGGCAAGCAGGATCTCGTCAAGTCGATACCCCGCAAGCTGCGGGGCTGGAGAACGCCAGGGGTGCAGTTCATTGTCGTTCACGACCAGGACAGTGCTGACTGCCACGATCTCAAGGCGAGACTCTTGGCCTGCGTGCCCGCGCATCGTCGAGGAGACACGGTGATCCGCATCGCTTGCCGTGAGCTTGAGGCCTGGATCCTAGGGGATCTCGACGCATTGGCGCGGGCGTTCGACGCGCCCAACGTCGCGGGGATCGGTGTCAAGGCCAGGTTCCGTAACCCGGATACCGTCGTCAGCCCGTCCCGCGAGGTACGGGCGCTCATCCCGAGCTACCAGAAGGTCAGTGGGGCGCGACGAGTTGCCGAATTCCTCGACCCCGACCGGAACGTGTCCCGCTCCTTTCAGACCTTCCTCGCAGCGGTGAGACGGTTTGCGGGAACGCTCGCCGAGGCGGGGACGTGATCTTTGCCGAAGCCAAGCAGCTCCTCTCGGCGACCATCCGGGCGCTCCGTGAGCGCTTGCTCCGGGACATCCACGACGAGGCGGAGCGGCGGTATCACCTCGCTGTGCCGCTCGGGCAGGCGGGGCTGGATGAGGCGGCGGGCCGAAGGCGGGCGAGGCTGGAGGGGTGGCTCGATGAGCAGATCCGGGCCACCAAGCCGAAGAACGACAAGGAGCGGAAGGCAGCGAGGGAGCGGCTCTTGGGGCAGGCGGTGAAGGAGGCGGGGGCCACGCTCATCAATCGCCTCGTGCTCCTGCGGCACCTCGAAGCGATGGGGCTCGCCAGGCCCGAGATCGTCACCGGCGGCTGGGCGAGCAAGGGCTACCAGGAGTTCCGGGAGTTCGGCACCGCCCTCCTCGACGACGAAACGGAGGGTTACGCGACGCTCCTCCAGCTCGTGTTCGACGATCTCGGGGTCGAGCTGCCCGGGTTGTTCGGCAAGGTGGGGCTCACGGAGCTGTTCCCGGTGCCCCCGGCGACTCTCCGTGAGGTCGTCCAGAAGCTCGACGTGAAGGAGCTGGAGTCGGCCTGGACGGACGACACGACGCTGGGGTGGGTCTACCAGTACTGGAACGATCCGGAGCGGGAGGCGCTCGACGCCAAGATCAACGACGGGGGCAAGATCGAGCCCCACGAGATCGCGTCGAAGACGCAGATGTTCACGGAGCGGTACATGGTCGAGTGGCTGCTCCAGAACAGCCTCGGCCTGACCTGGCGCTGTATTTGCCAAAAAAACGGCTGGACCGCCGACGCCGAGCGCGTGCTGCCCGTGCTGGAGGCGCGCCGGGCCGATTGGCGGCAAGAGCGCGAGGCCGGGGCGGTCGCCCTCGACGCGCTGATGCCGATCCGGGACGAGCTGGAGGACGCCTGGAAGTACTACGTCCCCCAGCCGATCCCCGAGGACGCCGTGGCGAAGGCGCCGGACTCGCTCCGGGAGCTGAAGCTGCTCGATCCCGCCTGCGGCTCCGGGCACTTCCTGGTGATCGCGTTCGACCTCCTGGCGCGGCTCCACCGCGAGGAGGCCCGGCACCGCGGCGAGACGGTCACGGACGCGGAGATCGCCGAGGCCATCCTGGCCCGTAACCTCCACGGCATCGACATCGACCCGCGGGCGGTGCAGATCGCCGCCGCCGCGCTCTACCTCAAGGCCAAGACGCTCGCCCCCGAGGCGCGGCTCGGCCGCGTGAACCTCGTCGCGCCCGCGCTCCAGCTCGCCAATCTCCCCGACGACGACCCGTCGCTCGTGGAGCTTCGGGCGGAGCTGAAGCGCGAGGCCGGGATCTCGGAGGAGCTGACCCGGCGGCTGGTGTCGTCGCTGGCGGGGGTCGACCACCTGGGCACGTTGCTGAAGGTCGACGCGGCCGTGGAGGAGGCCCTGCGCGCGGCCGAGCTGTCGATCGACCGCGGCCTGCCCGGCCAGGGCGATCTCTTCCAGGGCTTCCCGATGCAGCAGACGC
>CAYOLF010000226.1:0-2567 GCA_964404725.1 uncultured Polyangiaceae bacterium
TCGCCGCGATGGTCGCTGTCGCCGCCTGCGGCGGCCGGGTCGACGGAGATGACGCGGAGGACGGCGGGAGGAACGGCACCGGTGGCGCGACGAGTGGCGGCGCGACCGGCGAGGGCGATGCCGGCGAAGGCGGGGCGATCGGTGGCGGCATCGCGACGGGTGGCGTCGGGATCGGCGGCTTCGCGCCGGGCGGCGCCACACCGGGTGGTGGCTCCACGCCGGCGGGCGGCACGCTGCCCACGGGCGGCACGCAGTCGGACACGGGGGGGACCTCGCCTGCCGGTGGCGCGCTGCCCGCTGGCGGTGGCACGCCGCACACCGGCGGCACGCAGCCGGATACGGGTGGCGCCCAGTCCACGGGCGGCACCCAGCACACGGGTGGCACCCAGCCGGACACGGGCGGCAGCCCGGTGGGTGGGGGCGGTGCCGGGGGCGAGGCGCCGCTCACGGAGGCGGATCTGGTTCGGTGTGGGGAGGACTCGGATTGCATTGTCGTCCCCTACGACCACTGCTGCGGCGCGACCCGGCGTGCGATCAACGAGAGCTACCTCGACGAGTACGAGGCGCGTCCCGATTGGCAGTCCTTCTCGGATCCCGAAGCCTGCGCCGAGATGGACGAGTGCCTCGACGACTCCGAGGTCACGAGCGCGAGCTGTGTCGGCGCGCCGGACGGGAGCTGCCAGCTCGTCTTCCCCGTGGAGTGCGCCGACCTCGACTGCGAGGGCGTCTGCCCGGGCGGCACGTGGCTGGACGCGCAGGGCTGCCCCACCTGCCACTGCGCGCCGCCGCCGCTCGGGATGACGGTCGGGGGCGGCGCGCGTCCGGTAGAGTCGGTCACGCTGACCGTCAGCGGCTCCGTGTACATCGGCGGCTACAACCGCACGATGCTCGATCTCATGTGGCGCTACGACGACGTCGATACCGAGGACGAGGAGGACGGGATCGAGGTTTCACTGGTGCTCGAGAGCCCGCCGGTGCTTGTCCCCCTCGTCGAGAACACCTACTGGTTCGAGCCCCCCTCCGCCGGGCTCGTTCTTCCGACCGTGACCTACGTCGCATGGTTTCCCGGCGAGCAGGTTTCGTTCGTGGTGACGGGCGGCTTCCTCTCCGTTCGGCTCCGCGCTGACGGCGAGCTCGAGGGGGGCATCCTGCTCACCACCGCCGACGGCTCGGAGGTCAGCGGCCCGTTCGTGATCCCGGATCCGTGGGGCTCGATCTGACGAGGCCGCGGCAGGGTCAGCTCGGCTCGTCGTGGAGCCGGGAGCACCGGCAGCGGAGCCTTGTGTCCCGAGCGGACGGAGTGTAGGGGCTTGGGGGCGGCGCCGATCAGCGTGGCGCGATCCGGGAATCGAGAAGCACCTCAAGAAAGCGAGCTTCGCCATCATGAGTCGAGCCCCCCATTCGGTCTGGTTCCTCCTGGTCGCCCTCGGTTGCGGAAGTCCATCCGAGGACGACGCCGAGAAGACAGGCGGCGCGTCATCGGGAGGGGCCACGGTCACCGGTGGCACGGGCGGCCTGGGAACGGGTGGTCTGGTGACGGGCGGGGTTTCGACCGGTGGGATCGGGGGTGCGCCGACGACGGGCGGTGCTAGCGGCAGTGGTGGCACGCTGCCGACCGGCGGCACGGGTGGGCTGGTGCTGACCGGAGGCACCGGCGGCGCGACGTCAGGGGGCGCCGGAACGGGCGGGCTCGTGGTGACCGGCGGCGCCAACACGGGCGGTGCAGTGACGACGGGCGGCTCCGACACGGGCGGCGTGGTGACGTCCGGGGGCTCCGACACGGGCGGGGTCCTCGTTTCGGGCGGGATGGGCGGCAGCGGCGCGGGCGCGCCCCCGACGGGCGGTGCCGGCGAAGGCGGCGTCGCGCCGCAGTCCGGTGGCGACGGCGGTGTCGGGGGCGAGGGGACGGGTGGCCTGCAGGGGACGGGTGGCGGCGGCGTCGGCACCATCGCCTGCGGGACCGTGGCGACCCCGGGCGAGGTGATCACGTTCAACGACGACGGCGGCTGGTGCTGGTACCAGGACGAGCGCGCCATCGTGGACGCGGAGGCTGACCGGCTGATCATCGGTTCGGTCGCCATCAACGGGGGGCGAAACGGGAACGTCGAGGCCACGCTGTATGACCTGGCCGGCGGCGGCGCCCCCCAGCGGAGCACGCTAGGGGACCTGAACCCGGACGATCACAACACCGCCGCCATCTCCAAGGTGGGGCAGGACCGGTACGTCGCGGTCTACACGACTCACAACGACGACTGTAATAGCTACTACAATATCTACCAGAACGGGAGCTGGGGCTCGCGGCAAGCCTTCGATTGGACCGGCCACGGGTGCCCCACCCCGGCGAACCGGACGGTGAGCTACTCGAACCTCTGGCACATGGGGGACCAGCTCTACAACTTCGTCCGCTCGACCGAGACGAGCCCCAACCTGCTCGTGTCCGACGACGGCTCCAGCTGGAGCTACGCCGGACGTTTGACGAGCACCGCCACGGTTGGCTACGTCGCCGGGTACTACAAGTACTGGGGCAACGACGTCGATCGCATCGACTTCGTCGGGACCGAGGCGCA